>CAMCBZ010000005.1 GCA_945873145.1 uncultured Prevotella sp.
GGCGCCACTGCCGTGCGTGCCGTGCTGAGTATGCCGGAATATATGAACACGAAGATCTTTGAAGTGAACCCTGACCGCTGCGACGAACTCAATCAGTTGCTCAACGATCAGGCGCTGGTCATCAATGCCGATCCGCGCGACATGGGCGTGCTGACCGACGAGGGCATCTACAACACGCAGGCTTTCGTGTCGCTCACCGGCAATGCCGAGACCAACATCCTAGCCTGCCTGGCTGCCAAGCGCATGGGTGTGCGCAAGACTGTGGCCATGGTCGAGAGCATGGGCTACGCCAGTATGGCTGAAAGCCTCGACATCGGTACGATCATCAACAAGAAGGCCATTGCTGCCAGCCGCATCTATCAGCTCATGCTCGATGCCGACGTGATGAATGTCACCTTCCTGCTTTCGGCCAATGCCGACGTGGCGGAGTTTATCCCCAAACCCGATTCCAAGGTGACACGGAAACCCGTCAAGGACCTTGGACTGCCGCAGGGCATGACCATCGGCGGCCTCGTCAGAGGCGGAGAGGGTATGCTGGTGTCGGGTAATACGCAGATACAAGCCGGCGACGACGTGGTGGTGTTCTGCCACAACGTCAACATGAAGAAGATCGAGAAATTCTTCAATTGATGAATTTCATCGTATGCGCGTTTCATCGTATGCATATCCTTAGATTAGCAATAAGAAATAGGAGACTGTAGGTGTGATCAACTTTAAAATCGTTTATAAGATACTGGGCTCACTGCTCTTTCTGGAAGCTTTGATGATGCTGACGTGTTTAGGCATCGCGCTGTACTATGGCGAGGAAGACACCTTTGCCTTTCTCGTCTCCATCGTCGTCACCGTACTCTGTGGCATCATCCTGGGGTATAAGGGACGCAATGCCGAGAACATCATGTCGCGCCGTGACTCTTATCTGATCGTCACGCTCACCTGGACCGTGTTCTCGCTCTTTGGTACAATACCTTTTTTGGTGGGCGGCTATCTCCATAGTTTCACGGATGCCTACTTCGAGACAATGTCGGGATTCACCACGACGGGAGCCACGATCATCGACGATGTGGAGTGTCTGCCCCACGGCATCCTGTTCTGGCGGTCATTGACCCACTGGATAGGCGGCTTGGGAATCGTGTTCTTCACCATTGCCGTGCTGCCGCAGGTGGTCGGCGGAAGCACAAAGGTGTTTGCCGCGGAGGCTACCGGACCGATCAAGAGCAAGCTCAGCCCGCGGCTGTCGACGAGTGCCAAATGGATCTGGCTCGTCTATCTGTTTATCACCTTTGGCGGCATGGCCGGTTTCATGCTCTTCGGCATGAACTGGTTCGAGGGCATCAACTACGCCATGTCGACGGCTGCCACGGGCGGCTACTCGATCTACAACGATAGTATCGAGCACTTCCATTCTCCGGGGATGGAGTATACGGCCACTTTCTTCTGCTTCATCTCGGGTGTCAACTTCACGCTGTTCTATTGTGCTGTGGTCAAGCAAAAGGTCAAGTCGCTGTGGCGCGACACTGAGTTCCGGCTCTATCTGATACTCACTGCGCTGTTTACTGTCTTCATCATGATGGAGCTCATCGCGCGCAACCACTATGGTTTGGAGCATGCCTTCCGGTCCTCGCTGTTCTCCGTGGTGTCGTTTATGACGACGACGGGACTGTTCAACGACGATGCTGGCAAGTGGCCCCACGTCACGTGGGTTGTCCTGGCCTTGTGTATGCTGGTCGGCGGTTGCTCGGGCAGTACGGCAGGAGGCATGAAATGCGTGCGCATCTCCATGCTCTTCAAGGTGTTGCGCAATGAGCTGCGTCAGCGTCTCCACCCCCATGCCGTGTTGCCGTTGAAGATCAGCGGGGTAAACATCACCTATCCTCAGCGCGTCTCACTGTTGGCGTTCTTCACAGCCTATCTGTTGCTCATCTTCATCTCGGCTTTCGTGATGATCGCAGCGGGCATTGACAACACCAACGCCATCACCATCGCCATGAGTTGTATCGGCAATGTGGGACCGACATTAGGCTTGGAGATAGGACCTACGATGTCGTGGTCAATGCTTCCCGACTTTGCCAAGTGGATCTGCACCATTATGATGCTCTTCGGCCGTTTGGAGATTTTTTCGGTGATCGTCTGCCTCACACCGTCGTTCTGGACGAAAAATTAGTAAGATAGTGTCACGTTTGGATAATTGAGGCAGTATGATGTCGCTTGTATTTACGTAACTTTGCAGCGCAAAAACGTATATACAAGTAGACATTAATAAACTGATAAGATATGAAGCCTTTACGTTTTAAGCCTTTGCTGAAGCAGACTCTCTGGGGTGGCAACAAAATCATCCCGTTCAAACATCTCCACGACAGTCTCGAAAATGTCGGGGAGAGCTGGGAGATCTCCGGTGTTCCCGGCAATGAGACCATTGTCAGCGAAGGAGAATATGCCGGTCGGCCGCTGAGTGCTGTCGTGGCTGATATGAAAGAAAAACTGGTGGGCGCTGCCAACTATCAGCGTTTCGGCAATGAGTTTCCGCTGCTCATCAAGTTCATCGATGCCGCTCGTCCACTGTCCATCCAGGTACACCCTACGGACGAGATTGCCCACAAGCAAGGTAAAGAACGCGGCAAGACCGAGATGTGGTATGTCATGGACTCTGATCCTGACGCCAGCTTGCTCGTTGGATTGAAGAAGAGAATCACTCCTGAGGAGTATAAGGAGATGGTAGCCAACGACACGATCGTGGACGCTATCGACCACTACGACGTGAAGGAAGGCGACTGCTTCTTCCTCCCTGCCGGCCGCATCCACAGCATCGGCAAGGGCTGCTTCCTCTGCGAGGTCCAGCAGACAAGCGATGTTACCTATCGCATCTACGACTTCAAGCGTAAGGATAAAGACGGCAACTACCGTCAGCTCCACACCCAGGAGGCTGCTGAGAGCATCAACTACACCGTGCTGCCCAACTACCGCACGGAGTATGTGCCTGAGGAGAACAAGGGCGTCACGCTGGTGCAGTGCCCTTACTTCCACACGCTGCTCTACGATCTGAGCAGTCCTGTGACGATTGACATCTCGGCGCTGGACAGTTTTGTCATCACCATCGTCACCAAAGGCAGTGGCAAGCTCACCGACAACGAGGGCAATGTCATCGATGTGCAGGCCGGCGACAGCCTGATCTTCCCGGCTACTACCAAGCAGATCAAGACTGGGGGAAGAATGAAACTCATCGAGACTTACGTGTAAGCAAAGCGTAAAAACGGTTAGATTGATGATGGTGAAATAGCAAGCAGGGAATGACCTGCTTGCTATTTCTTTTTACAAAACACCTTCCACTTCAACTCGCAATCTAGAGAGCGCAGAATCGCCTTTTCGTCTTCAAACCCAGAAAAAACTGACTTTTCCCATCGATTTTTGCATTGTATCGTGCTCAGAAAGGCACTTTGGTGCTGTCATTACGGCGTGATGACAGCATCAGAAAGCCTTTCTGACCACATCAAAAAGCCTTTCTGATCAGAAATTCTCTAGAGAATTTTGCAAGAAAAAGCCGAGATGTTATAGGGAAAAAACGCTCATGTTTATAACGTATTTGTTATCAATGACTTACAAAAACGCGCTATTTTTCGCGAAAATCAGAGCGAAGGAGGTCTTCGTCGCAAAGAATCGATTCTCAGAGCCCGTTTTTTGTCAGAAATAACAACAAAGGGAAGAGCCGGCTCTGTCGGCTCTTCCCTTTGGATGAATGGTGATTATTCTTTGTGATCTTTGATGGCTTTCATCACCAGTCCGGTGATCTCTTCCGAAAGTTCCGGGTTGTCGTTGATCAGCTTGATGGTAGCGTCGCGGCCCTGAGCCAACCGGCTGCCGTTGTAACTGAACCAACTGCCGCTCTTCTGGACGATGTTGTATTCCACTCCGAGGTCCACGAGCTCACCGGCCTTGTTGATGCCCTGGCCGAAGAGAATGTCGAACTCAGCCTTGCGGAAAGGAGGTGCTACCTTGTTCTTCACCACCTTCACACGCACGTGGTTGCCATATACCTCGTCGCCGTCCTTGAGCTGACTGGTACGGCGAATATCGAGACGAACGGAAGCGTAGAACTTCAGTGCGTTACCACCCGTGGTGGTCTCGGGGTTGCCAAACATCACACCGATCTTCTCACGCAACTGGTTGATGAAGATGCAGCAAGTGTTGGTCTTGGAGATCGTGCCGGTGAGCTTGCGCAAGGCCTGACTCATCAGTCGGGCCTGCAGGCCGACGGCAGAGTCGCCCATGGTGCCCTCGATCTCTTTCTTCGGCGTCAGCGCGGCGACAGAGTCCACGACGAGGATGTCCACTGCCGAGGAGCTGATGAGCTGGTCGGCAATTTGCAGTGCCTGCTCACCATTGTCGGGCTGAGAAATCCAGAGGTTGTCAACGTCCACACCGAGTTTCTCGGCATAGAAGCGGTCGAAGGCGTGCTCAGCGTCGATGAAGGCAGCGATGCCGCCCTGCTTCTGTGCCTCGGCGATGGCGTGGATGGCCAGCGTCGTCTTACCGGAAGACTCAGGACCATAGATCTCGATGATACGGCCACGGGGGTAGCCGCCTACGCCGAGGGCGCAGTCCAGACCGATGGACCCCGTGGGGATGACCTCCACGTTCTCCACCTTCTCGTCGCCCATGCGCATGATCGATCCCTTGCCAAAGTCCTTCTCGATCTTTGCCATGGCCTCCTGAAGTGATTTCAGTTTGCCTTCACGCTCTTTCTTATCTTGTGCTGCTTTCTCTGCAGCCAGTTCTTCTTCTGTTTTTGCCATTTCTGTTGTTGTTGTCTGTTTGTGGTATTTGGAATGATTACAGTTCCAGGTCGCCGTCGTGAACCTCGTGCCAGGGCAGTCCCTGCTCACCGAGTACCTTCAAGAACGGATCCGGGTCGAACTCCTCAACGTTGTACACGCCCGGTTTGCGCCAGATGCCTTTGAGGAACATCATCGCGCCGGTCATGGCCGGAACGCCGGTGGTGTAGCTCACGCCCTGCATGCCTGTCTCCTTGTAAGCGTCCTGATGCTTGCAGTTGTTATATATATAATAGGTGTGTTCCTTGCCGTCTTTGATGCCACGGATGCGGCAGCCGATGGATGTCTCGCCGTCGTAGTTCTCGCCGAGATCCTGCGGGTTGGGCAGCACGGCCTTGAGGAACTGCAGCGGTACGATGTTGACTTTCACCATCTTGCCGGAGCCGTCGGCGAGCGGAGCCTCGTAGGTCACCTCGTCGATGCGCGACATGCCGAGGTTCTGAATGCAGTCGAGATAGGTCAGATACTGCTGCCCGAAGGTCATCCAGAAGCGTGCGCGGCGGATTGTCGGGAAGTTGATCACCAGACTCTCCAGTTCCTCGTGGTGCATGAGGTAGCTCTCGCGCGGCCCGATGTTGGGGTAAGTGAGCGCCTTGTGCACGGCGAGCGGGTCAGTCTCAATCCATTTGCCGTTCTCGTAATAGAGACCTTTCTGTGTGATCTCACGGATGTTGATCTCCGGGTTGAAGTTGGTGGCGAAGGCCTTGTGGTGGTTGCCGGCGTTGCAGTCCACGATGTCGAGGTCGATAATCTCGTCGAAGACATGCTTGGCAGCGTAGGCGGTGAACACCTGGCTCACGCCCGGGTCGAAGCCACAGCCGAGGATGGCGGTGAGTCCGGCTTTCTCGAAGCGGTCGCGGTAAGCCCACTGCCAGCTGTACTCAAAGTGAGCCTCGTCCTTGGGCTCGTAGTTGGCGGTGTCGAGATAGTTGACGCCGCATGCCAGACAGGCGTCCATGATGGTCAGGTCCTGGTAGGGCAGGGCAAGGTTGATGACCAACTCGGGCTTGTAGCTGCCGATGAGTTGCTTGAGCTGCTCCACATCGTCGGCGTCGACCTCAGCGGTTTGGATGTCCATCTTGTATCCCTTGTCATGGATAGCCTTGACGAGTTTGTCGCACTTATCCTTGTGGTGGCTGGCGATCATCAACTCAGAGAAGACGTCCTGGTTCTGTACCATCTTGAAGGCGCAGACCGTAGCTACGCCTCCGGCTCCAATCATTAATACTCTACTCATAGTTATATTCTTTTCTTGTTGTTTCTTTTTTAGTGTGAGTCCAAAGGGCTCCTGTCGTGTTGTCGGCTTAGTCCTCAGTCTTCAACTCGTCGGCTTTGATGCCGAGCGCGTTCATCAGCGAGTAGCCGAGAATCTCCTGACGGAAGTTGCCGCCGGGCATGGGCTGCATGGCGAAAACGGTGATACGCTTGTCGTCGGGAGCGTCGTGCAGGGCACGGCTCACGAGGTCGTAGCTCTCACCTTCCTCACCGTTGGGAATGATCATCAGCCGCCGCACTTCGTCGTGCTCAAGTATCGTGCGGATCGCATCCTGCATGTAGTCGTCCTTGGCGACCATGCTGCCGGTGGGATAGGCGTTGACGAGAAACTCGCCGAGCTTGTCGTCGCGGAAAGCCTGGGCGTTGAGTTCGGTGTCGTAGACCGACGGCGAGAAGTTGTCGAGCTGTTTCTTGCTCTTGTCGTGGAGCAAGACCAGTTGCGTCTCGTGCGGCTTGCTGTCCTCGCGCAGTCCGCCGTCAAGGGCAATGTCCACAGCCCAGCGGCTGAGATCAGCCTTAGGGATGCGACGGCCTATCATCCGCTCGAACTGTACGCTCAGGCGGAAGGTGACGAGGTCGATGTAGTCGGCATCGGCCAAAATGATGTTTTCGCTAAGTTTTACGTTTTGGGTATTTGGCATGTTCATATTGCAAAGGTACAGCAAACGTGGGGAATATCAAAGGAAAACATCATTTTTTTATTCTATGAAACCGCAATGAAGCACCGCGAAAAGTGGTTTCTTAATAGACGCTTTCCACCGTATAGCCCTGAGCCTTCAACGTGGCGAGAACGCCATCACTGCCTCCCAGCGCTGAGGCGGGGAGTACGAAGAAGGTGGGCTTGCCGGACATGAAGGTCACCATCTTGGCTGTCCAGGCTTTGATGTCGGGTTTGGCGCCGATGGTCAGGGCATTGGCGGCAGAGCCATCCATGTCCTTGTTGTCGAAGGCTGCTACGCTCTTGTCCACCTTGAGCAGTGCGGCATTGGTATTCTCAAGAAAGGCTACGAGCTCAGCAGCCTGTTTCTCCGGTGAGATGGCTTTCAGTGCGTTGATATACTCGTCGGCATCTGTGAGTCCATAGACGGGTTCTCCGTTGCGGCGGGCCTGCGCTTCGAAATACTCATTGAAGGAATGTGTCGGATCGTATTCGCCCATGTGGTTGGCGACGAAGAGCAGTTTGTAGAAGTCGGAGAGGACGGCCAACGGCATCTTACCATTGTAGCGTCGCTGGTTGTAGGGACTGTTCCAGGAGACTTCGGTGTATTTCTTGAGGAAGGCGTCGAGCAACTTCACCTGTGCTGGCGTGAGCAATGAGGAGAGCGTCTTGCCCTCGGGCAGGCGCTCCGCGTCGCTGATGGCCGAAGCATAAGGTGTGCGGTTGATGTCCTCAACGAGCTGGTCGGTGTTGGTGAGGGCGTCCTTGATGGCAGTGACGTTGTCCACGACACCTAAAGGATTGATATAGGGATGTGAGGCGACAATGAATGAGGGCTTCAGACTGTCGCCGGAGACTTTGTAGAGGAGTTGGGCATTAGCCTTAACAGCGAGACAGCAGAAGGCCATCACGATGATCAGAATTTTTTTCATGATAATGTTTAATATGTTAGATGAATACTTCTTGAATCAGTTAATCGGTGTGTTAGTTGTGTTGTTGTTGATGAGGGATTCGTTGGGTTGCTTGTTGCAGCGCTCAACAAACGTTTTTAGGTCTTTCTCGATCTGATGATATTGTGGTGAGCGCAGGAAGCCGGCGTTTTTCTTGAGCATGGAGGTGATGTCGGTTAGACTGTTGGTATAGCACGAGAGCTCGTTGCGACGTTGTGTGCCGTGAACGCTTTCGCGTGCGATCTCGCTCTGCCGTTGTCTGACGAGCTTTTCGCAGACTTTGCTGAGCATAGGCACGACTACCTTGTCGAAGAGGTGGTGGCCCTGGATATACATGTAAGTGTTGTCGGGTGTGACGCCCAACTCTTTCAGACTGTCCTCTACTTGCTGATAGCTCCTTTGCTCATTGGGATGGATGCGCCACAGCTGTGCTACTTTCTTTTCGGCTTTTTGTTTGACCCGGCTGATCGGTTCCCAAGGATTGGAAAGGGAAAAGCCGCCCGGCTCGATGATGCGCAGGAACTCGGTGAGCGTGAAGTCGTTGTAGTGGGGCGTGCGGTAGTACCAGATGTTCCAGACGAAGAGGGGATAGATGGCACGGGAATATTGCCGCAGATACTCTTCCATGTCGAAGATGCTGTGATCGTTGAGCGTCACGGCGACGCAGACCTCGTGGAGCGAAGGGGCATAGCACTGCATGTTCTCGATGGCGTAGGCGTAGGTGTGGAAGACGTAAGGATTGGAGATGACGGCGCGCGACGTCTCGGTCTTGCCCTGGATGAGGTAGTCGTAGTCAGCATCGACACAGGCAATCATGCTCTGTCCCGTCTTGCCGGAGAGCAGGCGCATGAGCACTGCCTTCTTTCCCCGCTCAAGATGTTGCATCCTCGATGGCAGCATGATCTCGAAGTAGAGCGTGTCGGTCTCAAACTGACTGAGGATCTGCCGCCAGAAGAAGACGTCGTCGTAGCTCTCAACGTAGGCGACGACTTTCCTGCGCGCACGTTTCGACTGCAGCCGGTTGGCTGCCTCGAAATAGCTGGAGGTGAGGTTGTCTCTTAATCTTTTCATGGCTTTAGTTCTCCACAGTGATGTCGCTGACCTCGGTGACCTTGTCCATCCATCCGTTCATGATCACGGCGGGGGAGTGGGTGGTGAGGATGATCTGCACGTTGGGGTTGAGGCGGAGGATGAGGTCGATGAGTTGCTTCTGCCATTCCACGTGCAGGCTCACCTCGGGCTCGTCCATGAAGAGCACATAGTTTTTCTGGTCTTCCACGAGCACGGTGAGCAGGATGACGAGGATCTGCTTCTCACCACTGGAGAGCTGGTAGGGCAGAAGCGTCTCGCCGATCTGTGTGAACTTGATCTCGTTTTCCGTGCGGATGATCTTCTTTCCGGTCTCGGCGAAGAGGCTGTCCATGATGTCCTGGAAGTCCTTCTTCGGTTGCGAGAGCGCCTGCGCCTTCTCTGCGGCATCGGGCTCACCGCTCTGTAAGGTGGCGATGATGCGGTTGCCGATGTTGACTTGGTAGTCGAGATATTTCCTTTGCAACAGGAAGATCTGCCAGTCCATCTCGGTGGCCAGCGTGAGTCCCATCTTCGTCACCGCGTCGGAATTGATGATCGGGCGGTCGAAGCTGCGGATGATGTCGAAGCGGATAAGGCGTGCGTCCTCCGGCTCCACCTTCAGATGTACGCCTTTGAGCAGATGGCTGGGGAAGTCGCCACCGGCCGAGAGACCCTTGACCACCTTGTTGAGGATGGTCGACTTGCCCACACCGTTGACGCCGCTGAGAATGTTGACCTGGCGGTCGAGGTCCCAGATGATATGCTTGCGGCCACTCCAGAGGGCGTCGATCTCTATCTGCTTGATATAGTCTGCGTATTTCTGCATAGTTGTTTCGGTTTTTTCTTTTGGCAAATATAAGGAAAATTTCGGTAAGTTGTATCGCTGAAAGGCAATTATTAGTAACTTTGCATATGAATTTGACAATAATAAGAAAAGGAAAGAAAAGATGAAGGATAACCGTGTGCCCTTGCAGGCACATCTGAGTATGTTTGCTGCCGAGGCTATTTGGGGGCTGATGGCGCCGATCGGCAAGGCTGCGATGAACAGTGGTTTTGATGGCATCTCTGTGGTGTCGTTTCGTGTGGTGGGGGCAGCTCTGCTGTTTTGGCTGGCCTCGCTGATAGGGCCGCGTGAGCATATCCCCGGGCGTGACATTGTCAAGCTGGCCGGGGCCGCTGTGCTCGGCATCGTGTTTAACCAGTGTCTGTTCAATATCGGGCTGAGCATCACCTCGCCAGTCAACGCCAGCATCGTGACCACGTCGATGCCCATCTTCGCCATGGTGCTCTCCTTCTTCATTCTCAAGGAACCGATCACATGGAAGAAGGCATTGGGCGTGGCAATCGGTTGCGGTGGCGCGCTCATCCTCATCCTCAGCAGTGCGCACGCGGGAAGCGCGAAGGTCGGCAACATTCGCGGAGATCTGATGTGCTTTGGCGCGCAGTTCTCTTTTGCCCTTTACCTGGCTCTCTTCAATCCGATTATACGTAAATATAATGTGTTCACGGTCAACAAGTGGATGTTTACGTGGGCCTCGCTTTTCGTCCTGCCGTTCACGTCCTGGCATGTCAGTCAGTTGCCGTGGGCGACGTTCACTGTAGCCACGTGGTTAGAGGTGGGCTATGTGGTCGTTTTCGGCACGTTTGTCAGCTATCTGCTCAGCGTGGTGGCTCAGCGCGTGTTGCGGCCTACGGTGGTGAGCGTATATAATTATGTGCAGCCTATCGTCTCGGTCATCGTCAGTGTGGCTGTTGGACTGAGTGTCTTCACGCTGCCGCAGGGCGTGGCTGTCATTCTGGTCTTCTCCGGTGTGTGGCTTGTCATCAAGTCAAAGTCGAAGAGAGACGAAGAGAAGCGTGGAAAGAATGCAAAGTTGAATGATGTGTGTTGAGATGTTGTAAAGATGAGTGAGAAGAAAAGGCGGATGTCAGCAGCAATGACGTTCATCGTGCTGTTTGGCATGGTGAGCTTGTTTTCAGATATGACCCACGAGAGTGCGAACAGCATACGTGGCGCCTTCCTTGCTTTGGCAGGGGCGTCGGCGGCAGTCATCGGATTTGTGTCGGGATTGGGAGAACTGGTGGGCTATGGCCTGCGCTATGTCTTTGGCCGGCTCACGGACAAGACACGACACTACTGGCCGATGGTGCTCTTCGGCTATGCACTCGACGTGGTGGCTGTGCCGGCATTGGCGCTTGTCGGTCGTCATGGTTGGGTGCTGGCGTGTGCGTTGCTCATCGTTCAGCGGTTGGGTAAAGCTATCAAGAAACCGGCCAAGGACACGGTGATGTCGTTTGCTGCCACGCAAGAAGGGGTGGGCAAGAGCTTTGCCATTCAAGAGCTGCTCGACCAGATCGGTGCCGTGCTCGGCCCTGTGCTGCTCTATCTCATCATGCTCTTCCAGCGGCGCGACGATGCTTTCAGCGACTACCGCACGTGTTTTGCCTTTCTTGCCATACCGGGTGCCATCACCTTATTATTATTATGGCTGACGTATAAGCGTTTTCCGCATCCCGAGAACTTTGAGCCTGAACCGAAGGAGTATGTTCCTTTCCATGTCAGCAAGCGCTTTGTGGTGTATATTCTTGGCATCAGCCTCTTTGCCTTTGGCTTCGCCGACTACTCGCTGATTGTCATGCATTTCTCGCGTCAGCATCTCTTCACGGCTGCCGTCCTGCCGTTGCTCTATGCGCTGGCAATGCTCACCGATGCGGCTTCCGCCTTTGTCTTTGGTTGGCTCTTCGACCGTCATGCCCGCTTGTCGCTGGTCCTTTCCACATTAGTGGCCGCTCCTTTTGCTGTATTCGTCTTCTTGGGCGGTGACGTGACGAGCCTGCTTGTCGGAGGGACGAACACCGGCCTTGCTTCGACTTGCGCTATCATCGGCGTGGTGCTGTGGGGCATTGGCATGGGTGCGCAGGAGTCCATCCTCAAGGCTTCCGTGGCTACAATGGTGCCTAAGCGCAGCCGTGCCACGGGTTACGGCATCTTTGAGTGCTGTTTCGGTGCTGCCTGGTTCTTGGGCAGTTGGCTCCTCGGTGTACTCTACGATCAGAGTCTCGTGGTCATGGTCGTTGTCAGCGTCGCCGCTCAGCTCCTTGCCGCAATCATGTTTTGGTGGAAGGAACCAAGGGAGGAATAAAGGCTACAGAATAGCCCACAAACTGCACTTTTCCTACGTTTCGACCCCTCTAAAACTACACTTTTCCTACGAAATAAGCAAGCAAAAACTACACTTTTCCTGTGTTTTGGACCCTCTAAAACTACACTTTTCCTAAAACCGGGGCAACAATTCGCTATAGCTTTGCCTTTTATAGGAGAAGAAACAAAGTTTTCTATGTTTTTTATCTTCTATAGAAGAAATTATTCGTATATTTGCATGGTTTATCAATTATAGAAGATATGGAGAACATCATAAGGAAGCCTTATCTTGACAAGATAGAGCAAGCGCTTGGCAAGGACATCATCATCGTCCTTGTTGGTCAGCGGCGTATTGGTAAGAGCTATCTGCTCAGGCAACTGAAAGATGAGAAGGCCAAAGACAGTTCTAATAACATTATCTTTGTAGATAAGGAAAAGAAGGAGTTTGATGACATCAGAAACTATCGCGACCTGAATACCTTTATTGATGAACATCGCGTGGAGGGAAAGAAAAACTATATCCTTGTCGACGAGATTCAGGACATAGAGGAGTTTGAGCGGACGGTGCGCAGCTATCGTGAGGAACCCGACATAGAGATTGTCATCACAGGTTCCAACAGTCTTATGCTCAGCAGTGAACTGACAACGTTGATAGGCGGTCGTTATAAGGAGATATATGTCCAAGCTCTTAGTTATGGTGAGTTTTTGACTTTCCATCAGTTGCCCGATAATGACGAGAGTTTGGCAGAGTACATCAATCTTGGAGGACTGCCAGGCTTGCAGAAGATTGGACTTGAAGAGAATGACGTCCGGGAATATCAACAGGATGTGCTGAACACGGTACTGCTCAAGGATGTCATTATGCGCAACAATATCCGCAATCCAGTCTTCCTTGAGAATCTGATACGCTTCCTCGCTGACAACACGGGGAAGATCATCTCTGCCAATAGCATCTCAAAGTATATGAGAGGACAGGGGCAAAACATCACTTCTACGGCAATCATCAATTATATCCAGGCACTATGCGAGACATATGTTATCCATAAAGTCAACCGTTATGACATTCATGGCAAGAGGCTGTTTGAAACCAATGACAAATATTACTTTGAGGATAACGGCATTCGCAACTGCTTAGGAGGCGGCAACCGAGAGGGTGATATTGAGAAGGTGATGGAAAACGTAGTGTATAATCATCTTGTGCGCTTAGGCTATGAGGTCACTGTCGGACAGCTACAGGCATCTGAGATAGATTTTGTTTGTTCAAAGCCAAACGGTGAGCGTGTTTACGTGCAAGTCGCTTATATCATTGCCGACGCAGCAACGCGGGAACGGGAGTTTGGTAACTTGCGTGCCATCAATGACAATTATCCCAAATACGTTATCTCCATGACTCCACTGGTGACAAGAAGCAACGATGATGGTATCATACATCTCAACTTGAGAAAGTTCCTAAAAGATGGATTGGTATAAAGGCTAACACATTAATATATAATAAACAGGGTATCTTCGAATAGGTGACTTGTCGGGGATACCCTGTTTCGTATCATTTTGCTTTTATTCTATATCCTATGATAGGTCTCGCTGAATGGCTGGCGGTAGCGGTCGCCCCATACACCATCAGGTTGGCGGATGCCGCAAGTGATGACCATGTTGATCTCTACTTTACGGGGTAAGCCGAGGGCCTTCTTGACCAGCAGGCTGTCAAAGCCTTCCAACGGACAGGTGTCGTAGCCTGCCTCGCTCATGGCCAGCATAAACGTTTGTGCAGCCAAGGCACAGCTCTTATGTACGACGACGCGCATGTCACCCTCCGATACCTGGCGTACGATGGGACGGCTCAGGCCAATGAGTTGGGCCAGCAGTTTGCGCAATAATCCCCATAGGCCGAAGCCGCGCGAGTAGAGGAAGGGCATTACCTTGCCGTAGTAGGTGTCCCATTTCTTGATGCGCTTCTCCTGCTTCTCCTTCGGAGCATGACGTCGCTGGTTGCCCTCCTCAAACTTTCGGGCAGCTTCCGCGTGCTGCTTATAGAGGTCCTGACGCGTGACGAAGACCACGATCTCTTGTGCCGAGCGCGCCGTGAGCTGGTCGAGGCAGGCATGGGCGAGCTTCTCTAATACCGCTTTGTCGGTGACGTGATAGGCCTCCCACAACTGCATGTTGGAACTCGTTGGGGCCAGTGTGGCCATCTTGATACATTCTTTCACCCGTTCCGGGTCAAGTGGTTTCTGTGGATCGTAGTGCCGGATGGCACGGCGGTGGTCCAATATCTCTTGTAAACTCATAGTTGAATCGTTTATTGATGATGGTGCAAAGGTAGGGAAAAGAACGTTATGAGTGCTTGTTCATTAAGACTATTTAAGCCATTCGTTGAGCCTATATAAGCGAAAAATAGTAGGAAACAGAAAACCTTTTACTATCTTTGCATTATAATAACAATTAAGTTGTAAGAAAGATGAAAAGAATAGCTTCCATGATGGCATTGTGCCTTGCAGCCAGTACCACGTATGCACAGAGTCAAGATGCAACGGTCAGCCATGCCGACTCACTGCGCATGGACAGCATCATCCATGCCTTGCCGGAGGTGATGGTCAAGGGTGAGCGCCCCATCGTGAAAGTAGCAGGCAGCAAGCTGACCTACGACATGCCACTGCTGCTCAAAAAGGAGAGTGCGGACAATGTCTATGACGCGCTGAAGCTCATCCCTGGCGTGACCGACAACAATGGCTCGCTCACGCTCGCGGGCAATGCCTTTAACGTGCTGATCAACGGCAAGCACTATCAGATGGATGCCGCACAGCTCAACGCACTGCTGAAGAGTCTGCCGTCTAACAGGCTGAAGCACGCCGAGGTGATGTACACCACGCCGGCCCGCTATGAGGTGCGTGGGGCGAGCATCAACCTCGACATCGCCTCCGACAGTTCGCAGCCCGACGGATGGCAGGGAGAACTCACGGGAGCCTGGAACCAACAGCATGAGGCGATGTGGAGCGAAAAGGCCGGACTGATCTATCATAAAGGAAAACTCGACTTCGATGTGAACTATCAACTCAATCATGGCAAGACCTACAGCATAACTGACGAGACCTCGCTTCACCATCTCGATGACGGGACAACACACGACATTGAGACGCATGAGGCGCAGCGCAGTCGCGATCACAAGCATCTGTGGCGTATGGGGCTTGACTACGCCTTCACGGAGAATCATCGCCTCAGCCTTAGCTACACCGGCAACTACAACACCGAGCATGCCCGGGAGGATGTGACGGGCAACGTGACGGCCGCCAATGCCTATCGCACAAAAAAGAAGATGCACGATGTCATGTTCGACTACCAGTTGCCCACCGGCACGACGCTCAACGCCGAATACACCTATTATAATACGCCCTCGACACAGCAGCTCACCAGCATGCTGCCTACGGGTGAGCTCCACTTCGACACCGATGAGCACCAGCGCATCAACCGCTGGAAGTTCCATCTCGGGCAGGAGCACAGTCTTGCGGGCGGATGGGGACTCAACTACGGCGTGCGTTATAGTCTTACCAATGACCATAGTTGGCAGACGTTCACGCCGACGGGCGACAACACCGCCGCCCATCCCGCCGATTCGTACAGCCGCCAGAACGAGGACATCGTCAACATCTATGCCGGCACCAACGGCAAGATAGGAGAAAAACTCGACTTCGAGGCTTCGCTGGCCGCCGAATACTATCACTCGATGGCTTGGCATCAGTGGAATGTCTATCCCACGCTCTCGCTGACCTACATGCCCAATAGCAGTCACATGCTCCAACTCAACTTCAGCAGCGACAAAAAGTTCCCGGACTACTGGACGCTGCAGAGCTTCACAACGTACAGTAACGGCGGCTACAATGAAGTGGTGGGCAACCCCGGATTGAAGCCGTCGAGTGAATATCAGACGCAGTTGGTCTACGTGCTGCACAATAAATATCAGTTCGTGGCGTGGTTCAACTACATCGACGACTACTTCGTGCAGACACCCTACCAGCGCCACGACCGGCTGACCGTACAATACAAGTATCTCAACTTCGACTACTCGCAACAATGGGGCTTGCAGGCTTCCGTGCCCCAGCGCTTCGGCAACTGGCTTGACAGCCGACTGACGGTCATCGGCGTGTGGATGAAGGAGAAGTGCTCTGCGTTCTATGACATACCTTTCAACCGCGACATCGCTTGGGTGATGGCCAGTCTGCGCAACAACTTCACGCTTCTGCCTGAGCATCTCTATCTCAACCTCGACGGCATGATACGTTCCAAAGCCCACCAAGCCATCTATGATCTGCCCGCCTCTGGCAACGTCGATGTCGGACTGAAATACATCTTTTGGAAGAAGCGCGCCACGCTCCACGTGTTCTGCAACGACATCTTCGAGACTTCCGGCATCGATCCCGTCATCCACTATGGCAACCAGAATATGAAGATGGACTTTTCGTGCTACCGGCAAGTGGGCGTGTCGCTGGTCTATCGGTTCGGAGGCTATAAAGACAAGAACAAAGAAGTTGACACGTCGAGGTTTAAGCAGTGACGAAAGCAGTCGGATGCTGCGGAGCAGCATCTAACAGAACCCAGCATCTGACAGAGCACCGCATCTGCCAGAACCCCGCATCTGCCAGAACCCCGCATCTGCCAGAGCCCAGTACTGCCAGCCCCGTCAGCGACAAAACCGGGTGACAGAGCCGGGCGCCCAAGCCGGGCTTTCGCCCCGCGCACCAAAGTAGCGCAAACATTTTAGGGGAGAAAGCGGCAGTCATCAGCAGAAAAAATGTTATCTTTGCGTGTATGAAGTGGAAACGCATTCTCATCGCTATTGCCATCGCGCTGTTGGCCGTCGTCGGCCTGCAGTGCTTTTGGCTTTTCCGGCAGTACAGCACACAACGATCGCGGCTGCGCCAACAGCTTGACGACGATACGCTGTTTAATGGGCGCAGCTTGCAGGTGTTTGTTACCAAGTTGCGTCACCGTTTAGAACACGATCCCCGGCTGCGCATCATCAATGTACGCGGCATTGGCTATAAACTGATCATCGTCTGACGGCTTCGTGTCGTTTCATAGGCGTAGAAGCGCCGGCTGAATAGAGCAAACAAGAAAAGAGCATCTATGTGCTGAGCTTTCTCAGTCTATGGATGCTCTTTTTTTTGTTTGCTGTCAGACGTAATGGTTACAAGCCCATGCCACTTGCGGGTGAGTCTTTCTTCTGCGAGTCGTTGAAGTCGTTGTTGATCTTCGAACTGTACTGTCCGAACTGCTTCTTTGTATTACCGAAGTTCCATCTTACCGTCATAGAAACCATTTGCAGAGGGATGGAGATGTGGGTGTGGTTGCTGAAGTCCTTGCCTGCGCTGTGCTGATCGATGATGAGATGGCTGCGCAGCGGGTTAGCATAGCGTGCTGAGAGCTCTAAGCGATCCTTGAGGAAGGTACGGGTGAGCGAAGCATTGAAGAACTGCATGCCACTGTTGTAGCCCATGAGGTTGTACTGACGTGTTTGGGCGAAGAGTCCGAATGAACTCTTGATTTTCCATGGCAGTTGCTGCTCCAGTCCGACATAGGCGTTGCCCGACCATCCCCAATTATGATAGCCCAGCTCTTTCGCCTTCCAGTCACCGTAGGACACGTTGCCGCTGAGCATCAGCGTGGAGTTCTTGCAGGCTGCCCAACGGACGAAGGCATCCACGTAGGTGTTTCTGCTCTTGCCGTTGTTGGCGTAGGTGCTGTTGTATTTGTTGTCGGCATCCACGAACTGGTAGTTCTCTATCTCATTGCCGATGTAGTCGTGGCTGAGGCTGACGTTGAACATCACCTTCGGTATGAAGAAGTTGTAGGCCAGCGTCACGTTGTGCGACTTCACCACGGCGAGTGACGGGTTTCCGTAGGTGAGCGCTGTCGGGTCTGTGCGGTCGGTGTAAGGGTTGAGCTGGCTGATGCCCGGTCGCGAGATGCGCATGGTATAGGTCAGACCGAGGTTGGATGTCGGTGTGATGTTGTAGCCGATGCTTCCCGACGGAACGAGGTTGCCATAGTCCTTATGGAAGTTGCGGTCGCTGTGCTCAGCATATTTCACGCTCTCGAAGGTATGCTCGTAGCGCAGGCCGAGGCGTGCGTTGTACTTCTCCTTGGTGAGCTTATACTGTGCATAGCCTGCCACGATGCTCTGCAAGTTGCGGTAGAGCATGCTGCCGGCGTCGTTGAGCACGTCGTTACCGTCAACGATGTCGTAGAGTCGGCTGTCGCTCTTGTTGCGTCGGCTGATGAACTTCGTGCCCGTCTCCAGCGTCTGTCCCTTGCCAAGGTCCAAGGTCAGGTCAGCCTGTCCGGTGTGGCTGGTGCCCCATGTACGTGAGTCGGAGAAGAGATCGGTAAGGGTGAGTCCCGTCACACCCGACACATTATTATATAAGTTCCATGTACGGTTACGGGCCGGGTTGTAGTCGAAGAGATAGCTCAGCGTCAGCGACGAGGTATGGTCAGCGTTGAGCCACCGCTGATAGTCGGCACTGGCATTGGCGCCCATAAAGCGGTTGCGTTGGCTGGAATTGTAGACATAGCTGAAGCCATTGCCGTAAGGGCCTCCCGAGAAGGAGTTGCGCGGTTGCATATTCTGGTTGGTGTAGCCGCCATTGACACCGGCACTGACGTTGATGGTGCTCAAAGAGTCGAGGGCGTAGCCTAAGGTGAAGTTGCCAAAAGAGAAGGGATGCTTCTGCTTGAACTCCACGTCTGTGGTCTGCAGCGACTCACCGAGAGAAGTCTGTTGCAGACGGGTGTTGGTCACCTTGAGGTCGCCAAAGTCCTGCCAGGCAAACATGCCCATGGCACTGTAGGTCAGCTTGCCATGCTGTCCGCCGATGTAGGCGTTGGCGCGCTCGCCCTTGTTGCTGAGGGAGAGCTCGACATTGCCGTTGTAGCAGTTGTTGCAGTCACTGTTGGGTTGTCCGCTTTGGTGCACCAGCTTGATGTCGAGCACGCCACTGGTACCCTCAGCATCGTATTTGGCACCCGGAGAGGTGATGACGTCGATGCTCTTCACCATGGAGGCAGGCATCGACTTCGCCACCTGTGTGAAGTTGTTTTGGAACATCTGGTTGGGCTTGCCGTCGACATAGACCTTAAAGCTGGCAGATCCCTTCACGGTGACGTTGTCTTGTCCGTCCACGGTGACCATAGGTACCTTGCGTAGCATGTCGAGAAGTGTCATCGTCTTGGCGTCCTCGTCCTGCTGCACGTTGTAGGTCATTTTGTCGGTCGTCATTCTGACGACGGGCTTTTGCGCCACCACCTCTACGCCTTGCAGGTCGAGGCTGTCGTGGATGACTTGGAGCTTGAGGCTATCGTTGACGCCTCGTTGCTTAAGGCTGTCGACGGTGTTGGCCGGAGCCTGGGCCAGGGCGGCGAGAGGGGAGAGCGAGAGGAGGGTGATGGCAAGGGCTTGCTTGCCGGGAATTGTCTTTTTCATTCTTGATTTCTTTATTGGGACGCTGCACAGCAGCGTCGTACGGAACAGTGCCCACCTTTTGAGAGAGGGCTTTGGGAGTTTTTTGAGGGGGCGAGCTTTGGGAAGGAAAGCGGGAGGCTATTCTTGGTGGACAGCGGGCTATCCTTGGTGGATGGCGGCTACCGCATCCTTGAGCTCTTCCCAAGAGATGTCGAGGAGCTTCATCTGACGGGCAAACTCGGGGAGAACGGTCTTGAGAAACGTCTGTCGCCGTGTCTGCTTGATATGTCGCTGCGCATCTTCTGCTACGAAATAGCCGAGACCACGCTTGTTGAAGATGATGCCTTCTTGGGCGAGCTGGTCGTAGGCCTTGACCGCCGTATTGGCGTTGACGCCGAGCGTGGCGGCATATTCGCGCACGCTGGGGATGCGGTCAAAAGCCTTGTAGACCCCCGCGAGGATCTCGTCGCTCAGGCGGTCGGCTATCTGCAGGTAGATGGCTTTGTCGTTGTTGAATGCCATATACGTGAGTGTTATGTGTTGTGAAGTGTGATTATTTGCCGAGTTGCAGCTTATCGGTGTCGATGTCGCCGGCGCCGGACACACTCTTGTCGAGTGAGCGCAGTGTGCCGGAGAGGTCGACGTCACCACTGCCGGAGATGCCGATGTAAGCATAACCGCAATGGTAGAAGTCAAGTGTGCCGTCACCACTGCCGGCTACAGTCAGTTTGGTTACTTTCACCTGAGCCAGTTTGCTCTTTACATCACCGCTGCCGCTGATGCTGAACGAGGCGTTGCGGGCCTGTAGGATACCCGTCTCGATGTCGCCACTGCCTGCGACGGCATACTCAAAGTCACCGGTAAGCGTTACATTCTTCAGCTTGCTGTCGCCGCTGCCAGCGATGGACAGCTCAAGGCTTTTGCCGGTGATGTCGCTTTCAGCATAGAAGTCGCCACTGCCGGCGGTAGAGAGGACTTCCAGCGAGGGAGCGCTGATCCAGAGTTCGGCACCATCGTTGGAGGAGTTGATGTGTAGAACGGTGATGCCTTTTTGCTTCTTCTCTTCTTTCTGCGTGATGACGAGCTCGCCGCGGCTGGCGGTGACAGTGTGAGAAGCGTACCAGCTTGGGGTGGCCTTCAAGACAACTTTGTAGGTGTCGGACTGCGTGAAGTGGATGTCGCAGTTGGAGTAGTTTTTGATGCTTTGGAAGTCGCGGAGGTTGAGGGTGTATGACTTCGCGGGCTCGTCACTGTTGTTGACTTTCTCGATGCGGCAAGCGGAAACGGAAATGATGGCCACAAGGGCGATAAACAAAAATGCTAACTTTTTCATGATGATATGATTTTTACTTGCTATTTTTTTTGGGGGGGGACGCTGCACAGCAGCGTCGAACAGAACCCAGCAGACGACAACACTAACGACGCGGACACGGATGGCACTAACGACGCGGACACGGATGGCACTGACGACGCGGACGGCTCTAACGACGCGGGCGGCACTAACGACGCGGACGGCACTAACGACGCGGACGAGCCGAGATACTGGGTACTATTTGTTGATCCACTGGTTGTTGATGACCTGCAGACGCGTGTAGCGACGGTAAGCGAACCAATAGCAGAAGATCGTAAGAGCAATGCTGAATGCAAAGATAAGGGCTTCCCACCAATAGTCATAGAGTGTGATGGTGTAGCCGGAATCAAGAAACTCTGAGGCTATGTGGCCACCGACAGCAACAGCGCACAACAGCAAGATGCCGAGAGCCATCCACGAGAGAAGGGCCATGACAAGCGGATGCTTGTGGAAGATGCTGCCAAAGAAAAGAAAACAAGCGTGCTCTGTGACGAGGGCCATCAAGAGTGCGGCTGTACCATTGAATATGTAGTCTTGACCGTTGACAAAGAACACATTGCCGGAGAAGGAGGCATGGGCAACGCTGTCTGCCGCTGACGAGACAGCCCACTGTGCGTGGCTGCCGAAGACCATCGTCAGGAGATGCTGTAAGAGGTCACCGCCCAGAAAGCCAATCATGGCAGCGATGGGCATGGCAACAACGAGTACCAGATAGCGGGCGATGAACTTTTCTTTGTTCGAGGCCGGGAGCGTGAAGTTGTTGATACGCTGTTGTCGGCTGCGGAGACTGGAGAAGATGGTGGCTCCGCAGAGCACGAAGTAGGCGAGCAGGAAGCCGAAGGCTATCTTTCCCGTGGTGAAAGTGGAATCCGATCCATTCTTGATGATGAGCACGAGAAGTTGGGGGATGACCACAAGTCCAAGAAATACGAGGCCTATGGTGACGAGATGGCGCTTGCTGAGCAGTAGCTCCCAACGGAGTACTTGCAGGAATCTATTTTTGTTCATGGTATGTTGCTATATTAATAAGGTGTAGAAGAAATTACTTCGTAGAGATCTTGCCGTTGATAGCGGCGTTGAAGAGCAGTTCCAAATCAATCTGCGTCTCTTCGCCATCGCCTCTTGGCATGATGACAGCGTTGCCTTGCAATGATGGCTCGGCATAGAGTACGGTGTCGTCCATTTCCTGCGGTGAGATGTAGCGGAACGAATAACGGCGTGAGAGATCGGCGATGGAGTCGTTGAGCAGCACGCGGCTTTCATTGATGATGACCACGTGGTCGAGCAAGCTCTCGATGTCGTGAACCTGATGGGTGGAGATGATGAGCGTGCGGTCGTCCGCCATGTAGTTGGCCACCACCTTGCGGAAGAGTGCTTTCGACGGGATGTCGAGGCCGTTGGTCGGCTCGTCCATCATCAGCAGGCGTGTGCCCGTGGCAATGGCGAAGCTCATATACACCTTTTTCTTTTGTCCCATTGACAGCTCCTTGAGGTTAGGCTCAGCGGGCATCTCGAAGTCTGCTAAGCATTTGCCCAAGAGTTCGTCGCTGAAATGCGGATAGAAGGCACGCATCATGTCGGCGAAGGCTTCAAAGCTCATGTCGGGCATGGCGTACTCCTCAGGCACGATAAACACTTCCTGAAGCATCTCGGGAAGACGCAACCAGCTCTCCTTGCCGTCGACTGTCACCGTGCCGCTGTTGGGACGCAGCAGTCCGGCGATGAGATAGAGTAGGGTAGACTTTCCCGTGCCGTTCTTGCCAAGCAGGCCGTAGACGCAGCCGGGTTGCAACTGCAAGGCGAAGTGGTCAAACACTTGGTGCTTGCTGCCCTGATAGTGAAAACGGAGGTCTCTTACATCAATCATATTGTTCTTTTTTACGTTTAACCGTTATCTGTATTAGTGTACTACTTTAATAGTATACTGCAAAGATAATATGATTTGCTTGAAACGGCCAAATAATATAGCGATAAAATGCTTGTATATGGTGTATTTTTAACTTTTATATTGTGTACAGCACTCTTTGCTTTACTTTTGTTAACGATTTTATAAGTAAGATAATAGCGTGATCATGGTGTGCAAAAGGGGTTGTACCACGTTTGTGGTATGCAATATGACGTGAATATGTGATTTCTATAATGGGAAAATCATCGTAACTTTGCATCGTGAAAAAACAATAGATGTGTAACCGCTGAACGCAACCTCATGATTATATAAAGGTTGAGGAAAGCATAAAAAGTAAATGACTATGAGCAACGAGAAAAAGCTTCATTTCGAGACACTGCAACTTCATGTAGGACAGGAACAGGCAGACCCCGCCACAGACGCGCGCGCCGTGCCTATCTACCAGACCACGTCTTACGTGTTCCACAATGCGCAGCACGCTTCCGACCGCTTCCATTTGAAGGACGCTGGAAACATCTACGGTCGTCTGACCAACACCACACAGGGCGTGTTTGAGGATCGCGTGGCCGCACTGGAAGGCGGCGTAGGCGGACTGGCTGTTGCCTCAGGTGCTGCTGCAGTGACTTACGCCATCACCAACCTGGCATACGCCGGTGATCATGTGGTGGCAACCGATACCATCTACGGCGGAACCTATAACCTGCTGAAGCACACGCTGAGCAAGTACGGTATTGACACTACTTTTGTCAACCCCGACGACTACGACGCTTTGGAGGCTGCCATTAAGCCCAACACCAAACTCGTATATATCGAGACCCTCGGCAATCCTAACTCTAACATCAGCGATATCGAGCGCTCGGCCGCCATCGCCCATAAACATGGCATCCCCTTGGTGATCGACAACACCTTTGGCACTCCCTACCTCATCCGTCCTATTGAGCACGGAGCCGACATCGTGGTGCACTCAGCCACAAAGTTCATCGGTGGCCACGGATCATCTCTCGGCGGTGTCATCGTCGACGGTGGTAAGTTCGACTATTTTCAGAACGACAAGTTCCCCGGCTTCACCAAGCCCGACGCCTCCTATCATGGTCTTGTCTTCGGCAAGCTGCCCGCTCCTTTCGTGACCCGCGTGCGTGCCCTGTTGCTCCGTGACGAGGGTGCCTGCATCTCTCCGTTCAACGCCTGGGTGCTGCTGCAAGGTCTGGAGACGCTGTCACTGCGTGTGGAGCGCCACGTATTCAACACATTGAAAGTCATCGACTATCTCAAGACCCAGCCGCAGGTGAAGAAGATCAACCACCCGTCACTGCCCGATCACCCCAACCACGACCTCTACGAGCGCTACTTCCCCAACGGCGCCGGCAGCATCTTCACCTTTGAGATCGATGGCAGCCAGCAGAAGGCTTGGGACTTCATCGACCATCTCAAGATCTTCTCTGACCTGGCCAACGTGGCTGACGTGAAGTCGCTCGTCGTGCATCCAAAGAGTACCACACACTCTGAGTTGAGCGAGGAGGAGGCTTCCGAGCAGGGTATCTTCGACGGAACAATCCGTCTGAGCATCGGCACTGAGCACTATGAGGATCTCATCGCTGACCTCGATCAGGCTTTTGAGGCCGTGAAGAACGAGAAGTAAGCTCAAGCAGAGACATCTTTTTCTCAAGAATTAGAGAATTGAAGTATTAGAAATCATTAGAAAGGAAACACATTATGGCAAGAATATATAAGCAGATCACAGACCTGATTGGTCATACACCTCTGGTCGAACTCAACAAATACTCAGCCCTGCGCGGCCTGGAGACTCCGGTGCTGGCCAAGGTAGAGTTCTTTAACCCCGGCGGCAGCGTGAAGGACCGCATCGCCCTGGCAATGATCGAGGCCGCTGAGCGCGACGGTAAACTCAAGCCAGGAGCAACGATCATCGAGCCGACCAGTGGCAACACGGGTGTAGGCTTGGCCTTGGTGTCAGCCGTGAAGGGCTATAAGCTCATCCTTACCATGCCCGAGACGATGAGCATCGAGCGCCGCAACCTGGTGAAGGCTTATGGCGCACAGGTGAAGCTCACCAGTGGCAAGGACGGCATGCCGGGTGCCATCAAGGCTGCTGAGGAACTGCGTGACTCCATCCCCGGTTCGGTCATCCTTGAGCAGTTTGAGAATCCCGCCAACCCGCAGAAGCACTATGAGACGACAGGTGTGGAGATCTGGGACGACACCGACGGCAAGGTTGACATCTTCGTGGCTGGTGTGGGCACTGGCGGAACGATCTCCGGTATCGGTCGCAGACTGAAGGAGAAGAACCCCAACGTGAAGGTTATCGCTGTGGAGCCCACTACATCACCGGTGCTCAATGGCGGCAAGCCCGGACCGCATAAGATTCAGGGTATCGGCGCTGGCTTCGTGCCAAAGACCTACGATCCGAAGGTCATCGACGAGGTGTTTGACGTGGACAACGACGCTGCCATCCTCGCCGGCCGCCAGCTGGCCCAGCAAGAGGGACTGCTCGTAGGTATCTCTTCCGGTGCGGCCGCATACGCAGCCACGGAGATTGCCAAGCGTCCTGAGAACAAGGGCAAGACGATTGTGGCTCTGTTGCCCGATACGGGTGAGCGCTATCTCTCCACAGTGCTCTACGCCTTCGAGGAGTATCCGCTTTAACGACTACGTTTTCTCGTTTGCATCATTGCATACATTTTAGGCCCGCTGCCTGATGTCCCACTTCCAGGGGACAAGGCGGTGGGCCTTTTTCAATGTTGAATGATGAGTGATGAGTGATGAATTGGTGCGGGAGGAAGTGATGGATTGAATACCTAAAAGACGAGAACAATGCGAATAGAAACAATCAAATAGGCGTGTTTTTATCGAAAAAAACGTTGCCTGTTAATGGTCAAACGTTCGTTGGACGATAGGTCAAACGTTCGTTTGACTTTAGGTACAACGTTCGTTTGACCATACGTCCAACGTTCGTTTGACCATCATTAGATAACACTTTTTGCATGTTTAGTCGTGCTATTCAATGCGTCGGAAGACCATTTTAAGCCTATACAAGGACGAAAAATCATGCGTAGAGAACCAAAAAAGGCACTGACAGAAATGCTGTCAGTGCCTTTTTGAGGATATAGCTTAAAGCTTTGATTATGCGGGAGTGACCATGATGAATGTGCGGATGATCCAGTAGCAGAAGATGCCGCCTAAATAGCCTAAGGCTGCGATCCAGCTCACATGCTTCATGTACCAGCCAAAGGTGATCTTCTCCAGTCCCATGACCACGACGCCGGCAGCGGATCCGATGATGAGCATGGAACCACCCACACCGGCACAGTAGGCGAGCAACTGCCAGAAGATGCCGTCAACGGCCATGTCGCCCGTAGGAGCTACTGGGTACATGCCCATGCAGCCAGCCACCAATGGCACGTTGTCAACAATGCTCGACAGCACGCCGATGATGCCCGTCACAGCGTAGTGGTTGCCGTCGAAGGCAACATTCAGTCCTTTTCCGATCGTTGTCAGTACACCTGTCTGCTCCAGACTGGCCACAGCCATGAGGATACCCAGGAAGAAGAGAATGGTCGACATGTCGATGCGGTGGAGCAGGTTGACCACACGCTTCTTGGTTCCGTGAGTCTCATAAGAAGTGGCGAGACCGCGGTAGAACAGCTCCGTGGTAATCCACAGCACGCTGAGCACGAGCATGATGCCAACAAATGGTGGTAAACCTGTAATGCCTTTGAAGACGGGAACAAACATCAGACCGCCCACACCGATGCAGAACACGGCGGCACGCTGGCGGTGACCTAACTCCTGCTCTTCTGTCTCCACAGGGGCGTCGGGGCTGTCAATGTCCTCCAAGTCGCCGTGGAGCGAGTATTGCAGGACAAAGGCCGGGATGACCATCGACACGATAGAGGGAATCGTGATCTCGGAGAGCACGCCCAAGGCTGTGATGACGCCTTTGTTCCACAGCATGATTGTCGTCACGTCGCCGATGGGCGAGAAAGCGCCACCGGAGTTAGCGGCAATGATGACGAGAGAGGCATAGATGATGCGGTCCTTGTGCTCTTTGACGAGTTTGCGCAGGATCATGATCATTACGATGCTCGTGGTGAGGTTGTCAAGGATGGCAGAGAGGAAGAACGTCAGGAAGGCGATGCGCCACAGCAGTGTGCGCTTGCCTTTGCTCTTCATCACGCCACGTACCCAGTTAAACCCGCCGTTCTGGTCCACGATCTCCACGATCGTCATGGCACCCATGAGGAAGAACAGCGTTGTGGAGGTGTCGCCTAAGTGCTCGGTGATGGCCGTGCCGGCCTTGTTGATGAGTTCCTGACCGCTGAATCCCGGCAGATAGCTGCCCGGATCGATCATGAACAACGTCCAGCAGACCACAAACATCAGCAAGGCTACGGCTGCTTTGTTGACTTTCGTCACGCTCTCCAAGGCTATGAACAGATAGCCCACGCAGAACATGACGACAATTGCGATAGTTAATGTTGACATAAGCGTTTCGTTTTTATGCTTTCTCTGTAATATAGTTAACCAAGTGCAAAGATAATCATTTTTCTAAAAGCAAGAGGCGAAAAAGCCAAATATTATGCTTTTTCGCCTCTATTGTTTCTGTTTTGTCATTTATCCGTTCACTGCGTCGAGGATCGTCTCGTTGGCAAGGCTGTCGATGGTGGCGGCGTGCTCTGCCTCAAAGAGACTGTGCATAGTGGCAAACTCGCCGCAGACGTCGATGCCAATCATCTGTTTGGTGTCCATGAGCAGGGTGACGAGCCGATGCAGTTCTGCAAGGGTCATGTGGCCCTGATCCCAGTTGGTGACTGCCGAGGAAGGGTCGAGGACGTCTTTGTCGATGGAGAGATAGATGGGTCCCGTCTCTCGCAAGGGCACCTTACCTCTCAGCAAGAGTCTGAAATCGGTAGGACTAACTGTGCTTACCTTGCTCAGATAGGGTAGGGGCACATCCTTGTAAGCCTCGCGGTGCGGGCCGATGATGATGACCTTTTTCAGGTATCGGTTTTCCCGGATCACTGCGTCGACCCAGTCACCGCAGGTCAGTGCGTAGCGTACCTGCGGCAGTTGCATGTCGGTGTGGTGGTCGACGAGCACGAGCGTGAAGGGCTCTTTGATTTTGTCGGTCCACAGTTTGGTCATGTAGTGATAGTCACCAGAGTCGATGAAGTGAATGCCGCGTGGCCCCAACAGGCGTATGCGTTGGTTGATGATGCGGGCACTCTGATGGGTCAGAACACAATCAGTACCGTGAAGGTCGGTACAGTCGATGTGCAGGAAGTCGTGGTTGTGGGCGAAGGTTTCCAATTGATAAGCCCCGGAAAAGTTCATGACCACGACAGGTGCTTTCTCAATTCTTCTCATTCTGAATGAAAGATATTGGTTAAAGGATGATGTTGCTGCCGAGTTGTTTGGCAAGGGCGTTGCGCATGGTCTGCAGCTGTTGGTATCGGGCCATCAGCTCTTTGAGCTTGCCGATGTCCTTCGTGCTTTGCGCGATCTCGGCCTGTACCTGTTTTAGTTGTGCCTCGACATAGTCCTTGCGGAAGTCGAGCATCAGGTGCATGGCCTGGTTGCGCAGGTCGTCGGTCTCGTTTTCCATGCGCTGCTCCAGCTCCTCCTTGTTTTTCGGTGCTTCCTCTTTCTCGATGAGATGATACTTGTCGGCTGTCATGTCGGCGGCAAGCTGTGCGATGGCGATGTCGTCGTGGTGGAGAAAGTAAGGCTCCGCCTTGAATCCCGGTTCGGTGCTTTTCTGCGCTGCCTCTTGCAGAATGCGGTTGTAGACTTCGCTTTGGAACGAGAGGCTGTCGGTGGTGAGGCTGTAGTGGATATACTGCGCCACGGTGAGCGAGTGGAGCTGTCCCTCGTCATCCTCGACGTTGTTGAGGATGATATGCTCGCCATGCTTGATGATGAGCTGAATGATCATGCTCTCCACCTGCGTAGCCTGCACCTGTGGCGTGACCGGCATCGATGGCTGTGACACGGGTGCTTGTGCGGGAGCAGGAATGTCGCCGGGGACAGCAGCGCCCGCAGCGCCGCTCTTGCGGCTGCGGATGAAGTTGTTCATCTGATTGATGAGGGTAGCCTCACCGATGCCGATGCGCTGTGAGCAGTCATGGATGTAGGTGTCGCGGAGAATCTGGTTGGGAACCATCGACACCGACTGTACGATGGAGCTGATGGCGTCGGCGCGCTTCTTCGGGTCTTTCTCTCCGCGCAGCATCAGGTCGGTCTTGAACTGTATGAAGTCAGCCGAGTGCTCCTCGATGTATTTCCGGAAGTCGGCGGCAGAGTGGGATCGTGAGAACTCGTCGGGATCCTGGCCGTCGGGCAACAACAGCACCTTGAGGTTCATGCCCTCGGAGAGCAGCATGTCGGTGCCTCGGAGAGCAGCGTGTATGCCGGCGGCGTCGCCGTCGTAGATGAGCGTGATGTTCGAAGTGAAGCGATGGAGCGTGTGGATCTGGTGCAGGCTGAGAGCAGTGCCTGAGTTGGCCACCACGTTCTCAATGCCGCATTGGTGCATGGCGATGACGTCGGCCTGCCCTTCAACCATGAACACGCGATCCTCCTTGGCAATGGCGCGTTTGGCCTGCCAGATGCCGTAGAGCTCGTGGTCCTTATGAAAGATGTCGCTGTCGGGCGAGTTGACGTATTTTTGATTGACGCCTTTTGTGCGACTGTCGAGCACGCGGGCCGTGAAGCCCACAACCTTTCCGCTCACGCCAATCCAGGGGAAGACCACGCGGCCGGCGTAGCGGTCGATGAGCTCACCGCGGTCGGTGCGATAGCAGATGCCGGTCTTGAGCAGAAACTCCTCTTTGTAGCCTTTCTGCAGGGCGGCATGGGCCAGGGCATGGCGGTCAGAAACGTCGAAACCCAACTGAAACTTTCGGATGATGTCGTCGCGGAAGCCACGGCTACGGAAATACTGCATGCCGATAGCCACACCGTCGGCATGGTTGTGGAGCAAGTCCTCGAAGTATTTCGAAGCCCATTCGTTGACGATGAACATCGACTCGCGCTGGCTCTGCTCCTCCTTTTCCTTGCTGGAGAGCTCGCGCTCGTGGATTTCGATGTGGTATTTGTTGGCCAGCCAGCGCAGTGCCTCTGGATAGGTCATCTGCTCGTGCTCCATGATAAACGACACAGCGTTGCCACCCTTGCCACAGCCGAAGCAGTGGCAGGTGCCACGGGCGGGAGAGACATAGAACGAAGGTGTCTTCTCGTTGTGGAACGGGCAGAGACCTTTGTAGTTGGCGCCCGAGCGCTTGAGCGTGACAAACTCCGAGACCACGTCCACGATGTTGGCGGCCTCTTTGATTCTCTCTACTGTCTGACGGTCAATCATGGTTCTGCGTTAGAAAGAGACGAGTGTATAGAGATACATCACGGCGGCGGGGATTGCCATCAGGCTGGAGTCGAAGCGGTCGAGCATGCCGCCGTGTCCCGGCAGGATCTTGCCGCTGTCCTTGATGCCCAAGGTGCGCTTGAAGAGACTCTCCACGAGATCGCCCCAAGTGCCAAAGACCACGACGACGAGACCCAGTCCGGCCCATTGCCACTCGTTGAGTTGATGAGCCTGACCGTTGTTGGCGATCAGACCAATGACGAAGGCTGCGATGATCACGATAACACCGCCTCCGATGCTTCCCTCCCAGGTCTTACCCGGAGAGATGCGTGGGAAGAGCTTGTGCTTGCCCAGCAGGGAACCGGTGCAGTAGGCACCGGAGTCGTTGAGCCAAAGAAAGATGAAGACGCACAGCGGCAGGAGCATGTCGTAGTGCACGCCCGTTGCGTCGGCGTTGACCTCAAAGGCCAGTACGTTGATCAGTGACAGCGGCATGGCAATGTACATCTGTCCCAGCATGGTGTAGGCCATGTCGGCTACCGCGTTCTTATTGCCGAGATAGAGTTCGGCTATCAGCAGGTAGACGATGCTGAGGATATAGGGCACCATCACTACGAAGTTGCTGACCAGGCCCGTGCGCCATCCGGCCACGGCAAGGAAGAAGTAGACACCGGCCACCGTGGAGATGAGACGGTTGACCTGCACGTCGGCAACGTAGTTGTTTACCAGTCCGGTGTACTCCCAAAGGGCGAGTGCCGTGATGAGGGCGAAGAGCGCCACCATGGTTGTGGGAGTGAGAAAACCAGCCACCATGACGATGACAAAGAGCACGCCTGTGATGGTGCGGATGATCAGATTGAGTTTTTTGTCGTTCATCGTATTGTCGTTTAAGTTGTGTAATAGCGTATGGGCGCACCCGTGGAGGCGCGCCCATACCTTATTATATATATTAGTCAGCTTGCTCAGCGTCGCCTTTCTTGTCAGTGTCGGCGTGCTGGTCAGCGTTTTCAGTTTGTTTCTGCTTTTCGGCAGCCTCGTGCTCGGCCTGAGCCTTCTTCACTTCGTCGGGCATATCCTCGAGTTTGGGCTCAGCAGCCTTGGCCTTTTCTGCCTCCAGCTTGTCGTTCTCTTCCATGAGTTCCTGCGAGCGGCTCACCCATGGACGCTTGCCAAAGATCTTCTCCACGTCCTCGGCATAGATGACCTCCTTGGAGAAGAGCAGGTCGGCCAGCTGTTTGTGACCTTCCTTGTGCTGCGTGAGGATGTTCTTGGCGCGCACATACTGCTCGTTGATCATCTTCAGCACCTCGTCGTCCATGATCTTTGCGGTGGTCTCGCTATAGGGGCGCTGGAACTGATACTCCTGGTTGTTGTAGTAGCAGATGTTGGGGAGCTTGTCGCTCATACCCGCATAGGCTACCATGCCGTAGGCGCTCTTTGTGGCGCGCTCCAGGTCGTTCATGGCTCCGGTGGAGATATGTCCGGTGAAGAGGTCTTCGGCAGCACGGCCGCCTAAGAGGGCACACATCTCGTCGAGCATCTCCTCCTTGGTGGTGATGACACGCTCCTCGGGCAGGTACCAGGCAGCGCCGAGTGCCTGACCACGCGGTACGATGGTCACCTTGACCAATGGATTGGCGTGTTCGCAGAACCAGCTGATCGTGGCGTGTCCCGCCTCGTGGATAGCGATGGAGCGCTTCTCCTCGGTGGTCATCACCTTGGTCTTCTTCTCCAGACCGCCAATGATGCGGTCCACAGCGTCGAGGAAGTCCTGCTTGGTGACGAACTTCTTGTCGTGGCGGGCGGCGATCAGCGCGGCCTCGTTGCAGACGTTGGCGATGTCAGCACCGGAGAATCCCGGAGTCTGACGGGCCAGGAAGTCGATGTCGAGGCTGTCGTCGGTCTTCAGCGGCTTCAAGTGTACTTGGAAGATTGCCTTGCGCTCAGCCATGTCGGGCAGGTCGACGTGGATCTGACGGTCGAAACGTCCGGCACGAAGCAACGCCTTGTCGAGCATGTCGACGCGGTTGGTGGCTGCCAGCACGATGACACCCGAGTTGGTGCCAAAGCCGTCCATCTCGGTGAGCAGGGCGTTGAGCGTGTTCTCGCGCTCGTCGTTGCCACCCATAGCGGGATTCTTTGAACGTGCACGTCCCACGGCATCGATCTCATCGATGAAGATGATGCACGGTGCTTTCTGCTTGGCTTGGGCGAAGACGTCGCGCACACGGCTGGCACCGACACCGACGAACATCTCCACGAAGTCGGAACCTGACATTGAGAAGAAAGGAACACCGGCCTCTCCGGCCACAGCTTTGGCAAGCAGAGTCTTACCTGTTCCCGGAGGTCCGATGAGCAGGGCTCCCTTAGGAATCTTTCCACCCAGGTCGGTATATTTCTTCGGGTTCTTGAGGAACTCCACTATCTCCTGCACTTCCTGCTTGGCGCCTTCCTGTCCGGCGACGTCCTTGAAGGTGATGCCGAGCTCGCCGGCTTTCTCATAGAGCTTTGCTTTGCTCTTGCCTACGCTGAACACACCACCGGCACCGCCTGTGCCGCCGCCCATGCGCCGGCCGATGAACCACATCAGCACGAAGAAGATGATCAGTGGCGAGAGATTGATGATCAGCGACATGATGTCGCTGGTCTTGGCGTTGTCGTAGCTGTAGCTGGCAAACTTGCCTTTGGCCTGCTCGGCAGCCAAGTACTTGTCGAGCTCATCGACGGAGCCGAATTCCACGTTGACATAGGGGTCGTTGCCCGTCTGCTGTGCACTCTGCTGGAATACGTCTTGGATATACTTAGGCTTGACGTACATCTTCAGCGTGTTGTCGTTTTTGTTGACGACGATGCGCTGGGCGTAGCCCTTCTCCACGTAAGTCTTGAAGTCGCTGTATTTGGCATCCTTGCTCGTGCCGGCAGCCTTGGCCAGGGAGTCGCCTCCACCGGTGAAGAAGAGCACGGCAAGGCCAATGAGCACGATGATGTAGATCCAGTTCATGTTGAACCGGGGCATCTTCGGCTGATTGTTGCGCCTTGGAAATTGATTGCTGTTTCTGTCCATTTCTGAGGAGTAGAATTGTTATGTATGTTAGGATTGTCTTGTCTGTCGTTTAGTCCACGTCGGGCAGTTCGGTGAGCTTGGCGTCCTCCCAGAGGTTCTCCAGGTCGTAGAACTCCCGTGTCTCCGGCATGAAGATATGCACGAGCACGTCGACATAGTCGATCGCCACCCATTGGTTGTTGCCCAGTCCGTTGACATTTACGGGTTTTTCGCCCGCTTCCTTTCGGCAGATGTCGCCTACGCTTTCGGCGATAGCCTCCACCTGTGTGGGCGAGTTGCCCTGGCAGATGACAAAGTAGTTGGCGATGGCGCCGTCGATGTGGCGGAGGTCAGCAATGACGATGTGCTGTCCTTTCTTCTCTTGTATGCCCTTGGTGATGGACTTTACGAGATTTGTTGCTTCTGTCATGTATCAGTTTAAACTTGGTATACCTTATTAATAATATATATATGATTCAAAATGCAAAGATACGTGATATTATCGAAAGAGAGTAGTCTTTCGATGTTTATTTGATATTTTTTAGGAAGAAAGAGTGAGATATGGAGAGCATGAGAGGGTGGGAAAAGGTAGCAAAAGAGAGAAAAATGCGTTTTTTATAAAAAAAGTCGGCAAAAGTTTTGGCGTTTCAAAAAAAGTCCGTACCTTTGCACTCGCAATACAGAAGTAAGGGTGTTGCTTCTAAAGCAATTGAAAATTGGGATATGGTGTAATGGTAACACAACAGATTCTGGTCCTGTTTTTCCTGGTTCGAGTCCGGGTATCCCAACAAAAGAGTCGCTGAATAGCTTTGCTGTTCGGCGATTTTTTTTGTATCTGCCTCAGTGAGAATGAGGGGCAAGAAGGGAGGGAGCGTCACGATATATCGTGACGAACAGAACTCCCCCTCGCTTTATCGAAACAGACTGAAGTTGACGCTGCCGTAGTGGCGGTGGTCGATGAAATGAGGATGCGACTCGAAAGAGTGGTCCTTGCCATGCTCCAAGACAAAGATGCCATCGGGAACTAACAGGTCGTGCTCGAAGATGAGGTCGGGCAGGGTAGGGAGCTGTTCAAGGGCGTAAGGAGGATCAGCAAAGATCAGGGAGAATTGCTGGTGGCATGACTTGAGAAAGCGGAAGACATCACCACGGATGAGCAGGTTGTTGTCAGCACCGATCTTTTTCATGCACTGGGCAATGAAGCGGGCGTGGTCGCGGTCAGCCTCCACGCTGATGACTTGCGCGCATCCCCGTGAGAGCATCTCCAGCGAGATGCTGCCAGTGCCGGCAAAGAGGTCGAGGGCGGTGATACCGTCGAAGTCGAGGTAGCCGCCGAGTACGTTGAAGATGTTTTCCTTGGCAAAGTCTGTGGTGGGTCTTGCCTTGAAGGTATGTGGCACGTCGAAGTGACGGCCTTTATAGATGCCAGTGATGATTCTCATTTCTTTTTTTGGAACAGGATGAATGATGTGTGAAGGGCTTGCAGGCACTCATGGTCCGGCCAGAGGCTTATCCGAGGTAGAGCGTGATCATGTCGAGGGGTATGCCCTTGATGTCGGTGATGGCGGCCCGGTTGAAGTCAGCCTTGGGGTTGATGAAGGTGACCTTGGTCAAGTATTTTTGCAGCATGGCAGTGAGTTCTGCCTTTTCCTGAATATCTCCCGACAGGTAGAGCTCGTCGGACCGTTGGTCCATGGCGAGTTGCTTCCAGATGAAGAGAAGGAAGAAGACAGCGTCTTGCCATTCCTTGATGGGGTATTGGTTGGAGAAGACGAAGCGGTTGCGCTCGAAGCTGAACGCCTCCATCTTGCCGTCATGGAAGTGGGCGTAGAGTTTGCGACGGTTGGAGACAAAGCTGCGGCGGTGGAGATACATCCACACGGGACGCATGAGCGCGATGAAGCGTGCGTCGCTATAGTGGTCCTCGACGACGAGCCGCAGGTCCTTGTTCAGTGCGAAGAGCGCCACGGCGTTGAGATCCGGGAGGATGTTGCTCTCCACGGCATAGCCCTCGTAGCCTGTGATGGCTTGGTGATAGAGGACCTCGTTCTTGGTCTCGTCGTATTCCTCGATGGGCACAAGCACCACGGGCGTGTCCACGAGCACCTGAGCCCGGTGGGTAGGCCGCTGCAGGATGTCGGCGGTCTTGAACGCTTCGCGCAGGTTGGCAGCCATCGACACACCGCTCTTTGCCGTATAAGGCTCGTAGACGATGTTGTTGGGATGGTCAGTGTCAGCGATGGCAAAGATAAGCGAACCCTTGCTCACGCGTATGGTCATGCGGGGCGAGAGCCCCTGTCGTGTGGTATTGTTGTTGTCTTGCATAGCTTATTCCCAGTTACCTGCGTTGTCGTTGGGTTGTGTGGTATCGCCGAATTTCAGTCCGGGGAATCGTCCTGACTCGTTGGCGGCCTGCGTGAGATTGTCGATGCTGTTTTTGTCGAGTCCCTTGAGATAGTCGTCGTAAGCGGCACTGCACTCCATGAGAGGTATCTGCCGTCCGCTCTTGGCGATCGTTGTGGTGGCGTCGATGGTGAATCGCTTGCCGTCGGAGAAGGGGATATATTGTAAAGAGTCAGCAAGCAGTCCGCTCTTGATGAGTGTGCTGAAATCGGCCGTGTAGACCCCATGACGTATGCGATATTTCTCCTCGGCGGTGCGAATCTTCACCAATCGTTCCTTGACAGCTTTCTCGCGTTGTTGCTGTTGATGCTCGAAGCGTATGGGCGAGCTGACGCTCAGCACGCAGAGCACAGTCAGGGCGATGACGCAGGCAAGGAGTCCGTAAGTGTTTTTATGTTGAATGTTCATCTTTCTCGATAATTATTACTACCTTTGCCCTACAAGGGTTTCGTAGTTGCAAAGATACGAAGAATTATTGTTTCATCAAAGAGAAAAGTGAAGATAGCGCAATTTATAGATATGATTGTCGGGCAGTTTGGCTTCCAGCCTACTGCCTGCCAGCAAGCGGCGTTGCAGACCTTTGGCCGGTTCTTGGCAGATCGTCGGCCTGAGTCGGTGATGATCCTGCGCGGTTCTGCGGGTACGGGTAAGACCTCTTTGGCCGCCGCTATGGTGGGCACGCTCCATCGTCTTGGGCAGAAGCTCACACTCATGGCGCCCACCGGTCGTGCCGCAAAAGTGTTCTCGCGTGGCAGTGGCCTGCCGGCCTACACCATCCACAGGCGCATCTATCGTGAGCGCGCCTACCAGGGACTTGACGGGCAGTTCAATCTCAACGACAATCGCAACCACCGTATGCTTTTCGTTGTCGACGAGGCTTCGATGATTGGCTCCGGCATGCAGGGCGAGGACACCTTCGGTTCCGGCTCGCTGCTCGACGACTTGATTAAGTATGTCTATAGTGGCGACAACTGCCGTCTGCTGCTTATTGGTGATAAAGCCCAGCTGCCACCGGTGGGCGAGGACGAGGCACCGGCACTCTCGGCCGACGTGCTCAGGGGGTATGGCCTCGTGGTCTATGAGTGTGACCTCGACGAGGTGCTTCGTCAAGGCGAGCGGTCGGGCATACTCTTCAATGCCACGCGGCTGCGCGACATGATCGTGCGCGACGAGACCACCCAGTTGCCGCCGGTGACCTTTGAGGGCTTTGCCGACATCGTCAACCTCAGAGGCGACGAACTTGTAGAGACGATTGCCTCAAGCTACAGTCAGGTAGGCATGGACGACACCATCGTCGTGACACGGTCGAACAAACGGACCGGCATCTACAACCAAGGCATCCGCAACACCATCCTCGACCGCGAGGACGAACTCTGTTCGGGCGATCTGCTGATGATCGTACGCAACAACTACTACTGGACCGAGCGAGAGCAGGCTGCCATCCGTGAGAGTGTAAGCAAAGGCGAACCGGCCCAGCCATTGCCCGTGAGCTTTTTGGCCAACGGAGATAGGGCGGTGGTGGAGCGCGTGCGCAACATCCGCGAGCTCTATGGCTTCCGCTTCGCTGATGTGTGGCTGCGTTTTCCCGACTACGACGACTATGAGATGCAGGTGACGGTGAACATGGATTCATTACTCACCGAAGCTCCCGCACTGACACGTGAGCAGAGCGAACAGCTCTTCAATCAAGTGATGGAGGACTATGCCGACCTCAAGACTAAGCCTGAGCGGCTGCGGGCGGTGAAAAGCGATGCCTACTTCAACGCCCTGCAAGTGAAGTTTGCCTATGCCGTCACCTGCCATAAGGCTCAGGGCGGGCAGTGGAGTCACGTCTATGTCGACCAGGGCTATATGACCGACGACATGGTTAATGCCGACTATTACCATTGGCTCTACACTGCCTTCACGCGTGCCACGGAGAAACTCTATCTGGTCAACTGGACAAACAATAACCAATGACCTAAAGATCTTTCCTTATTAGGAAGAAAGTCAGTATGGGCTTTCCTACTTATTTCTTACTTGCTCTATATTCCTTTCTGATGTTGGCGGGTGAGGCGTTGAGGTGCTTACGAGTGTAAGTGCCGAAGAAGCTAAGGCTGGGGAATCCCAGGTCGTTGGCGATCTCCTTTACTGTTTTTGATGTGTAGCAGAGCTGTCGGCGGATCTCATTGGCCACCGTCTCGTCGATGAGCTGCTTGGCTGAGTGCCCGGTCTTCTCCTTGACGATATGAGAAAGATACTTTGTGGTGATACACAGCTCGCGGGCTAAGTAGCTGACGCTTCGGATCTTTCCCTGGCTTTGTGCCAGCAGTTGTAAGAAACGCTTGAAGGTGTTGTCGGTCTGACTGTATTGGTCGTCTTGAGATACAGATCCCGTGCGGCTGTTTATCATGTCAGCGAGTTCATAGATCATGCTTCTGTGCAGGGTATACAAGATATTGCTCCGAAACTTGGTAGGCTTGCGTTTGGAGTAGATCTTGTAGAGATGGTAATATTGCCGGCCCACCTCTACCTCTTCTTCATTGAGATGAATCTTGGGATGAGAACTTACAAACTCTATGTTAGGCCACAGATCCCTGTCACCCAGCAGGCTGTCGTTGATGACCGAAGGCGAGAGGCTGAGCACCAACAGCTGCAGGTTGTTGGTGAAGGAGAAGTCCTCCAGTGTAGTGCGGGGGAAAGCGATGAGCAGGTCGCCACAAGTCAGCGTTGTCTTCTGATTATGGTTGACAGTGATGGACAGAGAACCTTGACGGCAATATGCTACGATGAACCGATTGGGGATGAAGAAGTCGACTTGGTGCGATGTGTCGGTGAAGTCGTCATAGAGGATAAACTCCGGTTTGTTCTCTGCTGCGGGCTGGTTGATGGCGGTTGTCGGGATGTTGTCGTTGTGGAGTGCCTGATGCGGTGTGGACATAGGTTGTTATATATAATAAGGTGTTGATTAAAGGGTAAAGGGAGTCATGGCGCGTGTCTTCTCTAAATAGGTGGCAGTGTCGACACGACGTCCCCGCAGGCTTCGCACGCGTGGCATGTTGTCGAACCATGAGTCCTCGGTGACGAACCAACTGTGATGGCTGACTTCGGAAATAGAGTTCAGCTGGTTGTTGAGTTCACGGGCGAAGCGTGGGTTTACGGTGGAGAGAAAATGGTGTCCGTCGCGCATCTCGATGGCGAGCACCAGATGCTGTTGCCTGTTGCGTGCAGTGGAAGGCGCTTTGACCGTCGCTGCCTTACCGAGATCGCGTGTAGAGGTCGTCACGTGTATGTCCCAGCCGTCGCGGTTAAGGCGGTCCATGATGCCACGGAACACTACGCCGTGTGGCGAGGTGTCGCGGATTCCCGTGTAGGCAATAGAGTAGTGGATCATCTCATGGAGCAGTACGCTTTGGAACTGGTGCTCGCTCTGGTCGTAGTAGTTGCTCATGCCCAGCGAGTAGTCGTAGTTAACGACTTTCCGCCACGTGCGTTTCCGCTTGAAGGAAAGAGAGCCCAGCCGTGTGCGCGACCGTCCGATGTGGTAGCGCGGTTCGGGCAGCCCCCCGTCGAAGTACCGGCGGTTGAATGTCTGAAAGTTGGCACGGAGCCATGGAAGAGTGATTTGCATGAAAACGATCCTTTACTTTAACTTAAGCAAAGGTAGTGATTTTCCTTTTATCCGCAAAGCAAAGAAGAACAAAGTTAGGCTTATGACAGGTCTTTTATAGAAATATCGTTGCTAAGAAGCGGCTAAAAGGCCTCGCGATATTTGCTCTCATCCTTATCCTTTAGCATGCCGAGATAGCTCTCGTAGCGCGACTCGGCGATGTAGTGGTTGCGGACAGCCTCCAGTACGGCGCAGCCCGGCTCATGGGTGTGGGTGCAGTTGGCGAAGCGGCAGTCCTGTGAGAACTTGAAGATCTCGGGGAAATAGCTGGTGATCTCTTCCGGTTCCATGTTGAACGTACCGAAGCCTTTGATGCCCGGAGTGTCGACGACATAGCCGTTGTTGTCGGGCAACGGCACCATCTCAGAGAACGTAGTGGTGTGCATACCTGTGTCGTGTGCTTCGCTGATGTCGGCAACACGGGCTTCCGTACCGGGAATCAGCAGGTTGAGGAGTGTGGACTTGCCGACACCGGAGTTGCCGCTGAGCAGTGTCACCTTGCCGTTGAGCAGAGTGCGCAGGTCGTCGATGCCGTCGCCGGTGAGCGCCGACACCTGATGGCAGGGGTAGCCAATGTTGTCGTAGAGCGTCACCATCATGTCCTGATAGTGGCGCTCTTCGTCGGTGAGCAGATCGGTCTTGTTGAACACCAGTACCACCGGCACGCTGTAGGCCTCAGCCGAGGCCAGGAAGCGGTCGATAAACGTCGTGGAGGTCTGAGGGTGAGCCACCGTGATGACGAGCATCGCCTGGTCGAGATTAGCCGCAATGATATGGCTCTGCTTTGACAGGTTCTGAGATTTACGGATGATATAGTTTTTCCGGTCCTCTATCTCAGTGATAAATGCGGTACCCTCGCGATTGATGTCAATGTGCACCCAGTCGCCGACAGCGACCGGGTTTGTGCTGCGGATGCCCTTCAGACGGAAGTTACCTTTGACCTTGCTGTCAACGAGTTGACCGTCATCGGTCTTCACGGTGTACCAAAATCCAGTGTTTCTTACGACAAGTCCTCTCATGCGCAATGGATTAAACGGTCATCACCTCTTTCTGCTTGGCAGCTAGGGTGGCGTCGATCTCCTTGATGTATTTGTCGTGCATCTTCTGCAAGTCGGCCTCAGCATCCTTCTCCTGGTCCTCAGAGAGTCCGTCCTTGATAGCCTTCTTCAGCTTCTCCTTGACCTCAGCACGTGCGGTACGTACCTGTACCTTCACGCCCTCGCCAATCTTGTTGCACTGCTTGACGAGTTCCTTGCGGCGGTCCTCAGTGGGCTGTGGAATGCGCAGGATGACCATCTCGCCGTTGTTCTCCGGTGTGATGCCGACATCGCTGTCCATGATACCTTTCTCAATGTCCTTGATGGCCTTGCGGTCCCAGGGACGGATGGTGATGGTGCGTGCGTCAGGCACAATGATGGAGGCTACCTGGTTGAGCGGCATCATCTGACCATAAGAACTTACGCGCACGCCATCAAGAATGGCTGCGTTGGCACGGCCGGCACGGATGCGTGCGAGCTCCTCTTGAAGATACTTCGACGCCTTCTTCATTTTCTCCTCGGCGCCATTGAGGGTTTGCTTTACGTCTAACATATTTTTAGTGCTTAATATTCTAAGTCACAAATTTAAAAAGATTTTCTGGACGATGCAACTATTTCCCTAACTTTTTTCTTTTGCGACATAATAACAGAGGAATAAAGACATAGTAACAGATTAAACAAATGGATTATTAGACATAGTAACATAGTAACATATTAAACAGATAGTTTTTGGACATAGTAACATATTAAACAGATTATGCTATATTATGTTCTATCTGTTACTATGTCTATAGTTATTATAGTTCTTATGTCTTAGTTACTATGTCTTTTAATACTTTGTCTTTTAATACTTTGTCTTTTATACCGCGCCGTTGTTCAGTTTGTCCGCAACCATGGAGGTGAGTTCCACGAATTGCTGGACGGAGAGCTGTTCGGGACGCTTCGTCATGATGTCTAGCGCGAAGAAGTCGGGCGAGGGCATGGCCTGTGGCGTGAAGAGCTGGCGCAACGAGACACGCAGCATCTTGCGGCGCTGGCCGAAGACCGTCTTCACCACACGCTTGAAGAGCACCTCGTCGCAGCCGAGATCCGTTACGTTGTTGCGCGTCATGCGTATCACAGCACTCTTCACCTTTGGTGGCGGATTGAAGACACCTTCGTCGACGGTGAAGAGATACTCCACGTCGTACCACGCTTGTATCATCACGCTGAGTATGCCGTAAGCCTTGTTGCCCGGTGCGGAGGCGATGCGCTGCGCTACCTCACGCTGGATCATACCCGTACAGCAGGGGATGAGATCCTTGTAGTCGAGCATCTTGAAGAAGATCTGTGACGAGATGTCGTAGGGATAGTTGCCCGTGAGCACAAACTGCCGGCCGTCGAAGATCTTGTTCAGGTCCATGCGCAGGAAGTCCTCACCGATGATCTGGTCACGCAGTTCGGGATAGCGCTCGTTGAGATAAGCCACGCTCTCGGAGTCGATCTCCACGGCTTTGACCTCCCTGTTCTTCTTTACTAAATACTGCGTGAGGACGCCCATGCCCGGTCCGATCTCCAAGATGGGCAGTGCTGGACACGCATCAACCGTGTCGGCGATGCGCCTTGCCACGTCAAGATCTGTCAGGAAGTGCTGACCGAGGTTTTTCTTTGGCTTTACTTGCTTCATGTTGCTTGTATGTTTTTTCTTTGGTTACAAATGTACGAAAAACATTGGGGATAGGCAAGAAACGAGATGAAGAATTGCCGTCAGAGCACAAAAAAAGACCGGAAACAGATTGCTCCATTCCCGGTCTTCTATATATTCTCTCTATTTTTTTTCAAATCTAAAAGGCTGCTTACTTGCCCTCAACCATGTGATCCATTGTCAGAGCCAGTGCAGAAGCACCTACGAAAGCAACAGCTACCAATGTGATAAATGTCATCATACTCATAATCTTTTTACCTTTCTTTACTTTAAATTCTGCTTTTGTTATCCTTTGCCCTTGGTCTCGTGTTGTGGAGATCTTCTTGCGGGCTTTGTTATCCTTATGACCTCTATGGGTCTCTGTTTTACGCTTGCAAAGGTAGATGTTTTTCTCTGTGTGCGCAAACAATTATGGTTTTATTCGCGAAATATGTGGTTTTAATTGATACGTGTCAAGCGGATTGACGTGTGTCAATGGGTTCTAAAAGGGTAGAAGCGTACATTATAAAATGATTTTTTTTCTAAAAAAGTTTCGTTATTCCACTGAATTACATTACTTTTGTATGCTATATGAAGAACGGAAACACCATCAACAACATAGTGAAGGTGGCATTGAGCCTGTTGCTGGGCGGTGCCATCCTCTATTGGATGTATCGTGGCTTTGACTTCCAAGGCATGAAGCAGGTGTTGCTCCACGGGATGGACTGGACATGGATGCTCCTCTCCTTTCCTTTCGGCATACTGGCGCAGGCCTTCCGTGGCTGGCGCTGGCAGCAGACCTTAGAGCCGGTGGGAGAGAAGCCTCGCGCCTCGGTGTCGGTCAACAGCATCTTTGTGTCCTATGCCGTGAGCTTGCTGATTCCCCGTGTGGGCGAGTTCGCGCGCTGTGGCATCCTGCGGCGGTGGGACGGTGTGTCGTTTCCCAAGGCTTTGGGAACGGTGGTCACTGAGCGAGCCATCGACTCCGTATTGGTGATGGTGATGATCGTAGCCACGCTTCTCTCGCAGTTCCGTGTCTTCCAGTCTTTCTTCCGGCGCACGGGCACGCGTGTTGATGAGTTTTTGGCAAGCTTCTCGTCTACGGGCTGGCTGGTGACGATGATATGTGGCATAGCCGTGATCATCCTGCTCTGGGTGCTGCTCAGAAAGATGTCTATATATAATAAGGTGAAGGATCTCTTCCATGGACTGTGGCAGGGAGTAGTGTCGGTGCGCTATGTCAAGAACGTACCCTTGTTCATTTTCTACTCCGTTGCCATTTGGGCTTGTTACTTCCTTCACTACTATCTCACCTTTTTCTGCTTCGATGCGACCCGCCATTTAGGTTTCGCCTGTGCGATGGTCACGTTCATCGTCGGCAGCATCGCTGTCATCGTGCCCACTCCCAACGGTGCGGGTCCCTGGCATTTCGCGGTGAAGACCATGCTCATCCTCTATGGTGTAGCGTCTACGGCAGCCCTGAACTTTGTGCTTATTGTCCACAGCATACAGACTTTGCTCGTCGTGCTCATCGGCATCTATGGATGGATGGCCTTAAGTTTCACGAAGAAGAGGGTGAGCAACAAGAAAGAGACTATCATCAGTGAATAAGTAAAATATTTATTGTAACCATTAAACGTAATATTATGAGTGAAATCAGCAATCTGCAGCCAGCAGCCATCTGGCGCAACTTCGACGCACTGACACAGGTGCCGCGTCCGTCGGGACACTTAGAGAAAGTACAGCAGTTCCTTCTCGACTTCGCAGCAAAGATTGGCGTGGAGGCTTTCAAGGACGCTGGCGGCAATATCGTCATGCGCAAACCGGCCACCCCGGGCTATGAGAACCGTAAGACCACGCTGTTGCAGGCTCACATGGATATGGTGCCTCAGAAGACGCCTGACAGCCAGCATAACTTCGAGACAGACCCTATTGAGACCTATGTTGAGGACGGTTGGGTGCACGCCAAAGGCACTACGCTCGGATCTGACGACGGTATCGGCGTGGCAGCCATCATGGGCGTGTTCGAGAGCAATGACCTCAAGCACGGACCTTTGGAGGCTCTGATCACACGCGACGAGGAGACAGGTATGTATGGAGCCAATGAACTGCCCAAGGGAGAACTCAACGCCGACTACTATCTCAACCTCGACTCTGAGACATGGGGAAACTTCTGCATCGGTAGTGCAGGCGGTATCGACATCACCGCTACAATGCAATATCAGGAAGTGGAGAACGATCAGGAGGCTGCCGTCAAGGTAACTTTGAAGGGATTGCGTGGTGGACACTCAGGTCTGGAGATCAATGCCGGTCGTGCCAACGCCAATAAGGAGATGGTGCGTCTCGTGCGTGAGGCTATCGCCGAGCTGGGTGCCCGCCTGGTCTGCTGGGAAGGCGGCAACATGCGCAATGCCATTCCGTCTCATGCCGAGGTGGTGCTCGCTTTGCCAAAGGCAAATGTAGAGGCACTGAAACAGATGGTAGAGAAGCAGCGTCTGGCTATCGAGGATGAGTTCAAGACGATAGAGAGCAACGTGCTGTTCTTCTGCGAGGAGGTCGACAAGCCGGCTACACTGGTACCGGAAGAGATTCAGGACAATCTCGTGGACGCTATCTACGGTTGCCACAACGGTGTGGTGCGCTTCATCCCTGTCAAGCCCGACGTGGTGGAGACCTCGTCAAACCTCGCCATCATCTCCATCGGAGAGGGTAAGGCCGCTATCAAGATCCTGGCTCGCTCCAGCCGCGAGGATATGAAGATGTATGTTGCTACACAGTTGGAGAGCGTGTTCTCCATGGCAGGCATGAAGGTGGAGTTCTCCGGCTCTTACGGTGGTTGGGATCCCAATCCCGACAGCTCTCTGCTGAAGTTACTGTGCAAGGTCTACAAAGAACAGAATGGCAAGGACGCTACCGTTGTTGTGGATCATGCCGGACTGGAGTGCTCTGTGATCCTGGAGAAGTACCCCAACATGGAGGTCGTCTCTCTCGGTCCTACGCTCCGCAGCCCGCACACTGTCAACGAGCGCTTCGAAATTGCTACCGCTGAGCCTTTCTGGAAGCTGCTGACAGCAGTGCTCGAGCAAGTCCCCGAGAAGTAGACGATAAAGACAGGGCCCTTTTAAGACATAAAGACATGTCCTTGTTTTTAAGACATAAAGACATAAAAGACATATTCTAAAGGACAAGTCATCTTTTAAGACATAAAGACATGTCCTTGTTTTTAAGACATAAAGACATAAAAGACATATTCTAAAGGACAAGTCATCTTTTAAGACATAAAGACATAAAGAACATATTTTCTTCTTGTCTTTATGTCTTTTTTGTTTTATGTCTAAAATATGTCTTTATGTCTAAATAAAAAGAAGTCTGTCTTCCTGTCTTTCTTTTGTCTCTTCTGTCATCAAAAAGAATATTAAATCGTTGGCTCGCTCGCATATTTTTTCTAATTTTGCAGTCAGTTAATCAATATTCATCAATTTATGGACGATTATCACGCGGAAAACTTCAAGTATTAACGTGAGGATTCGACTCAGAGAGTCAGTCCCCACACATCTTTTCATGGAGATTGGCTACAATGAGAACATATTGGAACATTGAGAAAAAGCTGAGCGCCCTCCAGGAGTGGCAGCCCAACTGCTGGATTCAAGTAACGTGTCCCACCGACGATGACCAGCGCGAACTGGTGGACAAATTCAATATCCCCGATTATTTCCTTAGCGACATCAGCGATACTGATGAGCGTGCCCGCTATGAGTACGACGATGGTTGGATGCTCATCATCTTGCGTATCCCATACGTCAAGGAGGTGAAGAGCCGCACACCTTATACTACTGTGCCGCTCGGTATCATCCATAAGCGCGACGTGACCATCACTGTCTGCTTCTACGAGACGAATATGATGATCGACTTCGTCAGCTATCAGCAGAAACGCGGTGAGGGATTCACCGACTATGTCGACATGATCTTCCGTCTCTTCCTCTCCAGTGCCGTGTGGTATCTGAAGCGGTTGAAGCAGATCAACACCCTTATCGAGAAGGCTAAGCACAACCTCGACAGCGAGATCAACAACGAGAGTCTGATCGGACTGTCAAGGCTGCAAGACTCTCTGACCTTCTTCATCACTTCCATCCGTGGCAATGAGAACCTGTTGCAGAAGCTGAAGTTCAAACTGCAAGTCGATGAGTTGGATGCCGACCTTATTGAGGATGTCAGTATCGAGATGACGCAGGCGCGCGAGACTACCAACATCTACTCCAACATTCTGGAGTCGACGATGGACACCTATCAGAGCGTTATCAACAACAACATGAACACGACGATGCGTAACCTTTCGTCGATCAACATCGTACTGATGTTCCCTACGCTCATCGCCAGTTTCTATGGTATGAACGTTGTCAACGGGCTCGAGTCCTCGCACTATGGCTTTGTCATCACCATCGCCATATCTATTGTCGTGACTGCTATCAGCCTGTGGTATTTGAAACGAAAACGGCTCCTTTAATACGCTAAACGGCGGCAAACTTAAGTTTTTTCGTAAAAAAACAGTAGTTTTTGTTGGAATTACAGTTTTTTTGTTTAAGTTTGCATAATAATATCAAATAGCATGTGTTGTCTGCTCTCTTGTCGTCTGTGTATAGAGACGGGGGAGGGACAAGTGACAAACCGAATCATAAACTTAAAACGGTGTAATGATGGACTCTCAAGAAAACGCCTTGGAGCAGGATAAGAACCTGGCCCAGGGAGCCACGGAAGGCGAACAGAATGCTGTGCAGGCACAGGACGAGAATGTAGAAAACGCAAAGGCCACTGAGGCTCCTGCTGCTGAATCGTCTGATACCGAGCAGCAAGAAGCGTCTGCAAACAAGGAACAGTCGGCCGAAAGCCAGAAACAAGAGGATGAGCCACAGACGGCTGAAGCCTCCGAAGCAAATCAGAATGGCGACAGTTCTGCGGAACAGCCTGCTCATAAGGTCTATGCCTCTAAGCAGGAAGTGCTCGAAAGAATCAAGGAGATTGCCCGCAACGAGGACAAACCCGACAAGGATGAAGTGGAGCACTTGAAGTCTTCCTTCTACAGATTCCACATTGCCGAGCGCGAGAAACGGCAGAAAGACTATCTCGAAGCCGGTGGCGATCCTGAGAAATATCAGATTCTGCCCGATGACGACGAGGAGACTTTCAAGGCTGAGATGCAGATTATCAAGGAGAAGCGTGCCAAGGCTTTCCAAGAGCAGGAGGCTGAGAAGCAGGCCAATCTGCAACGTAAGCTCGACATCATCGAGAAGATCAAGGCAATGGCTACCTCGCCTGAGGAGGCCAACAAAAACTATAATGAGTTCAAAGAACTGCAAAAGGAGTTCAAGGACATCAAGTCTGTGCCGCCAGAGAAAGCCAATGAGGTGTGGCGCAACTACCAGCTCTATGTAGAGCAGTTCTATGACTTGCTCAACCTCAACCGCGAAGCCCGTGAATATGACTTCAAGAAGAACCTTGAAGCCAAGACGAAGCTCTGCGAGGAAGCAGAAGCTTTGGACAAGGTGCCCGACGTGGTCAGCGCCTTCCATCAGTTGCAGGAGCTGCACGCTCAGTATCGTGAGATCGGTCCTGTTGCCAAAGATCTGCGTGAACAGATCTGGGCGCGCTTCAAGGCTGCCAGCACGGTCATCAACAAAAAGCACCAGCAGCACTTTGAGGAGCTTCGTGCCAAGGAGGAGGAGAACCTCGCCAAGAAAACAGAGCTCTGCGAGAAGGTGGAAGCCTTAGCCAAAGAGGAGAACAAGGGCATCGGCGACTGGGAGAAGCATTCCAAGGCCATCATCGCCTTGCAGCAGGAGTGGAAGACCATCGGCTTTGCTCCGCAGAAGATGAATGTGAAGATCTTTGAGCGCTTCCGTGCGGCTTGTGACGACTTCTTCAGCCGCAAGAGCGAGTTCTTCAAACAACTCAAGCAGCAGTTCGCTGCCAACGCTGAGAAGAAGCGCGAACTCATCAAGAAAGCACAGGAGCTGACCGACTCCACCGACTGGAAGACTACGGGAGATAAGTTTGTCGCTCTGCAAAAGGAGTGGAAGACGATCGGCGCTGTGCCAAAGAAGCTCGGTGACCAGCTGTGGAACGAGTTCCTCACGGCTTGCAACCACTTCTTCGATGCTCGCAATGCCGCTCACGCCGGTACGCGTACGGAAGAGAAAGCCAATCTGCAAAAGAAACGCGACATCATCGCTCAGCTCAAGGAACTGGCCGAGCAGGGCGTGGACAATGCGCAGGATAAGGTGCAGGAACTTGTCGACGCCTATAACGCTGTCGGTCATGTGCCGTTCAAGGAGAAAGATAAGATTTTCAAGGAGTACCACGATGTGCTGGACAAGATCTACAGCGATCTGCACGTGTCTGTGGCCCGCCGTCGTCTCGACAACTTCAAGCAGAATCTGCGCAACGTGGCTAAGCGTGGTGAGGATGCTGTGGACAATGAGCGTGGTCGTCTGGCCCGCCGCTATGAGCAGCTCAAGCAGGAGATTGCCACCTACGAGAACAACCTCGGCTTCCTGAATATCTCAAGCAAGAAGGGCAACAGTCTCGTTGACGAGATGAACCGTAAGGTGCAGCGACTCAAAGACGACGCTGAGCTCGTGCGCCAGAAGATCAAGGCTATCGACAGTCAAGATAATAATTAACCTGCCAATCATATTAGAAGGTCCCAAGTTTTGAGACGTGAGTCCCATACTTGGGATTTTTTGTTTGTGGCAGAAACGCCAATTTGTGGTTGAGCAGACCGCCTAAAGAGTTTGTTGTCCTCACGCTTTTAAAATCTTTATAAGCGTAGAGCCACGGATTTGTTCTTCCACGAATCTTCACGAGTCTCCACTAATGTGGGGCGATAGCTACTTGTGTCTATTCGTGTAGATTCGTATTTTGACTCTTCCGCGACTCTTCACGAATTACCACTAATGACGATTAATAGCTATTCGTGTAGATTTGTGTAGATTCGTGGATAGCTCTTCTACGCTTTATACGAATCTTCACGAATGACGGTCGAAACTATTCGTGTTGGTTAGTATCGATTCGTAGCTTTGTCCTTACGCGAGTCGAGTCCTTTTGAAAACATCGATATGACAGATGCTGTAACTGCTTGTGATCTTGTTAAATTGCCACTCGCTACATGGTCAAACAAATGTTATGCTTTTGGTCAAACAAATGTTAGACTCAAAGTCAAACAAATGTTAGACTTATGGTCAAACACTTGTTTGACCATCAATAAAATTCCATTTTTCACGCATATTCCTTTACTTTTCTGCCTTATTACCCTTTTTTCTTTTTAATACCCTTTTTACCTTTTTACTTTTCTCTTTGGTTTCCCCGTCTCCGTCATGGGTATCTTGTCGATGTGCTGCACTTCCCGCGGAACCCAGTATTTTGGCAGGACACGGCGGCAGATGGCGGCAACGGCATCGGTGTCGGTGGCTTCGGTGAGCAGGATCTCAGCCTCGCCGAACTTCACGTCCTTGCGTCGGGCAATGACAAAAGGCGCTGAGAGATGAGGCTTCAAGGCATGCTCCACCTCTTCAATCTGTATCTTGATGCCACCAGAGACAATCACGTTGTCCTTACGTCCGAGGATGCGGAAGCCCTTGCCGGGGACGATCTCTGCGCGGTCGTTGGTCTTTAGTGTTCCCTCATGCACCAAGGGGGCGTCGATCATCAGGCAATCATCTTGGTCCAGGCTTACTTTTACACTTGGGAAAGGCTGGTACCACTCACTGGCCTCAGGGCCGTTGAGTCGCCTTAAAGCGATATGCGAGAGCGTCTCTGTCATGCCGTAGGTGCTCCACACCGCATGGGGAAAGTCACGCAAGGCGGTAGCCAACTGGTCATCGATAGCCCCGCCGCCGATGATCAGATGTCGGGTCTGACGCAGCAGCGCCGCCTCCTCGGGTACTTGCAGGGTGTTGTAGACTTGCAGGGGAACCATAGCGGCAAAGGTTGGAGCCGCGATTTCCTGCCCTTGTAGACAAGGGTAAGGCAGGGCAGCAGGGTCTTGGAAGTCAGTCTCCGTGACGCCTTGTCCTTGCAATAAGGCCGCCATGGGATGCCCACTCGGCTCTACGCTGAGCAGGCGCAACTGTCGCTCGATAGACCGCACCACGACCATCTTAGCGCCGATATACTTCAGATTCATGCAGAGCAGTGCCGTGTCGCCGGGTTGCAGTCCAAGGAAGTCGCATGTGATGCGGGCTGAGTTGCGCATCTTTTCTTTCTCAGCCCACATCGGTTTGGGTGCGCCTGTACTGCCACTTGTGTGCACGAGTACGCGGTCGCTATTGTTGCGCCACTCACTTAGGAATTCTTCGAGTACCATAGCTTGTCGTCTTTAATCTCCAAAGGCATCGGAATGTTGTCGGTGTAGAGCAGTCCTGTTCCTAAGCCTTGCGGCATGGTGATGTGTGGTCCGTACACCTCGGCACAGAACTGCGCCACGGCGTTGAGTCCGATATTGCTTTCTAAAGCCGAGGTGATCCAAGAGCCGATGCCACGGTCCTTGCCCATTCTGATCCATTCGTGGCAACCGTGCATGCCACCGTGCAGGCTGGGTTTCAGCACGAGATAGGCAGGACAGAGTTTGTCAAGCAGCATGGCTTTCATCGACGGCATGTTGATGCCGATGAGCTCCTCGTCGAGTGCGATGGGCAGTGGCGAGTGTTGACAGAGCTCCGCCATCTCTTTCCATTGATGCGGTTTGATAGGTTGCTCGATGGAGTGGATGTCGTATGGGGCCAAGGCTTCCAACCGCTGCATGGCATTGTCGGGCGTGAAGCCACCGTTGGCATCGACGCGGAGCTCCACTTGCTCCTTGCTGAAGCACTCACGGATGTGCTTTACCAAGTCCAGCTCACGCTCAAAGTCGATGGCCCCAATCTTCAACTTCACACAGTGGTAGCCAGCCTTGAGCTTAGCCTCTAACCGTGTGTACATCTCGTCGAAGGTTCCCATCCACACGAGTCCGTTGATGGTGATGCCTTCCTCGCCGCGGCTGAAGGGAGTGTCGAAGAGTGCCGTGGAGCCCTTTGCGTCGAGTTGTGCGAAAGCCGTCTCCAGTCCGAAGAGGATGGAAGGGTAGGGTCGCAGCATCTCATAGGGTATGCCGCCCAACCGGTTGACCAGTTCGCACGTGTCGTGAAGGAGAGACAGATAGCGTTCGTCGCTCATGGCGTCACAGCTCAGGTCGGGCAGTGTCGAGCACTCTCCCGTGCCCTTTACTCCGTTGCGTTCAAGGGTGATATAATAGGAATGGTGGGTGGTGTACACGCCACGGCTGGTGCCAGCCGGCTGCTTGAAGTGCAGTACCCTGTCGGTAATCTCGTATCTCATGTTCAATACTACTTTTGTTGCGTGAAGGCAAAAGTAAGAAAAAAAGGATAAAAAAGCAAGTTTTATTTTGTCTTTCCCCGATATTGCACTATCTTTACACTGAAATAAACTTTTAGCAAGTGACAGCGTATCATGAAAATAAAGATATTCTATAATCATAAAGAAGAGTTGTGGAACTCGTGGAGCCATGCGGGTGGCATCTTCTTGGGTGTGGCTTTTGGTGCCATCTTCCTTTATCTCTGTTTCTCGCGTGGCAATGGTTGGGCCACAGCAGGTGTCATCCTATATCTTGTTGGCATGCTCGGCTCGTATATTGCTTCCACCGTCTATCATGCTCTCTCGGCCTGGTCGCCATGGAAGGAGCGGTTGCGTAAGTGGGATCATGCCGCCATCTACTGGCATATCGCCGGCTCCTATTCACCTATCACGCTCATCGCTTTGCGTCAACAGGGCTACTGGGGCTGGACACTGTTTTGCTTTGTATGGCTCTGCGCGATTATCGGCACCATCACCAGTTTCCACAAGCTCAAGGCTCACAGCAATCTTGAGACATTGGTCTATATCGGTATGGGCATGAGTGTGCTCATCGCCTTCAAGCCATTGATCGATTCAGTGAGTGCGGCCACGGTTATCTGGATCATCGCCGAGGGTGTGTGCTATGTCACCGGTGCGCTGTTCTATACCCTTCGTCGTCGCCGCTACATGCACACTGTCTTCCATTTCTTTGTCCTCGCCGGCAGCGTCTGCCACCTCATCGCCGTGTGGGACATCCTCATGCGCTACCTCTGAAGACAGACATAGTAACATATAAAACATAAGACATAGTAACAGGGTAAACATAAGGCTAGCCTTATGTTTACCCTGTTATTCTGGCTTAAGGGAACTGGGGGTATTTGTCGAAGTCGGGCTTACGCTTCTCCAGGAAAGCGCGGCCGCCTTCCTGCGCCTCGTCGAGGGTGTAGTAGAGCATCGTTGCGTCGCCGGCAAGCTCCTGGATACCAGCCTGACCGTCGAGCTCAGCGTTGAAGCCAGCCTTCATCATGCGGATGGCAAGCGGAGAGCGCTCCATGATCGTCTCGCACCAAGCCACCGTCTCGTCTTCGAGTTGGTCAAATGGTACCACCTTGTTGACGAGTCCCATCTGTTCCGCTTCCTTTACAGAATACTGACGGCAGAGATACCAGATCTCGCGAGCTTTCTTCTGTCCCACGATGCGCGCCAAATAGCTGGCACCCAGTCCGGCGTCGAAGCTGCCCACCTTCGGTCCCGTCTGTCCGAAGATAGCATTTTCCGAGGCTATCGTCAGGTCGCAGACCACGTGGAGCACATGACCGCCACCGATAGCGTAGCCGTTGACCATGGCGATGACCGGCTTAGGCAGTCGCCGGATCTGCATCTGCACGTCGAGCACGTTAAGGCGTGGCACACCGTCAGCGCCGACATATCCGCCACGTCCCTTGACGTGCATGTCGCCACCCGAACAGAAGGCCTTGTCGCCGGCACCCGTGAGGATCACCACACGGATGTCGAGATGGTCGCGGCAGTAGGTGAAGGCCTGACTCATCTCCCACACCGTGAGCGGTGTGAAGGCGTTGCGATAGCGTGGACGGTTGATCGTGATCTTGGCGATGTGATTGTATTCTTCAAAGAGGATCTCCTTGAAGTCGAACCCCGGAATGGTTTTCCAATTTCTCTTTTCCATATTATAATAAGGTGTTAAAGTATTCTTGATAAGCCCTCAGGTCGTCTTCGGCATTGGTGAAGACTTCGAGGAGCATCGGACGCTCCGCCATCGGGCTGACGAGCGCGCAGAGGAGATTATAGAGCTCCTCCTCGTTGTGAGCGTGATAGTACATGATGTCGTTCTCGCGGCAGATGCCTTCTGCTGTGGTGGCATGCACGCCCATGACCATGCCGCGTGCCGGGCTCTGCCGCAGTCCGTCGAACTTAGCGAAGATCTCTCCGCCGCTGTTGTTGAGCAACAGGATGCGGAGGTTATGCCTAAGATTGGTATTCCACAGTGCGTTTTGGTCGTAGAAGAAACTCAGATCTCCAATGACGCAATATACCGGAGCGTCTGTGGCAAGCGAGAAGCCGGCTGCCGTGGACAGCGATCCCTCGATGCCGTTGATGCCACGGTTGCAGTAGACATGCTCCCGGGCGTAGAGACATCCCAAGCGCACCGATGTGCTGTTGGCGTAGTGCAGGGCGTAGCCCTCCTTGGTATGGCTGAGCCGCTCCTCAAGGAGTTTCACGGCCAACAGATTGGAATAGCGTGGAACGAACGAACGGCGGTGATCCTCGGCTTTCCAACGCAGTGCTTCCCAGCGGTCGAACCACTCGTGGGGCCCCTCCGTGGTGATGGCGGCAAGCACGTCGTCGGGTCTTGCCTGCACAATGCCGCGTAGGTTCATCATCGGGTCGTGGACCGTACCGTCGGCATTCACCTCCCAGCAGGTCGCGTCTTTAGCCTGTCGCAGGAGTTGCTTGGCACGTTTGCTGACCAGCGTGTCGCCGATGTAGAGGATGAAGTCGGGCCGGAAATCCTCGTCGTCTCCTGTCATAGCCAGCATCTCTTCCAATGACGTGGCACCGTCCTCTCCGCTGAGTACCTCGTTCCAAACCACATAGTGCTTGTCGGTGAGCGATGCGATCCTGCCTTTGGCTAAGTCCGCCGGCTTCATCTGTCCGATGACGATGAGCGGCCGCTCCGCCTCGGCGAGCTGTTGTAGGAGGTCGTGCGCCACAGCCGTGACAGCACTCACGGAAGCACTCTCTTCCTTTTCACAACCATGGGCCGACAGCAGTGAACGGTGGATAATCGTGCGTTCCGAGGGCAACTCACGTGTAGAGAAGGAATAGAGCGGTTCACTGATGGGCACGTTGATGTGCACCGGTCCCTGACACTCCTGCGTGGCGGTGATGAGCGCCTCGTTGACGAGCCGGTTGCAATACCAGTGCTCCTCCTCGTTGTGCGGCTCGGGCAGGTCCACCGTGCGCTTGACAAAGCAGGTCAGCGCCCCCGGCTGCGGCATTGTCTGCCCCGTGAGCTGTCCGATCCACTGCCTGGGCCGGTCGGCCGAGACCACGATGAGCGGCAGGTGCTGGTACATCGCCTCGGCCACAGCGGGCAGCGTGTTGAGCAGTGCCGTGCCGCTGGTGACGCAGACGACCACCGGCTGCTCAGTAGCCTGACAGAGTCCGAGCGCATAGAACGCGGCGCTGCGCTCGTCGGTGATGGGGTAGCACTGGATCTCAGGGCACACGTCGAGGTTGTGGACGATAGGCGCATTGCGCGATCCCGGGCATACCACAGCATGGCGCACGCCGTGAGCGATGAGCAGCGCAGTGAGCGTGTTGACATTTTCTTTATCGCAATACATCTCTCATGGTGTTGAGTTTCATCTCTGTCTCCCTCCATTCCTCTTTCTCCTTACTTTCCGGCACGATGCCTCCTCCGGCGTGCAGGATATAATGTCCATCTACTATTTCCATACAGCGCAGCGTGACGTAGAGGTGCGTCTCACCTTTCGGGTCGTAGGGTCCACAGAAGCCACTGTAATATTTGCGCTCATCCTTCTCATGCTCGAGAATGAGTTCTTTCGCAGCCTCCTTGGGTATGCCGCACACGGCAGGGGTAGGGTGTAGGGCATCGAGCACGTCGCCTAATTCCACGTCCTCTTTTAGTGTAAAGTCAAAGTCGGTGCGCAAGTGGAGCAGTTGAGCCGCCATGGTGGTGTGAGGATGTCCGTGATGCAAAGTCTTGGTCAGTGGACTCAGCGTGTCGAGGATGTAGTTTGCCACATAGCGTTGCTCCTTGCGGTTTTTCTCCGACCATTTCAGTTCCTGTCCAGGTCTGTAGTTGACCGGCATCTTCTGCGTGCCCGCCAAGGCCATAGTATGGTAGTTGTGTCCGTCGCCTTCGATGAGCACCTCGGGTGTGGCCATGAGCCACGTTCCAGCATGTTCCATGTTCACCAAGGCGATATACTGATGGGGATAGAGACGGCAGGCGTGCAGAAACAGTTCTTCGGGATCTCTGACGACATATCGCATCTCAAACACATGCCGGGCCATCACCAATTTGCTGACTTGTCCAAGCTTGAATAGTATCTTGCAAAAGTCGAAGCGCAAACGATAATTTTCCCGTTCCATCTTCTCGTACTCTGCTATATCGCTTTTCTTTTCCGCATCGCAGTGTTCTACGCTATGTTTGAAATTCCCTTTCCCCACAGCTTTCCGCTCGATGCTGTCGGGTTGCAGGAGCCATACGGGAGTCTCTTCCGACGGTTGGAACGGCGCAAAGACGAAACCTTTGCGGCCGTTGAGGTCTTTGACAGACTTCAAGGCCAATGGCTCACCCTCGTGCTGTTCCAGTCGGATATATTCCTTCTGCTCCGGCAAGCGGTAGCAGACATAGTTGGTTGTGCTCATTCCTTTCGTGGCGACAAGATATAGTTTGTGACATGTACCGTGGAGATCAGCTCACCCTTGGAGTTCTTCACATTGATCTGCCACTCATGCAGTGTGCGACCCTTATATTGCAGTTGGGCATAGGCCGTGACGGTATCTCCCACGAGCACCGTGCGCAAATGGTTGCCACTGACATTGATGCCCACGCAGATCTTACCCGGACAGAGTGCCATGGAAGCTACGCCCGCAAGGTTTTCGCAAAGGGCCAGCGTAGCGCCACCGGAGAGGAAACCAAACGGCTGACGGTTGAGATCGTCGACTTTCATACGTGCCATGCAGGTGTCGGGCTCCTCGGTTGAGAGAAACTCCATATTCAGTGTCTTCGAGAGACCTCCCTGCTTCTCGATGACGGCTTTTTCTTTTTCTATGTTCATGGTTTCTGTTTTTATTTTATTCTTCCTTGCAAAGATACGAAAAATTCTATTACCTTTGCCAAACAAATCATCTATTATGCAGTCTAAACTAAATAACACTATGAATAAAATGAGGAAAGTACTGTTCGCCGGACTTTCCTTTCTTGCTCCAATGATGGCCGTGGCCAATTCTGTTGATGATTTGCTCAACCGTATGGACGCGGGGGCATCACGCAAGTTCATCACTGAGTTGCAGCCGTCAGATACCGATTTCTTCGAACTCTCGCAGCGCGACGGCAAGGTCTGTGTCAAGGGCAATACGTGGGTGAACATAGCCACGGGTGTCAACTGGTATCTCAAGCACCATGCCGGCATCATGGTCAGTTGGAACAACATGCACCCGCGTTTGCCGGAGCGACTGCCCGCTGTCAAGGGCAAGGAGCGCCACACTACCTGGCTCACCGACCGCTACGACTTCAACTACTGCACGTTTTCCTATTCCATGGCCTTTTGGGATTGGAACCGCTGGCAGGAAGAGATCGACTGGATGGCCTTGCACGGCATCAACATGCCATTGGCTGTGACTGGCGAGGAAGTGGTATGGCGCAACATGCTCCTGAAACTGGGCTATACCAAAGAAGAAATAGGGCGCTTCATTGCCGGACCGGCTTTTCTGGCCTGGTGGGCGATGAACAATCTGGAAGGGTGGGGCGGTCCGCTGCCCGAGAACTGGTATCGACAGCAGGAAGCATTGCAGAAACGAATCCTGCAGCGCGAGCGCTCGCTGGGCATGCACCCTGTGTTGCCGGGCTACTGCGGCATGTTGCCACACGATGCCAAGACTAAGATGGGCGTCGGCGTGACCGATGGCGGCCAGTGGAACGGCTATACGCGCCCGGCCAATCTCATCGCTACCGACCCGTCGTTTGACCGCATTGCCGACCTGTATTACAAGGAGTTGACACGACTCTACGGCAAGGCAAGCTACTATTCGATGGATCCTTTCCACGAGAGTGCCGACAACAGTGCCATCGACTATGCGGCCTGCGGGCGCAAGCTGCTCGCCGCCATGAAACGCGTCAACCCTAAGGCTGTGTGGGTGGTGCAAGGCTGGACAGAGAACCCGCGCCCGGCAATGGCCGACAGCTTGCCGGCTCAAGACCTGATGGTGCTGGATCTCTTCTCGGAGTGTCGTCCGATGTTTGGTGCACCCTCGGTGTGGCGGCGCGACAAAGGCTACGGCAATCATCCATGGCTGTTCTGTATGTTGGAGAACTTCGGAGCCAACGTGGGACTTCACGGACGCATGGACCAGCTCATCCATAACTTCCGGCTGGCGGCCGCGCCAGACTCTCCTCTGCAAAGTGCGAGAAAGCATCTGCGTGGCTGGGGCTACACCATGGAGGGCTCAGAAAACAATCCTGTGATGTTTGAGTTGATGAGCGAACTGCCGTGGATGACCGACTCGCTGCCAAAAGATGAGGATATTTCTGCCTTTAAACGGCGGTGGCTCAACAGCTATGTGCGTGCCCGCTACGGTGTGGCTGACCCCGTGCTGCAGCAAGTCTGGCATGTCTTGGGCAACAGCATCTATAACTGTCCGCTCGGCAACAACCAGCAGGGACCTCACGAGAGTATCTTTGACGGACGCCCCTCGACCGATAACTTCCAAGTGAAGAGCTGGTCGAAGATGCGCAACTACTATGATCCCAACGACACCCGGCGTGCCGCTGAGTTGATGGCCAGTGTCGCTGACAAATACCGTGGCAACAACAACTTTGAGTACGACTTGGTGGACATCACCCGTCAGGCTCTTGACGACCAGGCCCGACTGCAATATCTGCGTACCATCGCCGACTACCGTGGCTTTGACCGGCGTGCGTTCTCGGCCGACTCAGCCCGTTTTCTTCACATGTTGCTTTTGCAGGACAGCCTGCTGGGCACGCGACGCGAGTTCCGGCTTGGCCATTGGACCGAGGCTGCGCGCTCGTTGGGACGTACGCCACAGGAGAAAGATCTCTATGAGTGGAACGCCCGCGTGCAGATAACGACGTGGGGCAACCGCGACTGTGCCGACCGGGGAGGGCTCCGCGACTATGCTCATAAGGAGTGGCAAGGGTTGTTGAGTGATTTCTACTACGTGCGTTGGCACGCCTATCTCGATGCGCTCTCCCGACAGATGGCCCACGACAGCCGTCCTGACGCGTCGGCGCTTGGCGAGGGAGCGAATGCCAGCAAGACGGCCACAGAGCTTTTTGCTATGGCACTGCCCAAGGCTCCGGTCATCGACTGGTTTGCGATGGAAGAGCCGTGGACGCTGCGTCACAACACCTATTCGCCGGAGCCTGTAGGCGACTGCGTCGATATGGCCAAGTGCGTCATGCGTTTCCTAACAACCAACAAATAACTCCTGGGCGAAATGATACAACAAACAAATGCAGTGAAGCGACTGGTCAGCCTCGACGTTCTGCGAGGTCTGACCGTCATGTTTATGATCTTCGTGAACAATGGAGCCGGTGAGGAGATCTTCTCCACTTTGCAACACTCCAAGTGGAACGGCATGACACCCTGTGATCTCGTCTTCCCCTTCTTCCTTTTCATCATGGGCATCTCCACCTATCTCAGCCTTCGTAAGGGCGGATTCCGGTGGACACATCAGCAAGCCCGCAAGACCATCAAACGCACGCTGCTGCTCTTTCTCATCGGACTGCTCATCAACTGGTTTGATATGGTCATGGACGGGCGTCCGCTCGACTTCGCCCATCTGCGCATCATGGGCGTGATGCAGCGCATCGCCATCTGCTATGGAGCCACGGTAGCCGCTGTGCTCACCATTCATCATCTTACTCATTCCTTCCGCGGACTGTGGCTGCTCGTGGCACTGCTGTTGACGGGCTATTCCATCCTGCTGCTTGCCGGTGGCGGTTATGACTACGACAGCTCTACGAATATCCTCTCGCGTGTGGATCATGCGTTGTTGGGCGATGCCCATCTCTATCACAAATCACCCGTAGATCCCGAGGGACTGCTCTCCAGTCTGTCTGCTATGACCAACACGATGATCGGCTTTCTTGTCGCTTCCTGGGCTCTTCGTAAAGAGCAATCCGAACTGGGACATCCTCATCTCGTCACTCTCTCGCGGCTGCTGGTCTGTGGCGCAATTATGGCTTTTGCGGGCTGGCTTCTGCAGTTCGGCTTGCCACTCAACAAACGTGTGTGGAGTCCCTCCTATGTCCTGCTCACCTGTGGCATTGCAGCCTCCTTGCAAGGCCTGCTTGTTGGTTGGCTTGACTTCTACAGAGCCCAAAGTCAGACGACCGAAAGTGGCTCTGCCGGACAACCTTGGTTGGTGAATTTGACATTGTGGTTCGGCATGAATCCCCTCTTCCTTTATGTCGCCAGTGAGGCCGTGAGCATCGTCTTTGGTGCTACGGGTGTTAAGAATGGAGTCTATTCTTTGCTCCATACCGTTATCCTCAACGGCTACTGGGCCAGTGTGGCCTATGCTGCGCTGTTCGTTGCCCTGCACGCGCTGATGGGCTGGGCGCTGTGGAAGAAGCGGATATTCATCAAACTGTAATCTTCTTTCATTGGCAAGGGAGAGTGTCGCTCACGCTATCGCACTGTCAGCGTGCAGGGTTGCGCATGTTGCGCACCGGCCGAGGTGGTTATTAATTATTAAATAGCCCTTGTTCTCATTTCTTTTTTGTAACTTTGCATATAGGAAAAATATATTCGAATATAACTATAAGTATGAACATTTTAGAGTTAAGCGAGCAGGAGATTGGACGACGCCAGAGCCTGCAGGAGCTGCGCAACATGGGTATCGACCCATATCCAGCAGCTGAGTTCCCCACCAATGCCTTTTCTGTAGACATCAAGAATAACTTCAAGGAAGGGGAGAAGCAGGAGGTCGTCATCGCCGGACGTATGATGAGCCGCCGTATCATGGGCAAGGCCAGCTTTGTAGAGTTACAGGATAGCAAGGGCAGAATCCAGGTGTATGTCACCCGTGACGACATCTGCCCCGACGAGGATAAGGACATGTACAACAAGGTCTTTAAGAAACTCCTCGACATCGGTGACTTCATCGGCATCAAAGGTTTCGTCTTCAAGACACAGACGGGCGAGATATCCGTTCACGCCCAGTCGCTGAAACTGCTGAGCAAGAGCCTTAAGCCGTTGCCGATCGTGAAATACAAGGACGGCGTGGCTTACGACAAGTTCGACGATCCCGAGCTGCGCGCCCGCCAGCGCTATGTCGACCTCATTGTCAACGACGGCGTGAAGGATACGTTCCTCAAGCGTGCCAAGGTGCTCAAGACCATGCGCAACTTCTTCGACGAGGCCGGATACACCGAAGTGGAGACACCTATTCTGCAGAGCATCCCCGGTGGTGCCAGCGCACGTCCGTTCATCACGCACTTCAATGCGCTGAACATCGACATGTACATGCGTATTGCTACAGAGCTCTACCTCAAGCGACTCATCGTGGGCGGCTTCGAGGGTGTCTATGAGATTGGCAAGAACTTCCGCAACGAGGGTATGGACAAATACCACAACCCGGAGTTTACCTGCATGGAGCTCTATGTGCAATATAAAGATTATAACTGGATGATGTCGTTTACCGAGCGTCTGCTTGAGACCATCTGTGTGGCCGTCAATGGCAGCACGGAGGTGAAGAACGGCGACCATATGATTTCGTTCAAGGCTCCTTTCCGCCGTCTGCCTATCCTCGATGCCATCAAGGAGAAGACAGGCTTTGACCTTGACGGCAAGAGCGAGGAGGAGATCCGCGACATCGCCGTGAACAAGCTCAAGATGGAAGGCATTGACGAGAGCTTCGGTAAGGGTAAGCTCATCGACGAGATCTTCGGTGAGTTCTGCGAGGGCACGTTCATCCAGCCAACATTTATCATTGACTACCCGGTGGAGATGAGTCCACTGACCAAGATGCACCGCTCAAAACCCGGACTCACCGAGCGCTTCGAGCTGATGGTCAACGGTAAGGAGCTTGCCAACGCCTACTCCGAGCTCAACGATCCTATCGACCAGGAGAACCGCTTCAAGGAGCAGATGAGGCTGGCCGACAAGGGTGACGATGAGGCTATGATCATCGACCAGGACTTCCTGCGTGCGCTGCAATATGGCATGCCGCCAACCAGTGGTATAGGTATTGGCATTGACCGCCTCTGCATGTTGATGATCGGCAAGGAAAACATTCAGGAGATCATGCTCTTCCCGCAGATGAAGCCTGAGGCTAAGATGCCACAGAGCAGCATCAAGGAATGGGCTGCCCTCGGCGTGCCTGAGGACTGGGTGTATGTGCTGCGCAAAGCTGGCTTCAACCTCATCTCTGACATCAAGGACGAGAAGGCGCAGGGCTTGCAGCAAAAGATCGGTGAGATCAACAAGAAATATAAACTCGGATACGAGAAGCCGACGGTCGACGACATCCAGCACTGGATCGACGGCGCCAAGAATCTCTAAGGCTAAAAGTTGACTATGCGTCTGTTCAGAAGAATCAGTAGAGCTCTGGGCCTGCGGAAGAAAGGCTCCATTCCCGATTTTGGCCGCGTGGCCATTATCGGGGGCGGCTCGTGGGCTACCGCCATCGCTAAGGTGGTGGTGGAGCACACGGGACACATCGGATGGTATATGCGGCGTGACGACCGCATCGCCGACTTCCGACGGCTGGGACATAATCCGGCCTATCTCACAGGTGTACACTTCGACATCGACGACATCGACTTCACTTCGGACATCAACGAGATTGCCACTGAATACGACACGCTCGTCTTCGTCACGCCCTCGCCTTACTTGAAAGACCATCTGAAAAAACTCACCGCCGACATCAGCCATAAGTTCATCGTCACCGCCATCAAAGGCATCGTGCCCGGCGAGGATGTGGTCTGCTCAGACTATTTCCATCAGCGCTATGGTGTGCCCTACCGGCAGCTGCTCTGCATCGGCGGACCGTCGCACGCTGAGGAGGTGGCGCTCGAAAGACTTACCTATCTCACCGTGGCTGGTAGTGACGAGAAGATGGCAAGGGAGTTCTCGCGTGTGCTCGCCTGCGACTATGTGAAGACAGAAACCTCCACCGACGTCACGGGCATCGAGTACGCTGCCGTGCTGAAGAATGTCTACGCTATCTGTGCGGGCATCTGCAACGGCATGGGCTATGGCGATAACTTCCAGGCTGTCTTCCTCACCAATGCTGTCCGGGAGATGGACCGCTTCCTGACTGCCGTCAACCCTGTGCACCGCAACATCTGTGACAGTGTCTACCTCGGTGACCTGCTCGTGACAGGATACTCCAACTTCTCGCGCAACCGCACCTTCGGCATGATGATCGGTAAGGGCTACTCCATCAAGAGCGCACAGGCTGAAATGAAAATGGTGGCGGAAGGATACTACGGAACGAAGTGCATGGAGGAGATCAACCGACAGCTCCACGTGAGCATGCCGATCCTCGACGCCGTCTACGACATACTCTACAAAGACCTGCGTCCGCGCGATGTCATCCCCGCTCTGACAGAAAGACTCTCGTGAGTGCTTTGACATAGGCTCATTTTCCAATATAGGAATCATTGGAAACAGGTATATTAGTATTATTCATTAATAAAGGTAATTAGTATTATTCATTAATAAGGTAAGACAATGAGAAAGAATTAGGCAAAAGAATAGCATGGTTAGAAGACTGTCATCTGTTCTTTTGTTGTGATTCTGACTTTGACTCTTGAAAGATTATCATGAAAAACATTGCATTAGACACAACGAAGGCTGTACAGTTCCTTAAGGCTGGTACAGTGGAGGCTTACGAGCCGAAGGTGAAGGCCGCTCAGGAGGCCTTGGAGAATGGTACATGCGAGGGCAACGACTTCCTCGGTTGGTTGCATCTGCCCTCTGAGATCACAGAGGACTTCCTCAACGAGATTCAGGCTTGCGCCAACACACTGCGTGAGAAGTGCGAGGTCGTCGTCGTCGCTGGTATCGGCGGCAGCTATCTCGGTGCACGTGCCGTCATTGAGGCTCTTGGCAACTCCTTTGCATGGCTCGTCGGTGACAAGAAGAATCCCACTATCATGTTCGCCGGTAACAACATCGGTGAGGACTACCTCGCTGAGCTCACCGACTACCTGAAGGGTAAGAAGTTCGGTGTCATCAACATCTCCAAGTCTGGTACCACCACCGAGACCGCTTTGACTTTCCGTCTGCTCAAGAAGCAGTGCGAGGCTCAGCGCGGTAAGGCAGAGGCTAAGGACGTTATCGTGGCTGTCACCGACGCACACAAGGGTGCTGCCCGTGCTGCTGCTGACAAGGAAGGCTACAAGACATTTGTCATTCCTGACAATGTTGGTGGCCGCTTCTCTGTGCTCACTCCGGTAGGTCTGCTGCCGATTGCTGTGGCTGGCTTCGATGTCAAGGCTCTCGTCAAGGGCGCTCAGGATATGGAGAAGGCTTGTGGCAAGGACGTTCCTTTCGCAGAGAACCCTGCTGCACAGTATGCTGCTACCCGTCAGGGTCTGTACACTCAGGCTGGCAAGAAGATTGAGATTGTCTGCAACTTCCAGCCGAAGCTCCACTACTTCGCAGAGTGGTGGAAGCAGCTCTACGGCGAGAGCGAGGGTAAGGACGGCAAGGGTATCTTCCCTGCAGCTTGCGACTTCACTACGGACCTGCACTCTATGGGTCAGTGGATCCAGCAGGGCGAGCGTACCATCTTCGAGACGGTGATCTCTGTTGAGACTCCTAACGAGAAGCTGCTCTTCCCGCACGATGACGAGAACCTCGACGGACTGAACTTCCTTGAGGGTAAGCGTGTCGATGAGGTGAACAAAATGGCTGAGCTCGGTACACGTCTGGCTCATGTCGACGGTGGCGTGCCAAACATGCGTGTCAGCGTGCCGCAGCTCAATGAGTACTACATCGGTCAGCTTATCTATTTCTTCGAGAAGGCTTGCGGCATCAGCGGCTTGCTGGAGGGTGTCAACCCGTTCAACCAGCCCGGTGTGGAAGCATATAAGAAGAATATGTTCGCACTGCTCAACAAGCCTGGCTATGAGGCTGAGAGCAAGGCTATCCAGGAGCGTCTGGCTCAGGAGAAGTAAAAGTAAAAAAAGACTCTCTTCCCCTAGCCCCCTCTCCCTGAGGAGGGAGAGGGGGAATGGTGTTACCCGGATATACCGGGCTTCCTTTCTCTTAGGATTTTCTTTCTAAGAAGAAGGGGGTAGAGATACCTTTATAATCATAATCGATGCAAGATATAAGAAAAGCAATCGAGAAATACTTATCTAAGATGCAGGAGAGTCATCCCGAGCTGAAAGCTTGGGAGGGCTTTCGCTGTGTCTTATTCGATATGGACGGTGTCCTTTACGACTCCATGCCTCATCACGCTATTGCCTGGCAACAGTCGATGGCGGAGTTTGGCATCACGATGACGGCTGCCGACGCCTATGCCACAGAAGGTGCACGTGGCATCGATACCATCCGACACTTCTTCCTCCTGCAAAAGCACGAGGAAATCACGCTGGAACAGGCGCAGAAGATGTACGACGAGAAGACGCGTATCTTCCACGAGATGGGTGAAGCGCCTGTCTTCCCCGGTGTAAAGCCGCTCATGAAGGCTATCCAGACGTCGGGGATGAGCGTCAACGTAGTGACGGGCAGTGGACAGCGTCCGCTTATTGATAAGTTGTTGACTGACTTCAGTGACTATCTCATTCGAGAACATATCACGTCGGCCTATGACGTGAAGCGTGGAAAGCCTTATCCTGACCCTTATCTGCAAGGAATGCGCAAGGCAGGATACGACGACCCACGGCAAGCCATTGTCGTGGAGAACGCACCCCTTGGCGTACGTGCAGGTAAAGCTGCGGAGATGTTTACCGTGGCGATCAACAGCGGTCCGCTGCCCGACAAGGCACTGACAGACGAGGGTGCTGATGTGCTCTATCCGTCGATAGAGGCGTTTCTGGCCGATTGGCCGGAAGTGGTGAAGGCTGCCGGAAAGTAACTTGTTGCTTATATATATAATAAGGAGTCCGATGATGAAACAGATGTTCCTATACCTATTATTATATGTTCCATTAGCTCTTTCTGCCCAAGAGGCGAAGACAGGTCAAACCGCGCAGCAGAAAGAGACGGCGAAACCGCAACTGCGTAAGTTCGTAGTGGCTGACATGGAGACGCGTGTGCCTGTGCGTGATGCTGTCGTCAGCACGAAGTCGGGCTATCGCGACACCACCAACTACCGTGGCATCTGCTATATTCCCACGAAGTTTGACACGCTCTCGGTCAGTCATGGCAAGTATCTCACGGAGCGGCTGACGGCAAAAGAGACAAGGGATACCACTTATCTCATTCCTAACAGCCATCAGATCAGTGAGGTGACCGTATGGGGCGATGGTACCCCGTCTGTGTCAAAGGGACTGACGGAGCAGGTGCGCCAAATCTTCAGGGAGAACACCCCTGGCGGCGGCTTAGGCTTCGACTTTGCCAAGATACTCGACGGGCGTTACCGTCGCGACATGAAGCATCTCAGAAAGACAAAAGAGATCTTTAAGAAACTTGACAAGGACGACGAGGATCCCATCGTGAGAGCTTATAAAGAGGCGATGGAGGAAAAGAAAAGGGAGTCGGAGAACAACAAGGAAAGCAAATAAATATCAGAAAGGAATAGTTCTGGCAAATGGATAGAATGTTGGTGACAGAGATCGCTAAATGATATTTCTGAATGATGAAGCAGCTGTTGTTATACTTGTTACTATATGTCTCCTTCGACCTTTATGCACAAGATACGAAGAAAGTTCCGCCTCTTCAACAAAATCAGATGGTACAGCCACAGTTGCGTAGGTTTGTTGTAGCCGACATGGAGACGCATGTGCCTGTGCGTGGTGCCATTGTCAGAACGAAATCGGGCTATCGCGATACCACCAACTATCGTGGCATCTGCTACATTCCTGCCCAATTTGACACACTCTCTGTCAGTCATCCGAAGTATTTGACAGAACGTCTGTTGACGGGTGAGGCCAAGGATTCTACATTCTTGCTTCCTAATTTTCATCGGCTTTCTGAGGTTACGATATGGGGAGACCATAGACTCTCGGCACTTGACGGAGTCGACGATGCTCTCAAGAAGGAAGCTCCAGCGCACACGTCTGCCCCAGCGGGCCTCGGGCTCATTATCACATTCGACTTCGCGAAGATGCTCGACAAACGGTACCGTCGCGACATGAAGCATCTGAGGAAGACACGCGAGGTGTTCAAACAACTGGACAAGGGAGACGAAGACCCCGTCGTCAAGGCATATCAAGATGCCATGGAGGAGAAGAAGAAAGAGGCGGAAAACAATACGGGGCATAAATAGTTTCTATGATAGATGGATTCTTACCATCAAAGTTAAATACTGATGTCAATGTTAGAAAGGGTATACTCTTGATCAAACTTTTTGTTAAAAGGAAAAAGAAAGACGAAAAGCGTTGGATAATATGCAAGAAATATTTATCTTTGCATATATAAAAACGGACAGATGAAAGGAAAAGCTCCACAAATAGTTCAATATCAAGGGTCAAAGCGATTGTTAGCTCCTCAGATATTAGAGTATATGCCCTGTCATTTCAATAGAATGATAGAGCCTTTTGCAGGCATGGCTGCAATGACTATAGCCGTAGCTCAAAAAAAACGAGCCGATAATTATATACTTAATGATCTTAATACCCCACTTATTAAGGTTTTGGAATCGGCTATAGAGAATCCTAAGCAGCTTTTTGATGAATATAAGAAAGTATGGGAAGAACAGTTTTCCTATGCAGATGGAAGCGTTGCCCATTATTTTAAGATAAGGGAAAAGTTTAATGCTGGAGAGAAAACGGCGGCAAATATGCTCTATCTTCTGGCAAGATGTGTAAAAGGGTCTGTAAGATATAATAGTAATGGAGAATTTAATCAGTCTCCTGATAAACGGAGATATGGAACGAATCCGTTGAATTTAAAAAACAGTATCTATACTATTTCTTCTTGGTTGAAAGGCAAGACTGGCTTTTATAGTTTGGATTATAAGCAAATTCTTGACATGGCCCAACCAGGGGATTTGGTATACATGGACCCTCCCTATCAAGGCGTGTCGCAGAAAAGAGATGCCAGATATATATCAGGTGTTGATTTTGATGAATTTGTTAATGCTGTTGATATGCTAAATGTTCGTGGAGTAGATTTCCTTATTAGTTATGATGGGAATTGCGGTGATAAAAAATATGGTGAGGATATGCCAAAGGAACTTGGGATGAAGAAAATCCTTTTAAATGCAGGATTATCCAGCCAGCAAATTTTGTTAGGACAGAAGGAAATAACTTTTGAGGCTCTTTACGTTAGTAGAGGATTGATAAAATTCATGCCTCAGCAACAACCAACGTTATTTAATCAGTATCTTGCAATATGAAGAAACTTCCAAAATCATTCTTAAGTAAGTTGAATAGCATAGAAGCGAAACGTCCTAAAACAGTAATACAGCATATATTAAAACATGGCTATGTTACTACGGAAGAATTGGAAACACAATATGGCTATCAGCATCCTCCTCGTGCAGCGAGAGATGTAAGAGAATTAGGTATACCGTTGATTACCTTTAGGGTGAAGTCTTCTGATGGGCGGTCTATAGGAGCGTATAAATTCGGCGATATTAAAGAAATCGGAGATATGGTCTCGAAAGTGCGTGGAAGGACAGCTTTATCTGCTGCATTGAAAAAGGCATTGATTGAAAAGTATGGGGCCCACTGCATGATTTACCTTCAGTCTATGGAGGAAAGAATGTTGCAAGTAGATCATCGGATCCCCTATGAAATTGGAGGCGAGCAAGACATTAAGAAAGTTGAAAGATTTATGCTTTTAAGTCCATCTGCTAATAGAGCGAAATCATGGACTTGTGAGCATTGCTCTAATTGGATACGGAAAGATAAATCTTATTGTATGTCATGTTTTTGGGCCTATCCTGAAAATTACACACATGTTGCAGATGTAGAAGAGAGACAGATCATAATCACCTATACGGGTGATGAAATTGAAGATTACAATAGACTAATTTCTATTGTTGGGAAAGACAATGCAGAAAAATGTATCAAGGATGTCATAAAAAAGAATCTTCTATAAAAGAAGAGGGAGAACTTTCCCTTATGATGAGGGATAAGAAAATTGATTCTTCCTTTTTGTTTTAAATGAATAATATATATACAACCGTACAAGCAAGTGACTTCCTACCTGTACGGTTTTTTATATTTTAATTTTCCTGTCAGGAGTAATTGCCATCCTGATGTGGATTATCCCTCTCGGAAGAAGTCGAGAGCTTCCTTGATGAGTTCGTCGGAGGCTGTCTGGTTGATGCGTATGTCGCCGATTCCAGCCAAGAGCGTGAAGTTGATCGTGGTGCCCGTGTTCTTCTTGTCGTGGTGCATGAGTTCGATGAGCTGGTCGTAGTCATCGCAACTGAAGTCAAACGAGCCATAGTTTTCACGGATGAACTGTACGGTCTGTCGCATCTTGTCTGTCGGGAAGTTGGTAAGCACTGACGAGAGATAGAGCTCACAGATGAGGCCGAAGGCTACCGCATAGCCGTGGAGTAGGGGCTCCTTGCTGGGTGTGTCGAGCGAGAAAGCCTCAAAGGCGTGACCGAAGGTGTGGCCGAGATTCAACGCCTTGCGGATGTCCTTCTCGTGAGGATCTTTCTTCACGATGCGCTTCTTGACGTTGACGGAGTAAGCCAGCATGGTTTGCAGTTGCTTCAGATCGGGGTGATCCAAGTCGAAGTTGAGCAATTCTGCCCAGTGCTTCTCGTCGGAGATAAGGCCATGCTTGAGCATCTCGGTATAGCCCGAACGGATGTTCTTATCATCGAGTGTACGCAGGAATTCTGTGTCAAGGATGACGAAGCGCGCATTGTTGAACACGCCGATCTCGTTTTTCAGTCCGTTGAAGTTGATACCCGTCTTGCCGCCTACCGAGGCGTCCACCATCGCGAGCAGTGTTGTCGGGATGTTGATGAAGTCAATGCCGCGCTTGAAGGTAGAGGCCGCAAAGCCGCCCAAGTCCGTCACCATGCCTCCACCGAGGTTGATGAGCAGTGAGTGACGTGTGGCTCCATGGTCACCGAGCTCCTTCCAAACGTGCGACAGCGAGGTGAGATCCTTATGGCTGTCCGTCGACTGGATGGTGATGACGTAAGCATTGCGCAAGCCAAACTGCTTGGCAAGCACTGGCCAGCATTTCTCGTGTGTGGTCTCGTCGGTAAGAACAAAAATCTTATCGTGCTCACATTCTGAAATAGCAGTGGCTATTTCAGTTTGCAAATGTTTGGAAATAATCACTCTCTGCTCCATAATCATACTCTTTTGTTTACCACAAATATAGCCAAAAAAGACGGATTATAGAACAGAGAGCTACTGATATTAAGGTTTCTTAAATGTAGAACCTTTGTTTTTGCGCACACGACCTAAGCAGTGTGCAACTTTTGTTATTGTTTCTTTTAGATGAGCGGCATGCCGAGTTCCTCGCATTCCTTTCTCATGTCTTCGGGCCAGATGCTCGCCTGGATCTCGCCGATATGGGCTTTATGGAGCATGACCATGCACAGTCGGCTTTGTCCGATACCGCCACCAATGCTCAGCGGCAGTTTGCCTTCGAGAAGCTGGCGATGGAAATAGAGCTTCTCGCGCTCTTCTTTGCCTTCTATCTTCAGTTGGCGCAACAGCGCTTCCTTGTCCACACGGATACCCATGGAACTGATCTCGAACGAGCGGCCAAGTACAGGATACCAGATGAGGATGTCGCCGTTGAGGCCTGCCTTGCCGTTTTCTGCCACCGTCGACCAGTCGTCGTAGTCGGGAGCGCGGCCGTCGTGCTTCTTTCCGTCGGAGAGCTTTCCGCCGATACCTTCCACAAACACGGCACCATACTTCTTACAGATGGCATCCTCACGCTCGTGAGGAGAGAGATCGGGATACATGTCGAGCAAGTCCTGACTGTGGATGAAGTGGATTTCGCGTGGCAGGAAGGGTTTCAGCTGAGGATAGCTCTCGCAGGCGAGAAACTCTGTGCGCAGGATAGCGGCATAGATGCGGCGCACCACGTTCTCCAAGAAGGCGATCGTGCGGTCACCTTTCTCGATGACAGCCTCCCAGTCCCACTGGTCGACATAGAGCGAATGGAGGTTGTCCAGCTCCTCGTCAGCGCGGATAGCATTCATGTCAGTATAGATTCCGTAGCCCGGTTGTATGTTGTATTCAGCCAGTGTGAGTCGTTTCCATTTTGCCAGGGAGTGCACCACTTCGGCTTTAGCTTCTCCCATGTCTTTGATGGGGAAGGTCACAGGGCGCTCCACACCGTTGAGGTCGTCGTTGATACCCAGACCCTGAAGGACGAAGAGCGGGGCGGTGACACGGCTCAATCTCAGTTCTGTGGCGAGGTTTTGCTGGAAGAACTCCTTGATCTGTTTGATGCCCTGTTCTGTCTGATGCTTGTCGAGCAGGGCCTTGTAGCCTATTGGCTTGATAAGTTTGCTCATTATATGATGATTATGTTAATATTGTCGTATAGTGATATGAATATGTTTCTCCTACAATAGGATTTTCTACTATTCTGCTGCAAAGTTACGCTATTAATTGTGAATATGCAAGCAAAAGACAAATTAATTTTTCAAATAGTAATTCTGAAACTATAGGCGTCAGTCAGGTGTCAAGGCTTCAGCAGCTCGGCTTACGCAGTGTGAGCCTCTTCTTTCCTGACAGAAGGAATCAGATAGAAGCATTGTTTTTTTGAGTTGAAAATTTGGTGATAGCGAAAATATTGCTTACCTTTGCAAAACGATAATAAAGAATATGGCCTCGTAGCTCAGTTGAATAGAGCATCAGATTCCGGTTCTGAGTGTCGCGGGTTTGAGTCCCACCGAGGTCACGCTTTTGCGCTCCGCCGTTCCATGGAACAGCGGAGCGCATTGCTTGTTTTTATCCCTTCCGACGGTATTTATGTCGGTAGCGGTCCTGGTTTCTGCTTCACTTTCCGTCTTTCTGTCTTTAAAAACTGCTAAAGTCTTTGCAATATGACTTTATTTCCTTATCTTTGCGAATAGAAAATATGAGAAACCAGTATAACTTCTAAATATGGACATAACAGAAAGATTTATCAATTACACAAAGTTCGATACACAGTCGGCTGAGGACTCTCAGACCGTCCCGAGTACCGCCAAACAACTTATCTTCGCCAAATATCTTAAGGAGGAACTTGAGAGCGAAGGCCTGGAAGACGTCGAGATGGATGACATGGGCTATATCTACGCCACCCTGCCTGCCAACACAAAGAAGAAGACGCCGACCATTGGCTTCATCTCTCACTACGACACGGCGCTGGACGCAAGTGGCGCAAATATCAAGGCCCGCATCGTGAAAGGCTACGATGGAGGCGACATCGAGTTGTCACCGGGCATCGTCTCTTCGCCCAAGAAATTCCCTGAGCTGCTTGCCCACAAAGGCGAGGATCTGATCGTCACTGACGGTACTACACTGCTTGGCGCTGACGACAAGGCCGGCATTGCCGAGATTGTTCAGGCTATGTGCTTCCTGCGCGATCACAAGGAGATCGAGCATGGCAAGATACGTGTGGCCTTCAACCCAGATGAGGAGATCGGCATGGGTGCCCATCATTTCGATGTAGAGAAGTTCGGCTGTGACTGGGCTTATACCATGGACGGTGGCGATATCGGTGACTTGGAGTATGAGAACTTCAATGCCGCATCGGCTAAGGTGACCATCAAGGGATGCAGCGTGCACACAGGCTATGCCAAGGGCAAGATGATCAACGCCAGCCGCCTGGCTTGTGAGTTCAACGCTCACATTCCCGAGACCGACATTCCTGAGACTACAGAAGGCTATCAGGGCTTCTATCATCTGCTGGGCATCGAAAGCCATTGCGAGCAGGCCAAGCTGAGCTATATCATTCGTGATCACGACCGCCGCAAGTTTGAGGACCGGAAGGACTTCATGGAGAACATTGCCAAGGAGATGAACGAGAAGTATGGCGAAGGCACGGTGAAGGTGGACATCAAGGATCAGTACTACAACATGAAGGAGAAGATTGATCCCAAGATGTATGTGATCGACATCGTTCTGAAAGCTATGCAGGAGAGTGGTGTCACGCCGAAGGTGGAGCCTATCCGTGGTGGCACCGACGGTGCACAGCTGAGTTTCCGTGGACTGCCCTGTCCCAACATCTTTGCCGGTGGCGTGAACTTCCATGGCCCCTACGAGTTTGTGTCCATCCAAGTGATGAACAAAGCAGTGGATGTCATCGTGAAGATCTGTCAGATAGCCGGTACGTTCAACGACTAATACCTTGTTTTTGAATGGAGAGGCACGGTGCTTCTCCATTCAAAACCTTGCGTTGTTGGCGTATTTCCTCTGTTTCCTGTCTTATCTCGTTTTTCTCTTTGTTGTGGGAAAGGTGGGTTGTCACTCCTATATATATTATCCATGTCTGAACTTCCCAATCTGGTCAAAGACTTGGCACTCATCCTTGTAGTTGCCGGAGCCGTCACTTTACTGTTTAAGAAACTCAAGCAGCCGCTTGTGCTGGGCTATATCGTAGCCGGATTCTTAGTGAGTCCGCACATGCCATATACCATGTCGATACTTGACAAACACGATATACAGACATGGGCAGACATAGGAGTGCTCTTTCTGTTGTTCTCCTTGGGTCTCGACTTCTCGTTCAAGAAGATTCTGAAGATGGGTATGGCGCCGGTCATCGCGGCCTTGTCGATTGTCTTCAGCATGATCATCCTGGGCATCAGCGTGGGGCATCTCTTCCATTGGAACCATTACGACTGCATCTTCCTTGGCGGTATGCTTGCCATGTCGTCGACGACGATCATCTATAAGGCCTTCGACGATATGGATCTCCGACAGCAGGGCTTTGCCTCGCTGGTGATGAGTGTGCTCATCCTGGAGGACATCCTTGCCATAGTGATGATGGTGATGTTGTCGGCCATCGCGGGCGGCAGCGACCCCAATGGCGGGCAGATGCTCGATTCGGTGTTGAAGATCGGCTTCTTCCTTGTGCTGTGGTTTGTCGTCGGCCTCTTCATTGTGCCCACGTTCCTGCGGCAGACGCGCCGGCTGATGACCGACGAGACGATGGTCATCGTGGCCTTGGGTCTGTGCTGTCTGATGGCGTGGATCTCCACAGCTGTCGGCTTCAGCTCAGCCTTCGGCGCCTTTGTCATGGGCAGCATCCTTGCTGAGACGATCGAGGCCGACAAGATTGAAAAGCTGGTGGAACCAGTGAAGAATCTCTTCGGTGCCATCTTCTTTGTTTCTGTCGGTATGCTTGTCGAGCCCAGTGTGCTCGTTGCCTATGCCTTGCCTATCGCTGCGCTGGTGGTGACCATTTTGGTCGGTCAGGGTATCTTTGGCACGTTGGGCTTCATGCTCAGCGGTCAGCCATTGAAGACAGCCATGCGCTGTGGTTTCTCGATGGCGCAGATCGGTGAGTTTGCCTTCATCATCGCCTCGCTGGGACTCTCGCTTGGCGTGATCAGCAACTTCCTCTATCCTGTTGTCGTGGCCGTGTCGGTCATCACCACATTCCTAACACCTTATATGATCCGTGCGGCTGTACCCTGCTACGAAGGCCTGGAGCATATCCTGCCCAAGCGGTGGATCCGCCGGCTCAATCACTTCGGACAGGCCCATCAAAACACGGTAGAGGAACAGAGCAACTGGAAGCGGCTGCTTACCAAGATGGCTGTCTCCACCTTGGTCTACACCATACTGTGCATGGCCGTGACCGCCGTGATGCTGTCTTTCGCCTTGCCCTTCTTCCGTCATCTGCTGCCTCACTGGTGGGCCAATGGTGCGTGTGGCCTGCTGTTGCTGCTGTTGTTGGCACCTTTCCTGCGTGCCATCGTGATGAAGCACAACCATAGCGAGGAGTTTAGAACCTTGTGGATTCAGAGCCGTCTCAACCGTCTGCCGTTACTCTTCACCGTCTTGGCACGTGTGGTGATCGCCGCCGCCTTTCTGTTCTATATCTGCAACTATCTGGCTCGCTTTGCCAATGCCGTTGTCATCACGCTGGCCTTGGTGGTGCTGACGCTGATCGTCTTGTCGCGCAGGATGAAGAAGCGGTCTATCGCATTGGAGCGTCTCTTCGTCCAGAACCTTCGCAGCCGGGAGATTGAAGCCCAGGTGCAGGGCAAGCGTCGTCCGTTGTACGGCGATCATCTCTTGGAGCGCGACATCCATGTGTCGGACTTCGATGTGCCCGAAGACAGTGCATGGGCCGGACAGTCTTTGCGACAGTTGCAGTTCCGTACGCGCTATGGTGTACACGTGAGCAGCATCCTGCGGGGTCATCAGCGCATCAATATCCCCGGCGGTGACGACATCATCTTCCCCGGTGACCGCTTGCAGGCCATCGGCAGTGACGAGCAGCTACAGACATTCGGCAAGGCACTGAAAGGAGAACTCGTGCCGGAAGACCCGAATATTGAGGAGCGTGAGATGAAATTGCAGAAGATGGTGCTGTCACGCTCCTGCGCTTTCTTGGGCAAGACGCTTGGTGAGAGTGGCATCAGAGACCGGTATAGCTGCATGGTAGTCGGTGTGGAAGAAGGTCAGCAAAACCTGACGATGATCAGTCCTTCACGCAAGTTCTCCGTAGGAGACATCATCTGGGTGGTCGGTGAACGCCATTCGCTGGAGATGCTGGCAGAAGCTAATAGTGGAAAGAATTAAAGGACAGCAAAGTGTTAACGGCTATTAGATATAAACTGGATAATATTCTACATACATACCCATCCGAACTTGCGCACAAGTTCGGTGAACAGTCCATGATCTTTTACAGGGAGATGGACTGTGATGGATTCTTGTGTATCAGCGTCGAGCGTGTAACCAGTCTCCGGCAATCTGTCTTCTGGTAGAGCATCGCCCTCAAACGGAGTTATGTAAAGGTGACCGTTCTCATAAGAAACATCATAGTATTCTCCTTTCAGTTCCGGGGAGACAAACAATTGGCGCAGGTCAACCTTTCCGGAAAGGAAGTCGGATAATTTGTCATTAGATATTTTTATAGCAGTGTACTTCAGTTCATGATCGTCGGCATAAAGCAAGCAAATGTATTGCGCACCAAACTTATCGCGTGCTATAAAGAGCTGTGGCTCGTCATAGAAATCTAATATCTTATCAATTCTTAGTTCATTGCTCATAGTTAATCCTCCACCTTTGCTTGTTTAACATCGAAGTTGGTGCTACGCCACCATGAATAGTAGGAATCACGAAATGTCTTTTTCATAACTCCATCCTTAGGCTCCAATTCTACAACGGCAATAACAGAATGCTTGAACTTTGGCAATTTCAAACGTCTTTGAGCATCGCCTTTGTCCTTGAACAATGAGACAACTCTTGTAATGCATTCGTTTATACCTTTCCCGACAAAGATCTTGTTTGGCTGTAATCTCCTTTAAGAGAAGAAATCAGGAGAAGTTGCAGGATTACCATTGGCAATCCTATAATATTCACCATTACATGGAGTAGCATCTGATGGTGGACATGCAACGGGCAGCTCTTCAAACAATTCCATAGAATATGTTTTTATGCAAAAGTAGACAGTTTCAGTCAGTTCTCCAAACTTTATGCAATGTTTTTTAAAGAAAGTACGAGACGTTAGATAAATAGCAACTATTCTCAACTGTTCAACAATAATAGTAATGTTGCTATGCGTTCACATCGTGTCTATACTGTCTATTTGCGTTGCTATATGTCCTTGGCAAGAATTATTAGTTTCTCGCTGAAAAACTATTAGTTTCTCGCTGAAAGACTGTTGGTTTCTCGGTGGAAAACTGGTAGTCTCTCGGTGAGAAACTAATACGGATGTGCTTATGGCCTCGATGTTCCGCAACAGTACGAAACTGACCGTTATCTACAGCAACATCGACTGGAAGAGTAGTGTAGTGACAAAGAGCACAGATATGTTCACCGGCTGCACAAGTCTTAAGGGTGCCGTGGTCTACGACGCAAGCAAGGTAGATGTATCGATGGCCAACCCCACTACGGGCTACTTCACGAAGAAGAGTGTCACCGGCATCAACGCTCCGACGGCAAACGTGCCACAGAAGCAGGGCGTTTACAACCTGCAGGGCTTAAAGATGCAAGGCTCGCTCGAACAGCTGCCCACCGGCTTCTACATTGTCGACGGACGCAAGGTGGTGAAGAAGTAGAGCCTCATCCTGGCCCTCCCCCCGTGGGGAGGGTTAGGGCTTATGGCAAGAGTTTTAGATGACGGAAATTGCAATAGCCATCAATTTCCTGACTATTCTCCTGTGTACCGTCATAGATAACTGTCGTACGCTTCAGACGGTCGCCCAAGAGAGATTTGAGATAGCGCAGATGTTTGAAATAATCTGCATTATAGGTCATACTCGCCTTGATCTCGTAGGCTTCAAGACTGCCGTCCTCTAAAGCTCTTAGCACATCGACTTCATGCTGTGACTTGTCGCGATAAAAGAAAAGATTCTCTTCGCGTCCCTGATTGCAACCATGTTTCAAGATGTCGTTTACTACCATGTTCTCCATGAGACTTCCGCGTAATGGATGCACGTCCAACTGCTCGATGCTGTTAATGCCGAGAAGAAAAGCGGCAAGGCCAGTGTCGTAGAAATACAATTTCGGAGTCTTCGTGAGCCGCTTGCCGATATTGGCATGGTAGGTTTGCCAAAAAAGCCTTTGGATCATTACGCACCTCTGATAGGGTGGAAACATCCTCAAGGTTGGTGTAAGGCAAGTCAGAGAACACCTTCCGACAAAGTGTAGTCTTGCCAGACTGACGAGGACCTGTCAGCGTAATCACCGGCAAATAGTGGAAAAGGTCAGAAAGATAGTCGGACATCTCTCTGTGTATCAAATGATTGTTCCTGAACTGGACAAATTTAAAGTTCAACTTTAGATTTGACAAAGGTAGTAATTCCCAATGAGAAGACCAAAGAACCAACCGACTTTTTCTTTGGTGAAGCTACAATGGCAAGTTGCCAAAGAGTGTGTCAGTGTCTCAACTCGTTAAGAATATAGAAAAGGTGGTATAAATCAGTCAAAAGCACGTGTTATCAACCCAAACGTCCCGGCCTTCTCAAGACACTATCAATAACCATAAAGGGCATCCAACACAGATGCTCAAAGGTGTTAAACACCCATCAGCAACAGTGTTTCAAGGTTCGTCATCGTCGAAGCCAAACATGGCAGGTTCGATGAAGGCGTCGAGGGCCCGTCGCTCTTTCTTTGTTGGGCGTCCTGTGCCTCTTGCTCTGTCGACGAAGCCGCTGATGCGGCTCATCTCCAGAAGCTCATATTGCTTGGGATCCGTGACGTTTTCGTAGACTTGCGGGATGAGTTTGGCGCCAACGCGCTGCTCGATGCAAGCCAGGATGCGGAAAGAGTAGGTGATGGGCGGTTTTTTCACGCTGACGACCTGTCCCTCTTTGACGATATGGCTTGGTTTCACGTTAGCCCCGTCCACGGTCACACGGCTGTTCTTGATGGCGTCCACTGCCAGGGAGCGCGTTTTGTAGATACGTGCAGCCCAGAGCCATTTGTCGATGCGGGCCGAAGGGCCGTGCTGAGGAAGATAATCTTTCATACAATGTTGAATGTTGAGTGATGAATTACTTCAATGTTGAATGATGAATGTTGAGTGATGAATTACTTCAATGTTGAATGATGAGTTACTTCAACACTGGCATCATTCAACATTCATCATTCAACATTCAACACTGTTTATCGCTTTTTCCCCAGTTTGTTGTACTGGTTCATCGTGTTGTCGATGCCTTGGAGGACAAAGCTCTTGATGATGTCTACTGCCATGTCGATGGTAGGCTGCAACACCTTCATGTCGTCGTCGGAGTAATGGCCGAGCACCCAGTCGATCTGTCCGCCACGTGGATAGTCGTTGCCGATGCCCACGCGCAAGCGTGCGAAGTTTTGGCCGATCAGCTGCATGATATGTCCCAGACCATTGTGTCCTCCATTGCTGCCGTTGGCTTTCAGTCGGAAATCGCCCAGGGGCAGCGCCACGTCATCGCTGACGACGAGCAGTCGGCTTTGGTCAATCTTCTCCTCATTGAGCCAATAGCGCACAGCGTTGCCGCTGAGGTTCATGAACGTCGTCGGCTTGAGCAAGAACACCTTTCTGCCTTTGAGAGAGGTCTCGGCTACAAAGCCGTAACGGCGATCCTCAAAACAAATATTGGACGCTTTAGCAAAAGCGTCCAATACCATAAATCCTGTATTGTGGCGAGTACCGGCGTATTCATCGCCGGGATTACCCAGTCCACAGATCAAATACTTATCCAATGTCTATCGTTATCGATAACCTACAGAGATGGATTACTTGCTCTCAGCGTCAGCAGCTGCGTCTGCGGCAGCCTCAGTGTCATCGCTGGCAGCGCTGGCGTTGGCGTTACGTGTCATCTTCACAGAGCAAACGACTACGTCCTTGCCTGTAGCGAGCTCCAGACCCTCGTAAGAGAGCTGACCAACCTTGATGCTCTTGCCAATGCGCAGTGCAGTGACGTCGACATCGAGGTGCTCAGGAATCTGCTGATAAGGAGCTGTAACGCTGATCTTGCGGATAGAGAGGTTCATACGACCACCGTCGCGAACACCCTGTGCCAGACCTACGAGCTTCACAGGAATACCGATGGTGATAGGCTTCTGATCGTTGACCTCATAGAAGTCGACGTGCAGAGGAGCGTCTGTGACGGGGTGGAACTGGATCTCTTTCAGCACAGCAGTGTGGTCAGTGCCGTCGATATTGATTTTTACTACATAGATGTGGGGAGTGTAGATGAGCTTGCGCAGCTCGCTGAAGGGAGATGCGAAAGCCAATGCTACCGGCTTACCGTCGACGCGCTCCTCACCATAGAGGTTGCAGGGAACCATTCCCTCCTTACGAAGGGCTTTAGAAGCTTTCTTACCAAGGGCCTCGCGCTTCTTACCTGAAATGCTAATTTCTTTCATTTGTGTTACTCTAAATTAAATCGTTAATTAATTCGCCATCACACTGAATCAATAATATGTATCAATCTGAAAAGCGGTGCAAAGGTAGCGCTTTTATTTGAATTGAGCAAAGCAATGTGCAAAGTTTATCTAAAAAAACAGTCTTTTGATGCCTCTTTTCTTGCATATCCACGGAATTTTCCCTACTTTTGCAGCGTAAAACATGTTTTTAGACGGAATAAAAGAAAATGATTAATCGCGAACTAATACGTATAAAGATAGTCCAGTTAACCTATGCATACTATCAAAACGGTAATAAGAATATGGACGCAGCTGAGAAGGAACTGCTTTTCAGCCTCTCCAAGGCATACGACTTGTACAACTATCTCTTGGATCTGATGGTCGCCATCACGCAGGAGGAGCGTCATCGTCTCGACGTGCTCAATCAGCGTGCTGAGCGTGAGGGCACACAGCCGGCCTCGCCCAAATTCGCTTTCAACAAATTCGCGGTTCAACTGGAAGAGAACAAGATGCTCAATGAGTTCCTTGAGGACAAGAAGCTCACGTGGAAAGACGACATCGAGTTCATCCGCAAGCTGTGCAACCAGATCGAGCAGAGTGAGCTGTATCAGGAGTATATGAAGACTCCAGAGACGACTTACGACGATGACCGCGAGCTGTGGCGCCGGCTCTATAAGATGTTTATCGAGACCAACGACGATCTCGACGCTCTCCTGGAGGAAAAGAGCCTCTATTGGAATGACGATAAGGAAGTGGTGGACACCTTCGTGCTGAAGACCATCAAGCGCTTCGATCCGAAGAACAAGAACAAGCAGGAACTCTTGCCGGAATGGAAAGATGTAGAGGACAAGGACTTTGCCCGTAAGCTCTTCCGCTCCACGATTCTCAATGCCGACGAGTATCAGCACTTCATGAGTGAGGCCTCCCGCAACTGGGACTTCTCTCGTCTGGCCTATATGGATGTAGTGATCATGCAGATCGCCATTGCCGAGATGCTCACCTTCCCCAACATCCCGGTGTCGGTGACGATCAACGAGTATGTGGAGTTGGCCAAGCTCTATTCCACTCCTCGCAGTGGCGGATATATCAATGGTATGCTTGACTCCATCGCCCGCCATCTGATCGACAGCGGCAAGATGATGAAGGAGATGCCTGAGCGCAGTGAGCGTCCCGAGCGTCAGCCGATGGGCCGCAACAGTCAGCCGACGGGTCGCATGCGCTTTGTCCATCACGATGCACCGGCTCAGGCTCCCCAGCCGGAAGCGGACGGTGAGGATGCTCAGCCCGCAGACGAGCAGGCACCCGGTGATCCCGAAGGTCAGGAGTAGGCTATATATAATAATGTGTAGCGTGCCCTCGACAACAGCGGGGGCATGCGCCTAATCATATCAAAACAATCATCTTTTAATCAGACAGTAAATGAATACAATGGTACTGGCTGCTCAGGCAGCTCAACAAGGAGGCGGCTTCGGTGGTATGCTCATCATGTTGGTGGCGCTCTTCGCCATCATGTGGTTCTTCATGATCCGTCCCCAGCAGAAGAAACAGAAAAAGATACGCGAGTTCCAGAACTCTTTGCAGGAAGGCTCCAAGGTTGTCACAGGTGGTGGCGTCTATGGTACCGTGAAGCGTCTCGACAACGAGAAGAATGTTGTTGAGGTGGAAGTGGCACGTGGTGTAGTGATCACGGTTGATAAGAACTACGTCTTCCAGGACGCAGCTCAGCAGCAGCCTAATGCATAATATAGGATCTTTCCTCAACATGGTCAGAAACTTCTTGTTCAGTTCCAAGAACAAGCAGTTTCTGATTTTCTTATTTTTCCTCTTCCTCTCCGGCATCTTCTGGCTGATGGAGACGCTCAATGAGACGTATGACGAAGAGTTCCCTGTCGCCGTGCGCCTTGTCGGAGTGCCCAAAAACGTGGTGATTACCACGCCGATGACCGACACGGTGCGTGTGACTGTCCACGACAAGGGCTTTATGCTCTTGGGCTATGCCACGAGTCGTCGCTTTCGTCCGGTAGTGCTGAAGTTCGACACTTATGCCGACGGAGAGACGGGGCACGGTGTTGTGCCGATGGTCGACATCCAACGGCAGATCAGGCAGCAACTCTTCTCCTCGTCGACTATCTCGGGCATGAAGAGCGACCGGTTGGACTTCTACTTCAACTATGGCCGGAAGAAAGTGGTGAAGGTGAGTCTGGCGGGCAACGTTGTACCGGCTAAAGACTATTATCTTTCTCACGTGCAGTTCTGGCCCGACAAGGTGACGATCTACGCCAGCAAAGCCAAGTTGGACAGCATCGAGACGGTGATGACCGAGTTTCTTCGTGTCACCAACTTCTCCGATACAGTCACAAGAGAGGTAAGACTCCGGCCTATCAACGGTGTGAAGATCACGCCGTCGAAGGTTAAGATCACCCTTTTCCCTGACATCCTCACCGAGGAGACGATGGAAGTGCCGATCACGGCGATCAACAGACCCATCGGAACCGTCATCCGTACGTTCCCCCAGCGAGTCAATGTGACATTCACCGTCGGTGCCAGCCTCTATCGTCAGGTCAAGGCCAGTGACTTTCATGTGGTGGTAGACTTCAAGGATATTTCAGCTCACCCGTCGGACAAATGCAATCTCTACGTCACGCAGCGGCCGAGAGGCGTGAGCAATGTCAGGCTGGAGATGAACCAAGTCGATTATCTCATCGAGCAGCAATGAAAAGGATAGCGATCACCGGAGGCATAGGCAGCGGAAAGAGCTTTGTCTGTCGTCTCCTTGCCAAACGCGGCATACAGGTCTATGACTGCGACGCTGCTGCCAAGCGGCTGATGCGCACTGACGCTGCTTTGCAACGTCAGTTGCGGGAGCTCGTGGGCGACGACGTGTATCAGGGTCAGAAGTTGCAGAAGAGAGTATTGGCTGGTTTCCTGTTGGCCTCTGACAGGAACAAGCAGGCGGTCGACAACATTGTGCATCCGGCCGTGGCGCGTGACTACGAGCAGAGCGGCTATGCGTGGTTGGAAAGTGCCATTCTTTTCGATAGCGGATTCGACCGTCGTGTGGTCTTTGATGCTTTCGTCTTTGTCGATGCACCATTGGAGGTAAGAGTCAGCAGGGTCATGAACCGCGACCATATCACGCGCGAGAAAGCCATGCAGTGGATCAACAGCCAGTTGCCGGCCGAAGAGGTGAAGCGCCGCTGCAACTATACGATCGTGAACGACGGTAAGGCCGATCTCGACCACCAGGTCGATGACCTGCTGCGTGCGCTCGGAAAGTAGACGGTGGCAGTAGGGTGGAGACTCGCCCGACAGTCAATAGAGAGAATAAGCAAGATAGAGATAAACATCAATATACAACATAACAAAGCATAATTTTAAAGCAAACAATGGAAACAATATTATCGATTGCCGGTAAGCCCGGATTGTATAAGTTGGTAAGTCGTGGTAAGATGAATCTGATCGTGGAGGCTATTGATGCCACACACCGCCGTCAGCCCGCCTTCGCTACCGACAAGGTGACCAGCTTGGGCGACATTGCCATGTACACCACCGGCGATGATGTGCCTCTGTGGCAAGTGCTCGACAACGTAGCTAAGAAGGAAGGCTGCAAGGAAGCCTCCATCAACTACAAGAAGGTGTCCGGCAAGGAGCTCCGTGCATATTTCAAGGAAGTGCTGCCCGAGTTTGATGAGGACCGTGTTCACGACAGCGACATCAAGAAGTTGCTTCAGTGGTACAACATACTGGTCAACAACGGCTATACCGACTTCAAGGCTACTTTGGCCCCTGAAGAGGCTGAGAGCACAGAGGAAAACAACGAGCAGGAGACTGAGACCGCTAAGTAATAGCGGTATTAGTTATGACATACTGTCATACGATTATGCCACAGTGGCCGATTGACTGCTGTGGCATATCTATTGCAATCTATAGTGCAGATAAGTAAGCAAATAGGTTTAAGCATTTTTGAAGCATTTAGGTTTTGTACCAGTCTCTTAAGGCATAAGCCAAGTGCAGGCTTTTGACATAAGAGCATAATAGATTGATAGATTTATAATTGTGTGATTGTTAGTTTTAGACCCTGAGTATGTGAATATTCAGGGTTTTTTCGTACCTTTGCAAAAAATACGTGTAATATGAGTTTGTTGCTGTTTAACTTTGCTCCTTCTCAAACTTGGATTCAGGTTGTTTTATTGGTCATTGGCATCGTTGCTGTTGTGAAGTCAGCAGGCTGGCTCACCGACGGCTCGGTAGGCATCGCCACTCGCATGGGTGTCCCCCAGATTGTGATAGGTCTGACTGTTGTGGCCATGGGTACCTCCATGCCTGAGTTTTTCGTCAGTCTGATGTCTGCGCTTGGCGGTAAGCCCGGCTTGGCAGTGGGCAATGTAGTGGGTAGCAACATCTTCAACGCTTCGCTCATCGTGGGTGTGGCGGCTATGGTAGCCCCGATCACCATCCTTCCAGACACTGTGAAGCGCGACATCCCGTTTGCGCTTGTCGCCTCTGTGGTACTGCTGATGCTGTGTCTCGACGGCGATATCAGTCGGGTAGACGCTGCCATCCTGTTTGTCTTGTTCCTCGTGTTCATGTATCTGACACTACAAGAAGCCAAGAAAGGCATGAAGGCAGAAAAAGATCCTTTGGAGCAGCCGGTCAACCTCAGCGTGGGTAAGTCCTCGTTGCTGATCGTCATCGGCCTGGTCGGACTGATTGTCGGCTCAGAGGTGTTTGTGGATAATGCCTCGGCACTGGCCCATACCTTGGGTGTGAGCGATGCCGTGATCGGACTGACGATAGTTGCCTGCGGCACGTCGCTGCCTGAGCTTGCAACGAGTACGGTGGCTGCCAGCAGAGGCAATAGCGGCATTGCCATCGGCAACGTGTTAGGTTCCAATGTGTTCAACATCTTGATGATTCTCGGCGTCACCGGCATCATCTCACCGATGAGCACGCAAGGCATCACTACCGTGGACCTCAGCGTGATGGTCATCACCATGATTTTGCTTTGGCTCTTCTCCTATACCAAGTATCGCATAGAGCGTTGGGAAGGTGCTGCACTGTCGGCACTGTTCATTGGCTATATCGCTTATCTCCTTTATCAGGTTTAGGCCTGGTACCGTTCCCGCCAGCGTGTTTTAAATTCAACATTCATCATTCAACATTGTTTTAAATTCAACATTCAACATTCTACAGAGTGCTTGTCTAACCTCTTTAAAAACAAGAACATGAAAAAAGAAAAACAAACCGTGAGCGTGCTGTTCATGCTGTTCAGCATTCTCTTTTGTGTTTGCCTGATTACGGCAAACGTGTTGGAAACCAAGCAAATCGCCGTAGGACCCGTCAACCTGACGGGAGGCTTGCTGGTCTTTCCTATCTCCTATATTATTAATGACTGTGTGTGTGAGGTGTGGGGCTATCGCAAGGCCCGTCTTCTGATATGGCTGGGTTTTGGCATGAATTTCTTCTTCGTGGCGATGGGCGCGCTCTGCGATGCCATTCCCGGGGCATCTTACTGGCACAATGAAGAGGGTTTCCATGCTGTCTTTGGCTTGGCGCCCCGCATCGCGTTGGCTTCGTTTGTGGCTTTCATCGTGGGCAGTTTCATGAACGCTTATGTCATGAGCAAGATGAAGATCCGCGATCAAGGCCGTCATTTCTCCTCCCGCGCTATTTGGAGTACGGTGGCCGGAGAGAGCTGTGACTCTCTCATCTTCTTTCCGTTGGCCTTGGGCGGAGTAGTGCCGCTCTCGGCTCTGCCCGCGCTGATGCTGTGGCAAGTGGTGCTCAAGACAGTCTATGAGATCATTGCGCTGCCGGTGACCATCCGCGTCGTGAAGAAGCTCAAGGAGCATGAGGGCGAGGATGTCTACGACTTAGGAGTAAACTATAATATATGGAATGTGTTCAGCCTCTGATAGGGCTGGATAGACATAAATCAGATGATTTAAATATAAAGCAATATGGAAGATACACGTAAAACAGAAGGACTGAAAGCCCTTGGTGCCAAGACACAATACAAGATGGACTATGCTCCGGAAGTGCTGGAGACCTTTGTCAACAAACATCAGGACCACGACTATTGGGTGCGGTTCAACTGCCCGGAGTTCACGTCGCTCTGTCCCATCACCGGACAGCCCGACTTTGCGGAGATTCGCATCAGCTACATCCCCGACGTGCGTATGGTGGAGAGCAAGAGCCTGAAGCTCTATCTCTTCAGCTTCCGCAATCACGGCGACTTCCATGAAGATTGTGTCAACATCATTATGGAGGACCTGATCAAGTTGATGGATCCTAAATATATCGAGGTGACGGGATTATTCACGCCCCGTGGAGGCATCAGCATCTATCCTTACGCCAACTATGGCCGCAAGGGTACGCGCTATGAGCTCCTTGCGCGGAAACGTTTCGAGACTCACGAATAGGCTTTGCGTGTGTCACAACTCGTCTTAACAAATACGCAAAAGCGGCTGTCTCCGGTGGGAGACAGCCGTTTTTGCGTATTATTTGTTTTTCCGTGTTTTGTGCTATTTGTTTTCCGTGGCCTGCTGGAGCGCTTGTTTGCTACGCATGGCCGCGATGGCGTTGGCCCGCTTGTTGACGTCGTTGATGTCGCTTTTGCGATAATAGCTGCGGCTCACTCCGTCGGACGAGAGCACGAGAGAGTCGGCATCTAAGTAGTCCACGTCGCAGGTGTCGTTGACCATATCCGTTACCGTCACCTGCCCCGTATCGCTGAACTTCGGGATGCCTCTTGCGATGATGATCTTGCCATTCCAGATGCCCCAGGCAACATAATAGCCCAGTTGGGGATAGACCACGGGACTCTCTTCTGCCAGCGTGCTGCTTTCCCTGACATAGCCGACGCTCTGAGCTTGCCACTGCCGCTTGAGCCAGAAGCCATATTCGCGCGGAATGAGGAACGTTTCTTTCATCGAATCGCTCATGTTCTCCATCATGCGGGCCTGCAGGCGCTTGCTCATATTGGCATAGTCGCGCATCTTCGGCATGACGATGTAGCACCAGATACCGCGCAACTGGTCGAGATCCATCACGAAGTCAGCCACGTGCTTGTCGTGTTTGTTGGTGAGCAGACATATCCAGTCACCCGTCTTGATTTTGCCCCGGACCTTGTGGTTGCGAGTGGCGTCAATGATGTCGTATTTCACCGGATCACTTCCGTCGTTGGGCAGGAGCAGAATGGTAGAGTCGTTGCAGCCCTCGCAGGCCAGTCCATAGACGGTCTTGTCGCCTGTGATCTTCAGTTCCGACTCCAACTGAATGTTGGAGAGATCTTTTGTCGCTTTGTCACTGCTGCAAGCTGCAAACAAGCCTGCGGCCAAAGTGACTGTAATCAATGTTTTTGCACGCATCATCGAGAGTGTTACTTTTTGAGTGCAAAGATAGTTATAAATCATAAAAAATCAACCGTACAAGCCGTATTTTGCTTTTTTTTATTTAATTTTGCAGCCTTAGTGAGGGAGGACGAGACTCCCGCAGCAAGAAATAGAAGAAAACAGAAGTAGTAGATAAATATGAGTAAGAAAATTCAGTTCAGTCTCGTTTATCGTGACATGTGGCAGAGCTCAGGTAAGTTCCAGCCACGCAAGGATCAGTTGGAGCGTATCGCTCCGGTCATCATCGACATGGGATGTTTCTCCCGTGTTGAGACCAACGGTGGCGCCTTTGAGCAGGTGCAGCTCCTGGCCGGTGAGAATCCAAACGATGCAGTGCGTGCCTTCTGCAAGCCTTTCAATGAGGCGGGCATCAAGACCCACATGCTAGACCGTGGCTTGAATGCGCTGCGCATGTATCCTGTGCCTGACGACGTGCGTGCGATGATGTATCGTGTCAAGCATGCTCAGGGTGTGGACATCCCCCGTATCTTCGATGGTCTGAATGACATCCGCAACATTGCGCCGTCTATCAAATGGGCCAAGGAAGCCGGCATGACACCGCAGGGAACGCTGTGTATCACCACTTCTCCCGTCCATACACTTGAATACTACAGCCATCTGGCTGATCAGGAAATAGAGGCCGGTGCAGAGGAGATCTGCCTGAAGGATATGGCCGGTATCGGTCAGCCTGCCTTTCTGGGCAAGCTCACCAAGATGATCAAGGACAAGCATCCCGAGATCATCATCGAGTATCACGGCCATTCCGGTCCGGGTCTGAGCATGGCTTCTATCCTGGAAGTGTGCAAGAACGGAGCCGACATCATCGACACTGCCATCGAGCCGCTGTCATGGGGTAAGGTACATCCTGATGTCATCTCTGTGCAGAGCATGTTGAAGAACGCCGGCTTTGAGGTGGCTGACATCAATATGGACGCCTACATGAAGGCACGTGCCCTGACGCAGGAGTTCATCGACGAGTGGCTGGGCTACTTCATCAATCCCCAGAACAAGCTGATGTCCTCACTCTTGCTGAGCTGCGGACTTCCCGGTGGTATGATGGGTTCAATGATGAGCGACCTGGGCGGTATCCGTGGAACCATCAACAATCTGCGCAAGAAGAAAGGCGAGCCCGAGCTGAGTGTCGACGATCTGCTCATCAAGCTCTTCAACGAGGTTGCTTACGTATGGCCTCGTGTGGGCTATCCACCATTGGTGACACCATTCTCTCAGTATACCAAGAACATCTCTCTGATGAACTTGCTCTCTATGGAGCAGGGCAAGGGCCGCTATGTCTATATGGATGACTCTATGTGGGGCATGATCCTCGGCCGCAGTGGTAAGGTGCCTGGCGAGATTGCTCCCGAGCTGAAGGAATTGGCCAAGGAGAAAGGCTATGAGTTTACCGACATCGATCCGCATACCTTGCTGAAGCCCGCTTTGGACGATTTCAAGAAGGAAATGGACGAGAACGGATGGGACTATGGCAAGGACGATGAGGAGCTCTTCGAGCTTGCTATGCACCCCGAGCAGTATCGCAACTACAAGAGCGGTCAGGCTAAGAAGAATATGCTGGCCGACTTGCAGAAGGCCAAGGATGCCAAGATGGGCAGTAAGCTCTCTGCTGAGGAGCTCGCCGCCTTCAAGCACGCCAAGGCAGACGCTATTGTCGCCCCGGTGAAGGGTCAGGTGTTCTGGGAGTTCCAGGGCGAGGGCGAATGCGCTCCTGCCGTAGAGCCTTACATTGGCAAGGAATATAAGGAGGGCGACACCTTCTGCTATATCCAGGCTCCTTGGGGCGAGTTTGTGGAGGTCAAGGCCGACCTCGGCGGCAAGCTCGTGGAGATCAACGCCAAGCAGGGCAGCAAAGTCCAGAAGGGCAATGTCATCGCTTACATAGAGCGTCAACACTAATATCACATTTCATCATCTATTCTTCTCATTGCTTTCTATGAGAGCCGTCTGCTGTCGCTGTGTGTGACAGTGTCTGCAAGGAAGCAAGGAGAAGGGTGGATGATGAATTCGTTTTATATGGATTATCAGAAGATCATTGACAAATACTACCCGGCCGACGATGAGTTGCGCCATATCCTGCTCGTTCACAGTCGTGCTGTGACAGCGCGGGCATTGGAGATTTGCGACCGTCATCCCGAGTTGAATCTCGACCGGCAGTTTGTTGAGGAGGCAGCTATGCTTCACGACATCGGCATCTTTCGCTGTGACGCGCCCGGCATAGCCTGCCATGGTACAGAGCCTTATATCTGTCACGGGCGTTTGGGCGCAGAGCTGATGCGCGAGGAAGGCTATCCCAAGCATGCCCGCGTGTGCGAGCGGCATACCGGCGCGGGACTGTCCAAAGAGGAGATCATAAGGCAGAACCTGCCATTGCCGCATGAGGATTTCCTGCCAGAGACACTGGAAGAGAAGCTGATTTGCTATGCTGATAAGTTCTACAGCAAGTCCAATCTCAAGAAAGTCAAGACGCCAGAGCAGGCCGCGAAAAGCCTTGCCAAGTTTGGAGAGGACGGTCTCCTGCGTTTCCTGCAATGGAAAACACTGTTTGAACCTGAACGTTAAAAATGCGTAAACCCTCGGTTGTTCAACAGATATTGCGTAATTTTGCATAGCTCATGATGAGCGCTATTTATTGTATTCACATTATTCAGAATATCCATTGAGAAGTAAGCCTTTCATTATATTATCGGCAGTGGGTGTCATGGCTGTGGCCATGGCCAGTGGAGCTATGCCTTCTCCCGACAAGCGGCTTACCGGCAAGAAGGCTGATACCACGCAGACGGACTCCTCCCGTGTCAAAGGATTGCAGGCAGATGATGCCGCTACCGACACCACGGGCATGGACTCGCTGCAACTCGCTGTCTATCACCATAACAAGGCGGTAGACGACTCGCTACGCCTTGACTCCATCAACCGAAAGAAGAAAAACGGCATTGACGCCCCCGTCAACTATCAAGCCGACGACTCGCTGGTCTATATGGCCTCCACCAACACCGCCCATCTCTACGGTTCGGCTGAGGTGAAGTACGAGAATATGGACTTGAAGAGTGACAAGATCAAGCTGAGTCTTGACAGCAGCCTTGTACATGCTACCGGCTCCAAAGACACCACGGCAAAGGACGGTATCAAGGGTAAGCCGGTCTTTGTCATGGGGCAGGACACTTACGACACCGACACGATGTCGTTTAACTTCAAGACCAAGAAAGGTTTCATCAAACACGTATATACCAAGCAGGAGGATGGCTTCCTGACCAGTGAGCAGTCGAAGCGCAACGACAATGGCGAGATCTATCTGGCTCACGGACGCTACACCACCTGCGACGCCCCCCATCCCGACTTCTATATTGCTTTGTCGCGTGCCAAGGTACGTCCCGGCAAGGATGTGGTCTTTGGTCCGGCTTATTTGGTTGTTGCCGATGTGCCGTTGCCATTCGCCATTCCTTACGGCTTCTTCCCCTTCACCAAGAGCTATTCCAGTGGCTTCATCATGCCGACGTATGGTGACGAGAACAGCCGTGGATTCTATCTGCGCGATGGTGGCTACTATTTTGCCATGAGCGACAAGTGGGATCTGAAGCTCTTGGGCGAGATCTACACCAAAGGCTCGTGGGGCTTCTCGGCAGCCAGCAACTATCGGAAACGTTATAAATACAGTGGCTCGTTCCTCTTCAGTTACCAGGACACCAAGACCGGTGACAAGGGCATGCCCGACTTCTCAGAGCAGAAGAGCTTCAAACTGCAATGGAGCCATCGCCAAGACGCTAAGGCCAACCCTTTCAGCAGCCTTTCGGCAAGCGTCAACTTTGCGTCGTCGAAGTATGAGCGTAACAACCTGACGAGTATGTATAATCCGCAGTCGCTCACGCAGTCGACACGTACCTCTTCGGTCAGTTGGAACACTACCTTCTCCAGCATCGGACTGTCGTTGAGTTCCTCTGCCAACCTCTCGCAGAACATGCGTGACTCGAGTATCGCCATGACGCTGCCCGACCTGAATATCAACATCTCACGCTTCTATCCCTTCCGCCGCAAGCATCAGGTGGGCGACGAGAAATGGTATGAGAAGATCTCGATGAGCTATACCGGACAGCTCAGCAATTCGATCAACACCAAGGAAGACAAGCTCATGCACTCTAATCTTATCAAAGACTGGAAGAACGGCATGCAGCACAATATACCGATCAGCGGCAACTTTACGCTGTTCAACTATATCAACATCTCGCCCTCGTTTAACTTCACCGACCGTATGTACTCGAGCAAGGTCACCCGCTCGTGGGATCAGGCGAGACAGGAAGAGGTACGGGACACGACTTACGGATTCCACAATGTCTATAACTGGAACCTGAGTCTCTCGGCCAATACCAAGCTCTATCTGTTTGCCATCCCTAACAGAAAGATCTTCGGCGATAAGATTCAGGCCATCCGCAATGTCATCACACCGCAGATCTCCTTCAGCTATGCGCCTGATTTCGGTGCTTCGCGCTACGGCTATTATCAGACCTATCAGAAGACAGATGCCGACGGCAACGTGTCGCTCGTGGAGTATTCACCCTATTCCGACCAGCTCTATTCCGTGCCGGGCAAGGGCAAGACGGGTAGCATCTCGATGGACTTGTCCAACAACCTTGAGATGAAAATCAAGAGCGACGAGGACTCGACGGGTTTCAAGAAGATCAGCCTTATTGATGAGCTTGGTGCCAGCATGTCCTACAATATGGCAGCCTCTTATCATAAGTGGAGTGATCTGAGCATGCGTCTGAGACTGAAATGGTGGAAGAACTATACTTTCAACATGAATGCGGTCTTCGCCACCTACGCTTATGATCTCGACGAAAACGGCAAGCCTTATGTCGGTAACCACACAGAGTGGGGCCGCGGTCGCTTTGGCCGTTTTCAGGGTATGTCGCAGAACATCTCCTATACGCTCACTCCCGAGAAGATTGTCAAACTCTTCGGCGGTGGCAGCGATGAGGACAAGGACAACAAGAACAAAGACAACAACAACGATGATGACGAGGGCATAGACACCGACATCAACAGTAATGTCGATGACGAGATGATCAAGGCGCAGAATGGAGCCAAGAAGAAGAGTGGTGGCGGAAAGGCCAGCACCGACGACGACGGCTATATGCGCTTCTCCATGCCCTGGTCCATCACCTTCGGCTATGGCATCACGATGAGGGAGAATACTTCCGGGAAGTTCAACTATAAGACGATGCGCTATCCCTACAGCTTCTCTCAGACGCTGAATATGAGCGGTAACCTGCGCATCAGTGACGGATGGAATATCAGCTTCTCCAGTGGTTATGATTTCGACAACCACAAGATGTCAATGACCACGGCATCGTTGCAGCGTGACCTGCACTGCTTCAACATGAGCTGCTCTGTGGTGCTGGCTCCATACACGAGCTATAACTTCACCTTCCGCTGCAATGCCGCCACGCTTACCGATGCGCTGAAGTATGACAAGCGGAGCGGTTACAGCAATGCTGTGCAGTGGTATTAATCCTGTCGTACAGGGTTGTTGTATGCCGTGAGGTACAAAAGCAGAACTTTCGTAAAGAACTATTATTGATAAAGAGATTATGAAGAAACAGACACAAGCCATACATGTGCCCTATAAACGGCGCGACGCTTACGACGCACTCAGTATGCCGGTGTACAATGCAGTAGCCTATGAGTTTGACAATGCTCAGACGATGAGCGATGCCTTCTGCAACCGCATCGACGCACCGGACTATTCACGTTGTGAGAATCCTACGGTTTCCAACTTTGAGGAACGTGTCAAGGCCCTCACCGGTGCAAAGAATGTCATCGCACTCAACAGCGGTATGGCTGCTATCAGCAATACGATGATGGCACTTGCGGCACAAGGCAAGAACGTAGTGACATCGAAGCATCTCTTCGGTAACACGTTCTCTTTGCTCATGTCCACACTTCGCAAGTTTGGTGTGGGCTGCAAACTTGCTGACTTGACTGATCCGGAGGCTGTGGAGGCTGCCGTCAACGAGAATACATGCTGCATCTTTTTGGAGATCATCACCAATCCTCAGATGGAGGTGGCTGACTTGAGCAAGCTGGCAGAGATCGCCCATGCCCATCACATCCCATTGGTAGCTGACACGACAACCATACCCTTCACGATGTTCTCTTCCCATGACTTGGGTGTAGACATCGAGGTGGTGTCCAGTACGAAGTATGTCAGCGGTGGCGCCACATCATTAGGCGGACTGGTCATCGACTATGGCACCGCACCCCATTTCGGCGATGTGATGAAAAATGAGATGCTCTTCAATCTGGGTGCTTACATGACGCCGCAGGTGGCTTTCATGCAGACCATGGGGCTGGAGACCCTCGACGCACGCTATCGTGTGCAGTCCTCCAACGCTCTGGCCTTAGCCCGCAAACTTCAGACTCTACCTCAGATCAAGCGTGTCAACTATGTAGGTTTGGAGGATAATCCTTTCCACGAGCTCGCACAGCGGCAGTTCGGCACCACGGCAGGCGCTATGGTGTGCATCGATTTGGAGTCGAAAGATGCTTGCTTTAGCATGATTGATCATCTGAAACTCATCCACCGTGCCACCAATCTCTTCGACAACCGCACGCTGGCCATCCATCCGGCCAGTACGATCTTTGGCCTGTTCCCCGACAAGATGAAAAAGGCGATGGATGTCAACGACACGACGATCCGTCTCTCCATCGGATTGGAGGATGTCGACGATCTCTTTGAGGATATCAAGCAGGCTTTGGAGGGCTAATTATTGGACATGCAATACGATTTTGATACGATCATAGAGCGCCGTGGTTCGGGTGATCTCATGCATGAGGCACTGAAACCACGCTGGGGACGTGACGACCTGCAACCCTTATGGGTGGCAGATATGGATTTTTCGGTCTGTCCGGAGATTCTCGATGCCTTGCGTCATCGGTTGGAGCATCCTATTCTCGGCTACACTCTAGAGCCGGAAGATTACTTTCCCGCTATCCACGACTGGGTGCTCTCCCATCATCAGTGGGACATCAAGCGGGAGTGGCTGTCATTTATTCCCGGCATCGTCAAGGGCATAGGACTGGTCTGCAACATCTTTCTGAAACCCGACGAGAAGGTGATCGTCATGCCGCCGGTCTATCATCCTTTCTTCCTCACGCCCCGTGGCAATCATCGGGAAGTGGTGTGGAATCCGCTTATCAGACGGGAGGATGGCTACTACGACATGGACTTCGACGGCCTGGAACGTGTCTGCGACGACAAGTGCCGGTTGCTGATCCTATGCAATCCTCACAATCCGGGTGGCATCTGCTGGACACGTGAGACGCTCAGCCGACTCGCCGACTTCTGCTATGACCATCATCTGCTGGTCATCTCAGACGAGATCCATTGTGACATGGCACTCTTCGGGCACCGTCATATACCGTTTGCCAGTGTGTCGGAGAAGGCTGCCAACATCAGCATCACGTTTCAGTCGCCCACGAAGACCTTTAATATCGCTGGCATCATCACCAGCCACGCCATAGTGCCCAACAAGGAATTGCGTGACCGCTTCTTTGGCTGGCTCAAGGCCAACGAACTGGACGAGGCGCATATCTTTGCCCATATTGCCACGATAGCCGCCTTCCGCAAGGGAGAGGAGTGGCGTCGGCAGATGCTGGCTTATGTCGAGGATAACATCCGCTTCGTGGAAGATTATTGTCGGGAGCACATTCCTGGCATTCGTCCTTTACGTCCACAGGCTTCGTTCCTGGTATGGCTCGACTGCCGTGACCTTCATCTCAGCCACGAGTCGTTGCTCGACCTTTTTATCGACAAAGCCCATCTGGCACTCAACGACGGTGAGATGTTTGGCCCTGGTGGGGAAGGCTTCATGCGACTCAATGTAGGTTCACCGCGAGAATATATCCGTCAGGCTTTGGAGAAACTTGCCAAGGCGGTAAAAGCTCTGTAGGGATACACCTTATTATATATGGGGCTGTCAAGGTCAGCTTCCTTACATACAACAAAAAAAGGGAACTCAGTGAAGAGTTTCCTTTTTTGTGCTTTTATGTTTTAGAGCTTTTATGCGTTAGAGCTATCATGCTTCAATGCTTTAGCGTTTTAGAATCCACCGAAGCCGCCGCCACGTGGAGGTCTGCCACCACCGAAGCCACCCATTGGCGGACGTCCTCCACGACCAGGACCCATACCTGGACCACGATGGCCGTCACCGGGTCCCATGCCCTTGCCGCCGAAGAGGTTGAGACGATAGTTGACGTGGAGCATCACATAGCTGTTGATGCTGTTATACTCCGTGTTGCTGCTCTGCATGGCCGTGAGGGTGCGTGAGAGGTTGCTTTGATTGTGGAGAATGTCGTAGAACTGCAACATGACTGTCAGAGGCTTACCACGCAGGAAGCTCTGTGAGAGTTGTGCATTCCATACCAGCTCGTTGGTGTTGAGCGAAGGATCGCTGTAGCCTCGGCGGCTGTTCTCGTGGAGATCAGTAGCGAGCGACATGCCCCAAGGCAGAGAGATGTTGACGTTGGCACCATAGGCAAACTGCCAAGTGTCGAGGTTGGCGGTGGACTGAAGCTCATTGCGAGAGTGGCGATAGGAGAGCTGCCCGTCGAGCTCCACCTCCAGCCAACTGTTGCGGTAGCTGCCCGAGAGACGCTCCCAAAGGTTGAGATCCTTGGTAGTGCTCTTCTGTGAGTCAGAGGTGCTGTTGAGCGTCACATAGCCCACGTTGTTGGCATAGCTCATGTTGGTGAACGTGTTGATATTCCAGATACCGGCTGAGTCGAGCGGCGTGTTGAACATAAAGGCACCGTTCATATTCCAGTCGCCATTGATGTTTTCCGGTCGTGTGGTGCGTCCACCTGTCTTTTCGTCGTAGGTCACCTTAGAGCTGATGGAATTGTTTGTGGTGGAGAATCCCAGGTGTGCCATCATAGCGCGTTGTGTCTTCTCCCAGTAGTTGTTGTAGAAGAACCGGAAGTTCTGCGTGAACGACGGTTTCAGTCCCGGGTTACCTTTCTGAATGTTGAGGGGGTCAGAGTCGTCGGTGATGTCGAGGAGCTGCGAGATGCTGGGCTGCGTGGTGTTGGCGCGGTAGTTGATGCGCAGGTTGCTGACCTTGCTGAAGCGGTAGCGGAAGTCGAAGGTCGGCGAGACGTTGAAGACATTGCGTGTGGTGTCGACACTGATGCCTTGGTAGTCCTGGATATAGTGCGACTTTTGTGGCTGTGCCATCACACCGGCGTTGAGTTGCCATTTGGTGCGTATCATGCGCAGCATGAGCTCCACGATATGTGTGTAGTTCTTATACTCAGAGTAGCGGCTCAGGTTAGAGTCGAGATAATCGGTGTAGGGGTTGGCGAGACGGTCGAGATAGTTGTCCCATGAGCGGTAGGCGGGATTGATACCCGAGAAGAAGTCTTCACCGAGATTGGAGAAGTCATAGGTGGAGCGGTCGCTCTTGCTGTAGCTGTATTTAAAGCGGTAGCGTAACTGCAGGAAGGCACCACGCCACAGCGGCTCGCTGTAGGTAGCCTGCAAGGTGTAGCCGTAGTTTTTTGTCGGCGTGACGCTATAGCGGTTGGTCTGATAGGTAGAGTCCTGTCCCAGCGCGTTTTGAATCTGATAGAGATGCACGTTGCTGGTGGAGAGATTCTTGCCATCGTTGTCGGAGTAGTTGGCGTCGGCACGCAGCGTGATGTTTCGCCCACGGCTGTTGAGACGACGGTTGTATTGCAGTTCAGCGCCGAGGCTCTTGTTGCGGGAATAGCTCATGGAGGTGTTGCGACGGCTGTTGACGAGCTGTCCATTCTCGTCGAGAGTCTTCAAGCCATCTTCTGAGAGCGGATCCACCACATATTTAAATGGATCATCGTTGAAGGATGCCGAGTTGTTGTTGCCCAGACCGTCGCTGGTGGAGTAGGAGGCAGTGGGTCGGAACATGATATTGGTCATCGTGTCGGGTGTCCATTCGATGCGTGCCTGCCCATTCCAACTGTTCGAGCGTGAATAGTTTTGGTTGAGGCTGTTGGAGAAGGAAGCCGACTTGCTGACGAAGTTCTCACTGGAGTTCTTCGAGTAGATGTCGCCGTCGCTGTGGTTCCATCTGACGCTACCGTCGACTTTGATGACGTTTTTCTTCTCATAGTTGACATTCACGCCCCCCATCTTTGAGGCGTTGAGTCCGTTGCGGTTTCTGCTGAAGCCGCCACGTCCGCCGAATCCCATGTCGTTGACATTGTTGGCGTTGCCCATAGCAAAGACGCGGGTTTCCTTGTTAAACCATCCGCCGAAGGCTCTCTCGGCATAGCGGTCTTTGGTACCTACACCGAGATCGACGTTAGCCATGGTACCCTGGCCCATGCCCGCCTTGGTGCCGAAGTCGAGCACTGTCTGCTCGTCACCGTCGTCGATACCGGTGACGCGTGCCAGGTCACTCTTCTGGTCGTAGGCCTTCACCTTGTCGATGATGCTTGTCGGGATATTCTTCATAGCCGTCTTGGTGTCGCCGGTCATAAACTCCTTACCGTCGAGCATGATCTTTTTCACCTCTTTGCCGTTGATGGTGATCTTGCCGTCGTCGCTCACCTGAGCACCGGGCAGTCGCTTGACGAGTTCCTCGATGGTGGAGCCTTCGGGAGTGCGGTAGGCAGCGCTGTTATATACAAAGGTGTCCTCCTTGAGCGTCACCTTCAGGGCCTGCGCCGTCACCTGCGCCTCTTTGAGCATCACGGCATCGGAGTGGATGACGATGTTGCCCAAGGCTAAGTCGTGCTCAGCCTCCATCTGCAGACGCTTGATGGCGGTGACATAGCCAATGCTCGAGATTTTCAGCAGGTATTTGCCGGGAGCAGGTGTCTGAATGACGAACTTACCGCTGTCGTTGCTCACCGAGCCGGAGACAAAGGCTGAGTCGGCTTTGAGCAGCTGAACGGTGACCATAGGTACGGGCTCTTTGGAGTCGCGGTCGATGAGCGTACCGGTGATCTTCTGTTGCGCTGTCGCTGATGCTATCGTCATCATCAATAGCAAAGCGAGGAGTAATGCTTTCTTCATATCTGATATTGAAAATTCTATTCTGAATACGGAATGATTTGTTTGTTGTGAAAACACTTATATGACGTAAACGTCTGCTGAAAGTTTAATCGACATCCGTTCTTAGTGGCGTATTTCTCATCTTTAACTCTAATTAATACGCTGAGGTAACAATTGTTACCGGCGCTCCTTTTCTATCTTCCTAACTTTGCACCCGTCAATCATTAATCAGACAGAACAAGATGGAAGATAAAAGCAGATACAATTTCAACGAGTGGCCTCTGGACCTCCTCGTAGACTATGTGCTCAAGGTGCATCATCGTGGGGTGAGAGAGAATGGCCCCGACACGCTGCGCCTTATTAATAAGGTGATGATGGAGAATCTCGTGCTCGATGAGGTGGAGCAGCTCTTCGGTCAGTCCCTCTCTGACCTCGACACGCATCTGATGAAGGAGGAGCGGGTGCTCTTCCCCTATATCCTTGACCTCTACGAAGCCGTGCGCAGCGGACAACCCATTGCTCCGATGCACTGCGGTACGGTGCGCAACCCCATCAGCGTGATGATGTCGGACCACGATGCCGAGTTGCAGCGCCATGAACGCATCGCCACACTGCTCAACGACTATCGGGCTCCGGCCGACGCATCGGAAGACTATAAGGAGTTGATGCGCCAGCTCAGCGAGTTCCGTGAGAACCTCAAGGAGCACACCCATGTCGAGAATGACATCATCTTCCCCAAAGCCATTGAGATGGAAGCATCGCGCTTTGACGGACAGAATTTGTAACCAATCATTAGAAAATAAATATAACTTATAATCAGAAGAAAGATATGATGTTTTGCTATCAATGTCAAGAGACCGCTAAGGGCACAGGCTGCACCGTGAGCGGCGTATGTGGTAAGAAACCCGAGACAAGCCGCTGGATGGACTTGTTGCTGAGTGTGACACGTGGTGTAGGTACCATCTATCACGCACTGTTGCAGCAGGGACAGAGTGACGACACCACAGTGGATGACTTCATCGTGGATGCCCTCTTCGCCACCATCACCAATGCCAACTTCGACGACAGCGCACTGCTGCAGAAAGTCGACAAGGGTATCGCTCTGAAGAAACAGCTGCTGGCCAAGGCTGCCGAGCTCGGAGTGACACTGCCCGACTATCATGAAGTAGAGTGGGGCGGCGAGAAGAGCGACTACGAGGCTGAGGGCGACCGCGAGACGGTGCTGCGCACTGCCAACGAGGACATCCGCTCGCTCAAGGAAACCATCGTGCTCGGTCTCAAGGGTATGGCTGCTTATTACGAGCATGCCGCACGTCTGGGACAGCGCGACGAGGCTATCGCCGGCTTCATGGCTGAGGCTTTGGCGGGTATCACCAATCCTGACGCTACTGCCGATGGTCTGCTGCAGTTGCTTCTCACTACTGGCAAATATGGTGTTGATGTGATGGCTTTGCTTGACAAGGCAAACACAGGAGCTTACGGTAAGCCTGAGATCACCAAGGTGAACATTGGCGTAGGCAAGCGTCCGGGTATCCTCATCAGTGGTCACGATCTCCACGATATTGCTGACCTCCTGGAGCAGACCGAGGGCACGGGTATCGATGTCTATACCCACGGTGAGATGCTGCCGGCACACTACTATCCCGAGCTGAAGAAATACAAGCACCTCGTGGGTAACTACGGTAATGCTTGGTGGAAGCAGAAAGAGGAGTTCGCTCACTTCAACGGGCCTATCGTCTTCACCACCAACTGTATCGTGCCGCCGTCACCGAAGGCTAACTATGCAGGTCGTGTGTTCACAGCCAACTCTACGGGCTTCCCAGGATGGAAGCATATCGCTACACGTCCTGATGGCCATAAGGACTTCTCTGAGGTCATCGAGATGGCACGCCAGTGTCAGGCTCCTGAGGAGATCGAGCATGGTGAGATTGTCGGCGGCTTCGCTCACGACCAGGTGTTCGCTCTTGCTGACAAGATCGTAGAGGCTGTCAAGAGTGGCGCTATCCGCAAGTTCGTGGTGATGAGTGGTTGCGATGGCCGTATGAAGAGCCGTAACTATTATGCTGACTTTGCCCAGGCTCTGCCTAAGGATGTGGTCATCCTCACCTCAGGCTGCGCTAAGTATAAATACAACAAGCTCAACCTCGGCGACATCAACGGCATCCCTCGTGTGCTCGATGCCGGACAGTGCAACGACAGCTATTCGTGGGCTGTGGTAGCTTTGAAGCTCAAAGAGATCTTCGGTGCTGCTGATGTCAACGAGTTGCCGATAGCCTTCAACATTGCCTGGTATGAGCAGAAGGCAGTCATCGTGCTCCTCGCTTTGCTGAGCCTTGGGGTGAAGAATATCCATATCGGTCCTACGCTTCCCGCCTTTGTCTCTCCCGGTGTGCTGAAGGTGCTTCAGGATAGCTTCGGCCTCGGTACCATCTCTACCGTTGACGAGGATATCAAGACAATGATTAATGCGTAATGTATAAATGATGATGAATAAATAATGGCGTGAAGGGCATCTTCCTTTCTGCGCTGTTATTTATTCATTTTTCATTTTCCTCAATTATTTATACATTATACTTTTTACATTATACATTATAATATTACTTTTATGGCTACGTTTGAAAAAGGAAAGGTATTTGCGCCTCAGGCACTCGTAGATTATGCCGAGGGCAGTGTGGTCAGCCGTGAGCTGGAACACAATGAAGCAGGAAGCATCACCGTGTTCTCTTTTGATAAGGGTCAGGAGCTGAGCGAGCACACGGCACCGTTTGATGCGCTCATTCAAGTGATCGACGGTGAGATGACGTTTGTGCTGGAGGATGAGCCGCTGCATCTCCGAACGGGAGAGGCGCTGGTGATACCAGCCGGAGCGCGTCATGCTGTCAAGGCAGAGAAGCCCTTCAAGATGATCATCACTATGATTAAAGGATAAGGAAATGAAGTATGTCAACGACACTGTCCGCCGCCAGGATAGGCTGATGGACGAGGAGAGGGCTTTGGAGCTCTTGCGTGAGAGTGAATATGGTGTGCTGTCGATGCAGGATGTCGACGGTTCGGGGTATGGTGTGCCACTGAACTATGTGTGGGACGGCGATCACTCCATCTACATCCATTGTGCTCCTGAGGGGCATAAGCTGCGGGCTTTGGAGCAGCATCCACAAGTGTCGTTCTGCATCATTGGACGCGTGCATTTGCTGCCACGCAACTTCACCACAGAGTATGAGAGCGTCATCCTGCGGGGTGAGGCGCATATCCATCTCTCTGCCGAAGAGATGATGCGTGCACTGTATCTGCTGGTGGACAAGCTGTCGCCCGACTTCAAGGAGATTGGGTATAAGTATAGCGAGAAGTCGTTTCACCGCGTAGACATCATCCGTGTCGACTTCACGGAGTTTAGCGGGAAGCGCAAGCACGTGGCGAAGGCTGACTGATGCGCACCTGTGTCTGATAGTAGTAGCAAATCCCTGCTGTTCCTTTGGAGCAGCAGGGATTTGTGGCTTCTGACGGGCAAATGGAGGACGGAAAAAGAACTACGGCTCAGTTGTGGTAAACAGAACGGCTGACGCATAACGTACGTTTCTTAAAGTGCTAACTTTATAGATCAGATAGCCACTTCTTCCCGCTTTTGGTACGGAACCAAAGCAGAATGCCGAGGCCGCAAAGGGCAATACCGCTGAATGTAATAATCATTGAAATCATACCTTCTATTTTTTAGTTATTGCATATGCTATTCTTGCAAGTATGGCAGTAGAGATAACACCTATAACAAAGATTACGCTTGCGTACTTGTAGTTGTCCGTTGTTACCAACGTAAGTACGTTAGTGAGCACCATAATCGTGAAAGTGGCCTTTGCAAGGTCATAGAAGAACTTCCCGAGGCTTTCCCTGCTGGAGCGTTCTTTCTCTCGAGTCTCTTTCTGTGTTACCATGGCTTGTTTTGTTTCCTATGCGCAAAGATAATAATAAATATGATAGCCTCCAAATATTATATATAAAAAAGGTGGGCTTCTTTCTTGGTATCGATAGAGAGGGTAGGCTCGATATAAACGACAAATCCCCGCAGTCGCTTGGACTACGGGGATTTTTGAGGGGTGGGGGGTGGGACTCGAACCCACGACATTCAGAACCACAATCTGACGCTCTAACCAACTGAACTACGCCCACCATGTAAGGCTATGTGAGAGATCTGAGTCAGCGTTGAAGTGTGACTGAGATGTTTCTCAAAAGCGAGTGCAAAGGTAAGGGATTTTTTTGAAACCGCCAAATTTATCCCTTGCTTTTTTGCATTTTTCTTTTATTTTGCCGGAGCAGCAGGTGTTGCGGGAGCACTCTGAGCGCCTTGAGCCGGAGCGGCAGCACCCTTAGCAGCACCCTGAGCGGGAGCCTGCTGGCCAGCCTGGAAACCCTGTGTGTTGGTAGGATTGGTAGCCTGACTCTCAGTAGCGGCCTTCTCGAGTACGCTCTGATCAGCGGTACTCTGCGGAGCTGTGTAAGCGCAGACGATGCTGATGACTACCATGAAGGCAGCCAAGCCCCATGTAGCCTTTTCCACGAAGTCCGTGGTCTTACGCACACCCATGATGGAGTTGGTGGAGGAGAAGTTGCTGGACAGACCGCCGCCCTTGGACTCTTGTATGAGTACAATGCCAATCATCAGCAGTGATGCCACAACGATGAGAATAACGAAAAACGTGTACATAAACTTTTACTTATTATTTTTATTATTTAATATCAACTTTTCTAAGAAGCGTATTTGATCTACAAAGTAAGCATTTTTTTTTGGATAATTCAAATTTAATTGCTGAATAATTTCCAAAGCTTTCTCATATCGGCCTTGCTTGATGTAAATCTTGGCTAAAGTCTCAGTGAAATAGCTTTTATCCTCTTTTACGCTGTCTTTGCTTCCGTCTTCTTCTATTTTAGGAAGATACTCGGGCGTATCCTTCAATTTTATTTTTCCCTTGTCATTATTGATGAAATTATCGATCAAATCCTGCCCCTTGAGCTGAGGCTGCTCCTGTGGTGTCTCCTGCTCGTCGTCATCTTCTGTTTCCAGCAGATAGGCGACGTAGTCGACAGCGGCATCGGCGGGAGTAGGCTTGCGCTTGGTCTTCTTGGGCTTTTCCTTCTCTTTCTCTTCCTCGGGTATGGTGTCGAGGAAGTTGTTGATGAGCGAGATGGTGCGGTCGCCCTTGTTCTCTGCCTTGTTCTGACTGTGTGGCTGGCTGCTCTCCTGCCTGTCGGTTTTGAGCTGATAGTGAGCGGCCTCTACGAGGTTGAAGATCACCTTTCGGTCGGTGATGTAGATGGCTGCCTGGCGAAGCTCTTCGTTGAACGAGGGATCGTGGAGCAGGTAGAGGTTGCGGAGCAGCAATAGCCGCGCATTCTGGTAGTAGGGATAGAGCGCAAGCAGGCTGCGGAGATCGTAGACGGTCTCGCGGTCCAAAAGCTCAGGATGTTGTATGTATTGCGCTATGTCCATGATGATTACCAGTTGGCGACGGTGGCATTGAAGATTTGATCGGTGAGGTCCTTGCACATCTGATCCACGAGTTCCTGCTGCACGCTGGAGAGACTTTGTGTGGTCTCGTAGCTCTTGGTGGAGGTGAACTGCTTTTCGAAGTCCTGACTGTGGTTGGCGTTGTTGGTGAAGCGCACGTTGACGGTCATAGAGAGCTCGGTCTGCGCAGAATATCCCTCACTGGAGACGGATTTGTTGCGCTGGCTGTATTGTGTGATCTCACCTTCGATGACGAGGTCTCCGCCCCTCTTGACCTGCTGCAGGTGGGTGTGGTTGGCGAAGACATCTTTGAGCTGATTGTTGAACATCGGTCCCATGGGGCCCCAGACATAGCTGGAGCGTATGGGGAAGTCAGCGATGCGGATGGTCTTAGTCTTGGTGTAGTCGATGCTGGCGCCGTTGAATTTCAGGCTTACCTTGCATGCACTCATCAGTGCAATGGTGGAGATAAGCAGCGTGAGGGCCAGCAGCGCGTGCCGGATGACTTTAATATTCTTTTTTATCGAGACCATACTGTTTGATTCTTCTATAGAGTGTGCGGTCGGAGATGCCCAGTTCCTGAGCAGCTTTTTTCCTGTTGCCATTGTTTCTTTCGAGTGCTTTCTCGACCATCTGCCGTCCGAGGTCGTTGAGGTTGAGGCTTTCGGGCTCAGCCTTGATTTCCTCGGCTTCTGCATCCTGCGTGGGCGAGACGCCGTCGTATCCATTCAGCGGGTGTCCGGCTGGCGTGAGCGCGGGCATGGCAGAGGATGGGGTGTCGAGATACTGGTTGCGGTAAGCACTCATATTGTTGAGCTCGCGGGTATCGTCGAGTTGTTTTCTCATGGAGTTGAGGTCGTGCCTGAGGTTGGCAACGCTGCCTCTGAGCTCGTAGAGAATCTTATAGAGTGCCTCACGCTCATTCTCGTAGGAGTGCTGTCCGGGTTGGCTGATGGTGGCGAGTTCTGTGCTCTCGGGATCGTCGGGGATGAAGTGCTTGAGCTGTTCCGCGTTGATTTCCCGGTTTTCGCTGAGCACCGACATCTGCTCTGTGATGTTTTTGAGCTGTCTGACGTTGCCGGGCCACTTATAGTGGAGCATGAGTTGCTTGGCATCGTCGGTGAGGGTGATCTTCGGCAGATGGTATTTGTCGGCCATCTGCATGGCGAAGAGCCGGAAGAGCAGCAGTATGTCGTTGCCACGCTCGCGCAGAGGCGGCATCTGAATGGGGATGGTGTTGAGCCGGTAGAAGAGGTCTTCGCGGAAGCGTCCCTCAGAGATCGCCTTACGCATGTTGACGTTAGTGGCGGCGACGATGCGCACGTCGGTCTTTCTGATTTCCTGTCCGCCTACGCGAATATACTCTCCCGTCTCGAGCACTCTGAGCAGTCGTGCCTGTGTGGCCATGGGCAGCTCGCCTACCTCGTCAAGGAAGATGGTGCCTTTGTTGGCGACACCGAAATATCCCTCGCTCTCGCCGACGGCTCCGGTGTAGGCACCTTTCTCGTGGCCGAAGAGCTCGCTGTCGATGGTACCCTCGGGGATGGAACCGCAGTTGATGGCGAAGTAACGCTCACGGCGCCGGGGTGAGTTGTCGTGTATGACGCGGGGGATGATCTCCTTACCCACGCCGCTCTCGCCGACAATCAGCACGCTGAGGTCGGTGGGGGCTACTTGCAGGGCCACGTCGAGAGCGTGGTTCAGATCATCGCTGTTGCCTACGATGTTGTAGCGCTGTTTGATTCTTTGCAGTTCTGTAGTATTCATGGGTTGACAAAATTACTCATTTTATTTGAGAATACTG
>CAMCBZ010000006.1 GCA_945873145.1 uncultured Prevotella sp.
ACCTCAACAATCGAATTGATCTTTTATGATCACAAAAGCTAAACTATGATCTAATTGAATTTGTTTCTTCTTGATTTCTTATATTTGTAATTTATAAAGGAATTAATAAACAAATGAGAAGAACAAATAACGAAGCAAAACCATTTATCAAGTGGGTGGGCGGTAAGAGCCAACTCATTGAACAACTGGATGCTCAACTCCCAGCTGACTTTGATAACTGGCATGGTGCTACCTATATCGAGCCATTCGTTGGAGGTGGTGCGATGTTGTTTTATATGCTGCAACGTTACCCCAATATAAGGAGAGCAGTCATTAATGACATTAATCCGGACTTGACGACGTGCTACCAAACCGTTAAGGAACATCCTGAAGAATTGATAGAGTCGCTTCAAGATATAGAAACAGCCTACAAGCATCTTGAATCTGAAGAGGCTCGTAAGGAGTTTTATATGGCTGTTCGCGCTCGTTATAATGTGAAGAACTTAGATGCAATAGAGAATACGACTAAATTCTTCTTCCTTAATAGAACGTGTTTTAACGGACTTTATAGGGTTAATAAGAAGGGACTCTTTAACGTCCCATTTGGTAGATATGTTAATCCTATGATTTGTGACCCGGCAACAATACGCGAAGATAGTAAATTACTCCAGCATGTTGAAATACTTAATGGAGATTTCGAAGAAACATTCCGTTTTGCACAAGGCAATACGTTTTTCTATTTTGATCCTCCTTATCGTCCTCTGAGTGACACATCCAGTTTTAACGACTATGCCAAAGAATCGTTCAACGACGATGCGCAGGTTCGACTTAAAGATTATTGTGACCGCATTAATGAGGCAGGTTTCAAGTTTATGCTGAGCAACTCTGATTGCAAGGGCAAGAATGAGAAGGATAATTTCTTCGATGTACTCTACCAAGACTATTTCATAGAAAGGGTATGGGCATCTAGAAGTATAAACTCTAACCCGAGCAAAAGAGGAAAGCTCACAGAGATTTTAGTTCACAATTATGAGAGAACAAAAAATAATTCTTATATAGACAATTTCCATATAGAACCAAATTACGTAGCGGAAGCATAATTATGGAAAAAGATTTTGATAATTTTATGTCTCAACTCCGAAGATGCATTGTGCACTTCGACTACTTTGTTGATTTTGACAAAGCAAGGCAGAATGTCCATGCCATAGAAATTAAGTTGAACACACTTAATTTTCTTATAGGAAAGAAGGACTTGAAAAGTGCCATTCAAGAGCTATGGGACGTTAACCCTAATGTCTTTGACGTACTGGAAATTCTAATTGCTGTACGTGCTAAGGATCAGAAATCCGTTGCTGACGAATATTATAACCCCATTAGACTTTCAGAGTTCTTAAAATCGCCCGACGGAATATACGATTTTATGATGAAATCGGGTATTGGAGACGTTCTTATTAATAAGGAAGTGAAGAATCTTGTTGACTATGTTTTTGGAGTTGAGGTAGGTATGGATACCAACGCTCGTAAAAACAGAGGTGGCAAAATCATGGAGAATTTTGTAGCAAAGATTTTCGATGAACATAATGTTGTCTATACAAAACAAGTTTCTTCAAAAAAGATGCCACAAGTTCAAGCCGTTTTAGGTAAGGACAAAAAGGTATTTGATTTTGTCGTAAAGACAAGAAAGAAAACTTATTTAATAGAAGTAAATTTCTTTAGTGACGATGGTGGCGGTTCAAAACTGAATGAGGTTTCCCGTTCGTTTGATGGATTGACAGAAAGAATTAAAAAGCTTTCTGATTATGAATTTGTATGGGTTACCGATGGTACAAGTTGGTATGCAGCTCAAAATAAGTTAGAAGAGGCATATATAAATATTCCTAAACTCTATAATCTAACGAGTATAGTTGATTTTATTCAATTAGTAAAAGAGGAAGGGCAATAAATTGCATTATTCTACATTATGTGAATATGATACCCTCATTCTACAAATCCCCCAACCGCGACTTCACCCTCCTTCAGGGCGACTGCGTGGAAACGCTCTCGAAGTTCCAGTTCGGCTTCGACATGGTGTTTGCCGACCCGCCTTATTTCCTCTCCGGGGGCGGCATTAGCTATCAGAGCGGGCACGTGGTATGTGTGGACAAGGGCGACTGGGACAAGCCTAAGACACCCGAGGAGATGGACCAGTTCAACTATCGCTGGATTAAGGCCTGTTACGACCACATGAAGCCGGATGCCACGATATGGATTTCCGGCACCTACCACAATATATTTAGCGTGCAGCAGCAACTCATCAAGCTGGGTTTCAAAATTCTCAACGTCATCACGTGGGCTAAGACCAATCCGCCACCCAACATCTCCTGCCGCTACTTCACCTATTCCACCGAGTTCATCATCTGGGCCCGCAAGTCGCTGAAGGTGCCACATTACTACAACTACGACCTCATGCGCCATCTCAACGGCGACAAGCAGATGACGGACGTGTGGCGTCTGCCCGCCATCGCCAAGTGGGAGAAGAGTTGCGGCAAGCACCCCACACAGAAGCCCTTAGCCCTGCTCGCCCGCATCATTCTGGCCAGCACGAAGCCCGGCGCATGGATTCTCGACCCGTTCAGCGGATCGGGTACCACCGGCATCGCCGCCTCGCTCCTCGACCGCCGTTACCTTGGCTTGGAGATAGAGCAGGAATATTTAGAGATGAGCCGCGCCCGTCGTGAGGAACTGGAATCATCTGCTACACGCCACGACTATCTCCATCGTTTGGAGAAGGCTGGGGTCGTCCCCATGCAGGATGACCTCTTCGCCCTCAAAGCCCCCGCCGACCGAGTTCGGGAGGAGGTGGACGATAGCTATGGGGTGCCATGGTTGTGAATAACGACATAGTCTATATAGTGAAACTAAAGAAAAATTGAATAAATGTCTAACAATTCAAAATTTTTCAACCATCAAACCAACTCTTCGAGAGTTAAGGCTATGATTATATCTGAGTACTTTCCCCAGTATTGCAGGATAATCTCACGTAAGCATACGCCCAAGCGTTTCGGATATTTTGATATGTTTGCAGGACCAGGTATCTATGAGGATGGTAATTGGTCCACCCCCATGCTCATTGCCAAGAATTGTTATGAAGATTCATTCCTTAGAGATAGGGTTTGGATGGTCTTCAATGATATGGCTTATGGCATGAAGCTTAAGGAGAACTTCGAAAAGTATTATGAAAGTGGCACTTTTGCTAACGAGCCATTCTTCGCTGACCGTACTTTCGGAGAATGGCCAAAGATTGATGCTTTCTTAACTCGAAATACTATGGAGGGCTTTTTCAACGAATGTCCATCTGTTCTATTCATTGATCCCTGGGGCTATAAACATATCAATACAAGTGTACTTGCTCAGTTTCTAACAAGATGGGGCAACGAAGTTTTCATCTTTGTTAATACCAAAAGACTGAATGCGGCCTTTGAACAGCCTGATTTTCAGGATTCATTAAAGACTATATTCCCTCTGACATATCAAGAGGTTAAAAATAACAAGAAATTGGTAGAAGGTCCACCAGTAAAGCGCCATCGTTTTATTATTAACCATTTGGCTGATGAATTTAGACGTGTTCTCAGAAGTACGGTGTACTATACGGCATTTGAGTTTCGAGAAGAAGACCAGGATACACCGAGTCACTATCTTCTGCACATCACCAAAGGCTCAAAGGGGTTCGAATTAATAAAGCAAGTGTATACAAAATATGGTAATGTACCAGTATCACTTGGGGATATGAAGAGTGTTGAGACCTACGTCTTTGATCCTAAATGGGTGAACGATGGATTGTTCACTGAGGATTTCCGGCAAGAAAATATAACTAAGTTGAAGAATCATCTTCTTAAAGAGTATTCGAATAAAAGAATTGCGGCAGAAACTCTTTTTAATGAGGATCAGAAAAGCCAGTTGCATTCGCGCTCCCATTATTTGGTTGCGCTAAGGCAATTGTGTGAAGAAAAGAAAATTGATGTACAATTTACAGATGGACGAAGCCATAAGGTCTCGGTTGTTATAAGTCCGTCGTGTATAATATCTTTCAAAAAGTATGGCAGCAACAAAGATTGAATGGACAGATAAATCGTGGAACCCAGTTACAGGATGCACGAAAAAATCAGAGGGCTGTGCCAACTGCTATGCTGAAGTAATGGCACGCAGATTGAAGGGCATGGGGCAGCTGAAATATAGAAACGCTTTTAAGTTAACTCTCCATCCAGAAGATTTGGACGAACCTTTGAAGTGGAAAAATCCACGCAATATATTCGTCTGCTCTATGGGCGACTTATTCCATGAGGATGTACCCTATGAATTTATTGATCGAGTGATTGATACAATGGAGAAAACCCCACAGCATCGTTACCAGATTCTAACTAAGCGAGCTGAACGAATGAATGAATATTTTACCACTCATAAAGTGCCTATTAACGCTTGGCTGGGCGTGACAGTAGAAGTTAAGCGGAGAAAGTTTCGCATTGACCTTCTTCGAAATCTAAACGCCCCTGTCAGATTCTTATCCTGCGAACCTCTGCTAGAAGATTTAGGCAGTTTGGACCTTACAGGCATCGATTGGATAATTGTTGGTGGAGAGAGTGGCGTAAAAGCCAGACCTATGAAAGAAGACTGGGTGCTTAACGTAAAGCAGCAAGCCGACGCGCATAAAATCGCTTTCTTCTTTAAGCAATGGGGCACATGGGGACAAGACGGCATAAAACGAAACAAGCATGCCAACGGCAAACTCCTGCAGGGAGAGATTGTTCAGAATATGCCGAAAGAAAGAAATACGTCAAGATAGAATATGCTGCAGAACTTTCAAGATAATGATTCTAAGAATTTGCCAATCGATTCTTTGTTGGAGCGATTGCAGACTTATCTTGCCGATGTGAAAGCTAAGGACGGGTCACAAGAGTCACTCGACCTGATGTTCAAGCTCCGTAGCTTTGCTTTGATAGCTGAGGTCTATGAGTACGTTAGGAAGTATTTTTCTCAACGAACCCAGCGACTGTCTGACTATTTCAGCGAGATGACCTTGAAACGATGCCTTCAAACGGTTGTTTCTATTGAGTGCCTACAAGAGACATTGGAAAATGCATTCGCACACATGAAATTCAATGATGATGCTGAACGTGAATATCTCATTGCCAACGGCCTTGATAAAGATGAGGACAAACTGCTAAAAACGGTTTATGCCCAAACAAGCATTCTGTGTAAGAATGGAACTGATGCCTTAGCTAAATATGTTTTAGGTGATGCCCCAAGTGTTAGGAATTCTCTTCTTTGGAAAGGATCAAAGAGGCAAAGCAGCGATTTCAAATTCAAGAAAATATTCCATCGTGCCAAAGAAAAATTGGATGAAGAACTGGACAAAGATAATCCCATTTATAAGGAAGACCCTAATTATAAGTTGGCTATAGAGGCTCAAAGTCTTGGCAACCATATAGCTCACGCCGTAGATGATTCGCAGAGAGAATATCTTGAAGAGTTCAATAATGACAATAAAGGCTTCGACTTTTTGAGTTTCTTTATTGCGGTCCAACACAAAGCAAACTCAGCAAAAGCTGAGAATATGTATGCCGAACTGGGCAAGGCGTTGGAAATGCTTAGGATTGTCTTCATGACCGATGCTGAGGACATTTACTATATTCGCACAGGAGAGTTCGAAGCCTTAAAAGGCATTCTTGATGATGAGGTCATCAAGAAATATTACACAGACCTGCCATTTCTCGGATACAAGGAAGAAAGGTACGATTTCGGTCGTGAATATCTTTCTGAACTTGAAGACATGAGAGAGGACTGGCGCATAAAGAATTACTCCCCTCTCCCCAATTTCTCACAAATCTTATAATTCATGAGTAATTTGTGGTTAATTCATGATGATTCAATGATCAAAAAAGAAAACGGAGTGCTTATTCCTCCACTAATCTCCACGAATCTCCACGAATGCAGAGTGACAGTTATTCGTGTGGATTCGTGGTTGATCACATCAAAGTTATTAACAAAAACACATCACGGACGACTTGCAATCTAGAGAGCGCAGAAGCAGTGAAAAACGAAAGAATCGTGGGAAAAGTCTCAAAATCCTGAGAGCTACTCATCAGAAAGGCTTTCTGATGCTGTGATCATGCTTTACTGACATGGTCAGATAAGCGTGATGAGGAGGTCACTAAAGCGTGATCATACCTACAAAAAGGCTTTTTGACAGGTAGCCAAAGCAAGAATGACATGAGCAAAGTGCCCTTTTCTGTGTCACAGCAAGCTTTCATCTATCTAACATATTATATATCAGACATTTACCAAAAACAGCCTGAAATTCGCAAAAATCAGAGCAAAGTACACCTTCGTGCAGAAAAACGCAGCCACGAGGGCGGAAAAATGTCAGTTTATCCAACAAACAATGATACATGCCGCAACACGATGATACGCTCGTTATCTAACGCTCAACCAATGCACAAATTTACCTTTTTGAGCAAAAGCCTCACTTACTTTCTGTTAATAGTAAAGCCTGCTCTTATTACAAAAATATTGTATTTAAGTTGTCTTAACGCTAAAATAGAACAACTTTACGACATATCTCTTACTTTTGCAGAACACCATAATGTATGGAAAGATAAATAGTATTTAGCCCCTGTCCACGAAAGAGGACAGGGGCTATGTTTTGCCTAAATATCGCTTATATCTTTCCATTTCACTCCCTAACGCCTGCTTTTTTGTCGTGTTCTCCGTTGTAAACTTTGTCAATTCAATTTATTTTTGTATCTTTACAGCCGATAAGAAACCTTCACATGAATCGACATTGCTATCAACATCTGACAACCATATGGATTTTAGAGCTGTTGCTGACCTGCGTCCTCAATGCACAAGCACAGAACGAGGTGCCGCACTTCTTCCGACTGACCTACAACGACGGACTCTCGGACAACAAGGTCAACTGCATCATTAAAAGCCACGAGGGATATATCTGGGCAGGCACACCACAAGGGCTCAACCGCTACGACGGCTTCCGCATCCGCACCTTCTATGCCAGTCCCAACAACATTCACACACTTCCCGACAACAACATCCTCAATCTCTACGAAGATGCTGAAGGACAGCTATGGGCCAACACGCCGGCTGGACACTGCCGCTTCAATCCCAAGACAGAACAGGTCAACAGAAACACGGACCAATGGCTCCATCAGCACCATATCAGTGGGCACCTGATGAAGATAGACACCGACGAGCGGCATAACCTTTGGGTCCTTATGGTCAGCCCCAACAAACTCTTCTACTACGACTTCCAACGTCACCGCGCAACAGCCATGAAGGTGAGCGCACGACAACTCAACAACATCAACGCCATCCATGCCGAGAAGGGAGGACTCTGCCTGGTCTATGCCGACGGTGCCATGGCGTGGGTCAACCGCGACAATGGCAAGATCACTTGGACGGACCGCTATATCCCCGACCACGACGCCACGCCCAACCAGCACTATCGCACCATCTGCGACAAACAAGGCAACCGTTGGGCATGGGCCGAAAGCAAAGCCTATTACTATCAGCGCAGCACACACGTCTGGCGACTCGTCTACGACAAACCGGTCAACGACATCGTGATGGATCAGGAAGGACACGGACTGCTGGCAACAGACCACAACGGACTGCTCATGTACGACGCGGCAGGAAACATCATAGACCATGTGCTCAACATCCCAACGGACTCACGCTCGCTGTCCGACAACACGCTGCAATGCCTCTATGTCGACGACCTCGGTGCGCTGTGGATCGGCTTCTACCGCATGGGCATGGCGGTGCGCGCCACCCAGCACAGCTTCTTCGCCCTCATGCCCTTGGGCGACGTCTGTACGATGGCGCAAGACCACGACGGCGCAATATGGCTCGGTACCAACGACAGCGGCATCGAATGGTATAACTTCAAGCAAGATGTCCGCCACATCACCATGGCACAAAGCGGACTGGGCAGCAACGTGGTCGTGGCAACGCTCGTCGACAGGAACGGCAGTCTGTGGTTCGGTACATATCAAGGTGGACTTGCACATCTCAAAGAAGGCAAGTGGAAGGTCTACCGGCAGAAGAACTCGCCCATCGCCCACGACAACGTGTGGGCTCTGGCGCAACTGCACGACGGATCCATCGCCATTGCCACGCTCGGTGGCGGACTGCAACTGCTTGACCCGAAAACAGGGAAGTTCACCACCTACGATACTCACAACAGTAACCTCACGTCTGATTATCTGTCGAGTCTGTCAGTAGCTTCCGACGGCACTTTAGCCGTCGGCCACTCTCAGGGTGTGTCGCTGTTGAAACCAGGTTCACGCAAGTTTGTCAACATCAGCCAACAGGGTGACCGCAAGGGCAACCAGCTCACGAGTCTGTCGGTCAACCAAGTGCTCTACGACGCAAGCGGAAGGCTGTGGATCGCCAACACATCCGGACTCAACGTACTGGAACCAAGAGAGCAACTCCTCAACACCGTGAACCTGCAAAGTCTCAACGCACACACCGAGGTATGCGCCATCACCGAAGACCACTATCACAACATCTGGGCAACGACGAGCGACGGACTGAAACGCATCTCCACGAAAACACGGCAAGGCGAAAGCCAATATCTCGTCACATCATACGGCCGCGCCGGTGGACTGCAGAACCGACTGTTTAACAAGCGCTCCATCCTCTGCCTCAAAGACGGGCGCATCCTCGTCGGCGGCATCGACGGCGTGAACATCGTATTACCATGGAGCGTGCGCCAGCAACAGAGCAAGGCACGCCTGCTCTTCAGCGGCCTGTCGCTCTTCGACCATGTCGTCAGCGTGGGAGACTCGGTCAACGACCATGTCGTGCTGACCAAATCGCTCAACGACTGCCGCAAGATCGTACTCGAACACGACGAGAATACGTTCACCATTCAACTGGCCACCACGCTGGCCGGACAGCAGGCCCAGCCTCACATTCTCTATCGTCTGCGAGGCTACGAGAGCAAATGGTCGGCTGCACCGAGCAACGATCCTTGCGTCCACTTCACAAATCTATCGCCCGGCCGCTACACGCTGGAGGTGAGACTGACCAACGCCGACGGCACGCCTTCATCGCACATCGACCAAATGACGATCGTCATCCGACCACCTTTCTATCTGCAACCATGGGCACTGGTCGTCTATGTGCTGCTTCTCGTCCTGATCGTTTGGGACATCCGCAGAAGATTGCGGCTCAGACGAGTCAATGAGTTGCAAAAACTGGAACTCAGAAAACAGAAAGAGGTGGAGGAGGCCAAACTCGACTTCTTCACCAACGTCAGCCATGAACTGCGCACACCGCTGACGCTCATCCTCTCGCCGTTGGAGAGTATGATGAGGGGGCAGGACTACGACACGACGACGCTGCGACAGCTAAGACTTATTCAGCGCAATGCTCGTCAACTGCTGATGATGGTCAACAAGATGCTGGACCTGCGCCGCATGATGCGGGGAAAGGAAAAGGTAGAGCTCACCACCGGCGATCTGATCTCCTACATCCACGAGCTCTGCGAACCGTTCGCTGCCTTGTCGGACAAAGGCATCACGCTGACATTTCACGCCGACGTGGCGCATCTGATCATGCCGTTTGACAAGGGCAAGATCGACCGCATGGTGACCAACCTGCTGTCCAACGCTTACAAGTTCACACCGTTGGAAGGACGCGTCGACGTCTCCGTGAGTCTCAACGACCGCCAGCAGGTGCTCATCAGCGTGGCCGACAATGGACCCGGCGTCAGCGACATGGACAAGCCGCACCTTTTTGAACGGTTCTATCAGGCAGAAGACGGCAAGACACATCAGGGCAGTGGCATCGGGCTCAACCTGACATGGGAATATGCACAGATGCTCGGCGGAACAATCACCGTGGAAGACAACAAAGGTGGCGGTGCGCTGTTCACGATCACACTGCCCGCAAAGGAGTTGAAAGCGGAAGGCGAAGGATATGTCCAAGCCTTGGACAACGACAACACGATGCCTGCCGCCATCCCGGCCGAAGGTGCCGGAACTACCAACGACGACCACCGGCAACAACGCTCCACGCTGCTCTTGGTCGACGACAACACGGACTTTCTCGGCTTCCTCAGCGAAGAGCTGCAAGCCAACTACCGCATTCTGAAAGCTGAAAACGGCAAGCAGGCGCTGGAAGTCATCCACCACGACATGCCCGACTTGGTGATTACCGACGTGATGATGCCCGTGATGGACGGCAACGAGCTCTGCAAGAGAATCAAGGAAAACGACAAGACGCATCACCTGCCCGTGATGGTGCTCACCGCGCGACTGGCTGACGAGAACGAAATAGAGAGCCGCGAATGCGGAGCCGACGACTATATCAAGAAGCCATTCAGCATGGACCTCTTCAAACTGCACATCGACCAGCTGCTCAAACAAGGACGCATCGTCGACAACGGAAAGGTGGATCCAAAGATCAGCAAGCCGACAATCACACCACAGGACGAGGCTTTTATCGACAAGGCGACACGCTACGTCGAGGAACATCTCGGCGACTCGGAACTGACTGTGGAGCAGGTGAGTGATGACCTAGCCATGAGCCGTGTGCAACTCTATCGGAGGCTGGTCGGCGTGACGGGCAAGACACCGAGCGAGTTCATACGCCTCGTGCGCCTGCGCCATGCCGAGCGTCTCCTGGTGCAAAGCCAGTTGAGCATCTCGGAAATCAGCTACAAGGTGGGCTTCTCCTCCACCCGCTACTTCTCGCGCTGCTTCAAGGACCTCTATGGCTACCTGCCCTCGAAGTACAAAAAGAATGCAGAGTGAGCAAATTCACGAACATACATTGTTTGGAGTTTAACGCTCCGATACGCGGAATAAAGAAGATCCCCGAATATAAAGGATATAAATATGCAACACTCTATACGATCGACATGATCTCAATAATATTCTTTATATTCGATGATATTCTATATTCCATCGAAGATGGAGCGTTAACAGCTCCAACGATGCGGGTAAACTCTATACACGATGAACAAAAAAAGAGGAGGGCAACCCGTAGGCTACTCTCCTCTATATCTTTCTTTGGCTTGTCGCCAAACGCTTACTTCTCCAGCAGTGCCTTGAATTTCTCCTCGAACTTATCCTTAGAGGCAGCACCGACAAACTTGTCGACGAGCTGACCACCCTTGAAGAACAGCACGGTAGGAATGTTGCGCACGCCAAACTCCATGGCGATGTCGTCGTTCTCCTCAACGTCGCACTTACCGACAACGAGCTTGCCGTCGTACTCCTGAGCCAGTTCAGAGATGATCGGAGCCACCATACGGCAGGGACCGCACCATGTTGCCCAGAGATCTACTACCAATGGCAGTTCGCCATTCTTATAAGTCTCGAAATTCTTGGTTGTAATTTCTACTTCCATTGCTTTACCTTTCTATTTTGTAACGTGATTAATTTTTGTTTGCAAAATTAAATAATAAAGTTGAGAATCCCAAACTTTTCGATTAAAAGATAACCGACACTGAAAAACAGCAAGGCCTCAGCCGAGATCTGATGATGGACTGCGACCCGGCGCCTTCATCCTCATCTCCAAAATTTCAAAGTGGAAATGGGTCTTGAGACGACGGTAGCGGCTCTTTAGAACGTGACGAGACGTGAACCGTCGGGCTGCTCGGCGATCGTGACCTTCACGGCATCTCCAGGCAGGATATCCTCGATGAGCTCCGGCCACTCCAGGAAGCAGAGCGCGCCACTATAGAAGTAGTCTTCATAGCCCATGTCGTAGACTTCCTCCAATTTCTTGATGCGGTAGAAGTCGAAATGGTAGATGAGCTCGTCGGTTGTGGCCGACCGATACTCGTTGACAATGGCGAATGTCGGGGAAGTGATAACATCCTCTACACCCAACTCTTCGCAGATGGCCTTGATGAAAGTGGTCTTTCCGGCTCCCATCTTACCGTAGAAGGCAAACACAGTGTGCTCGCCCATGGCTTTGATAAACTCACGAGCCGCCTCGCGGATCGTGTCCAATGATTGAATCTTTATCTCCATAATGATAAATCTATGTCTTTTTCTTCTTTATATCATATTTATGTATAAGGTATGCCGCATGTTTCTTAGAGGCATACGGAAACATTTATACATTATTATTTATACACTATACATTATACATTACTCAGTTGAGGAACAGCGTCATGTCCTGTCTCCCGTCGACGTACTCCACGAGTTGCTTGCCCACTTCCACGCGTTTGGTAGTGGCACGAAGGAGCAGCTTGGTACCCGTTTCCTCATCATCGACATTGAAGTAGAGCTCTGTCTTGCCCGGTTTCTCGTCGATCAGTGAGAGCAAGTCGCTGACCGTTGACTCGTCGAGCGTCTTGCTCTTGACCGAGATCGTCAACCGGTTGATGCGCGTATCCTTGACTTTAGCGAGGAATTCCACGCTTATCACGTTGAAACTATAGTACTGGCTCGTCGGGAAACGCTTGAAGCACTTGGCAATAACATACACCGGCGACCCCTCCTTGAACCATCCTTGCCAGCGTGCCCAGTCGTCGCCGAAGAGTGCCAACTCGCCCGGACCTTCAAAATCCTCAATGGTGACGATGCCAAAAGGCTCGCCACGCTTGTTGTAGCGCGTAGTGACTTTGGTGACCATACCGCCGAAGGTCAGCTCACCACGCTGCGAGAGTTCCTCACGGTTGTCGCGGTCACCAACTTCGGCACAGCTGGTGTTGCACAGATGGCGCAGCACGATGGCATACTCGTCCAGCGGATGTGCACTGAGATAGATGCCGACGAGCTCCTTCTCCTTGCCCAGGCGCTCAATCGAACTCCACGGCTCGGCCTTCGGTAACGGCGGTGTAGCCACGGCAATGTCGCTGGCCATCGCGCCGAAGAGCGAGTTGGCAGCCTGACTCTTGTCCTCCTGATATTGCTGACCGAAGCGCACGATGAGGTCGAGAAATACCTCGCCTTTGCTGTTCGGCGCCAGGTACTGCTCACGCTGATTGCCGAAGCAGTCGAAGCCGCCACTGAGCGCCAGACTTTCAAAAGCCTTGCGGTTGACATCCTTCAGGCTGACACGCTCGGCAAAGTCGTAGATGTCCTTATAAGGTCCGTTGGCTTCACGCTCCTTGACAATGGCAGCCGCGGCAGCGGCACCCATGCCCTTGATGGCAGAAAGACCAAAGCGGATCTCACCATTCTTGTTCACACCAAACTGCACATAGCTCTCGTTGACGTCAGGACCCAGCGTCGGGATGTTCATCGACTTGCACTCCTCCATGAGCTTGGTGATCTCGCCGATGTCGCTGTGACGGCGTGTCATCAGGGCAGCCATGTACTCTGCCGGGTAGTGAGCCTTGAGATAGGCGGTCTGGTAGGCCACCCAAGAGTAGCAGGTAGCGTGAGATTTGTTGAAGGCGTAGGAGGCGAACTTCTCCCAGTCGGACCATATCTTCTCAAGAATCTTGGGGTCGTGCCCATTCTTCTTGCCGCCTTCGAGGAAGAGCGGCTTCATCTGGTCGACGATCTTCTTCTTTTTCTTACCCATGGCCTTACGCAGGGCATCACTCTGTCCACGCGTGAAGTTGGCCAACTGACGCGAGAGAAGCATCACCTGCTCCTGATAGACGGTGATACCGTAGGTGTCCTTGAGGTATTTCTCCATGCAAGGAATGTCGTAGGTGATCGGCTCCTGACCGTTCTTGCGGGCAATGAACGAGGGGATATAGTCCATAGGTCCCGGACGATAGAGGGCGTTCATAGCGATCAAGTCCTCAAAGACGGTCGGCTTCAGCTCGCGCAGGTATTTCTGCATACCGGGCGACTCAAACTGGAAGGTACCGATCGTGCGGCCCTGCTGATAGAGTTTATAGGTGAGATCATCGTCGATGGGGATGTTGTCGAGGTCGATGACGTCGCCAGTTGTCTGCTTGATGACCTTACAAGCCTCCTTCAACTCAGAGAGTGTCTTCAGTCCGAGGAAGTCCATCTTGATCAGTCCGGTAGACTCAATGACATGTCCGTCGTATTGCGTGACGGCACATTTCAATCCCGGGAAGTCAGGGTCGTCGGCTGTGGACACGGGAACCCAGTCGCTGATCGGGTCTCGGCAGATGATGAAACCGCAGGCGTGAAGGCCGGTACCCCGGATGGTGCCCTCGAGCTGTCGGGCATATTTGATGGTGTTGCGCTCACGGGGATCAGGCGAAGCCATCGCCTCGCGCAGTTCCGGCGTGCATTTGATGGCATTCTCCAAGTTCATCTTCATGCCGTCGGGCAGTCTGTCGGGGATAGCCTTCTTCAAAGCGTTGGCCTTCTCCAACGGCAGTTTCTCCACACGCGCCACGTCGGCGAGAGAGTTCTTCGTGGCCATACTGCCGTATGTGATGATGTGGGCACAGTTCTCGTGACCGTATTTGTCCATGACCCAACGAAGCACCTTGCCACGTCCGTCGTCGTCGAAGTCGGTATCAATATCCGGGAGGTTGACACGATCGGGGTTGAGGAAACGCTCAAACAGCAAGTCGTACTTCAACGGGTCTATCTTCGTGATACCCAAACAATAGGCGACCACAGAACCGGCGGCGGAGCCACGACCCGGCCCCACCCACACGCCGAGCTCGTTGCGTGCGGCATTGATGAAGTCCTGCACGATGAGGAAGTAACCAGGGAAACCCATCGTCTTCATCACGTGCAGCTCGAAGTTGATATGCTCCTTGACATTGTCAGGCAGTGGATCGCCGTAGCGCTTCTTCGCACCGTCGTAGGCGAGCTTGGCCAGATAGTCGGCCTCGAACTTGATACGGTAGATTTTGTCATAGCCACCAAGGCGGTCGATGACAGCCTGCGCCTTGTCGGGAGGCAACGGATTCTCGCCATGCTCGTCGGTGGTGAACTCCTTGAAGAGTTGCTCCTTGGTGAATTTCTTGTGCCATTCTTCCTCCGTGCCGAAGCTCTCCGGGATGGGGAAGAACGGCATGATCGGTCCGTGGTCGATGCTGTAGATCTCTACCTTGTCGAGCACTTCCTGCGTGTTGCGCAACGCCTCAGGCACGTCGCTGAAGATGTCGTTCATCTCCTGCTGTGTCTTGAACCACTCCTGCTTGGTATAGAGCATACGCGTGGGATCATCAAGATCCTTGCCTGTAGCCAGACAGAGCAGGTGGTCGTGGGCCTCGGCGGTGTCTTTGTCCTCGAAGTGGCAGTCGTTGGTGCACACGAGCTTGATGCCCTCTTCCTTAGCAATCTTCATGATCACGGCATTGGCGCGCTGCTGCAAGGGGAAGGTATCGCGGTTGGCACGGATATTCGGGTCTTTCACCTCATGGCGCTGCAACTCGAGATAGTAGTCGTCGCCGAAGACCCGGTGATACCATCGGGCGGCTTCCTTGGCGCCCTCTATGTCGCCTTTGAGGATCTTGGCAGGCACCTCACCGGCAATACATGCCGAGCAGACGATCAGATCCTCGTGGTATTTCTCCAAGTCGTAGCGGTCGGTACGCGGGCGGTAATAGTATCCGTCGGTCCAGGCACGGCTGACGAGCTTGATAAGATTCTTATATCCGTGGTAGTTCTTTGCCAAGACGATGAGGTGATAGCCCGACTTGTCGCCGGCTTCCTTGTTCTTATCCTCCTTGTGATGGTGGGCCACATACATCTCACACCCAAAGATGGGCTTGAAAGGCTCCAGTCCGTCGGCCTTGCGCTGCTTGTTCACGCCGGCACAATAGTCCGAGAACTCTTTGATGCCATACATCACGCCGTGGTCGGTAATGGCCATGCCTTTCATGCCATCCTTGATGGCTTTGTCGACCAGGTGGGGCACCTTGGACTGACCGTCAAGAATAGAATAATGTGTATGTACGTGCAAATGAACGAAATCTTCCATCGATTCTTCTTTTAAACTTCAAAAGCCTATAATGAGCATAAAACCGAGTGTAAAGTTACGTCTAAAAAGCGAGACAACCAAAAGTAGCGAATAAAAAATTTGTAGGAGTGATAAAAAATAATTAACTTTGCAAGCAAGTGAAAAGGAAAATTGAAACTCTCTTAGAGCAACCATGGGAAAGAAGATACAGAAACTAAAGAAAATACGTATACACCGTGAGGGCAATGACACACTGTTCTACGGACTCATCTTCATCATTGCCGCCGGTGCCGCATTGTGGTACGGCTTTGACACGAAGTGGCCGTTTTGGCTGTTCATCGTCGTCTTTGGCGTTGTCTACGGCATTGTCTTCAATTTCTACCAGTGTCCGATCAGATACCTCAACGTGGAAGACACCGACAAGATCGTCGTGGCACCCGCTGACGGTAAGATCGTGGTGATAGAAGAAGTGGAAGAGAACGAGTATTTCCACGACAAGCGATTGATGATCAGCATCTTCATGAGCCTTTTCAACGTTCATGCCAACTGGTTCCCCGTAGACGGAAAAGTGAAGTTTGTCAAGCATCAAGACGGCAACTACCACAAAGCATGGCTACCCAAGGCAAGTGAAGAAAACGAGCGTGCAGACACGATGATCACTACAGAGAATGGTGTCGACGTGCTGTGCCGACAGATCGCAGGCGCTGTGGCTCGCCGCATCGTCACCTACGCTAAGGAAGGCGAAGACTGCTATATCGACGAGCACCTGGGCTTCATCAAGCTCGGATCGCGTGTGGATGTCTTCCTGCCCCTCGGCAGTAAGGTGATGGTGAAGATGGGACAGAAGACAACGGGCGACCAGACGATCCTCGCAAAACTGCCCTAAATAATGTATAATGTATAGTGTATAAATTATAATGTATAATGTATAGTGTATAAATTATAAATATATTGTGCACTGAAAAAGCGCAGTGTATATATAATAAGGAGTATTTCGCACTAATAAACAGATATTGTATTCACTATGAATATAAAGAAACATATCCCCAACACGCTGACCTGTTGCAACCTCATCTCGGGTTGCATCGCTACGTGCTTTGCCTTTTTCCACGACCCGGAACTGGCATTGCTGTGGATCATCATCGGGGCCGTGTTTGATTTCTTCGACGGTATGAGTGCCCGTCTGCTGCATGTACCTTCACCAATCGGTAAGGAGCTGGACTCCCTGGCCGACGATGTCACCTTCGGCGTGGCGCCTTCCACCATGCTGTTCTCTCAGCTGCTCGTGATGGACTACCCGTCCTGGTTGCAGCCGTTAAGCGACTATGTAGCTTTTGTGGCCTATATCATGGCAGCCTTCTCGGCACTTCGTCTCGCCAAGTTCAATCTCGATGAGCGTCAGGCTATGGGTTTCATCGGCTTGCCGACGCCTGCCAACGCTCTCTTCTGGGGATCGCTGATTCTCAGCGCCAAGCATTGGGAGACGCTGTCGCCGTATATGTCCGTAGCACTCATCGCCCTCATGCTCGTCAGCTCATGGCTGCTCATCGCCGAGATTCCGATGTTCGCATTGAAATTCAAGCACTGGGGATGGAAGGGCAACGAGCTTCGCTACTCATTCCTCATCACTTGTGTACCACTGCTGATCATCTTCCAGGAATATGCTTTCGCGATTATCATCGCATGGTACGTGGTTCTTTCTGTCATCAGCGACGCAAAGAGTGCCACAAGCAACAAGTAAAAAATAAAGAAAGTGTATCGGGGATTATCGACCATCGCATTGCTGTTGTGCAGCAATGTCTTTATGACGCTTGCCTGGTATGGCCATCTGAAACTGCAACAGGCACACATCAGCAACCACTGGCCACTCATCGGCGTCATCGTCTTTTCGTGGTGCATCGCCTTCTTTGAGTATTGTTGTCAGGTACCTGCCAACCGCATTGGTTTCCAAGGCGACGGCGGTCCTTTCTCGCTCATACAGTTGAAGGTGATCCAAGAATGTGTCTCGCTAATCGTCTTCGCCGTCATTGCGAACATGCTCTTTCAAGGGCAGAGCCTTCACTGGAACCACCTCGCGGCCTTTGCCTGCCTGATAGCGGCGGTGTATTTCGTGTTTATGAAATAACAGGCTTCGTATTTATGAAATAACAGACTTCGGTTTGAAGATAGACAATAACACACTAACACATAATTATTATGGAAATAGGAGACAAACTGCCGGAGTTCCTGGGACTTGACCAGGACGGCAACGAAGTGAAGTTGAGCGACTTCCAAGGCAAGAAGCTCGTACTCTATATCTATCCGCGCGACTCTACTCCGGGATGCACCAACGAGGCTTGCAACCTGCGCGACAACTATCAGTCAATGCTCGACAAGGGCTATGCTGTTGTCGGCGTGAGCATTCAGAGTGCAGAGAGCCACAAGAAGTTCATCGCAAAATACGACCTGCCCTTCCCTCTCATCGCTGATACGGACAAGAAACTCGTGGAGGCGCTCGGTGCCTACGGCGAGAAGAAGATGTACGGTAAGACCACGATGGGTACGTTCCGCACAACCTTCGTGACCGACGAGAACGGCGTGATCACCGAGATCTTCCGTCCGAAACAGATCAAGGTGAAGGAACATGCACAACAGATCTTAGGCGCTGAAGCCTAAGCAAAGCAACGGGAGGGTACATACTCTCCCGATATTTGTTTCTATACAACAAAGGAAGTCTTAAAGAATCAAGATGTGTATCCCTACAAAATAACAGGGAGGCCAATAAATCGAACGTAAGAGAAACATCTGTTCAACAATATATAGTCAACAAGACAATGGAAGAGAATAGAACAAAAGAATTTGAGGATACCTTTCACAAAGACCTCGCCACATATCTCGAAGCCCACGACCTCATTGACAAGCACTTTCCCGAAGCACCGGACATCGAGGCGCTGTGGGCTACCATCGGCGAGAGTTATCTGCCCGACGCTCTGCGCGAGTGGAGCCACTACCCTACCGTCGCACTCGGCTGGGTGATGTATATCGGAATGGCGATCGCTTACTATTGGGATGAGGATTGGGAACGCTACAGCCATGTGCCCGACCTTTACAAGATGATGATCCTCAACTCTGACTTCGATCACCTCGACGACTACATCCGCCAACAGGTCCTTCGTCTCACGCCCGAACAAGGCGAGAAGCTCCAGCAGACTGTCGGCGAGTGTGCCGCAAGAACTTACAACACGATCAGTCACCTGCATGTGGAACCAGGAACGCCGGACGCTTTCCGTGTCTTCATCGCCGCGCTCCACGAGATGTACCTCATGGGTGCTGCCATGGAACTGAAGTCTTTGGGCTACCACATGGAGAAGTGTTGAGCAACTCATCATTCATCACCGAACACTCAACATCGACATAACTCATCTTTCAACACGCTACATTCAACGATCCCATGCGATACGTCCTTTCTCTCGCCCCTGTCATCTTCCTGATGGCGTTTCTTGGCATTGTCATCCACGTCTACGGGACGGATGCGCTCTCCGGCGGCAGTCAGTTAGCGCTGATACTGTCTACGGGTGTCTGCGGCCTGATCGCTGTATTAGGCTTCCACGTGCCATGGAAGACCTTGGAGACCGAGATCAACAACTCCATCGGCAGCGTCGGCACAGCGATCGTCATTCTGCTGCTCATCGGCCTGCTGTCCGGCACATGGACCGTCAGCGGCGTGGTGCCCACACTGATCTACTGGGGCATGAAGATCATCAACCCCTATGTCTTCCTGCTCTGCTGTTGCGTCATCAGCGGCTTTGTGTCGGTGATGACGGGCAGTTCGTGGACCACCGTAGCAACCATCGGCATTGCGCTCATGGGTATTGGCAAGGCACTCGGATTCAGCGATGGCTGGACCGCCGGAGCCATTCTCTCCGGTGCCTATTTCGGTGACAAGATGTCGCCACTATCCGACACCACTGTGTTGGCATCCAGTGTGGTGGGCACGCCACTGTTCACGCATATCCGCTACATGACCATCACCACAGTGCCTGCCGTCGTCATCGCATTGGTCGTATATGGCGTCGCCGGACTCTTCGTCGCCGGTCATTCTGCCATCGACACCTCTGCTTTCACCACTGCTCTGCAAGGAAAATACAATCTCTCGCCCTGGCTGCTCATCGTACCTGTCGCTACCGGCGTGATGATCGCACGCAAGATGCCCGCCATCATCGTGCTCTTCGCCTCCTCGGTACTGGCCGGAGTCTTTGCCATCTTCTTCCAACCGCATATCCTCGCGGAGGTCATCGGTGCCCACGACACTTCCGTACTCACGCTCTTCAAAGGCGTCATGCTCAGTGGCTTCGGCGCCACTGCCATACACACAGGCAACTCAGCGTGCGACGCCTTGCTGGCCACACGTGGCATGCAGGGCATGATGGGCACGGTATGGCTGATCCTTTGTGCCATCTGCTTCGGCGGTGTCTTGAAGGCCAGCGGCATGCTTGCCAACATCATGCATCTGCTCCTGCCACTGACGCGCACACGCTTCGGACTCGTTGCCTCCACCGTTGTCTCTGGCATCTTCTTCAATACTACCGTTGCCGACCAGTATCTCTCTATCATGCTCAGCGCCAGCATGTACAAGAGCATTTATGAGAAGGAAGGCTACGAGCCACGACTGCTCAGCCGCAGCATCGAGGACTCCAGCACGGTGACCTCTGTGCTCGTGCCATGGAGTACGTGCGGCATGACACAATCATCGGTGCTCAACGTACCGACGCTGACCTATATGCCTTACGCCATCTTCTGCTATCTCTGCCCGCTGATGAGCATGACGATTGCGGCCTTGGGCTATAAGATCTACCGCAAGGTAGGCAAAATGGCAAAATAAACCCAGCCATTCTTTGCCGACTCATTTCTTTATTATATCTTTGCGCCCGTAAAGCTAAAAGGTATGAACGGGAAAAGACTGTCAGTCATCTGTGCGCTTCTGCTCACATCACTGCTGATCGTGATGTTGGCGGGATGCGGGCAAAGGGAGAGCACGGCTCAGCCCCGACGCTCCGTCTATTGCTGGCAGACGACCTTCACTCCCAACGACTCCTTGGTGGCGGCATTCATCCGTCACGAGCACCTCACTCATATCTATCTGCGATACTTCGACGTGGTGATGACCAACGGAACACCGATGCCCAACGCCAGCGTCAACGTCGCGGGCCGCGTGCCCAAAGGCGTGACGCTGATCCCTGTGGTCTATATCACCAACGACTGCATGATGGCTATCGGGCAAGACCACACTGAGGCAAAGAACTTGGCTGAAAAGATCCTGCAACGCGTCAGACAGATGACAACAACGCTGCAACTCGGACCAACAGATGAACTGCAGATCGACTGCGACTGGACCATCAGCACACGGCGCGCCTACTTCGATTTCCTCTCTGCCCTGCGCGATATGGCGCACGAGCAGCACATGCAGCTGTCGACCACCATCCGCTTTCATCAGCTCACGCAGCCGGTGCCGCCTGCCGACCGTGGTGTGCTGATGGCATATAACACCGGTGATGTGCGCGACATCCACAACCGCTTCCCCATTCTCAACATCGCCGACGTGAAGCCTTATCTGCGCTTTCTCGCCACCTATAAGCTGCCCTTGTCCACCGCCTACCCTATTTTCTCCTGGCGTGTGCTCTTCCGTGGCGGTCACTTCGTCGGCATTCTCCACAGCGACGACGACTATCCGATATTGCCGGGCGACAAGGTTCTCAGTCGCAGCGCTGACCTCCGACATATCCTCGAAGCCCATCAGACCATCAGTGAGCTGCGACCCGACGCCCACAACGAGATTATACTCTATGATTTGCAAACCAACAACATAAAAAGATTCCAAGCTCCTGATTATGAAAAGATTTATCATCGTTAGCCTCCTGCTGCTGTCTGTCGGCAGGTCGATGGCTTGCGTGCCGGAGAAACCCACCTATAACTATTACCTCATGTGCGTGGAGCCGACACAGCAACAGACTGAGAGCGTACAGCTCAAAGCCATCAACGACTTTTGGAAACAGTATACCAACGGCCGAGTAAACAGCTATATCAACGGTTGGGACAGCAAGACCAATACCGACGCGCCCACCTTCATCCTAAAGCTGGCTCGGCAAAGGAAGGACTATGAAATGGTGCGCTATCTTGGCTGGCTCAATAAATATCTCAAGATCAGCCGTGATCTCGGTGACACTTGGGACTATCCTACCCACCAGCAACTGCTGCAACGTAAGCAGAGACTCACGCAGATGCTCGCTGCCGCAAAGGCTTATCGTGGACGCAAATTGCTGGCCCAATACCGTCTGCTCGCCATGCGCGCCAACATGCTCTTGGGCAATAATGCTCAGAACATCAGCTACTGGAAGACGACGGCCAGCCGCATGCCGCAAAGCGTCTACCGCGATATGATGGAGAACATCTATGCCCGCGCACTGTTCAAGACCGGTAAACAGCGTGACGCACTGGAGATCTATGCCCGCCAAAACGACCAGCGGAGTATGCGCTGGTGCGTGCGCCACTACCGCAACCTCAGCGGTATCAAAGCCATCTATGCCCGCAACGCCAACAGCCGTGTGCTGCCCTACCTCGTACAGGACTTTGTCAACAACGTGCAGGAGACGCAGGATGTCTACACACGTCCCTCGGCGTTCATCCCCGACGCCGACAAGGCGCAATGGACGAAGAAAGATTATACTCAGGCCATCGAGGAAGTGGGTGCCCGCGTGATCTATAGAGATGAAGCCCAGGCATTCATTGCCTTTGCCGCACAAGTGCTGAAAGAGGGCAAGACCTCTACGCCGGCACTCTGGCACGAAGCCTCGGGAGCCCTGCAATTTCTCCTCGGCGACTACAGCGCAGCAAAGTCTTCGCTCGCCCAAGCTATCAGCGCCGAAGGCACACAACGCATGCACGACAATGCCCGCGCCATCGCGGACATCAACAGCATATATACCGAGAAGATGGACAACAATCAGCAGAACCGGCTCGTCAAAGAGATCGCCTGGATGCGCAACATGAGCCAGCAGACTATGACAAAGGACGAGGAGGGATACACCTATATGGCGGATACCTATTTCGCCAATATGCTGCAACGCATGGTCTACAACCATCTCGTACCCGAACTGCAAAAGCAGGGCAACGGCTTCCTCGCTCTCGCCATGCTCGCCAATATGGACAACCACGACAATGACGGCACGTTACCAAGCACAAGAAAGCACGTGCCTACCTATTATCAACGGGCTAAATGTTACAACCCGCTGCCGGACTGGTGGGGTGACTACTACGATGCTTTGGAGCACCTCTCCATCGACTCGCTCAAAGAGTACGTCGCTTATCTCCACGCCCCGCACGCCGACAGCCCGCTCGCTGACGCGGCCTGCAAGAGCAGTTACCAGAGCGACGACTACTTCAACGACCTCATTGGCACACGTCTCATGGCCATGGGACGCTTCGAAGAGGCGATACCTTATCTCAGAAAGGTGAGCACTGACTTCATCTACAACTCGAACATCTGTGGATACATCGGCCGCCGCAACTATCAACAGCCGCGCTGGTTCGTGCACCAGGTCATCAACGACACACTGAACACCGGTCCACGATCTGTCACCATCACCGACAATCAGAAACTGAACTTCTGTCTCGACATCACCAACTTGCAACACCGCTACCAAAACGCTGGCAGCGACACACTGCGCGCCCGCCTTGCCTATGACCTCGCCACACGGCTCTACCAGGCCAGCTACGAGGGCGACTGCTGGTATCTCACCCATTACGGCTGGAGCTGCATGGACTCGGTGCGCACCGGCGAACGTGATATCATCCTCGACGCCATCAACTACTTAGGCGAGAGCTCGCTCAAAGGCGACAAAGACCTGCAGTTCAACAGCCTCTACGCCTTGGCTTTCATCCGTCGCGACAACGTCGCCGAAAGCTACCCCTTCAGCTATCCGGGCGAAACCATCAAGTTGCGAAAGAAAAGCAGAAAGTACAAGGCACTGACGCAACTCAACAACTTCCTCACGCTCCATCCCGCCTATCAGTCAAACCGTTACGTCTCGCACTGCGATGTGCTAAAGGAGTTTCGCGAGCAGTAGTCCGTTATAGTTATTAACAAAAGTTATGAAAGCTTAGTTACGTATTTTTTGGCTATTACGAAAAAGACGCTTAACTTTGCATTGTAACAATATAAACACAACATGTGGCAATGCCACACAACCATTAACATCAAAAACATTATGAAAGAACTGAAAGGAACAAAGACTGAGAAGAACCTCCAGGAGGCTTTTGCTGGTGAGAGCCAGGCACGTAACAAATACACTTACTTCGCTTCTAAGGCACGTAAGGATGGCTACGAGCAGATTGCTGCTATCTTCGAGGAGACCGCTCAAAACGAGAAGGAGCACGCTAAGCTGTGGTTCAAGTATCTCGAGGGTGGCGACCTCAAGAGCACACGCGAGAACCTCAAGGCTGCTGCAGAAGGTGAGAACTACGAGTGGACTGACATGTATGCCAAGATGGCTAAGGAAGCTGAGGAAGAAGGCTTCACAGAGATCGCCTACAAGTTCCGCGCTGTCGCTGCTATCGAGAAGACTCACGAGGAGCGCTATCGCAAGCTGCTGAAGAACATCGAGGACGCACTCGTCTTCAGCCGCGACGGAGATGCCATCTGGGTTTGCCGCAACTGCGGACACGTTGTCGTAGGTCCTAAGGCTCCCGAGGTTTGCCCTGTCTGCAAGCATCCTCAGAGCTTCTTCGAGCTCAAGGCTGAGAACTACTAAGCAATAACGATCTTATCAAGCCCCAAGGGTATTGACAGGAAAATCGACATAAAGCAGTGATCATCCCACGATGGTCACTGCTTTTTTTGTGAAGTAATACATTTCAGACAAGATTCCACGTACAGCCATAGAGGGCACAAGAAGGTCATTGACAGGCCTTCCAAAAAGGTACAGGTCAGCGAAAGAAGCTGAAAGCCTACCATTCGCTATCTCTTTTTATCAAGAATTTGAGAATTATAGAATTTCCCGCACATCATTGAATCGATAAGAATTGGAGAAAATAAGCAGCTTCGCTGCCTTCGCCTGAAAGTTCTTTTTAATTCTTGTCGATAGTAGAATTCTCGCATTCTCTAATTCTTGAGATAAATAATCACAGAAATCTTTCGTTGAACAGATACAAAAAAAGGAGCAACGACATCACGTCGTCACTCCTTCAGTATTTCTTAAAATTTTTATTAGGAATTCCTTGCCGACATAACTCTTTATGTCTTAGCTCAACTGACGCTCCAGAAGGAGCTACAGTATAGATTCCTTTCGAAAAATAGGATATATAATTAGTTCCGATTAGGCGAGTTTTTCGTATTTCAAGCCCCACACATCAGCAACAGGTTTGAACACCACCTTACCCTCAACGATGTTCAGGCCTTTGCGCAGGGCCGGATTGTCTTCACATGCTTTGCGCCAGCCTTTGTCAGCAAGCTGCAAAGCGTATTTCAGTGTAGCGTTGGTCAGTGCCATTGTCGACGTGTTAGGCACAGCACCCGGGATGTTTGCCACACAGTAGTGCACGATGCCGTCGACGGTATAGACCGGTTCGGCATGTGTCGTCGGGTGGGAAGTCTCGAAGCAACCTCCCTGGTCGATGGCCACATCCACCAATACCGTTCCAGGCTCCATCAGGCTGAGCATATCGCGCGTAATCAGATGCGGTGTCTTGTCACCGGGGATCAGCACCGAGCCGATGACGATATCCACGTCTCGCAACTCCTGCCGGATGTTATGGTCAGACGAGTAGAGCGTCGTCACATTGGCCGGCAACTCAATGCTCAACTGACGCAGCCGGGGCAGAGAGATGTCCGTGATCACCACATCAGCGCCCATACCTGCTGCCATGCGCGCGGCTGCCTCGCCGACAGTACCACCGCCAAGGACAAGTACCTTCGTCGGTTTCACGCCGGGCACGCCACTGATGAGCTTTCCCTTTCCGCCTTTCGTCTTCTGAAGATAATAGGCACCATTGAGAACAGCCATGCGTCCGGCGACCTCACTCATCGGGCGCAGCAAAGGCAGACTATGGTCTGCTTCCTCCACCGTTTCATAGGCCAGGCACACTGCTCCGCTCTTGATCATTGCCTCGGTCAACGGCCGGTCACTGGCAAAATGGAAGTAGGTGTAGACCAACTGGTCTTTGCGAATCAGAGGATACTCCGGTTCGATGGGTTCCTTGACCTTGATGATCATATCCGACTGGGCATAGACATCTTCGATGGTCGGCAGGATCTCGGCACCTACGTGCTCGTATGCCTCATCAGAAAAACCACTACCCTCTCCCGCCGTATGCTGTACGAAGACTTGATGACCGTGTTTGATCAACTCGGCAACGCCGGCGGGAGTCATACCTACACGACTCTCACCTTGCTTAATCTCCTTAGGAATACCAATTCTCATCATAGGACATTAGACATTAAGGAAAAACAATATTGTTGATAACTCACTTCATGACTTTCGTCATTCCATTTGCAAAAATAAGCGATTTACGAATATGTTGATTCATTCACAAACCGCTTTTTAGTATAATTAACGCATTATTCTACATATACAAAGGTTCAAGGGCAATGTCACTCATAGGAAATAACAAAGCGACAGTAACAACACATTAGGCCTCTCACCAACCGATCCCTAAGAACGGGAAGCGGTTGATGAGAGGCCTAACATTTTTTCTTAGCTTTCTCCCAATGACCTATAAACGAGGTCAAATACAATCTTTTGCCTTTCAGGCCCGCCTAACACTGTGGTTCCAGCGTTTTGCTTTAGTCTTTTCTCAAGTCATTGATGAAGGTGACAGTCTGCGCGATCATAGCGATGGAAGCTGTCACGACAATCATAATCGTTACCATGTCTTAGTACTCCTTCCGAATGTTTCTTGTTTACTTTTTACGATGCAAAGGTATTGCCAAAGAAGGAAAGAATGACAAAATATCGCCCGATTTTTTGCTTTTACCCTTAAAAGTTGATACGCGTCAAGGCTTTGAGGGTAGACTGACAAAACATGCCATTGTAGACAGACAACGATGCCCGCAATACCTGTCAAAGGGACATAGTGTTCAAAATGGTAAGCACGAAAAACGCCCGGGGCAAAAGCCTCGGGCGCATTCTCTCATTTTTCAGTTCGAGCTAACGATTACTTAGCCTGAGCAGCAGTTGTGTCAGCAGGAGCAGCAGCAGAGTCTGCAGGAGCAGCAGCGCTATCAGTGTCAGCAACAGCTGTTGTGTCAGAGTCAGTTGCAGGAGCAGCGCTCTGGTTCTTATTACCACAAGATGCGAAAGACATAGCTGCGATAGCTACGAACATAAAAACTAATTTCTTCATTTTCTTTGCTTTTTAAATCTGTAAAACAATCATTTGTTTATTAACAACGCTGCAAAGTTACGCATTTTTTCAATAGGTTGTTCTTTTTTTAGCAACTTTTTTTAGTCTTAGCTGTAACTTTTTTGAAATCGTCTGAAAACCAACGTTTTACAAACTGCAAACAAAAGTTAACCACTACAGCTTTCTTGGTTGATTCTCCCATCAAAGCCGATTTATGGTCTGATTTCACCCTGCTTTACCTCCCAAAATCGGTCTGTCGCCACCTCATCAAGCCATCTTCTCAGCCTCTCTTAACGGTCTGTCGCCACCTCTTCTCGCCTTCTTCTATGTCTATCTCCCCACACCTATTTTCGTTCCAACTCTGCTCCATCATCCACCAATGCCCTGCCCTACACCTTATATTATATACGCGCGAGAGACGCGCACCCTCCTACAGCCCCTCTCTTCCCCCTTCCTATGCTTTCGAGTAAAGGGTTTGTAGTCTCGCCTGCCGGGTTCCGTAAGCTGTGGCTGCTGGGTTCCGTAAGCTGTGGCTGAGCCACAGCTTGCCCCTATAGTGCCACAGCGAGCCCGCTACGCCGTCTTTTGTGCTCCTCTTCGTGGCGCGCACTCTTTTTCTCCATGCAAACGTGGTGGTATCAAAAAAGGGGGTGGACTGCAAAAAGCCACCCCCTGCCGGCTATTGAGTTATCTGGTTTCCTATTGAAGAATTACGCCGGCATATAGGAATTCCTAATAGGGTTGTACATCAAAGTAACAAACGTAATCCAGTAAACTCAATATTTTCTTCAATTCTTCGACCACAAAAATAAGAAAAAATCTCCAACGTTGTCACTTTGTTAACCTTCTTTAACCACGTCATAACGCTTCTATACATATTCTTTTTATACCTTTGTGCGACAATACACACGATCGAATATGCAGAAATATATCCATTGCCTCATCCTCACAGTGTTGCTGCTCACAGCATTACCCAGCCATGCCGTGCTCAAGGAGCGCGACATCAGCAGTTCATTGTCTATCTTGCGCCAGGAGCTCAACACCTATCGCCATGACCTCGACAAACAGCAAAACGACCTGCGACTACAGCAGCAGATGGTTGTCAAAGAGCTGATCACGGTGGGCAACCAAAGCCAGCAAAACGCGCTGATGCTCTATTCTCAGAAGGAGGGCAACATCTTTGATCTTACCTACGCCTGCCACGCCGCTACGGAACAGTACAAGCAGTTCCGCAACAATGCGGCACCCTTCCGCGACTATATCACCAACACCAATACTGAGGTCAGCCGCTATGACAGTCTGATCAACGACCTGAGCAATATGTACACTGGTGCGCTCACACCTAAGGCTAAGATCGACCGCAACGTCTGTCTGACGCTGGCCATCAACATCAGACGCACGCTGGCCGACAACAACGACCAGATGAAGCAATACATCACGCTGTACAACCGTACGGAAGAGGGGCTGAAGAACCTCAACGACTACGCCAACATGCGCTACGGCGAGATACAGCGGAGCATCTTCAACAATGGTGGCGAGAACTATATTGCCATTCTTCACAACCTCAGCAAGGAATACAACCTCACGCTCACCTCTGTGCTGCTGAAGTACCGGCCAGTGCATCATGCACTCTCGGAATGGGACGGAAGGGTCATTCTGGGTTTCTTCATCGCCCTGTTCATCGGTGTGCTCATCGCCGTAGGTCTGAACTACCTCTTCATCGGCTTCATCTTCACCTATCTCGTCAAGCACGGCAAGATCGACTTCCTCTTCCACTGGTTCGACAAACGTAAGGCGAGCTTGAATGCCGCTTCGTCAACAGACTCTTCCAAGAAGCCATCGGGAGACGCGGCTGACGACTTAGAGATGATCCACACCAAGGCTTCGTTCACCGCCAAGCGCCGCACGATCATTGCCACATCGACGGTCGTCACCTTTGCGCTGATGCTGGGCTTGCTGCGTCAGGCCGTGGCACAGAACTTCTTTGTCATGGCTACTGGACTGCTCATGGAGTTTGCATGGCTGATGGCCGCTATCCTGCTCTCACTGCTCATCCGCCTCGATGGCGTACAGATCAAGAATGGACTGCGCATCTATGCCCCCGTGCTGACGGTGTGCTTCCTGGTCATCGTGTTCCGCATCATCCTCATTCCGAACACACTCGTCAACCTCATCTTCCCCCCGATGCTGTTCTTCTGCGCCGTGTGGCAGTGGCGCGTGGTGAAGCACTATCAGAAGCGATTGCCCAAGAGCGACGTGTTCTACACTACAATGTCGCTCATCGTGTTCGTCTTTAGCGTGGTAGCTTCCCTCGTCGGCTACACGCTGCTCTCCGTCGAAGCCTTGATATGGTGGACGATGCAGCTGACCTGTATCCTGACGATCACCTGCGTGTCGTCGCTGCTCAAGGGCTATGGCAACAATCCCCGCCGTCTTTTCTTCGACAAAGACACGTCGATCACGCGCACGTGGCTCTTCCGCTTCTTCTACTACGCCCTGCTGCCAATATCCGGAGCGCTGTCCATCATCCTGTCGATCTACTGGGCCGCTGACGTGTTCAACCTCAGCGACACCACGCTGCACATCTTCAGCATGAGACTGATCGATACGAAGAACTTCACCTTCTCCATCTTCAAGGCCGTGCAGGTGGTGATTCTCTTCTATCTCTTCTCCTATATCTGTCACACATCGCTCAACCTGCTCCACCACCACTTCGCGCAGAATGAGCACGACCACGCCGCCGAGGAGAACCGCCGCGAGGATCCGCAGGCTGTGATCAGCCGTACAGCGATGTGGCGCAACGTCATCCAGGTGTTGGTATGGGGCATCTGGCTGTTGATCTCGATGAAGATCTTCAACATCGACAACTCGTGGATCGTGGCGATCTCCGCCGGTCTGTCCACTGGTATCGGTTTTGCTATGAAGGACATCCTGGAGAATATCTACTATGGCATCTCGCTGATGGCAGGCCGCATCCGCGTCGGTGACTACGTCAGCATCGACGGCATGCGCGGCACGGTACGCAATATCTCCTACACCTCAACGATGATCGAAGCCCTCGACGGCAGTATCATCTCGTTCCAAAACTCACAGCTCTTCACGAAAAACTATAAGAACCTGACAAAGAACCACGGTTATGAGCTCGCCGTCATCCCCGTCGGCGTGGCTTACGGTACCAATGCCGCTGAGGTGAAAGCGCTCATCGCTACGGCAGTAAAGCGCATCGAGCGAAAGAACTACATCAAATATATCAATACGGTCTTCGTCAACTTTGGCGACAACTCCATCGACTTCAAGGTGCTCGCATGGGTAGATTCTCGCAAGCAGATCTACGCTACAGGTGAGATCTACGAGGCACTGTACAACACGCTCAACGAGCATCAGATCGAGATACCGTATCCGCAACGCGATGTGCACATCAAGAGCGATAGTACAATGACGCTGAAAGGTACCTCAAAAGCATAACGAAAAGAAGGGAGAGCTACTCAACAGAGTACATCACCACTATATAAATAATGAGGGAGACGACAAACGAATGTCGTCTCCCTCATTTATTTATATACAGCAGGTAAGCTTTCAGGAACACAGCCGAAGCAGACACAAGTCCAACATCGAGGTCCCTTCATTCTAACCTCTGCCCTTTATAGCTTCACCACAACGCGGCTGCCATTGTACTTGACCAGTTTACCTTTGACCGCATGATCGATGTCAAGGCCTTGCGCATGCAATGGACTGACAAGGATAACATTGAACTTACGGTTTTTCAGCATACCATTGAATGTACCATTACGGGCTCCGATGGTCAGCGTATGCTGGTGATCGTTCCATGTCATCGGGATGGTGGCATAGCGGCCTTTCTCGTAGTTGTAGTTGGTATTCTCGTCCTCATAGAGGGTGAAACTGCCGTCGCGGCCGGCGAAGACATAGAGATCGATGGTCTCCGCTGGCTTCTCGTCGCTCCACTCCATCTCCGGTCCTACCGGCAACAGGCTGCCCTCAGGCACAAAGACCGGGATGCGCTCCAGCGGAGCATCGGCCGAGATGGTCTGTCCGCCATCGTAATGTTTCCCCGACAACAGGTCATACCATCCACGTTGAGCAGGCAGATAGACCTCACGGTTGCGCTGCTGATACTTCGCCACGGGGCAAGCCATCAACGAGGGACCGAACATCCACTGATCCTTGACATTGTAGACCTTGTCATCACCATTGAAGTCCATCACCAGCGCACGCATCATCGTATAGTCACTAAAGTGCACGGCACCGGCCAGAGAATAGATATAGGGCATCAGACGATAGCGCAGACGATCATACCACACAATGGCCTTATAGGCAGGATGCGACTCCGGCGCGATGTTCCAAACCTCACGCAAGGGCCACTGACCATGGGTACGGTAGAGCGGAATGAAGCATCCGGACTCATTCCATCGGGCTTGCAACTCACGCCACTCCTTCAGGTCAGTGTTCTCCTCACCGGTTTTATCATAGATCTGTTGGGCTTTGACATAGCGGTTCTCCACCGAGAAGCCACCCTGATCCATGCCCCAGAAGGGCAGTCCGGCCAGGTTATAGTTCAGTCCTGCCGTCATCTGCGCCCGCATATCTTCCCATCGTGTGCCGATGTCACCGCTCCACGTAGCTGTGGAATAGCGCTGTTCACCGGCAAAACCACTGCGGGTGAGCAGGAAGACACGCTGGTTGGGGTTCACCTCCCGCTGTCCGTTGTAGATGGCGTCGGCGTTGACAAGCGAATAAGCGTTGAAGTACTCGGTCGATGAGCCCAAGGCAGTCGGTCCGCTGAGCGCCTTGCGATACCACATCGGCGTGCAGTCGCGCACATTAGGCTCCGAGGCATCCATCCACCAGGCATCGATACCGAAGTGATATTTCGAGTAGAGGTTCTCGTCCATCTGCCGCCAGAACATCTTGCGGGCGCCGTCGGCATAGGCATCGTAGAACGAGTTCATATAGCCGGGGCCCACCCAGTCGCGTATGGAATCGGCGATACTCTGGTGATACATCCAGCCGTGGGCATCGAGCTCCTGGTAGTTCTTCGTATTAGGATAGAACTTTGGCCACACCGAAATCATAAAGCGACCGTGCATCTGATGCACGCTGTCGAGCATAGCCTGCGGATTGGGATAGCGCGAAGCCTCGAACTGATGGCTGCCCCACTGGTCGTCGGCCCAATAGTTCCAGTCCTGCACGATGTTGTCGACGGGGATATGGCGGCGGCGGAACTCCGCGAGCGTCTGCTCGATGTCGCCGCTGGTCTTGTAGCGTTCGCGGCTCTGCCAGAAGCCCAACGCCCATTTAGGCAGCACCTGTGCCTTACCCGTCAGCGTGCGATAGCCGTGGATGATCTCGTCGGTAGTGTTTCCGGCAATGAAATAATAGTCGAGATCCTTGGCCATCTCACTCCACACAGTCAGCTGTTGCTGCCGTTCCTCACTACGTGGAGGCGCCACTCTCAGCGCGCAATACGACACATCGCCGTCGGGCAACCAGTCGATGAGCAGCTTCACTTTCTGTCCGGCTTTCATCGGAACGTTGAACCGGCACGCATTGGGGTTCCATGCCTGACGCCAATGTTCGGGCACTACCTCCTTGCCGCCGACATATACCTTGGTATATCCGGCGTAGTAGAGATTGAAATGATAGTCGTTGTCAACGGGAGCCTCAAGGTATCCCTCATAGGTCACGTGGGCGCCGTTGAGTTTGAAACCGTCAGGCAGATGACTCACGTCGCCGTCGCTGTTGCGCTTCAGCGCCAAGGCCGGCAGGCTCACCTCGTAGCAGATGCTGTCCTCGGCACGTGTGATGGTCTTGCCGTCGCGGTCGGTGTAGGTGCCGGTGAGGTTTCCAGCCACTCCGTTCTTATCGTAGAGACGGAAAGCACGGTTCAGCGGCAAGTTCTCACCAGGGTTTCCAAAACGGCAATAGCTGTAGGAATCCCACAGGATGCCATATCCTTTGTTGCTCACCACAAAGGGCACGCTGACCTTGGTGTTGTACTGATAGAGCTCCTCGTTCAGCCCTTTCATGTTCAGCTCATTGGCCTGGTGCTGTCCGAGTCCATAGAGCGCCTCGTCCTTATTGTCGGCGAAGCGCAACAGCCACGTCCATCCGTGCTTCTGCGCATCGGTGAGATGACTGTCCACGCCTATCTCTCGCTCAGGCACCGTATAGGGAAATAGCTGTTTGCCACCGGCGTCCTCAGCGAGAATCTGTTTGCCGTTCTCGTCATAGAAGCGTACGAGTCCCGTTTGCTTGTCGACTTTCGCCACGACCGCCGATGTGTTGATCTTCACGTCGCGGCTGTCTTCCGTTACCGAGTAACTGAAGGTAGGCTTCGGCTGTTTCACGATGATAAGACTCTGCTTCTCGGGGAATGTCTTCTCGCGGGTAGCTTCCACACGGATGATTTTCTTGCCGATGACCTGCAGACGCACCCATTGCGGATCGTTTGGACCGGGATGAGCCACCTCCACAGTGATGAAGTTGCCGCTGCGCGTAAACGACGCTGCGGCCAATCCCATACTGGAGAGCAGCATCAAGGCGGCTATCAAATATTTGTGTTTAATGTGCATAATGGTATTTAGATGATGATTGTATTGCTATTCTTAAGGGGCGAGCATCTCAGTCCATGACATATTTCTTACCTTGAAACAGGTAGATGCCCCTCGGCAGACCGGCCCGGCGGATGTCGCTCACATGCGTCTTGACCACACGGCCACAGAGGTCATAGACGTTGCCCTCGCTGCTTTTCTCAGCAGAGACGAGGCTGATGGCCGTAGTGGGCGGTGCCGGATAAGTGCTCTCGTAGTCTTCCTTTGCCTCACTGACGCCTGCTGTGATGCCGTCCAGATCGTACTGATCATAGACTGAGCCGTCGCGACGATTGACAATCGTCATCGTGTTGGAACCCGTGGCATTGGTGTCCCAGGCAAAGGGGATGACACCGTCCTGCATAGCCTCAGTGGTAATCAGCTGATACCAGTATTGTCGGCTCTCGTCGTGCTTGGCCTGCGTGCCCTCCGAATAGGACAACGTACGATGGATGGCACCGTACTCTCCGAGGATGACAGGGTAGCCCTTGTCAACAAAGGCCGTGTTAAGACTGGCGAAGTTATCCTTGATAGTCTGCTCGTCCCGCGTGCTGGAGATCTTAGTAGCCCGCTTCGGTCCATGTCCCACCCAATAGTAATAGGCCGACGAGGCATCCGTATTCTGACAGAAGTTATACGGCTCATAGCAGTGGATCTCTACCATCAGCCGGTCTTTGGCCGTGTCGTTGATGCGGCTGGCATCGAAGTGCTTCACCGTATAGCTGATGGTTGTCATCGGTCCCTGCACCACGAGCACACGCTTGGCGTTGTTGCCACCCGTCGCTCTGACAGCGTCGACAAAGACATTCTCGTAGTCGATGAGCCGCTCGGTGAACTTCGAGAGGTCAGCGTCGGAGGGATCCCACTGGTTGCCCAGCATCAGCGAGCCCTTGGCATCGGGGCTTGCTCCACCCACGCCCGGCTCGTTGAGACCTGCAAAGATCACGCGCTCGTCATAGTCCTTGAGCGCATTGGCAATGTTGGTCCACAGTTTTCTGAGCTGTTCCTTCTTGGCACTGACATCAGTTCCGGTGGTGAATCCGTCGTACTCCAGCCAACCGCCGTCCCAATGGTCGTTGATGACGACATAGAGTCCGGCGTTGATGCAGTAGTCGATGATCTCCTTGACACGGTTCATCCACGCCGGGTCGATGGTCATCGCAGCCTTGTCCGCTATATGTCCCATCACCCACGCGCAGGGGATGCGCACGCTTTTGAAGCCTTGAGCCTTGACGGCGTTGAGAATCTTCTGCGTGGTCTTGGTCGGTTGCCACGAGGTTTCAGAAGCCACACCGGCGTTATTGGTGAAGTTGTTGGCACTGCTACCGGTCTCCAATGTGTTGCCGAGGTTCCATCCGGGAGCCATATAGTGCGCCATCTGTGCGGCGGTGAGATCCATCGTCTTCATACCGGGATGATCCTGAGCGAAGACAGTGGTGAGAGAGCCTGCGAGAAGCAGGGCGAGATAGAGTTTCTTCATACAGTTCAAATCTAATAATCCTATTACAAGTAGATGAATGGACTGGTTGTCATGGATAACGCACCAGCCCATTCCATAGTATTCAATTTCTGAGATTAATGAATCTTTCCGGGTGTCTCCACGCTGTTGATCGTGACCTTCACCTTTGTGGGATCCACAAGATCTTTCCAAAGGTTATAGAGTTCGATCGCCCAGACCACAGCACCTTGGCACTCGCCCGGCAACGTAGCAAAGACAGAATAGGTACCGTCGCCCTTGACCGTGGTGCGTCCGAAGCTGCTGCCACCCCAGTAAGAGGGATTCCAGTCGGCATCGGCATAGCTCAGTTCGGTCTTATAGTTCTTGGAAGCACCAGCCTTGAGATTGCCGTCGATACCCTTGATCGTGAAGTTGACGATCATATTACCGGCGAAGTGCAGGTTCGATGCGTCAACGCCTTTCTTCTTGGTATTGCCGTACTCATTGTAGATCTCGATACGTCCGTCTATGCCATTGCCGTCTTTGTTGCCAAACTCTGTCTTGGAGTAATCCATGCTAAACACAGGGTCGGTGTCGAGCGCAATGTTCACGATCTCGGCCTTCACCTTCGACGCATCGACGAGGTCGTTGGCGAGATTGTTGATGTCGATACAGAAGACGATAGCACCATCAGCGGTCGCACCACCTGTCTCCATCCAAACGGTGTAGGTACCGTCACCCGTGATGCGGGCATCATACTTGTCACCAGTGAGCCCGGACCAGTGAGACGGATCCCAGGAGGCGTCAGCATATTCCAGTCCTGCAATGTTTTCCTTAGCGGCTCCACTCTTGTAGTTGCCGTCGAGTCCACTGATCTTGAAGGTCACAGCCATGGTGTTGCTGAAACGGATAGAGGAGGGATCGATGACGGCATTGCCTTTCGTCTTACCGTACTCGCTGTAGATCTCAATGCGTATACGCCCGTTTTTTCTCCAAGTCGCCGATGTCGAGCTTACCCGATCCGTTCGGTTTGATCTCGGAATATGGGCGTACGGTGCGCAGGCAGACGCCATAGTGTCGCAGCGAGTTGCCGTTTTTCACGATGCCATTGCCGTCGAAGGTCAGCGTGTTGGCATAGTTGCCGTCGACCTTACTGGCGGTTCCGGTCCAGTAGAAAGCCTTGCCGTCGTTGATGATCTCCTTGCCGTCGCGGTAGCCGGTGTATGGGAAGAAGATGGAGTTGCCGTTGGCGGCAGTGAAGCGGATGCCCTTCACGCCATTGACGGTGTCGAAGGTTTTCTTGGTCTTCTCGATGAGTTCCTTGACCTGATCGAGTGTCGGCATCTGGGAATAGAACGGGAACGAGCCGTCGATGTCGAGATTGTTGGTGAGGTCGAGTTCCGTGTTGGCGATGTCACCGGTAGAATAGTCAGCGTTGTCCTTGGAGTACTGTTCGGCAGTCTTGTCGCCGTATCCAAAGTAAGCGCCCACGCCTTCCTCGCTCTCCGCGCCAATGTTGCACTTCGCCCACGTGACGCTGAGTCCGAGATCGACATATTCCATCGTCTGCGTCTTGGTGGTGAGCTGCTTTACAGGACCATATACATATCCGTCGCCTACCTTGACGAAAGCCTTATAATAATAGGTGGTGCCGGGCAGCAGCCCGCCCACTGTGGTAAGATCAAAGTCGCGCGCATCGGAGAGCAGATCTTTGCTCATCCCTATCTTCATGCCTTTCTCCACCGTGCCGAGGCCTTCGAGTCCGGAAAAAGAGGCAGAGAAGGTAGCCTTGGTGTAGCTGATGTCAGTGGCGTCGAGTGTCTCGGCTTTGGCATCCGTGGCGACAAAGGTCTTCACCTCACCATATTTATATACCTTGTTCTGCAGGCAGACATAGGTGGCATAGTGGTAGGTAGTGCCGGTGTGGAGACCACTGAGACTGGCTCGGATGGTGTCGGCCGACAGTGAGCCGCGCACCTTGGTGCCGCCGGCGGTGGGATCGTCGGCAGTGGAATACATCACGCCGACCTCATAATTCGACGGATCGGCAGAGGAGAGATCATCGACGGTGCCGTCGATGGCAGCGCTGACGGCCGTCACAGCGGCGTCGCCCGTGGTGATGGAGGTGACGATCGGCGTGGTTGACACCGAGTAGTTGTCATCGTCGGAACAGGAAGTGATGATGAGCGAAGAGGCCAGCAGTGAGGTGGCCATCATCATCAGTCCGGGAAAATATTTCAATTTCATGATAACTTGCTTTATAGTAACACTAACAATTGATGCTGGACCGTCAGCTGTTCCTCAAGCTGTGGAGGACCGACGACTCACGTCGTCTTTGTCCTCCCGAACTTGATGTATGAAGCCTAAATCCAATATCTATAAAAAAACAGAGCGGTCCTTATTTGTGTGAACCACGTGTGGCACGATGATGCGCTTTGGCATTGTCTGGTTTGACAAACGGCGCGCCAACGTCCATCTTCACTTCTACTGTCACCGAGAACGTCTTGGAGAAGCTGCATTGAGCGGCAAGTCCTGCCGAGGCTCCCCAAGGATTGACGATATAGCGACGTGCAGTAGATTCCTTGTCACCGACTCCCCGGTCAATGGCAGCGTCGTCGAAGGCAACGTCCTTGCCGTCGGCCTGAATGCTCTTCACCACGACATCGCAGTTAGGATGGTCACCGAGCAGTTTCTCTATATCGAGATAGACACCATAGACATTGTTGCAACTGCCGTTGATGGTGAAGGTATAGGTACCGTCAGAGCCGTCCTTGACAAAGACGTCGTCGCTCTGCTGGAAGGTCCAACCCGCGTCAAAGAGGTGCAGACCACCTTTGTAGGTCTTGGCCACACCGGCGCGCACGACAGTCCACTGATAGCCCATGTACTGATAGAACTTACCCTGATCGTCGTACTCCCGTGCTCCCCACACGATATTGTCCAGTCCGCCGGTCTGCGGATTACAGTTGGTCTCCTGGCTGAATCCGAGGATACGCAGACTGCTTTCGTTGGTGGTCATCACGGCGCGTCCGTCCTTGCTGATGGCAAAGGTGGGCAGAGCGGGCGTGAAGGAGTAGATGCCTTCCTTGCTCAGCGTGTAGGTGCCCTTGGTCTCGTTGCCGTCGGGAGCGGTGAACGTGTAGCTGTGGTTGCTGCTGTTCATCACGATGGTGACATCCTCAAGGTTGTCGATAGCGTCGAAGGCCGTCACGCCCTTTGCCTTTCCGTCCTTGGTGTACCAGTCAAAGCCGGTGAGCTTGTAGGTGATGATGCGGTCGTTCTTCGGTTCCACGAAGTCCATCCAACCGTCTTCCAAGGTTGGGAAAACCTCCACCTCAGGAGCCTCGTAGTGGTCGGCATAGTCTTTCGATACGAAGTTGAAGCAGAGCCACCACTTGCCCTCGCCGGAGGTGTCAGGGTTGCGAAGGATGGCGAGACGCAGCTGGTTGTTGGTCAGCGTGACGATATGGATGTCTTTTTGCCATCCGACGGCGTCCTGACGGTCATCCCATTTGGGTGAGTGGAGCAGCGGACAGTCGGTCAGGTTGAGCTTGTGATTGTCGAGATCGAGCAGATAAGTGCCTTTCTGAGCCTTGGCAACGCCACTGGGATCGTAGGTCACGCTCTGCACGTTGGCACCATCCTTCAAGTCGAAGGTGATGGAACTCTTCATGAAGTTGCCCGACTCATCCTCGTGGTTGGCAGCGGGATCCCAGTTGCTCGTGAAGTTGTTCCACTCAGCATTGGTGGCCGAGGGGTCGCCATAGGATATCTCGCCCGAGCAGAGCCCATAGTTTCCGTTGTCGGGAATCCACGTCTTGCTCTGTCCGACACCACCGGTGAGCATGGTGTAGAGTTCGTTGTTGACAAAGTCGGCACAGAACTCATCGACGGTGAAGTGAGCAGTGTCGCCGTAGACATAGCCGCCGCGTGTGTTCACACCGAAGAGCACGTCGTAGGTGCCGGGAAACGGAATCTTCAGCGTGACCTCTTTCTCCTGAGACCGGCCTTGCGGCCCAATCCAGTTGACCTGATAGCGGTCGGCCATCAGACTCTTCAAATACACGATGTTGGGGTTCTGGTCGTCGTGGGTGATGGTATAGGCCTGTCCTTCGACGAGATCAGCCGGCGTGACATCCTTGTCGCCGAGGTCGTAGTCATCGGGCGAGCACGCTGCCATGCCGAAGAGCATGAGAGCCGCCCCTGCTAAGGCATAGATATAATGATTGATTTTCATAAAGCGTTTTCTGTTTAGTCCATTCTTTGTTTATGGTGAAAGGAAAATGGTTGCTGCCCAAGGATTACCATCCGGCATTCTGTTTGAGCAGGTTGTTGGAGCGTTGGATCTGCGTGAGCGGAATCTGGCAGAAGCCTCGTTTGCTCTTGATGTTCTCGGCCTTGATGGTCACCGTCTCTTCCCTGCCGCCGGAGATGACTCTCTCTCCACTGGCGGCAATGGTGTTGGCTGCCACGTCGATGCCCTGGCGGAGCAGATCCCAGTAGCGGATGCCCTCACCGACGAACTCGAGCTTGCGCTCTCTGAGGATATTGCTCTCCGTGGCAGGCAACTCGCGGTAGCCGTTGCTGAGCGTGCCGTCGCTCTGCGTGAAGGCACGTTTGCGCACCTCATTGAAATAGGTTTGAGCCTTCGGCGAGCCGAGTTCTGCAGCCATCAGCAACACGTCGGCGTAGCGCATGAGCACGTAGTCCTGGGGCTGGGAGATCTGGAAGTCTCCCGCCATGAGGCCCTGATAGTAGTGTGTCATCGACCAGGAGCCGTCAGTGCCCTTGGTCCACTTAGATCGTGGCGTGTATTTCTTAATGGCAAAGCCCGTGTACTCGCGCTGGTCAGAGGCCACCTTTTTCCAGGCATCGAGCTGCGTGATGCCTTCCTGGGCCATGTTGATGATGGAAGCACTCTGCCGGCTGTCGCCGGTGGCGAAGTCGTTCCATGTGGCTGTGGTCACCGTGGCGCCGCCCCAGCCTTGGCCGTAGGGCACACAGATCGTGCCGCCGGTACGCATGCCAAACATCACGATGGAGCGGTTGCCGGCATTGTTGCCGTTGTAGTCACCGGTATAGTTGAACTTCATGCTCAGCACCGTCTCGCTGTTGCCGTCGCCGGCATAGGTCGAGTCGTTGGTCCAGTTGCCGGCAGCGTCCTGCACCCAGTTGTCGCTGGCAGCGGGCCAGAGGTTCTTGAACTGCGGCACGAGGCTGTACTCGCCGCTCCCGATGACATCCTCCAAACCGGCCAAAGCCTTAGAGGCAGTCAGTCCGCCGGGCATCTCCTTGCGCTCGTTGTTGTTGTAAACGCCGTCGTAGAAGAGATAGACACGGGCGAGCATGGCCTCAGCAGCGTACTTGGTGATGCGGCCGTCGTTGGCTGCTGCCTGACTCTTGGGGTAAGCGTTGGCCGGGATATTGTCGGCCGCGTAGGTCAGATCGTTGACGATGAGCGCATAGACGCTGTCGGGATCGGCCTGAGGAACGTTCTCGTCGGTAGGCGTGGTGAGCAAGGGGATGTGCTCGAACATGCGTACCATATCGAAATAGCACAGTGCGCGGATGGCACGTGTCTCGCCGAGGATACGGCCCTTGACGGCATCGGAACTCCACTGCGTGCCCTCGGTCTTGAGCAGCAGTTCATTGCAGTTGTAGATAGCCTTGTAGTAGTCTTCCCACAAATCGTTGTAGATGTTGGTCTGAGAGGCGTCCTGGCTGATGTCGAAACGGTCTACGACCTGGGAATTGCGGGCGTCGTTGGCACCCGTACCGCCGAAGCATTCGTCGCTCATATACTCTGCTGCCATCTGGAAGGTGAAGGTCGGACCGAGTGACACGGTGCCCTGCCAGCCGTCGTAGCAACCGATGAGGGCGCGGTCGGCGTCGCTCTGGTTCTTATAGTAGTTACCCGTCGACGTCTCTGTCTTCGACGAGACATCGAGGAAATCATTGCCGCAGGAGGTCAAGCCCAAGGAGAGCAGTGCCGTGGCGGCGATGGTGAATATCTTGGTTTTCATTGTCTTCTGAGATTAAAGGTATTAGAACTTGAGATTGATGCCGACCAGACAGGTGCGTGGCCGTGGGTAGTAGCCCAGATCCACACCGCTGACCCATCCGTCCATACCGTAGCCCACCTCGGAATCCATGCCGTTGTAGTGCGTGAAGGTGAAGGCATTCTGCACCTGGAAATAGAGGCGCGCCTGCGAGATGTAAGGCGTATGGATGAGCTTGGCAAAGTCGTAGCCCAGCGTGATGTTGCTGATGCGGAGGAACTTGCCGTCGTGGATGAAGAGATCAGAGAACTGGTAGTTGATGTTGGTGTTGGTCACGCGTGGGATCTTGTTGCTCGTGCCCTCACCGGTCCAGCGGTCGAGGATCTCTGTCGTGTAGTTGGCCGTGGTGGCACCCACGTTGCGATAGCTCTGCACGATCTTGTTGCCGGTCTCGCCATTGGCGGTCACGGAGAAGTCAAAACCTTTGTAGTCGAAGCCCAGCGAGAAGCCGAAGGTGAAGTCCGGCATGCCGTTGCCGAGGTTGACCTTATCGGCATCGTTGATCTTGCCGTCGTGGTTGACATCATAGTATTTCACGTCGCCGGGCTTGGGATCAGCCTGCAGCACACCATTGCCGTTGGCGATCCAGTCTTTGATCTCCTGCTCGTTTTGGAAGAGTCCGGCTGTCTTGTAGCCCCAGAAATAGCCGATGGGCTCGCCGTTGCTGGCGCGATAGAACTCCGAAGAGTTGTCGTAGAGCTGATTGGTCTGTCCGTGGATGATGCCGTCCTCGTTGGGGATGTTGCCGACCTTGTTGTGGTTGTAGGCACCATTGACGTTGACGAAGTAGTTGAAGTCGCGGCCGATGCGGTCGTTCCAACCGAGGCCTACCTCCACACCGATGTTTTTCACGTCGCCACCATTAATATATGGTGCACCGGTACCTGCCGTAGCGAGGATAGGCGGCTGCACGAGCCAGTCCTTCGTGGTCTTGTAGTACCAGTCGAAGTTGACGTTGAGCTTACCGAGCACACGGGCGTCGAAACCGAAGTCGGTCTGCTCTGAGGTTTCCCAAGTGATGTTTTCGTTGGCCAGACGCGTCACGCGTGCGCCCCACTGGTCGGCTGCTGAACCCTTCGTCGTACCGAAGTTGTAGTAGACATTGTTGAAAGATACAGGTGCGGTGTACATGTAGTTACCGATGTTTTGGTTACCTACCTGACCCCAACTGCCGCGCAGTTTGAAGTAGTCAACGACTTTTGCTAAGGGCTTCCAGAACTTTTCGTTGCTCATCACCCAGCCTGCGCTCACCGAGGGGAACCAGCCGAAGCGGTGACCACGGGCAAAGCGGCTGGAACCATCACAGCGCAGTGTGGCCGTGGCCATGTAAGTCTCTTTGTAGTTCCACGACAGACGGCCGAAGTAGCTCACCATGCGCTCTTCGTCCCAAGGCGAGCCGCTGGCGCTGAGTCCTTCCTCCTGCGACTTAGCGGTGCCGTTGCTCACCCAGGCATAAGGCCAGGTGTCGAAGCCCTCACGCAAGGAACCGTTGGCGGCATAGAGGCTGCTGCCATTGGTGCGGTAGGCCTCGGTGCCGAGCATCGCGTCGAAGAAATGCTTGCCGAGCGTCCAGTTGTAGGTCAGCGTGTTGGTCCAGGTGATACCGAAACCGTCGCTCTTGCTCTGGCTGGCCGACGTGCGCGTGTCGTTGTAGCTGTAGACCGAGAAGTGATAGAGCGGGTTGAAACCACGGTAGTCATTGGAGTCGTACTTCACGCCGAGCGTCGTGCGGAACTTCAGATTCTTGATGAACTGGAACTCTGCGAAGACATTGCCCGTAAAGGTGGCGTTCTGCGACTTGTTGATGTTGCTGACCATCATCACGCCGTAAGGGTTGCCGTCGGCATTGTACCACGGGCTGTTGGTGGTGTCGTTGTAAGGACTGCCATACACACCGTTGTCGCTGTAGACCGGAGCCAGGGGCGATGTGCCGAAGGCCGAGCGCAGCGAGTTGTTGTACTGGTTGCCGACGTTGAGTCCGCGCTTCTTATAATAGATGAAGGAAACCTGCTCGCCGACCTTCAGGAATTTGTCGATGACATTGTATTCTGAGTTGACACGGAAGTTGTAGCGGCCGTAGTAAGAGACATCCTTACCGCCGACGATACCTTCCTGGTTCATGTATCCCAGGCTCATGGCGTAGTTGCCACGACCACTGCCGCCCGTGATGCCGAGGGTATAGCTCTCGGTTCCGGCGTTGTCCTTGAACATCTGGTCGACCCAGTCTGTGTCGTAGATCTGACCGGTTGTCGGGTCTGTGATGCCCCACGTGGTGATGTTGCCGTCAGCGTCTTTCTGCGTGTAGTAGCTCTTCCAGTCGTAAGCCTGTCCGCCGGAGTTGATATTCTGCTCGTCCATGATGGTCATGTACTGCTGAGCGTTGAGCATCTTCACCTTGTGGATCGGCTTCTGCCAACCTTTGTAAGCGTCGAAGCTGACCACCGCGCGGCCGTTCTTGCCGCTCTTCGTGGTGACGAGCACCACGCCGTTGGCCGACTGTGAACCGTAGATGGCGGCGGAGGCAGCGTCCTTCAGCACGTCGATGCTCTCGATGTCGGCAGGATTGAGCGTAGCGATGTCGCCACGGATGCCGTCTATAATATAAAGAGGAGAGGAGGAACCGGTGGTGCCGATGCCTCGGATGTTGACCCTGAGTCCCTCACCGGGCTGTCCCGACTGCGAGATGATGGTCATACCCGGCGTCTGTCCTTGCAGAGCCTGCAGAGGATTGGTGGTGTTGAGCTTGGCCACATCGTCGCCCTTGACTTGAAGGGTGGCGCCGGTGACGAGCTTTTTCTTCTGTACACCGTAGCCGATGACCACGACATCGTTGAGCGAGTTGGCCTCTTCGGCAAGCTGAATGGTGAGGTTGTTGCCTGTCACCTTCACTTTTTGCTGCACAAAACCAATGTAGGAGACGAGAAGCATCTGGCCGTCATTGGCCTCCAAGGAGAAGTGTCCGTCGAGATCCGTCACAGTACCTGACTGCGCGCCGATGACCTTTACCGTCGCTCCCGTGAGCGGCTCGCCATCAGTGGCCGACTTGACCGTGCCTTTCACAATCTTGGCGTAGAGGGCTGAGCCTTGCAATACGCCGATCGCCGGAAACAGCAAACATGCTATTAGGGCAATTTTGCATAAGATAGATTTACGCATGGTTGGTTTAGTTTTAAATGTATAATAATTGATGTAGGTATGACTACCTGGTGTCGAACGTTATTAGGAATGACACTGCAAAATTAACTTTTTCCCAACGAAACAGCCCGCAACCATGTTACAGAAAAGGTACACAAATGTTACATATTTGGCATTTCCAGGCCCGCGAAAGTGCTGATATGATGCAAGAATAGCATAAATGCGGGGTCGCCACCAATATTTTCGCGCTTGCATTTCACGGTATCAGCAGAAAAGCGTAACTTTGCTAACTGAGAGAATAGAACAGGCGGAACGACAGATTTCGCCATAACACATATTTATACGCACATGGATTACAAGATGATCGTGCTCGATCTCGACGGCACGCTGACAAATAGTAAGAAAGAGATGACGCCCCGCACACGCGACGCACTGCTGAAAGCTGAACAGCAGGGCGTACGCATCGTACTCGCATCGGGACGACCCACTTACGGCATCACGGCACTCGCTGAGGAACTCGACCTGAAGACTTACCGGGGATTTATCCTTGCCTTCAACGGCGGACGCATCACTGACTGCGCTACGGGCAAGGTGGTCTTTGACCAACCCTTGAACCCTGAGGCCGTCCCTCCACTCTACGAAGCGGTCAAGAAACACGGCATGGAGATGCTCACCTACCAGGATGAGAAGATCGCGGCAACGAAGAAGGCCAACAAATATGTCCTCCACGAGGCGTTTATCAACAAGATGCCGGTGGAGGAATACGCCGACTTCATCCATCAGATCCGCTACCCAATCAACAAATGTCTGGTCGTTGGCGACCCAACTCCGCTGCATGAGCTTGAACTGCAACTGGCCGGGACGTTCAAAGGCGTGATGGATGTCTACCGCTCAGCCGGTTTCTTCCTGGAGTGCGTGCCGCCCGGCATCGACAAGGCGCATTCGCTGGAGCGCCTCTTTGAGCTGACCGGCATCCGCCGCGAGGAGGTCATCGCCTGCGGTGACGGCTACAACGACCAGAGCATGATACGCTTCGCGGGACTCGGCGTGGCCATGGCCAATGCGCCCAAAGACATCCAGGACACGGCCGACTACATCACCTACAGCAACGAGGAGGACGGTGTGGCGCACGTGGTCGAGAAGTTTATCCTGAAATAACTTTGTTGGGATAACTGACATTTTTCGGCCCTTTTCCTGGCGTTCTTTTGCACGAAGGTGTCCCTTGCGCCGATTTTTGCGAATTTCAGCGATTTTTCATAAGTCACTGATTGATAAGTACATACAAGCTCACCCTTGCTTTGTTGCGTTCAAAAGCGCCCTTTCGGCATAAGAAAAACGCTGAAAGTAGGTCTCAGAAAGGCTTTCTGATGTGCTCATCTTCGGTTTCTGACTGTGTCATCACGGCGTGATGACAAGCTCAGAAACGGTTTCTGATACTATCAGAAACCGTTTCTGACAACATCATCTCAGAATTCTCTCTCAAAGTGCCTTTTTTGTTTCTCTAGAATGAAAGTTCGCGGTGAACTACTTTTGTAAGGTTCTTTGCAACTAACCGACGGGCTTTGCTTACCCTACACCTTATTATATATATAGCATGCTGTCAATAAGGCTGCTTTATTGTTCGCTTTTACCTACGCTTGAAAATAATTGGTCAAACAATGTAAAAATACTGATTTTTAAGCGCTTAAAAGTTGCAACCTATTGCTTTTTTCCCTATATTTGCCACTGTAAACGGACGCGTTGAGAACCGCGTCGCCTCGTGTCTAACCATTCAATCGTCTTGCCTTATGAACTTACCTGTTGTCTTTTGGCTCATCCCGCTGGCCTCTGTCTGTGCCCTGATGATGGCTTGGCTGTTCTTCCGTAACATGATGAAGGAAGACGAGGGGACACCGCGCATGAAGGAGATCGCCCTCTACATCCGTCGGGGTGCGATGGCCTATCTGCGACAGCAATACCGGGTGGTGCTCATCGTGTTTATCGTGCTGGCCATCATCTTCGCCATCATGGCCTACGGCTTCAATGCCCAGAACCCGTGGGTGCCGTTTGCCTTCCTCACGGGCGGTTTCTTCAGTGGACTTGCCGGATTCTTCGGCATGAAGACGGCTACCTACGCCAGTGGGCGTACGGCCAACGCGGCACGCGAAGGACTGCACAAAGGACTGAAGATCGCGTTTCGCTCCGGCGCTGTCATGGGGCTCGTCGTCGTAGGACTCGGCCTGCTCGACATCGCCGTGTGGTTTCTGATTCTCCATGCTTTCTATAGCGACGTGGATCCGCATACCGCACTCGTCACCATCACCACGACAATGCTCACCTTCGGCATGGGCGCTTCCACACAGGCTCTCTTCGCACGTGTCGGTGGCGGCATATACACCAAGGCAGCTGATGTCGGCGCCGACCTCGTGGGAAAGGTGGAAGCTGACATCCCCGAAGACGACCCGCGCAACCCGGCAACCATCGCCGACAACGTGGGCGACAACGTCGGTGACGTGGCCGGCATGGGCGCTGACCTCTATGAGAGCTATTGCGGCAGCATCCTCTCCACGGCAGCTCTCGGCGCCACGGCCTTTGCCATGAGTGCCGGCGACATGCAGCTCAGAGCAGTCATCGCACCGATGCTCATCGCCGCCGTCGGCGTCTTCCTCAGCCTCATCGGCATTTTCCTCGTACGCACCAAGGACGGTGCGACGATGAAAGACCTGCTCCACGCACTCGGTCTGGGCACGAACACGAGTGCCATCCTCATCGCAGTGGCTACCTTCGCCATTCTCTATTGCCTGCAAATCGACAACTGGCTGGGCATAGGCTTCTCGGTGGTCAGCGGGCTCGCCGCGGGAGTGATCATCGGACAGGCCACGGAATACTATACCTCGCAGAGCTATAAGCCGACGCAACGCATCGCCGAAGCCAGTCAGACGGGCGCCGCCACGGTGATCATCAAGGGCATCGGCACGGGGATGATCTCTACCTGCGTGCCCGTGCTCACCATCTCGGTGGCTATCATGCTGAGCTATCTCTGTGCCAACGGCTTTGACCTGAGCATGAGCGCGGCCAGCATCAGCCTCGGACTCTACGGCATCGGCATCGCCGCAGTGGGTATGCTCTCCACACTCGGCATCACGCTCGCCACAGACGCCTATGGGCCTATCGCCGACAACGCGGGCGGAAACGCTGAGATGAGCGGCCTCGGCGAGGAGATACGCCACCGCACCGACGCCCTCGACGCACTGGGCAACACCACAGCCGCCACGGGTAAGGGCTTCGCCATCGGCTCGGCAGCACTCACCGCACTGGCCCTGCTCGCCTCGTATGTCGAGGAGATCAAGCTGGCTATGAGCCGCGCTGTAGCCGGAGGACAGCAGTTTCTCGATGCAGCCGGACAGGTCTTCGACCCTGCCAGGGCGACGATGCCCGACTTCATGAACTTCTTCCAAGTGAACCTGATGAATCCGCGCGTCCTCGTCGGAGCGTTTCTCGGGGCCATGGCGGCCTTTCTCTTCTGCGGTCTGACGATGGGTGCCGTGGGACGCGCCGCTGAGAAGATGGTCAGCGAGGTGCGCCGGCAGTTCCATGAGATCAAAGGCATTCTGGAGGGCAAAGCCACTCCGGACTATGGCCGATGCGTCGAGATCAGCACGAAGTCTGCACAGCACGAGATGATCCTCCCGTCGCTGTTGGCCATCATCATCCCCATCGTGGTGGGTATGGTGCTCGGCGTGGCGGGAGTTCTCGGCCTGCTCGTCGGTGGACTGGCCGCCGGTTTCACCCTCGCCGTGTTCATGGCTAACGCCGGTGGCGCCTGGGACAACGCCAAGAAGAGCGTCGAGGAAGGACGCTTCGGCGGTAAAGGATCACCCTGCCACAAGGCTACGATTGTCGGCGATACCGTCGGTGATCCGTTCAAAGACACCTCTGGCCCCTCGCTCAACATCCTGATCAAACTCATGTCGATGGTGAGCATTGTCATGGCAGGACTGACCGTGGCATGTATGTAAAAGGCACAAGAAAGGCGCGGCAATAATGTCGCACCCCGTATTGTAGCCTTAGATAAGCCTAAAGTCTGTATCCCACACTGATCGACCAGCACTGTACACGCTCGTTGCCACCGGGATTCTTACCATTGGACTGATAGACCTTCGACAGCGGAATGCTATAGCGAAGGTCTACGATGACGCGCTCATACTCCACAGCAACACTCACAGGCACGCTCCACAGTACGTTGCGCAGGCCATTGCCCTTGACATTGGCTTCCTCAATGTCTGTGGAGTAAGTGTAGCTACCGTTGTTGACCTTGACCACCTGGGATTCGGTATGCGTGCGGTTCCAGAGTCCTATGCCCGCCTGCACGCCAGTGCCCACGGAAAACTTGTCTGTCACATACCACCGCGCCATCACTGGAATCTTGAGATAGTCGATCGTGAAATAGCTGCGGCTGAGGACATTGTAGGTTCCTGGCGCTGGATGGTCCAGCACATTGTCTTTATAGTTGCAGCCCTCGCGCGAGTAGTAGGCGCCGACGCTGGCGGCAAAAGGCGCGCTGATGCGGTATTCGAGGTCTACGCCTGCCATGACTCCCGCCTTATACTTGCTCTTCATCTCCCCCACATCATTGACAAGACTCTCGTCGCTGATCGTGGAGAGATTGACACCGACACGCGGTATCACGGAAAACGTACCCGGATCTACCTGTGCCCAACCCATGGTAGACATGCCCAGCAGGGCGATTAGTGCTGCAATGTGTTTCATATTCTTTTATATCACGAACTGTTTCTTTCTATGCAAGGGGCGACGGCCGTCAATCAAGGCGTCGCCCTCTCTTTAGCAAGGAGCCACCACTCTTTCTTTAAATAAGGTGTCGATCCCTTTTCAAAGTTAGCAATATTCTCCCTCTCCCCGTCCTTTTCTCAAGAAAAATGCGCTCTTGTCTCAAATTATTGCCCAAATATTTGGTGGGCTCGCAAAGTTTTCGTAATTTTGCATACCGTAACACAGAGGTTCGCACAGAGCCTTTCATTACAAAGATAGGGGCATAGCCCAGCTGGTTTAGAGCGCTGCAGTCACATTGCAGAGGTCATGGGTTCGAGTCCCATTGTCCCTACAAAGCCGTCCAAAGCAAGTCTTTGCTTGGGACGGCTTTCTTTTTTGCGCTGCCTGCCTTTTCCCCTTTGCCTCGCCTGCCTTTCTCCCTTGCCTCGGCCTGTCCTCGCCCTCGCTCCGTCCTTCTTCGCCTCTTGTTCCGTCTCTTGTTCATCCGTCAGTTCTGTTCGTCGCGATATATCGCGACGCGGCCCGCTCTTTTCTCCTCTCCCCTCCCTGTCGCAGTTTTCTGCAACATTTCCGCCTTCTTTCTCCGCTTTGCGAGGAAAAAACAGTAACTTTGCATCCGCCATCTTCTCCCCGGTCCACGAGTCTCTTCTTCTCTCCCCCGGCTTGTCGATGACTTCAAAACCCATCAACCCGCAAAACACACTAAAGCATATGCCAGAACAAAAAAATACCGCGCCCCGTCGCAAAAAGGCTTCCGCACCCATCGACCCCACCTACGGCCACCTGCAGCCGCAGGCCATCGACGTGGAGAAGGTGGTGCTCGGTGCCCTGATGATCGACAAAGACGCCTTCTCCGTCGTCTCTGAGCTCATCCGTCCCGAGACCTTCTACGACCCGCGCCACCAAAAAATCTTCAAGGCGATCCAGACCTTGAACATGGAGGAAAAGCCCGTCGACATCCTCACCGTCACCAACGAGCTGGAGCGCGAGGGCACCATCGACGACGTCGGTGGCCCGAACTACATCATCGAGCTCTCCTCGCACGTAGCCTCATCGGCCCATATCGAGCAGCACTCCAAGATTCTCAAGCAGAAGTTTCTCGCCCGCCAGCTCATCTCCTTCGCCAGCGACATCGAGACCAAGGCCTTTGACACGACCGTCGACGTCGATGAACTCATGCAGGAAGCGGAGGGCAGCCTCTTCGAGCTCTCGCAGAAAAACATGAAGCAGGACTACACCCAGATCGACCCGGTCATCCGCCAGGCCATCGACACCCTGCAAAAGGCATCGGCCAACACCAGCGGCCTAACGGGTATTCCCTCCGGCTTCACCAAGCTCGACGACATGACCTCGGGTTGGCAGAAGAGTGACCTTGTCATCATCGCCGGACGTCCTGCCATGGGTAAGACTTCGTTTGCACTCTCTATTGCCAAGAACATCGCCGTCGACTATCAGACCCCTATTGCCTTCTTCTCGCTGGAGATGAACAACGAGCAGCTCGTCGACCGTCTCATCTCCAATGTCTGCGAGATCGAGGGCAAGAAGATCATGAATGGTCAGCTCGCCCGCGACGAGTGGGAACGACTCGACAAGAACCTCTCGCGCCTCACCGGTGCGCCCATCTACGTCGACGATACGCCGGGTCTCTCTATCTTTGAGCTCCGCACCAAAGCGCGTCGTCTCGTACGCGAGAAAGGCGTGAAGATCATCATGATCGACTACCTGCAGCTGATGAACGCCAACGGCATGCGCTTCGGCAACCGTCAGGAAGAGGTCTCCACCATCTCGCGATCGCTCAAAGGACTGGCCAAGGAACTCGACATCCCCATCATCGCCCTCTCACAGCTCAACCGTACCGTAGAGAACCGCGAGGGTATCGAAGGTAAGCGACCACAACTGAGCGACCTGCGTGAGTCGGGAGCTATCGAGCAGGATGCCGATATGGTGCTCTTCGTCCACCGTCCCGAGTACTACCGTATCTACCAGGACGAGAAGGGCAACGACCTTCATGGCAAGGCACAGATCATCATCGCCAAGCACCGTAAAGGTGCCACGGGCGACGTGCTGCTGACCTTCCAGGGACAGTACACCCGTTTCATGAACCCCGAGGATGCCCAGCTGGCACCACTGCCGGGCAACATGAATGATGGAGAATTCATTGGCTCAAAGATGAATCAGGACTTCGGCGGTGCACCGGATACCGATCCTTTCGCCGGTGATCCACTGGCCGGAATGCCTCCAGATGCCGGCGGACCAGCACCATTCTAATAAATTATTAGAAAAACAAGCAAAAAAGTTTCAGATTATTTGCTCGTATCGACTGAATTGTTTACCTTTGCACTCGTAAACAGAAATAGATACGAATCAACACATAAGGTTATGACAAGTTTGTACATCCTTCTAAGCATTATTATTAGCATTCGACTGTATCCCACAGTTGGAAGTGAGAAGGTGTGCGTGCATGTCTGACGGACAACAACCATACAGAGCCTTTCCACTTCCATGAGTGGGAAGGCTTTTTTGTTTGGCCATGTTTCAGGGAACAATAGAGAAAACAAAAACATTAATACATTAAAGAATATGAGCGACAGACTTTACATTTTCGACACGACGCTCCGCGATGGCGAGCAGGTGCCTGGTTGTCAGTTGAACACAGTAGAGAAGATTCAAGTGGCCAAGCAACTCGAGCTATTGGGCGTAGACGTCATCGAGGCGGGATTCCCCATCTCATCGCCGGGTGACTTCAACTCTGTGGTGGAGATCTCCAAAGCCGTGACTTGGCCTACTATCTGCGCACTGACACGCGCCGTGGAAAAAGACATTGACTGCGCCGCTGAGGCTTTGCAATATGCCAAACATAAACGCATCCATACGGGTATCGGCACGAGCGACTATCATATTAAATATAAGTTCAACTCCACCCGTGAAGATATTCTGGAGCGTGCCGTACGCGCCGTAGCCTATGCCAAGAAGTATGTCGACGACGTTGAGTTCTATGCTGAGGATGCCGGACGCACCGACAATGAGTACCTCGCTAAAGTCGTCGAAGCTGTCATCAAGGCCGGAGCCACCGTGGTCAACATCCCCGACACAACAGGTTATTGCCTGCCCAACGAATACGGTGCCAAGATCAAATACCTCAAAGAGCATGTCGACAACATCGACAAGGCCATCATCTCCACACACTGCCACAACGATCTGGGCATGGCAACAGCCAACACGCTCGAAGGCGTGCTCAACGGTGCACGTCAGGTAGAGGTGACGATCAACGGCATCGGAGAGCGTGCCGGCAACACTTCACTGGAGGAGATCGCCATGATTCTTAAATGTCATAAGAACATCGGCATTGACACGAACATCAACACACGCAAGATCTATCCTATCTCCCGCATGGTCTCCTCTTTGATGAACATGCCTGTGCAGCCCAACAAAGCCATCGTCGGCCGCAATGCCTTCGCTCACTCCAGTGGCATACATCAGGACGGCGTGCTGAAGAACGTACAGACCTACGAGATCATCGACCCGAAGGACATCGGACTCGACAACAACGAGATCGTGCTCACCGCACGTTCCGGACGTGCGGCCCTCCGCTATCGCCTGGAAGTCAACGGCGTGGACATCAAGGACGAGGAGACACTCGACAAGATCTACAAGCAGTTCCTCGTGCTCGCTGACAAGAAGAAAGAGATCACCGACGACGATGTGCTCATGCTCGCCGGAGCTGACCGCACAGCCAACCACAGTGTGAAGCTCGACTATCTGCAGGTGACAACCGGCAAGGGTGTGCGCTCTGTGGCCAGCATCGGACTGGACATTGCCGGTCAGAAATTCGAGGAGTGCTCAACGGGCAACGGCCCTGTCGACGCTGCCATCTCCGCGCTGAAACGCATCGTCCGCAAACAGATGACCTTAAAGGAGTTTACCATTCAGGCCATTTCCAAAGGATCCGACGACGTGGGCAAGGTGCACATGCAGGTGGAATACGACGGTCAGATCTACTACGGTTTCGGCGCCAACACTGATATCGTCACCGCTTCCGTCGAAGCATATATCGACTGCATCAATAAGTTCAGAGTGAAATAACATAGCAGAATCCTATAACACATATTATATATATATGAATACCCTGTTTGATAAGATTTGGGACAGTCACGTCGTTCAGATTGTCAAGGACGGTCCCACTCAGTTGTATATCGACCGTCTCTATTGCCACGAGGTGACCTCTCCCCAGGCTTTCCAAGGCTTGCGACAGCGCGGACTGAAAGTCTTCCGCCCACAGCAGGTCTTCGCTATGCCTGACCACAACATACAAACCCACGACCAGGACAAGCCCGTCGCTGACCCCGTGGGACGCAAACAGATCGACACGCTCGACAAGAACTGCAAGGAGTTTGGCGTCACTGAATTCAAGATGAACACGCCCGAAAACGGTATCATCCATGTCGTAGGTCCTGAAACGGGCCTCTCACTGCCAGGCATGACCATCGTCTGCGGTGACTCTCACACCTCTACTCACGGAGCTATGGGTGCCGTAGCCTTTGGTATTGGTACTTCTGAGGTGGAGATGGTACTCGCATCACAGTGCATCTTGCAGCAGAAACCTAAGTCGATGCGCATCAACATCAACGGTACGCTCAAACCGGGAGTGACCGCCAAGGATGTCGCCCTTTACCTGATGTCACAGCTGACAACCTCCGGCGCTACGGGTTACTTCGTGGAGTATGCCGGCGACGTGGTGCGCAACATGAGCATGGAAGGCCGTCTGACACTCTGCAACCTGTCCATCGAGATGGGTGCCCGCGGTGGTTTCGTAGCACCGGACGAGAAGACGTTCGCCTATATCAAGGGTAAGAAATATGCGCCTAAAGGTGAGGACTGGGAGCGCGCCGTGGCTTATTGGAAAACTCTGAAGTCGGGTGACGACGCTGTCTTCGACCGTGAGGTGACCTACGACGCCGCCGACATTGAGCCGCGCATCACCTACGGCACCAACCCGGGTATGGGTATCGCCATCAACGGCACTATCCCCACACTCGACGAGATTCCTGAGAGCGACCAGGCTTCGTTCAAGAAGAGTCTGAAATATATGGGCTTTGAGCCGGGCGAGAAACTGCTCGGTCATCCTATCGACTATGTGTTCCTCGGTGCCTGCACCAACGGCCGCATCGAAGACTTCCGTGCTTTCGCCTCTCTGGTCAAGGGACATCACAAGGCTCCGAACGTGGTGGCTTGGCTCGTCCCCGGCTCTTGGGCAGTGGCACAGCAGATCAAGAACGAGAAGCTCGACAAGGTACTCAACGAGGCTGGCTTCGAGATTCGTCAGCCCGGATGCTCGGCTTGTCTGGCCATGAACGATGATAAGGTACCGGCAGGACTCTACAGCGTGTCCACCTCCAACCGTAACTTCGAGGGCCGTCAGGGACCGGGCTCACGCACCATCCTAGCCAGTCCGCTCGTCGCCGCGGCCGCTGCTATCACCGGTAAGGTCACCGACCCGCGCGAGTTCATGTAATCTTCTTGGTTGAACACATCAGTATTTTTATCGCAATGAAACAGAAATTCAATGTCATCACATCCAGCTGCATTCCTCTTCCTTTGGAGAATGTAGATACAGACCAGATCATCCCCGCCCGCTTCCTCAAGGCTACTGACAAGGAAGGCTTCGGCGATAACCTCTTCCGCGACTGGCGCTATAACAAAGACGGCAGCCTGAAGAAGGACTTCGTCCTCAACGATCCCAGCTACTCGGGCTGTATCCTTGTGGCAGGAAAGAACTTTGGCTCTGGCTCCAGCCGAGAGCATGCCGCATGGGCCATCGCCGGTTACGGCTTCCGCGTAGTCATCAGCTCGTTCTTCGCTGACATTCATAAGAACAATGAGCTGAACAACTTTGTGCTCCCCGTCGTCGTCACCGAGCCGTTCCTCAAGGAGCTCTTTGACAGCATCGCCAAAGATCATAAGACTCAGGTGAAGGTGGACCTGCCCAACCAGACGGTCACGAATATGGCTACCGGCAAGAGCGAGCACTTCGAAATCAATGGTTATAAGAAGCATTGCTTGATGAATGGTCTCGACGATGTCGACTTCCTCGTACAGAACCGCGACAAGGTGGAGGCCTTTGAAAAGAACCGTAAAACATGGAATCGCTAAATAAGATGAAGTCGCGCATCGAGATCATGGACTCTACGCTGCGCGACGGCGAACAGACCAACGGCGTCAGCTTCCTGCCGCATGAGAAGCTGATGATCGCACGTCTGTTGTTGGAGAAAGTAAACGTCGACCGCCTCGAGGTGGCCTCGGCACGTGTCTCGGAAGGTGAAAAAGAGGCTGTCACCGGCATCTGCCGCTTTGCCGAGCAGGCCGGATACCTGGACCGCATTGAGGTCTTGGGCTTTGTCGACCATAACAAGAGCGTGGACTGGATTGCCGACACGGGTTGCCACGTCATCAACTTGTTGGCAAAAGGCTCTTATAAACACTGCACACAGCAGCTCCATAAGACACCCGAACAGCATATCGAGGACATCCTTGACGTGCTCGACTATGCTGAGAGTAAGCACTTCCACGTGAACCTCTATCTCGAGGATTGGAGTTCCGGCATGATCAACTCACCGGAATATGTCTACCAGATGATGGAGGCAATGAAAGACACCAACATCGAGCGCTTCCTGCTGCCCGATACTCTGGGCATCCTCACGCCGACACAGTGCGAGGACTTCATCACGAAGATGGTGAACATGTACCCCGACAAGCGCTTTGACTTCCATGCCCATAACGACTACGACATGGCTGTGGCCGACTCTCTGGCCGCTGTCCGTTGCGGTGCTTCGGGTATTCACGTCACTGTCAACGGTCTCGGCGAGCGTTGCGGCAACGCACCGCTGTCGAGCGTGGAGGCTGTATTGAAAGATATGTGCGGCGTTGAGACGAATATCGTCGAGAGCCAGCTCAACATGATCAGCCGTGTCGTGGAAGGATATAGCGGCATCGCCGTGTCTCCAAACGAGCCGATCGTCGGTGAGAATGTCTTCACCCAGGTGGCTGGTGTCCACGCTGATGGTGATAAGAAAGACAATCTCTACAGCAACGCCCTGAAGCCTGAGCGCTTCGGACGTAAGCGTGAGTTCGCTCTCGGAAAGAACTCCGGTAAGGCCAACATCGAGAAAAACCTCGAAGAACTAGGCATGACACTCACGCCGGAACAGGTTCGGAAGGTCACGCAGCGCATCACGGAACTCGGTGATCGCAAGGAGGTGGTCACGCAAGATGACCTGCCCTACATCGTCTCGGATGTGCTGAACCGTCACGATGCCATGGAGGAGCGCGTGAAACTCCTGAGCTACATGGTCTCCACATCCTATGGTCTGAAGCCTATCGCCAGTCTGAAAGTGGAGATCAACGCCAAAGTCTACACGGCCGACGCCACCGGCGACGGTCAGTACGATGCCTTTGTAAAAGCACTCCGCAAGGTCTATCGCGAGAACCTCAACCGCACGTTCCCACGCCTGACCAACTATAGCGTCACCATCCCGCCCGGCGGTCACACCGATGCCCTCGTGCAGACCATCATCACGTGGCAGGACGACAATGGCCGCGTCATCCGTACACACGGCCTCGACGCCGACCAGACAGAGGCTGCCATCAAGGCTACCTTCAAGATGCTCAACAGCTTTGAGGAAGAGAATTTCAAAAAGAAGTAAATAATAAACAATACATAGCATATTATGAAACTGAACATTGCCGTTCTCCCCGGCGACGGTATTGGACCGGAGATCATGCCGCAGGCACTCCACGTGCTCGACGCGGTGGCTAAGAAGTTTAACCATGAGTTCACCTATCACGAGGCTATCTGTGGTGCACATGCCATCGACGCCGTCGGTGATCCGTTCCCCGATGAGACGTTCAAGACCTGTATGGATACCGACGCTGTGCTCTTCGCCGCTGTGGGTGATCCGCGCTTCGACAACAATCCGACACTGAAGGTGCGTCCTGAGACCGGTCTGCTGGCTATGCGCAAGAAACTCGGACTCTTCGCCAACGTACGTCCCGTGGCTACCTTCGACTGCCTGCTTCATAAGAGCCCGCTGAAGGAAGAGCTCATCAAGGGCGCTGACTTCGTGGTCATCCGTGAGCTCACCGGTGGTATGTACTTCGGCGAGAAATACCAGGACGATGAGAAGGCTTACGACACTGACATCTATCACCGTTCTGAGATCGAGCGTATCCTGAAGGTGGCCTTTGAGTTTGCTGAGCGTCGCAACCACCACCTCACCGTCGTCGACAAGGCTAACGTGCTGGCCAGCTCACGTCTGTGGCGCCAGGTAGCTAAGGAGATGGAGCCGAAATATCCCGATGTCAATGTCGACTATATGTTCATCGACAACTGCTCGATGCGCGTGCTCACCGAGCCTCGCTTCTTCGATGTCATCGTCACAGAGAACACCTTCGGCGACATTCTCACCGACGAGACGAGTGCCATCACGGGCTCCATGGGTCTCCAGCCATCTGCTTCTCTTGGCGAGCACACTCCGCTCTTCGAGCCTGTACACGGCTCATGGCCTCAGGCAGCAGGTAAGAACCTTGCTAACCCATTGGCACAGATCCTCTCCGCAGCCATGATGCTCGAGCACTTCGGACTGAACAAGGAGGGCGCACTCATCCGCGAGGCCTGCAACCAAAGCCTGGAGCAGAATGTGCGCACACCGGAGATTCAGGTCGAGGGCGGCAAGCAATATGGCACAAAAGAGGTTGGCGAGTGGATCGTCAACTATATCGAGAACAAGTAAAAACCAAGGACGAAAAGCTTCTTTCTATAACAACAAAAGCCGGCAATTCCTGCCGGCTTTTGTTGTTCTTCCGTTTTTCTATTTTCTATTGACCATTATCTAAAACACCCGCCCCACTATTTCTCTAAGAACCAAGCGCCCCTCTCTACCTGCTCTTCTCTTGAGAAATCTCTGCCCCTTACTTAAAAAAGAAGCCTAAACCTCTTGCTTCTTTCTTTAAAACTCCTTATTTTTGCATATCATCTTTCTATTCAACCTTGCAACTATGACCGACAAGCAGCTTCATTACATAGAAGGCGTCGGGTGGCGCTACGACTGTGACCACTCCAAGACGCACCGCATGAATTGCCACGACTACAAGGCCCGAAGCATCTACTTGCTCACCATCACCTTGGCAGACCGTAGCCACCCACTACTGGGTACCCTCAGATGGAAACAAAAAGAAGAGAAGAACGTAGGCAAAGCAGACGAGACCAACGCTAACAAAGCTAAAGAGACAGACACCAGCAACATCGGCGAAACAAAAGCGACAGCGAAGGGAGACAGCTGCCTACTCTCCCCATTAGACCGTGAAGCCGTTGTTGACCTCACGCCCTTGGGGGAGCGTGTGCGCGATTGTTGGGAGCAGATACCCGCCCACTACCCCGATGTGCGGACGATCATCCTGCAGATCATGCCCGAGCATCTGCATGGCGTGCTCTTTGTGACGCAAGATCAGGAAGCACATCTCGGGCAGATGGTGAAAGGATTCAAGATCGGCTGTTCAAAAGCATGGTGGGAACTCAACCCCTCCCTTCTTTTCGATGCCCCACAAGATAACGCGGCGGGTGCCTCGTCGTCCGCTCCGTCTGCTCCGTCCCCTGCTCCGTCTGCTCTGTCATCCGCTCCGTTCTGTTCGCCGAATTATAATTCGGCGCGCACAACAGCCGCGCCCGTTGCGTCCGCCATAGCCGCTTCCGCTGTGCCTTATCCCCGCCCTCTTCCTCACAGCAAGGGAGCGAAAGGTCCTTCGCTCTTTGCCTCCGGTTACAACGACTCCGTGCTCATGGGTGAAGGACAGCTTGCGAATATGATCCGCTATGTACAGCAGAACCCGCTGCGCGCCATGATCAAGCGAGACCATCCCGACCTGTTTCGCATCGTGCGCGAGCTACACTTTGGCAGCCACACCTTTGCCGCTATCGGCAATCACTGGCTATTGGAGCGCCCTATGAGAATGCAGGTCCGCTGTCACAACAACATCACAGAGACGAACCTCAAGCTTATTGCCAAACAAAAGGAATACTTCCTACATAGAGGAGACAAGGGTGGTGTGGTGGTGAGCCCGTGTATCTCTCCCGGTGAGAAAGAGATCGCCCGGGCTGCACTGGATGCTCAGCATCCGCTCATCGTCATCTTGGAAAATGGCTTCCCTCCGCTTTACAAGCCACCCGGGAAGTATTTTGACGCCTGTGCCAAAGGCCTGTTGCTCATGCTCGCGCCGTGGCCCTACCACACAGAGCGACGCACGATCACCCGCGAGCAATGTCTTGCCCTCAACAACTTCGCCTTTGAGATCTGTGACGAGCCCTGGACCAGCGACATAGAACAACGGCTGTTGCAGCTTGCCTTGCGGAAAGACAAATAAAGACTTGCGTAAGGAAAAATAAAGACTTGCGCAAGGACGAATAAAAATATCCCCTTGCCACACAACGGTAGCAAGGGGATAATAAGTTATCTAAACAGAATGTTTAATCATTCTCAAGACCAAGGCTCTTCTTGATAGCCTCGATCTTCTTCATGCCCTTCTTGTCCAGTTCCTCATACTGTGAAGCATCCGTCATGGTGTCCTTCACCTCGATGTAGAACTTGATCTTAGGCTCTGTTCCAGATGGGCGCACGCTCACCTTGGTGTCGTCGTCGCAGAACCACTGCAGCACGTTGCTGGTCTCCGGCATGACAAGATCTGTGACCTTACCATCAGCAGAAGTAGCTTTCAGTGTCTTATAGTCCTTCCACAGCACTACCTTAGAGCCACCGAGCTCCTTCGGCGGGTTAGCGCGGAAGTCGCTCATCATCTTCTGGATCTCCTCAGCACCGCTCTTTCCGGGACGCTCAACATTCACGGTGAACTCCTTAGAGAAGCCATATTCGAGATAGATGCCCATGAGGATGTCGTAGAGCGTCTTGCCCTGATCCTTAGCATAAGCGCAGATCTCTGCCAGCAGCGAACAAGCAGATACTGCGTCCTTATCGCGCACGAAGTCCTCAGCAAGGAAGCCATAGCTCTCCTCACCGCCACCGATATACTGCTGCTTGCCCTCTGAGAGAGCGATCTCGCGGGCAATCCACTTGAAGCCCGTGTAGCAGTCACGCATCTCGATATTTTGCTTTTCTGCGATCTTGCGAATCACCTCTGTGGTGACGATCGTCTTCACGATGAAGTCTGTAGGCTTGAGCAAGCCCTTAGCCTTGCGGTTGGTGATGATATACCACAAGAAGATCAGACAGGTCTGGTTGCCATTGATGAGCACCCACTCGCCTTTATCGTTCTTGCAAGCCATACCGACGCGGTCTGCATCAGGGTCAGAAGCCATGAGGATGTCAGCGTCGAGCTTCTTAGCGTCGCGCAGTCCGAGTGTCAGAGCCTCGGCAAACTCAGGATTAGGACGGTCGACAGTTGGGAAGTTGCCGTCCTTGATCATCTGCTCAGGAACGCAGTGTACATTGTCGAAGCCCCAATAAGCCAGTGAGCGCGGAATCATCACGCGGCCGGCACCGTGGAGCGGAGTGTAGACGATCTTCAGATCGTGCTGGCGACGAATCACCTCGCGGTCAATGGAGATCGTGCGGATCTGACGCAGATACGGCTCATCGATGTCCTCGCCAATGATCTGGATGAGATCCTTATTCGGCTGGAACTTCACGTCATCGATGGTTACTTTGTTCACCTCGTCGATGATGCCTTTGTCGTGAGGAGCCAGCACCTGGGCACCATCCTCCCAATAAGCCTTGTAGCCATTGTACTCGCGTGGGTTGTGGCTGGCAGTGATGTTCACGCCTGCCTGGGCTTTGAGGTAACGGATAGCGAAGGAGCACTCCGGTGTCGGGCGAAGATCATCGAAGATATAAGCCTTGATGCCGTTGGCAGAGAAGATGTTTGCCACTGTCTCAGCGTACAGGCGGCTGTTGTTGCGGCAGTCGTGGCAGACAACAACAGAGATCTGCTCACGGTCTTTGAAGTTCTTCTTCAGATAGTTGGCAAAGCCTTGTGTGGCCATACCAACGACATAGATGTTCATGCGGTTTGTACCCGGACCCATAATACCGCGCAAGCCGCCGGTACCAAACTCCAGGTCTTTATAGAAGCTCTCAATGAGTTGTGTCTTGTCAGGATTGTCAAGCATAGCTTGAACATCTTTGCGTGTCTGCTCGTCAAACGAAGGCGAGAGCCATGCCTTTGCCTTAGCCTCACACTGGGCTATGAGCGCTGCGTTGTTTTCCATGATTTGATATCTTTGTTAGAAATGTTTGGTTCTATGGGCAAAGATAGCAAATATTTGCGATAAACACGCTACGTTACAGATAAAAATTTGTAAATTTGTACCAAAACAAAAAGGAATGCATTTCACTGGACTACTTCTCGCTATCAGCACCTTTATTATAATAGGTGTCTTCCATCCTGTTGTCATCAAGACTGAATACCATTGGGGCACACGTCCCTGGTGGCTGTTTCTTATTGCCGGTTTGGCATGTATTGGCGCGTCATTGTGCATTGCCGACACCATACTCTCAGCCATTGTCGGTGTCACTGGCGCCAGTCTGCTGTGGTCGATCGGCGAACTCTTTGAACAAAAGAAGAGAGTGGAGAAAGGCTGGTTTCCCATGAATCCCAAACGCAAGGCACAATATTCAAGCCTCAAAGAGCAAGATACGCACGACAAGGCGCATCATTCAACCCTCGAAAAGAATGATTCCTGCGACAAAGATGCTTCACTCACTAAAGGAGAATAACCATGAAGACCATCCTTATCCTCGTCGGCAAGACACAGAACAAACATTTCATTGCGGGCATCAATGACTACACTGAGCGCATCGCACACTACATGCCTTTTGAGATCCGCACCATTCCGGAACTGAAAAACACCAAGAGTCTCACCGAGGCCCAACAAAAAGAAAAGGAAGGCCAGCTGATCCTGCAAGAGTTGCAATCCAGCGACACGGTGGTACTCCTTGACGAGCATGGCAAGGAATTCCGCTCCATAGAACTTGCAGACTGGTTGCAACACAAGCAGAACACAGCCCGCCGGTTGGTATTTGTCATCGGTGGTCCGTATGGCTTCTCACCGGAGATATACGCCCGCGCCAACGACAAGATCTCGCTCTCGCGGTTGACTTTCAGTCATCAGATGGTAAGACTCATCTTTGTCGAACAGCTTTATCGCGCTTGTACGATCATTAAAGGTGAGCCTTACCATCACGAATGATTGGCATTATCTCCTAAGAATGATGGCCTTATCTCTCAAGAATGATGGCCTTATTTCTTAAAGAGCTTCACTACAAACTCCTTCAGGCAGCGACGCCAAGTGAGCCACTCATGGGCTGTTCCGGGTGAGACATAATCTTCAACCTTCACGCCTGCGCCTCTGAGATCCTTGATCAGTTTCGAAGTACCCATGTTTTCCTCACTGCCACAACCGAGGAAGAGCGTATGCAACTTGCTGTTCACCTCGGCAGGACGTGAGAAGATGCCGCCGTAAGTCTTGTTGACATCCAATCCAAAGATGGCGCCACTGAAACCTCCGCAATAGGAGAACTTGTCGAGATGCGTGAATACAATGTCGAAGGTTTGGTGTCCGCCCCATGACAGTCCGGCCATTGCACGGTGATCACGGTCGGCCTTTGTACGGAAGCTCTTGTCGATGGTAGGGATCAAATCGTTGATGAGCACCTGATAGAAGGTAGCGCCATACTGGCTCAAACCGGCTTGATTGCCTCCGTCCTTATCGGGACGGTAAGGTGCTTTCACGTCTCCGCTCTCCATCACGACGATCATTGGCACGGCCTTTCCTTCGGCAATCAGGTTGTCCATGATGTTTTGCATCTTGCCCTGATGGCTCCAACCGGTCTCGTCCTCACCCATACCGTGCTGAAGATAGAGCACCGGATAGCGTTTCTTTCCCTGTTCATATTCTGCCGGCGTGTAGACCATTGCCCGACGCCACTGGTGCGTAGAGTTGGCATAATACTGGAATGAGCGCACCTGACCCTTTGCCACGCCCTGCTGTGGACGATAGTAGTCGCCCTCAGATCCCTCCGGCACTTCCAAGGCACTGGCCTGGCGGCAACATCCGAAATACGTGTCAGTAGCCGGATCTGTCACTTGCACGCCGTCGACCCATAGGAAATAATAGTGGAATCCCACCGGCAGCGGATCACTGACGCCCGTCCATGTACCCGTCTCGTCACGCTGCATATCGTATTTCTTTCCGCAGATGTCAGCCACGACATGCTGTGCGGCAGGAGCGTGCAAACGGAAATAAGCGCGTCGGCTACCGTCGATCTTCGGGAAGTCATTGCCTGGTTCAGCCGTCTCGCTCGTCACAGCATCAGCCGGAACTGCGACACTCTTGAATACAGGATAGCCAAGCAGTGACAACATCTTATAAGCATACCGCCGCCCAAGTTCTCTGTAGCCGGCAGCATCGAAGTGGAGATTGTCGGGACCGTTGGTACAGCCCTCGGAAGAGATCACGTGTGCCGTGTGGATCGTCTCAGGCAGTTTGTCGATGATAGCATTCATTGCCACACAGCGTCCGTGGCCGTCCGCACGTACAACCTCACCGGCGAGCAAGGGCACCTCTTCTGATTTCAGATGCAAGTCAGCGATGAGCTGGTTATATACCCACGCCACCTTCTCAGGCCAGCGCACGTCACCTGTGTTACTCTCGCCCTGATGCAGCAAGATGCCTTTAATCACGCCGGCCTGCTGAGCCTTGCGTGCGAGAGTGACCAGCCGGTTATAAGGATTGTTGCCATAGCAGGCGAGCATACCTTTCATCCACTGTGGCGCCCGTGTCTTGACGTAGTTGTCGACCGAGTCACGCATAAAGGTCTCGATATGGCAACCGCCGACAGCCACGGTGATCACGCCCACGCGTACATTCTTTGGCAGTCTAGCGACCATCTCACGTCCGAAATAGTCCACCGGAGTGAGGCCAGTATTTTCGCGGCAGAGTGGTGGTGTAGCTGTATACCACTCCCCCATCTTACGTCCCAACTTGTGGTCGTCGACGGCAGCCATCATCTGGAATCGCGGATCCACACCCGTGAGATCTTGCGGTTCTATCTTGGCGTTGCCCTCCATATTGCTTTGCCCGAAGCAGAGGAAGATATAGAAGTTAGGATCAGGAGCCGCTTCCATGCTCCCGGGCAAGAGCCACAGTGCCAACAGCAACAAGCCAAGATGGCGGAAATAAGGAATGATGTTCATGTGTATTATAGATTTAGTTTTTATTATTGCAAAAGTAAAGTGAAATGTCCAAACAGACTTTATGATATGTATCATATAGTTGTCGAAATTGTTTCATACATAAAAACTTAGCAAAAGTTTGACGCTACAAGAAAAAAGAGTTAACTTTGCAGTTGAAATCGTAAAAAGACAAGGATAATGAAGAAACTTATACTTTCATTGGTAGGTGCCAGCCTGTGGACGGTGCAGGGAATGGCACAAGAAGAAAATGAAATCATTCTGCCACATGGGAAATGTGGCACTTCTATGATCATAGAGCAGAAAAGAGCAGCCGACGGCATTGCCAGCAGAGCTATAGGAAGCTACAACCCCAGCTACGTTCCCCACAAAGGAAGCATAACCATCCCCGTCATCCTTGTCAACTTCAAGGATGTGCAATTCAGCATCAACAAACCTAAAGAGGCTTTTAAACAGTTTTTCAATGTTACAGAGCAAAAGAGTATGGGCAATGGTAATGCCAAGAATCATGGTTCCGTCGCCCAGTATTTCTCGGATATGAGTTCCGGCGCGTTCACTCCTACCTTTAAGATTTATGGTCCCGTGACGTTAGACCAGGACGAGACCTACTATGGAGGCAACACTCATGGAAACAATTCCGACGAGAATCCAAGAGGCTTAGTTAAGGACGCGATAGCCAAACTCCAGAGTAGCAGCGAGAAGATCGATGACGCGACATCATTCTGCGCAGACGGCAATAGCGTAGACTGTGTATACATCATCTATGCAGGTGTAGGACAGAACTACAGCACATACCCCAATGCTACCGACGACGTGGCCACCGCCGTATGGGCAAACACATCGACTGTAAATGGTACTCTTGCTGGCAAAAGCCTGAGATGGTATAGCATGGCCGGTGAGCTTACGCCGATATATCTGAATAGCAACGAAAAGTTTGATAAAAAAGAAGGCACTGTCCCTTGTATAGCAGGCGTAGGCGTCACCTGTCACGAGCTGAGTCACGCCTTAGGTTTACCCGACTTCTACCCTACATCAGCCTCTGCGCGAGTCGACAACCAGGAGATGGAATACTGGGATCTCATGGACGGAGGGGAATACGGTGGTAATGGTTTCTATCCTACCGCATACACAGCATGGGAAAAGAAGCAGATGGGATGGCCGGTTGTCATTACAGAATTGGACGGCGACCAACAAGTAACCATCGCCAACTCCACAGAAGAAGGCGGTACGGCCTATAAGATTACCAACCCCGACAACAACAACGAATACTTTATGCTGGAAAGCATTCAACGAAAAGGATGGAACAGTCACCAATACGGCAACGGCCTGCTCGTTTATCACGTCAACGAGCCAAACAATGGCACGGTCAACATCTTCGATAGATACAACAACACAAAAGGTTATCCCGGCATGGCGGTAGTACCTGCTGATGGAGCCTGCCTGTCCTCTTACCTTGACGCAAACAAAGATACATATACCAGCAGCCTTCGTGGCGACCTCTTCCCGGGAACCGGCAATGTAACAAATATGAATGTTATGGAGCTCAGCGACGCTAATGTACAACCCAACTGGTGCTGGTACAACTCCGATAAAACCGAAAAGTTGCCTACCAACAAAGCCCTCCGCAACATCACTTACGACAGTGCCACCGGCACCGTCTCCTTTAACTATATCCACGACACCACTACCGGCATCAAAGGCGTTGAGCGCAACGAAGCTACAACAAAGCGCATCTATACACTCGACGGCCGCTACGTCGGGCAGGACTTCAACGCACTTCCACATGGTATATATATAATAGGTGGTAAGAAGATCGTGAAATGACGAAACTGGGAAACCCGATATAACCACTAAAAAAGCCGCTGCTCCTGATGTGCAACGGCTTTTTTGTTTATGTCTTTCCGTACTTACTTTCTCATCATCTTCTTGCCATCTACAATAATAAGCCCCTTGTAGCTTTCATTGACACGCTGCCCGCTAAGATTGTATGCCTGTTGCCGACCCTTCTTAGCCTGAGCCGTGATGGACTTGATAGCAGTCGTTGATGCCGGTACTTTTACAATAGCAAAAGTAGGACCATTGTAATTGCTGCTCCATCCCTTCAAAGAAGAAGTAGCAAAATCACCATTGCCAATCAGGTTTTCCGTAGATCCTTCCTTGGTCAGCACAAGGTCATCGAAGTCGATAGAGCCTGCAAGCATTCCAAAACAGAACTGCAGACGGTCGTGTGGGCACTTAGCAGGGAATGTCCAACTTATCGTTGTCCAATCAGTGGTAACTTTTTTATTGTCTAAGTACTCCACATCATTGCTGCCACCCCACTCGTTTTTGTTCTCGCTGGCATTCCAGATAGGCCAAAAAGCAAGGTCGTCATAGTTCTCAGAGGCTTTTACTTTCATTGACATGGTATAAGTAGCGCCCTTCTCCAAAGCGACAGGCAGATCATAGAAAGCCTGCTGATCCCATGCGTTCTTGCCACCGATCCCTGTATACTCAATGTACATATTGCCGTCGAAAGTGCCTTCTTCATGCGTGATAGTAATTGACTTAATCGTTGTCGTACCCACAAAGGCACCACTCTGACACAACACAAAACCGCCATCGGCCGACGCCGTGAAGGGCACTTCATACGCTTTCTCTTCTGTAGAGAAATTGATGTCGGACTGTGCTTGGTTGCCCCATTCGCCAATAGCTAAGTGCATCTTACCCTCGGCCGAGCCCTTCATGACAATCTTCAACGTGTAGTCTTTTCCTTTTGTCAATCCAAGATTACTGGCTCCAATATACTGAAAGAGGTAGTTCTCCATGGCTGTCGTGTTCTCAGCTTGCAGGCCGTCAGCGGTCACCGACAGGTGAGGCTTCACATCATCAGGAGCCCAAAAGCTAAAGGCAGTCTGCTTACTCCAGTCGATGGAGTAGTCTTCCACTTCCGTGGCATTGGTTTCAGCGGCAAAGAGCATTGCAAAAGCCATCAGACAAAAATAGTAGATCTTTTTCATGTTGGTAGTATTTAAGTGTTAAAAATAGAACGATTCTTAATCCATCTATTCTTTCCTACCCTCCTCCGGGGAGGAAGGAGCCGCCGGAATCCGGCCTTTCACTCCCCCTCTCCCCTTATTGGAGAGTCAGAAAGGGCTGTTGGAATTGACAACTCGTGTGTTTCCTTTTTTACTTGCCTTGCAGTCCGTCTGCAAAGCCTGCGTAGGTATGCTTGCGGTTATAGTTCAAATCCCATAAACCCGTCGGACTGTTGGGAAGCCAACCACTGTTTGCCGGGCTGTCCGTGACGCACCATTGGCAAATGCCCCACTGCTGGGCAACCGGTATGATCTCGAAATACTTGCTGACAACAAACTTATAGAGATCAGCCATCGCATGGTGCTGCTCCTCTGTAACATCAGCCGTATTGACATTTTTGCCATCCTTGTCCACAAGACACATATCCAACTCTGAGATACGGACGAGTTTGCCGGATTGAGCCAAGAGCTTAAACATGTTGACAATCGCATTTTTCTTGCTTTCTTCCACCTGCTTGTTCATATAGCATGCGATGTGCATTTGAGAACCGATACCGTCAATCTTTGTTACGCCATCACCTTCCCACAGCTGAATCCAGTGTATCAGGCTCTTGAGCTTCTTATTGCCGTCCCAGTCACTCTCCAGATTATAGTCGTTGATGAAGAGTTTCACGTCCTTGGGACCATATTGGCGGGCCAGGCGAACAGCCGTACGCACATAGTCGAGGTCGCCGAGATAGTCCTGCCAATAGAAGTTGTTCTTAGCATCATCTTTGCTGACAGTTCCCCGTGTAGCCGACTGCAAGTCATAGTAGCCGTCGCCATCTTTGTCCTGACCGCAGATGGCCTCATTGACGACATCCCAAGCCTTGACCTTCCCCTGACAAGCTTCCATCATGCCCTTAATCCAGCGATCCATGGCTTTGGTCAGCGTGTCCTTCTTCTCCTCAGGAGTCTGTGGCTGTACATTAAGCAACACTTTCTTTTGAATAGTGATAGACTGCAGATCGATGGTAGCTTTGGCTGTTCCAGGCTGTATGATCATATCATAATTGCCGCCTTTGACTCCGGACATCTCAAACACAATATCGCTCCAGCCCTCATTAAGCGTGATATTACCTTGAATCTTTTGGGCATCACCGCCCCATCCATTCTGCACGACAAAGTTCGCATTCACCTGTGCAGACGACTTCACATGGATGACCGCTCTATAGTTCCCTTCTTCCAAGCTATTGCCTGTGGAACAGAAGAACTGAGACCAATCGCCTGTTCCAACGAAATGGATAGATCCGTCGATGACAGGCGGTTCGCATCCCATAGGATAGTAAGGGAATTTACCATCCTTATAGGTTGTCTTCTTTACGTCCGTCCATCCCACAACGGCCGGGCCGTCGCTGGTCCTCTTATCAGCAATACATTTATTTAAATAAGCCACAGGTTGCTGTGCGTGCCAGGCCAGCGTGTGACCATATACCGACAGGCCTGCGTCAGTAGCAGCGTTGACATAGTTCTTCACTGTTTCGAAGTCCATGTCCCCATCAGCGTTCACACAAGAAGCCATCTTCATGGCATTTCCCGGTTCCGTCTCCGTGAAGTTGCTGTTGGTCAAAGCATAGACTAAACCCTTCTTGATATAATCAGAAGCAGAGGTACCTACTCCTAAATGTACATTAGGATTCTTGCTTTGAGCCAGATATTCCTTCAGTGGTGCATAGCTGTCGAGATATGCATAAGCCGAATCGTAGGCAGGCTCGTCGACACTGAATCCGGGCACATTGTCGTCGGCACAGGCTGAGAGCATCAGTGCTGTCGCCGCGATGAATAATATAGATTTGTTCATAGTCAGGTCTAAAAAAAATTACTTGGTAGAGAATGTCTGCATCTTATTGCCGCGCGTCTGCATCACCAGTTTCTCGTCATAGTCCTTTACGAGCGTCTTGGTTTGACCGCCGTCGGTGTACTTATAAGTAATGGTATACTTCACTTCAAAGAGGTCACGGTCCTTGTCTCCCCATTTCTTTGAAGTATCTTTCTTGGCGCCGAGCGATGTCCACTTGCCGCTACCCGTCACCGTGCAGTCTTGGGAAGCCGTGGAGAACGTCACCGCACCGTCGTTGCCAACCGTCATGACCACCGTGCCGTCGAGCGTTTTCTCCTTGCCGTCGACCTTTACTACCTCAGAATGAGGATAAGCCACCTGGCTCATCGACAGCGTAGAGAGCGTCACGACGCTGCCATCGTTGGTGACAATCCAGCTTCCGGCATACGGATTCTTATAGGTGATGGCATAGAGCGTGTAGTCTTGGCCCTTCAGGATAGAGTCCTCAGCCGACACGATACGCACCGGCAGCACATAGGTAACCTCAGCCGACTTGGGGTCAGCGAAGAAAGCATCGGTGAGATGCACGTTGACCTTACCGCGCACATCGCCTGCCGGAATGGTCACGTCGGTCGATTCCAACTCATAATAGTTCTGCGGCATTGCCATGACAGGCTTACCCGTGTTGGCAAACGCAGCACCGTTGATACCGTCAAAAGAGAGGTTGTCGACGAGGCTGTTGTCCACAGCGATCTTCACATGACGGTTTTTATTGTTTTTCCAGACGCCACCGACAACGACCTGCAACTGGCACTCATGCTGATTGTCGAGATCATTGGGGAAGACATCATCCTCGCCGAGGGTGATGGTACGTATAGGATTCTGCTGTGCGAAATAGACTGTCTGGTAGTCATAGTCGTCAAATTCCTTGTCGCCATTCTCGCAGGAAGCGAATCCCAGCGCGAGTGTCAATGGCAAAGCGAGTGTCGCCAGCATTTTGAAAGTCTTGTTCATAATCATATTCAATAATTACAGAATGATTTGAATGATGTTGAAAGCTGATCAAGTCTCCGCCTCTGTCCTGCCCTCTCCTGTATATATAATAAGGAGAGAGCAGTATGAGACAGGCTTACCAGCCCTTGTTTTGTTTCAGTTCACTGAATTTCAGCATTTCGGAATAAGGTATCGGACCATAGTACATATAGTCTTTATAGTCGCGTTCCTCCACGTTGACAGGCGTATAAATCTTATTTCCTTCCTTGTCAGCAGTGATGCTCATGCCCTTAGCCGCAGTGCTAATCGGTGCTTTCCAACGACGAAGATCCCAGAAGCGGAAGCCTTCGAAGGAGAGCTCAATACGGCGCTCGTTGCGTATGAGCTCACGCATCTTCTCCTTAGAATGTGCGCACTCGTCGAGATAGCTGTCGTCGGTGATGCCGGCACGGTGGCGCAATGCCTTGATGACATCGTAGGCCGAGTAGTTGTGCGTACCGGTACCCTTCGGTCCGAAAGCCTCGTTGGCAGCCTCAGCATAGTTGAGGAAGATCTCGGTATAGCGGATACGTGGCGTATAGTGATACTGTTTGCTATTTACTTTCGGGTCGAGATTGATATCCTGTCGGAGCAGCTTGCGCAGATAGTAACCGGTGCGTGTGGAGCTTCCCACCTCGGTGTTGATACCATCCTTACCAGATCCCACTTCGGTACTGATCTTAGTGTTGTTCACGCCGACCTGTCCGCCGTCGACAACGACATAGGCAGTCAGTCGCGGGTCGCGGTTTTCATAGGGATTCTTAGCATCGTAGCCACTGCGCGGGTCAGTGATCGGATAGCCATTGGCAGCGGGGAAGGCATCGACAAAGTTCTGTGTCGGGTTGATGCGGCCCTTGCCATAGAGCGAAGGAGGATAGTTGTCGGTCTCCCAGTCGTTGTTCTGCGACTTCTCTCCTCGCCACATTATCTCTTTTGGATTAGCACCATTGGAGAGTGCGTCAATCTCACTTCCGTTGGCATACCATGTCCATCCGTTGGGATCCATTCCGCTGATGCCGCCGATGGCGTCGAGCACCTGAGCAGCATAGTCGGCAGCCTGCTGATAGTTGGTGCCGGAAGCAGCGGCGAAAGCCGGGCTGGCAGCGAGCAGGGCAGCCTTGGAACGGAACGCCTTGACGATGGAAGCATCCATACGTCCGTTGAACTTTGCGCCGAAGACACGGTTCATACGGTCCACGTCAGCACCCATTTTCTTGTAATATGCCGGGATGCTTGCGTCGGAAGTGATGTCGACATACTTGTCGGGCAGCAGGGCGAGCGCAGAGTCGCAGTCGGCATAGAAAGCCTTCATGCACTCCTCAAAGGTATTTCTCGGCACGTTGAAGTTGCTGGAAGCACCCTCCGGTGTGGTGATGATAGGCACACCGAGGAGTTGTCCGCTCTCGTCGTATCCGCCATGAGCCTGTAGCAAATAGTACATAAACATGGCACGCATACCGAAAGCCTCCCCCTTTTCACGGCTGGCATAGAGGCGGCGGGCCACATCGTCGTCGGCCCAGTGCACACCGTCGACACGGCTGAGGAAGAGGTTGACATACATGATTCCTGCCCGACAGTCGCGCCAGCGCTCCGTAGGGTTGTTGTTTGATGTCCACGTGCCCCCGGCGAGTTTACGCCAGCTGTTGGTAGCATCGTTGCTCACGGCATCGTCAGTGCCCACCTCACTGAAAGGAAAGCCGCCACAGGGAATGCGCGTATAGGCATTGCCGAGCACACCCTCGGCGTAGGACGCATTTTTGTCCATATAGTCAAGGCCGAGGTTGTTTTCCTTGGCGGGCTCGAAGAGGTCGTCACAGGAAGTGAGCGTCAGGCCGAGTGCCGCCACGAGAAAGAGATATTTATATTTTCTTGTTTTCATGATGACAGAAGAATTAGAAGTTTACCTTAGCACCAAGATTGTAGAACCGTGTCTGTGGGAACGATCCCACGCTGGTCTCCATATATTTCCGCTCTCCTGAGATGGTGAGCAGATTGCTGCCGCTGAGATACACGCTCAGTCCCTTGACCCACTTGCCTTGGAAGAGGTTCTCAGGCAGATCGTAGGTCAGCTGCACCTTGTTGAGGCGCACGGCATCGGTCTTATAGGTCCAGAAATCAGAGGTTACGAAGTTGAGCTCACCGCCCTCGGTAGTCAGGCGGGGATAAGTAGCTGTTGTGGCAGTCTCCGGTGTCCAGCGTCCGAGTACCACATCAGAGTACTTGCCGCTGCCGTAGCACCACATGTAGGTGTTGTCCTTCACGCCCATGCCACCGAAGTCGCCGGTCCAGTTCATGAAGAAGGTAAAGCCCTTGTACTTCGTCGTGAAATGGACTCCCAGATAGAAGTTTGGCGTCCAGTGTCCGAGCACTACCTGGTCACGGCTGTCGATCAGTCCGTCACCGTTCATGTCCTGGTATTTGAGATCACCGGGCTTGGTGTTGCTGTTGATGACAGCGACGCCGTCTTTGTATCCGGTAATAGCCCCGTCAGTGCCGCGCACGACGTCGTCTTCATTGATGAATCCTAAGCAATGGTATCCGCGAAGTGCGTCGATGCGTGCGCCTTGGCTCTTCTGCCAGTCATACTCCACATTCTCGCTGACTTTGGTATTTTTCGATGAGAAAGTCATGCCGGTGATGCCCCCGCTGAGATCCACGTCGCCCAGTTGTTTGTGTACATCGATGGTGAAGTCGAAGCCACTTCGGCGCTGAGCGTTGTAGTTGATATAGGGCAGGAACGTCGACACGGGCCAGTAAGTATGGAAATAGCTCGGGTAGAGCGTCTCCGGCGTGATGAGCAGTCCGTCGAACTTCACGTTGTAGTAGTTGGCATTGAGTCGTACCAGGCCCTTGCCGAAAGAAGCGTCGAGGCCGAAGCGAAGCTCTTTGCGTTTGACAAAGCCCAGATCATTGTTACCACCACGCTGAGAGTCAGATGTCTGCATGGCGTTGGCGCTCTCACTCCATCCCCACCAAGTACCGGTAGCGGTGAAGACATCGTCGTACATATAGTATTTCTCGATGTCGAGATCCTCGTTGATGACGCCGTAGGAGGCGTTGATCTTCAAGTCGTCGAGCCACGACTCAGTCGGCTTCATCCATTTCTCACGGCTCACGCGCCAGGCGATGGTACCCACGGGCGAGAGGGCCTCACGGTGCCCACTGGCGAGCTTAGCCGAGTGGATGGCTGCCATAGCAAGGTTGGCGTAGTAGCGGCGGTCGTAGTTATAGTCGATGTTCAGACCGAGGTTGGCATTGCTCGTACGGTGATACTCACCGGTGGTGGTCACCTGATAGCCATGGGCCAACAAGGTCGCATCGACGGCATGGAGGCCGAACTGGCGGTTGTAGTCAAACTGTCCGGAGAAGAATACGGTCTGCACAGTCTTCGAACCGCTTACAATCTTCGTACCGGTGTGCTTGTCCGTACCGTATTTGTTCAGTCCGATGATCTCGTCCTTGCCGTTCATGTTGGTCCATACGGGCTCATAGGTAGAATAGTCGTTCTGAATGCTGCTGTTGTACGAGGTAGCGTAGTCAATGGCAGCATGTGTCTTGAAACTCAGTCCCTGCAGCACCTTATCGAGATTGAAGTTGATACCGGCATCGAACTGCAGCTGGCGGCTGGTATAAGTGCTGTATCCGGCAGCATACATAGCAGAGAAGGGATTGGTCTGTTGGCTCTGCGTACCGCCGAGCATATACTTTCCATCGATGACATAGTTGCTGTTGGCAATCATTTTCTGCATGTCCATCACGTCGGGGTTCATCTGGTCGATAGGGATGAGCGGCGTGAGGGGGTACTGGCTTGTGGGGCGCATCGAAGCACTCTGCTTCCAGTAGTCGCTGCGATCTCCGCGCTGATCATAGAAGGTAGCATTGGCATCTACCCAACCCGTGATCCAGTCGTTGAGTCTCAGGTCGATGTTACCACGCACGTTGAGCCGGTTGGTGTGGTTGTGCTTACCCTCTCCAAACTTGATGAGGTCGCCGACATGATACAGTCCAATGTTGGCATAGAAGTGTGCGAACTTGCCGCCACCCTCAAATTCAGCATTTCCGTCGTAGCGTGTGTATGCTTTCTTGAGGTAGTCCTTTGAGAAGAAGTCGATGCTGGGATAGCGATAGGGATTGCGTCCCGAAGCATAGTTGTAGATGTCTTCGTCGGTGTATACGGGGCTCTTTCCGTCGTTGGCCAGGGCCTCGTTGTAGAGACTCATGTACTGTGCGGCACCGAGATAGGTAGGATACTCTTTCGGCGTGAAGAGTCCGGCATTGCCACGCACGCTGACGCGGAGTCCGTCGGTATGTCCACGCTTGGTAGTAATCAGCACGGCACCCTTAGCCGCACGGCTTCCATAGAGAGCCACGGCGCTGGCCGACTTGAGGAAAGTGATCTGCTCAATCTCGGTGGGCAGCACGTTGTTGGCATCGCGGGGCACACCATCGACGAGCACGAGGGCGTCGCCCATGTTCCACAGCTGTCCCGTATAGCCACCGGCATAGGCCTGGAGGGCGTCGAGACTATAGGTATTATAGTTTTTGCGAGTCAAGTCCACCATGTCAATGGCCGAGACACCGCCCATGAGTTCCGATTTCGCCTTGGAGCCGAAAGCCACGTTGACTTGTGTGGAGTCGGCAACGGTCTGTCCGAGAGCCGTAGCAGACATGGCAAGCATGGCGAGCGTCAGAACATTTGTCTTATATGTTTTTGGATTATTCATTGAACGCTAAGGTTTGAAGTTTTACCTTTTTACTTTTTTACCCTTTTACTTTTACAGTTCTCATAGAGGATCACCAGCCTGGGTTCTGCTTAAACTCGGGATAGATGCTCACGTCGCTCTTCTTCAGCGGCAGCCAGTAGTGCTTTTCCGAGAAGTTGCGGGTGAGGATGACTTTCTGTGTGAATCCAGACACCTCGTTGTTTTCCGGATGCTCGAGATCACATTTCACGCGCTTGAACTCCTGTGAGGTCTTGATGGTGTAAGGATACTTGTCGAGGAGCAGCCAGCGGCGCAGGTCGTTGAAGCGGTGACCCTCATAGGCCAGCTCCACGGCACGTTCACGTCGCAACTCGCTCATGAAGCCGTCGAGCGTAGAGGCGTACTTGGCAGCGACAGGGTCAACGCCGGCACGTGCGCGCACCTTGTTGACGGCCTCCAAAGCTGTCAGCGGGCACTGTCCCACCTTAGCGTTGGCCGAGCCCATAGCCTCTGCGGCAGCCTCGGCATACATCAGATAGACATCGCTCAGGCGCATCCAGGGCAGATGGATGAGGAAGTGGTGACTCCATCCATAGCCGTCGTCGAGTTTGTTGCAGCTGTTGTCAATGAACTTATAGAGCAGATAGCCTGTGCGGCTGCCATTATCCACACTGCGGTACATGCCGCCTGTCTGCAGGTCGGCGTAGCGGATGGACTTTGCGGGATCGGCACTGATCTCTGCTTCTGTGTGCACTTCGTGCTTGGCAATGTCGTTGCTCTTGAAGATCTTCTCGCCGTCGAAGCGGATATCGTTGTAGAAGCGCGGGTCACGGCCTTTCCAAGGATGAGTGGGATCGAAGCCGCTCTGCGGGTCATCGAGGGGCAATCCGTTGGCCATGCCATAGTAATTGACATAGTTGGCAGTGGGCAGCGTCAGCACGCCACCGTTGTCGAGGTCACTGTTCACGGCACAGAACTGTTTCGAGAGACCCCAGTTGGTCACGTTCCAGTCGCCGTTGAAGAGCGGTCCGCGGAAGATAGCCTCCGTGACGGAACCGTCGGCACTCTGTCCGGGCACCTTGCCGTTGTCGTCGATAGAATAGAAGTTGCGGCCATAGTCCTTCATCGGCAGCAGGCCAAACTGTGTCTGTCCGCTCTCCACCATGGCGAGCGCCTCGCCGAAGGCCTCAGCGGCACGCTTGCAGAAATCCTGGTTGTAAGAGGCATTGCCCGTGCTCACCTTGTTCATCAGCGGTGAGCCTGCCCAGAGCAGATCTTTGCCGAGATAGGCCAGAGCGGCAATCTTGGTCACGCGCAGCTGGTTCTTGCCGAGCGTGTTCTTACCCACTGTGGTGTTGTCCCAGTTGACGGGCAGCAGGTCGGCAGCCTTGCGCAGGTCCTCAGCAGCCTTCTCGGCGCACTCCTGATAGCTCAGTCTCGGCTCGCGCAGCTCTTGGTCGGCGGGTAACACCTTATCGATATAAGGCAGACCACCGAAGTACTGCATGAGCTGGAAGTGGAACCAGCCACGGAAGAAATAGAGTTGTCCCATGATGAGGTCCTTCTCTTCCTGGGTGCCCACAAAGTTGTCGATGTTGGCAAGACCGAGGTTAGCCTTGCGGATACCGTACCAGCATCCCGGCACGAGAGAGTGGGAGAAGCGGTCGCCGCCCGTGTTGAAGCCGTTGCGGTCCATCCATCCACTCTGCCAGCCGTCGTGATTGCTCTGCCAGCCCCAGAAGTCGCCTTGGTCGATCTTGTAGACCATGTGGTAGTTGATGCCGACGTTTTGCAGTTCATCCTCGCCCCAGTTCCATGAGTTAGTCCAATATCCCTTGTCAAACTCAGGGATGCAGTTGTAGAGTTCCTCGGTGAATCCCTGGAAATTCTGGAAGTCTTTAAAGGCATCCTTATCCGAGATGTCGCTTTCGGGTGCCTTGTCGAGGTAGTCGGTGCAGCTGGTCTGTGCGAGTGTCAAAGACAGCGAAGCACACAACAGCCCTATATATAGTCTTATCTTTTTCATTGTTGGAGACAGTATTACAGATTGATTTTAATACCCATGTTGACACGCTTGACAGTAGGATAAGCACCTTGCGAGGCCAGTCCCGTACCGGCGTAGTTGCTCTCACGGTCATCCGGCATGCGGCTCCACACCCAAAGGTTGTTGCCGTTGACATAGACCATCAGGCTGCTGAGTCCGAGATGCTTCACCCACGGCTGGGTGAAGGTGTAGCTCACCTCGGCGTTCTTCAGACGGATGAAGCTGCCGTCGTAGTGGAAGCGTGTGCCTTCGTAGTACGAGGGTTGGGAGTTCAGACGTGGAATCGGTGCGCTGGCATCCTGAGTGTACTTGGTCCAGAAGGTACCCTCGTCAAAGACGGTGTCGAGGTTCTTGCCCAGTGAGTTGAAGCCGACATAGCGGTCGACATTCGTCACACCATAGAACTGCACGTAGACCGAGAATCCTTTCCAGTCCCAACCGATGGTGGCATTGTAGGTGTTCTCCGGTGTACCGGTGAAGCCATAGGGTGCGCTATCGTTGCTGTCGATGACACCATCGCCATTGTAGTCAATGACATCATACATACCCGGCATTTTCTGGTCGTCGTTGGTGTCGTAGCGGGTGACACCGATGACGTCATCCCATGAGTTAGCGAAGCCTGTGGTCAGAAAGGCGTGATCCTGACCGATGGCATAGCCCTCCTGCTTCTGATAGCCTGGGAGCAGTGACGGGTCATCGTACTTCAGAATCTTGTTGGTAGCGTGCGTCATGGAGAAGTTACCCCAGAAGTGGTGACCGTTGAAGGTCTTGTTCAGACGCAACTCCAACTCATAACCTTTGGTACGCACCTTACCGAGGTTGGCCGTCGGCGCAGTGGCACCGAAATAGGAAGGAATGGCGCGGTTGCCACCGGCAATCAGCACGTCGTGGCGGTTGTCGACGAAGAAATCGATGTTACCCGTGATGAGTCCGCCGAAGAAACCATAGTCAATACCGAAGTTCTGCTTGGTTGACTTCTCCCAGTGGATGTTCGAGTTACCAATCTTCGACTCCTTGTACCATGTATAAGGACTGTTGTCGCCGTTCAGTCCCAAGACCGCGCTGCCGCCATAAGCCCACTGTGTGGCATAGAGCCAGCGGCCGATGTTGGCACCGTCGTCACCGACCTGACCGATGCTGTAACGGAACTTGAGCAGGTCGACATACTTCTTGAGCGGTTTGAAGAACTTCTCCTCGCTGATCGTGTAGCCCACGGCACCGGAGTGGAACCAGTCGAAACGATAGTCGGGACCGAACTGTTCGGAACCGTTGTAAGCGCCATTGTACTCAGCGAAGTAGCGGCCGTCGTAGTTATAAGTGGCACGGAAGGCCCAGTCCTCACGGTAGTGCGAGAAGTCGCTGCCGTAGGCATTCTCCGTACGGTTGAATACGCCCATGGCGGTGACGTCGTGCTTGCCGAACTTGCGGGCATAGTTGAGCTGTGCCTGATAGAAGAGGTTGCGCACGGTGGCACCGTTGTTGACCGAACCGCCGGCCGTAGTCCAAAGGATACCTTCCTGGAAATCGAAGTTGGTGTTTCCCTGCTGTGGCTGCAAGTACACGGTCTTTCCCGTTGCAGGATCAATCCATTTCTCCTGTGCATTGTGATAGAGATCGTTGATGCCGCGTCCGTCCTCCTGGAAGACGTTGTCCCAGCTGACGAGCGCGCTGGCCGAGAGTCCCTTGGTGATGAAGTCGAGATTCTGTGTCAGCGTGAAGTCGGTGTTGATACGTGTGGTGGTGTGCTTCTCTGTACCGGAAAGGGCAAGGTTGAGGATAGAGTTCGGTGCCCCCTGCGTGTCGGCGGGATAGTAGCCCCATGTGCCGTCGCTGTAGCGTGGAATAAAAGCGTCGCGCGGTGCGCTGTAAGCGGCCTGCCAAAGTTGACTCTCACCAAACGAACCGGTAGCGGTGCCCCAAGGACCCTTGCGCTCGCCGTGGCTGCCAAAGAGATTCACCTTTAAAGTAGTGGTGCGTGTAAGCGCGAAGTCGAGGTTGGTACGTGCGTTAATACGATCGTAACCATAGCCCGCCTTATAGCCGCGGTTGTTGTCCCACTGTCGGAAGAGGTCGCCCTCATGCAGATAGTCGATGGCAGCGAAGTATTTCACGAACTTCGTTCCGCCACTGACATTGACGTGTGGGTTGTAGGCCATGGCGTGGTTCTTAAACACCTCTTTCTGCCAGTCTACATCGGGATAGCGCTCGGCTTCCTCGAGATTGGCGGGATGGCGGTATTTCTCGATGATGTCGATGGGCAGCACCTTGTTCCAGGAGTCAGGCTTCAAACCGAGTTCCTGCTCGGCGGCCTGGTTGCGGATCATCAGGGCGTCGGCACTGTGGAGCGAGCCGGGCAGCTGGCTGACGAACTTCAGTGTGGCATTCATGCCCACCTCTATCTTGGCCTGACCTTCCTGACCACGCTTGGTGGTGATCAGGATGACGCCATTGGCACCACGCACACCGTAGACAGCAGTAGCGGAAGCATCCTTGAGCACGGAGATGCTCTGCACAGACGAGATGTCGATGCTGTTCATCGGACGCTCGATACCGTCGACGAGGATGAGCGGGTCGCTGTTGTTCCACGAGCTCACGCCACGGATGACGATCTTCGGGTCTTCCTCACCCGGCATACCCGTGGAGCTCATTGTCACCACGCCCGGCAGATTACCGGTCAGGGCGGCACCGATGCTGCTCACACCACCGGCGCGCTCAAGCACCTTACCCGTGGTCTGGGTGATGGAGCCGACCACCGAGGCTTTCTTCTGCTGACCATAACCGACAACGACGACCTCACCGAGGTTCTGGTCATCGTCGCGCAGGGTGACACGCATGGTGTGCTTACTTCCCACCTTCACGTCTTGTGGCAGCATGCCTACATAGGATACCTTCAACGTGGAACCGGCACCTTTGACATTGATGACAAAGTTGCCGTCCAAATCGGTGACGGTACCATTGGAAGAACCGCCCTCCATGATGGTGGCGCCGATGACCGGCTCACCTTTCTCGTCTACCACACTACCCTTGACCGTGTACTTCTGCTGGGCCTGTACACCCACAGCAAAGAGTGAAGCCAACGTCAGCGTGGTGGCTAATCGTTGTGTTCTTAACAATAGTTTGTTCATGTTCTCTTCATTATTTAAGCTTTTTATTTATTAGGATCTATACCACCGTTTTTAGCCTTTTATGTTAACCTTAATAAAATTTTGGTTGAACACGCTGCAAAGTTAACATATAAAAGGCGCAAGGAGTTTGTTACATGTTACAAACTCTTTGCGATACATATCATAAAGCCTTGAAATAACAAAAGAAAAACTTCCTGTTACGTATTCCTTACCTCACCTGAATGATATCCTCCCACCGCGTGGTGTAATTGGGACTCTTCCTGTCACGCCGGATGGCATCGGCAAAGTGGGCGGCTTTGCCCTTCTCGTGAGGGCGGGTGTACTGTTGGGAACCGAGGACAAGCGTCTCCTTGCCTTCGGCGCGGTTGATGCGGTCGGCGACTTTGTCGAGGCAGCGCAGCTTCTGATAGCGCTCGGCATCATAGTCGGTGAGGTCGGCCTGCACGGCATGCTCTGACTGAAGGTCGAGCATCATCACGCCGGCACGCTTATAGTGATAGCCCTGGAAGAACACGCGGTCGAGGAGCTCGGTGGCTGCCGCGACGATGCGCATGGTGGAACTGGTGGGCGTGGGCAGCTCCGTGGTACGGAACATGCCGTACTGTGGCAGGTCGTCGCGAAAGTGGTTGGTGTCGACAAAAACACCGACGACACCGGCCACCTCGTGATAGCGGCGGAGCTTCTCGGCGCATAGGGCGGCATAGTTGGCCACATGAGTACGGATGTCCTGCTTGTCGGTGAGCATGTTGGGGAAGGAGCGTGAGGTGCAGATGCTCTTCTTCGTGGCCATCTCCATGTCGTCGATAGGGATGCAGTCCTCGCCGTTGAGCTCGCGCCACGTGCGCTGGCCTACTATATTAAATAAGGTGTAGACCCATGAGGCGGGCTGACGGGCGAAGTCGTAGGCGGTGGTGATCTGCGCGCGGCGCAGTTTCTCTGTCCACCGTCGGCCAATGCCCCACACGTCTTCTATGGGGAAGAGCTGCTCAGCCTTGATGCGCTTCTCGTCGTCGTCGATGAGACAGCAGTGGTGATAGCCCGCATACTTCTTGGCAAACTTGCTCGCCATCTTGGCCAACGTCTTGGTCGGCGCGATGCCGATGCTCACGGGCATGCCCAGCCCGTGGAGAATCTTGCGATGCAAGGCCTCGCCCCAGGCCTTTAAGTCGAAGTGATCCATGCCGTCGAGGATGCAGAATCCCTCGTCGATGGAGTAGCGATGAAACTCCGGTGCTTCGTTGCGCACGATGTTCATCAGCCGTCGTGTCATGTCGGCGTAGAGCTCGTAGTTGCTCGAAAAGGCATAGAGTCCGGCGCCGGGAAAGAGCTGGGGCAGCTGAAAGGCGGGGGTGCCGGCCTTCACGCCCAACGCCTTGGCTTCGTTGCTGCGTGCCACCACGCACCCGTCATTGTTGCTCAGCACAACCACGGGCTTGCCATTCAAGTCGGGGCGAAACGAACGCTCGCAACTCACATAGCAGTTGTCGACATCTACCAAAGCATAGTATCTCATCGCTGTCACAGACTTATCGTCGGTCTACAAAATTAAGCAATTTATCTGAAAACGGCAAGGATTTCGGGAGAAGATGAGGGAGAAGAAAAGAAAGCTAACGATATTTTCTGACAAAAACACGTCCGCGCGAACTTTCAATCTAGAGAGAGGGGAAAACGGGAAAATCGAGGGGTAGTTGTCATCACGGCGTTCTGTACCTATCAGAAACGGAAGATGAGGAGGTCAGTACAGCGTAGTGACCGGGTCAGAAACGGTTTCTGATCGTATCAGAAACGGTTTCTGATAACAAGATTCCGCCATTTTATGCACTAAAACACCGGTTTTTGAGGGTCTAAACACGCAAAAAAGAAAACTCAAGAAGGACAACGAACACAAATCTCTCCGTAATCGACATTATAACAAACAATTATAGGAAACTCGTCATTTTGGGCTTCTTTTGGAGCAAAGGACACCTTGGTGCAGAAAAACGCAAGGAAATGGGCCGAAAAATGTCAGTTTATTCAACATTCAAGGGAGCGCTGTAGGGGCGGACAGCCCCTACACCCAGACCGGCGATACCCATTGGCACGCAGTGACTTAATCCTGTCTTTCTACTCCAGATCCTCGTCCTGTGTGACCGTCACCGTGCCCAGCTTGCTGATCTTCAGCACGAGCGGGACGTACTCGTCGCTCGACTTGTCGGGATTGCCAACGCTGGCCGCAAAGACGAGATCTGTGCCTTCGGGACGCACAAAGACGATGCCCAGGAGCGCACCATCCTTATAATATTGATCATCAACCTTGGCTTTGAAGTCAGCTTTGGTAAACTCACGGCTGAAAAACTCGGAGCCGTTCTGCCGCAGAATGCGCACGCTGATTTTATTGTCATAGTACTCGTGGCTGCCATCCGAAGCCTTGGGCAGACCTTTATCGGCATGGCGCTTGACCTCGACCGTATAGATGCCGCCGACCCAGCCAATCTTGCGCGACACAGTGTTGTCGCCCATCACACGGGGACCTTTCGGCTCGACGACCTTTTGAACCTTGCGCACGGGCTGTACCTTCTTTTCCTCCTTACAGCTAAGACACAGCATCAATGTCAGGAGCATCAAAGCCAATGAAGTGTATATTTTCATCGTTTTTTGTGTATTTTCCGGTGCAAAGGTAGGAAAAAACTACGAAAAAGCGACAGATTGCACACAAGAATACAAAGAAAAAGACGCTTTTTCTTTGATATTCCACTCGTTTACACTAACTTTGCATTTACAAACATGTAACAAACCATCAACAAACAGAGAACTGATGATACGAAAAATCATTGCACTGTTTCTTTTTGTCCTTTTACTGATGGGTTGCCGACATCAAAATGTCAGCAAACCACAAGAGACCGCCACGGACACGACGGCCATGATGGTCTATCAGATACAACATTGTGCGAAACTATATACCCAAGAGTATAAGCTCCGCAAGATCGTCGTCTACGACGACACCGCGGCGGTCACCGGACACGTATTTGGACAGGATTTCAAGATGAACCTGCCTCTCGGCAAGCGCCGCATTGCCATACCCATGACGGCCACGGCGCAGGCCTCGATCGACTTTTCCCATTTCTCAGCCTCGCAGGTACGGCGCAACGGCAAAAAGCTGGAGATCATCCTGCCTGACCCGCAGGTGACGCTCACCGCCACGACCATCGACCACGAACAAGTAAAGGAGAAGGTGTCGCTGTTGCGCACCCGCTTCTCCGACGAAGAGCGCTCACGCATCGAGCAGCAGGGGCGCAAGGCCATCGTCAAGTCGCTGGAACAGATGAATCTCACCGAGAGCGCACGGCAGAGTGCCGTACAGCAGCTCATGCCGATGCTGCGGCAGATGGGTTGGAGCGACGAGGACGTGGTGATCACCTTCCGCGATGATCTCGGCAACAGCCCCTTTGAAACCCTTATCCGTAAAACAAACTAAGCCATGACAACAAAGCATTCCCTTCTCTCACGCCTGCTGGGCCGCGCAAGCACCGACCTGCGTCTGGTGCTCATCTCGGCTACGGTCACCCTCGTGCTCGTTGTCGCTGCCGTGTTCCTCATCAAGCGGGCACTGTCGGACCACCACGTTGAGGTCACGCACAACCAGGAGATCAGCGTCACGCCCGTCGTCATGGAGAGCATCCGCAACACGGGGCAGTGGGTGTTCATGGAGATTGCCGACGAGGAACTCGTCGACACCGTGCGCCACGGCTTCTTCGGCGACGACGAGCTGGCACGCGTCTACTACGGCACGCTGCGCCTTGGCTTCGACATGCAACAATATAAAGAGGAGTGGCTCAGCGTCAGGGGCGACACGCTCATCGCCACACTGCCACCCATCGGACTGGTAGACGACAACTTTCTCGACGAGGCCCGCACACGCTCTTTCTACGAGAGTGGGAAATGGAGCGAGGAAGACCGCGCCGCGTTGGCGGAGCAGGCTAAGGCTAAGATGCGGCAGCGCTGTCTGAGCAAAGCCAATCTGGCATCGGCACGGAAAAACGCACGGACGCAGCTCTGGACAATGTTCCGCGCACTGGGATTTAAAAACATTAGGATAGAAAACAAGTAACATAGAGGATAGCATGAGTCAAGTTAACGAATTCTTCACTACGCTTAGCGGACTGCTGTGGGGCTGGCCAATGATCATCTTATTGTTGGGCACGCATATCTTTCTGACTTTTCGTCTGCACATTCCACAGCGCCATCTGTGGACAGCCATCAAATTGTCGGTAAGACGTGACCCTGGTGCCACGGGCGACGTGTCGCAGTTTGGCGCACTGGCCACGGCATTGGCAGCGACAATCGGCACGGGCAACATCGTCGGCGTGGCAACGGCTATCTCGCTTGGCGGTCCGGGCGCCGTGCTGTGGTGCTGGCTGACCGGTGTCTTCGGCGTAGCAACAAAGTATTCTGAAGGCTTGCTCGCCATCAAATACCGCGTGAAGACACCCGACGGCCGCATGTTGGGCGGTCCGATGTATGCGTTAGAGAAGGGCTTGGGATGGAAATGGCTCGCCGTGCTCTTCGCTGTCTTTGCCGCCTGTGCCTCGTTTGGCATCGGCAACACGGTGCAGGCCAACGCCATCGCGACGATTGCGCACGAGAGCTACGGCGTCAGTCCGGCGATCGTCGGTGCCGTCATCACGCTGCTCACGGCGGCAGTGATCATCGGTGGCGTGAAGAGCATCTCTAAGGTTTGCAGCATGTTGGTGCCGTTCATGGCTATCTTCTATGTCCTTGGCTGCATCTATATTCTCTTTGTCAACCACCTCGCTTTGTGGCCCGCCATCGAACTGATCGTCCGTTCGGCTTTCACGCCGCAGGCAGCAGGCGGCGGTTTTGTCGGTGGCACGGTGATCATGGCAGCACGCTACGGCATCGCGCGCGGACTGTTCTCCAACGAGTCGGGACTGGGCTCGGCGCCGATCGTGGCCGCAGCCGCTCAGACGCGCAACCCGGTCAGGCAGGCTTTGGTATCGAGTACGGCAACGTTTTGGGACACCGTCGTCATCTGCGCGCTGACCGGACTGGTCATCGTGAGCAGCATCATCGCCTATCCTGACATCACGTTCCACGACGGTGCACAGCTGACAAAGGTCGCCTTCAACAAGATTCCATATGTCGGTAAGCCGCTGCTGACGTTTGGATTGCTGACCTTCGCCTTCAGCACGATACTCGGCTGGAGCTACTATGGCGAGCGCTGCGTGGAGTATTTGGGTGGTCGCCGCTGGATGCTGGGCTATCGTCTGCTCTACATTGTGTGTGTGTTCATCGGCAGTGTGATCTCTCTGGAACTGGTTTGGAACATCGCCGACTGCATGAATGCGCTCATGGCAATCCCTAACCTGCTCTCCCTGCTCTTCCTCAGTGGCGTCATCGTGCATGAGACCCGCAAGTATCTGTGGCGGGGACGACTGGACCGCGAGATGGAGGAGGTGACAGACGAGACACAAAACGAGGAGACAGAAAGACAATAGACTTTAGACAGAAGACGTTTTTTTTAGACAGAAAGACAGAAAAGACAGATTTTTCTAAAGACAAAAGGCATTTTTTAGATAGTAAAACATGAAAATTCTCTCTTGCTGGCCTTTAGAGACAAAGAAAGGGTGACAATGTTGTATTAATACATACCCAACATTGTCACCCTTGCAAGAAGAGTTTCAACCATTACAAACGGCTGTAATGGAATTGTTTATCCAGCATTTCACTCCCCTCTCCCCTTGGAGAGGGGATTAAGGGGTGAGGCCTCAGCATTTCACTTCCCCCCTCTCCCTTTGGAGAGGGGGCGGGGGGTGAGGCTTCTATTTTTACTCGAAGTTCTTATCATCCAGCATCTCGAAGCCGCAGTACGGCACGAGAGCCTTCGGCACGCGGATGCCCTCAGGTGTCTGGTTGTTCTCGATGATGGCGGCAACGATACGCGGAAGAGCCAAAGCAGAACCGTTGAGCGTGTGGCAGAGCTCCGTCTTCTTCGTGTCGGTACGACGGAAACGGCAGTGCAGGCGGTTGGCCTGGTAGCTCTCGAAGTTAGACACAGAGCTGACCTCGAGCCAACGCTTCTGTGCACCACTCCATACCTCAAAGTCGTAACAGATAGAGGAAGTGAAGCTCATGTCACCACCGCACAGGCGGAGGATATGATAAGGCAGTTCCAACTTCTGTACGAGGCCCTCGACATGAGCGAGCATCTCGTCGAGACTCTTATAAGAGTGCTCCGGGGTGTCGATACGAACAATCTCTACCTTGTCGAACTGATGCAGGCGGTTCAAGCCACGCACATCCTTGCCGTAAGAGCCAGCCTCACGGCGGAAGCAAGCAGAATAAGCGCAACGCTTGATAGGCAGATCCTTTTCATCGAGGATCTCGTCGCGGAAGATGTTGGTCACAGGAACCTCTGCTGTAGGAATGAGATAGAGGTTGTCGAGGTTGCAATGGTACATCTGACCCTCTTTGTCAGGCAGCTGACCCGTGCCGTAACCGGATGCCTCATTGACAACATACGGTGGCTGCACCTCCAGATAACCGGCCTTGCGGGCCTCATCGAGGAAGAAAGCCTCCAAAGCACGCTGGAAACGAGCCATCTTGCCCACGTAGAGTGGGAAGCCGGCACCCGTAATCTTCACACCCATGTCGAAGTCTACAAGGTGGAACTTCTTGAGCAGATCCCAATGGCACAGTGCGTCGTCACCAAGATTTGGCATCGGACCACCCTCCTTGACGACAACATTGTCGTTGGCATCCTTGCCTTCGGGAACGAGGTCGTTGGGGATATTTGGGATCTGGAGCAGCTCGTTGGTCATGTCGGTCTGGGCCTTGTCCATGATCTCCTGCAAAGCCTTGTCAGCAGCCTTCAGCTCTGCAACCTCAGCCTTGACTTTCTCGGCCTCGTCCTTCTTGCCTTCCTTCATCAAGCCGCCGATCTGTTTCGACAGCTGATTCTGGTGCTGCTTGTTGCTGTCAAGCTTCTGCTGGCTCTCGCGGCGCAGCTTGTCATACTCCAATACTTTTTCAATAGCTTCGCGGGCTCCGGCGAAGTGCTTCTTCTCCAAGCCCTTGATCACGCGTTCAGTTTCCTCACTGATGAGTTTAAGTGTAAGCATATAGCTGTATATTGATTATATTTTCTTATTTGGGGCAAAAGTACAAAAAAAAACGCTCACAGCAAAATTTAATCGAGAAAACGCTTGCAAAGGCTCTTCATTACGATAAAAAAAACGTATCTTTGCAATGTTACTATATAAGATATGGTAAGATTCAATAACATCGATATTGGTACTGTAAGATAAAAAAGACAGAGGATATGAAGGACAGAGGAACGAAAAAACGTCTTGCCCGACGCTGCAGCGGAGCTATTGTGCTCGCAATTTGCTGTCTGATCAGCATTTCTGTGCAGGCACAAACACCCAAAGGGCACCGCCTGCCCAACGTGGCGGTCGGCATCCACCACCATCACCCCGACTCTACCCTCTGCTCGCCTCTGAATATAGGATTGCTCAGCGAAGTAGACACGCTGCACGGCTTTCAATACGGCACGTTCTTAGGTGCCGCACGCGGACGGGCCGACGGCTTCATGCTGGCTACCCTCGCCAACGTGGCACACGCCTTCAACGGCGTACAGCTCAGCGGGTTCAGCAACATCGTCTTCACCCCGATGAAAGGCTTGCAGCTCAGTCCCATCACCAACATCGCCATGGGCGTGAAGCGCGGCATGCAGTTCTCCACCATCGCCAACATCAGTTCCGGACGAATGAGAGGACTGCAACTCAGCACCTATAACTATGCCGACACGCTGCGGGGAACACAGATCGGCATCATCAACGTGGCACAGAGCCACCCACGTGGCGTGCAGATAGGACTGTTTAACTACACCCGCGATCCCGAGGCACGCAAGATAGGACTCGTCAATATCAACCCGCAGACGCGCATCGACGTGATGCCTTTTGTCGGTACGTCCACACGTCTGAACCTCGCCCTGCGCTTCCGCAATCCCCACACATACACGATGGTCGGCGTCGGATCGCACTTTCTGGGACTCGACGAGGACTTCTCGGGTGAACTCTACTACCGCATGGGACGCTACTGGACTATCGCCCCACGATGGACACTCGGCGGTGACGTGGGCTTCGGACATGTGGAGACATTCCAAGACAAAGGTGACACGCCGCGGCGCATGTACTCCTTGCAGGCCCGCGTAACAGCCGACTATGCCATCAACGACAACCTTGGTGCCTTCGTCGCAGCCGGTTATGGCACGACACGACGCTATGGCTCGAACACCAACTTCCGTTCGCGTGCCATCCTCGAGGCCGGACTGGCACTACGCTACCACCACGATCCCGACCATCAGGCACAATGGGAAGAAGAACGGCAACGCGACCGCGAGTTCATGCTCGGCAAGCTGGCACTGACACCGGAGGACAGCCTATACCGGTGGAGCGACCCAAGCTATACAAAAAAACGGTGGTGGCGCGCGGCAGCAGAGGCGACGGGTATCAACGTCTTCGTGCATTGCTTCGACCGCTTTGTCATGAACGAGGACTTCGCACAGGTCACCTTCAAGAGCATCGCACATAACTGGCACCACGCCTTCGTGTGGGACAACGATCAGTTCTCGACCAACCTCTTCGCACATCCTTACCACGGCAACCTCTATTTCAACTCTGCCCGTAGCAACGGACTGAACTTCTGGCAGAGTGCTCCTTACGCTTTGGGCGGCAGCCTGATGTGGGAGTTCTGCGGTGAAGTGGAACCGCCGGCTATCAACGACGTGCTGGCTACCACCTTCGGCGGCATCTGCATCGGTGAAGTCATGCACCGTGTGTCGGCGCTCGTGCTAAATGACCGCACACACGGCTTCCGCCGCTTCCTGCGTGAGGCGGCTGCCTTCGTCACCAACCCGATGCAGGGACTCAACCGACTCATCGACGGCGACGCGTGGAATGTGCGGCAAGACAGATACATGTACCACGACTTCAGCCGCATACCCGTGGAGTTTGCCATGACCGTGGGCGACCGCTACCTCGCTGACCAAGGCGGTATCTTCCGTGGCGAGAACCAGCCTTACCTTGCCTTCAACCTACTCTATGGCGATCCCTTCGACGACAACAATACGCAACCCTATGACTATTTCACGCTGAACTTCTGTGCAGGCTTCACCGGCAACCAGCCGCTCATCAACAATCTCCACCTGCTCGGCAAGCTCTGGACACACACCGTCTACGACGGAAAGCAGGGAAAAACGATCGTCGGACTCTTCCAGCACTTCAACTACTACGACTCCAAGCCTGTGAAAAACGGCAGCGACAAGACACCTTACCGCATCTCGGAAGCAGCCTCCTTCGGCCCGGGTATGATGTGGCAATTTCCGCAAGTGGGCAATCTCAAGAGACTCGAACAGGCTGTCTACGCTGATCTCATCCTACTGGGTGGTACGAAGAGCGACTACTACAACGTCATTGACCGTGACTACAACATGGGATCGGGCTTCAGCCTCAAGTCCAAGACACAGATGGTCTTCCCGCGACTGGGATTCTTCTCTCTGCTCGTGGACTACTACCATATTTATACATGGAAAGGTTATGAGGGTAAAGATCTCGAACACACCGATCCGCTATACCTCAACGCACAGGGTGACAAGGGCGACGCGCAGCTGCTGGTCTTCAATCCGATGTTCGTTTTTCAGCTGAAAAACAATATCGGCATCGAGTGGCAAGGTGCTTACTACGGAAGATACACCTATTATAAATATCATCCAAACGTCAGAGCGCATACTTTCGAAACCAGACTGGGACTGCTCTACAGATTTTAGCAGAACCATTAAGGCATAAACGCAAGCATCGGGTGAACTGCAAGGATTGCAACTCACCCGATGCTTACTTGTTATTAAATGGCAAGACCAGCAAGATATATTTCCGATAAAGCAATTAGAAATCATAAGAGAAGCCGAAGGACACAAACTCGTTGAGCATCCAGTAGCCAAAACTCTTGTCGCGCTTCACACCGTCATCAAAGCGAGGATAGGCATAGACTTTGGCTGAGATATAGCGGTTGAACGAGAAAGTGAACGTGTTCTCCCACTCCAACTCAGAACGCTCGTACGTGGTATAGCCATAGAGACGGGTCTGCCACATAAGGTTATCAAGGATCTTCCACTTCAAATCGCACGTAAACTGCGAACCATAGTCGTGGAGAGTGTGCTTTCCCTCGTCCAGCCCATTGGCTTGGGCCAGGCTCTGACGACCTACATACTTGAAGTTGTAGGCAATAGGAGCCAGGTGGATGGAACCCGTCAGGCGGTTTTTCAGCCAGCTGACATTATAGTCCATACCGAGAGAAGCATTCAAGTTGAAAGGACTCATAAAGTCGGATTTCACATTCGGAGAGTTGGTGTTGTACTTCCGCAGAAACTGTGTGGTGGCAATCAGCTGGAAAGTATAGTACCAGCGCTTCGTAGCCTGCAAACCCAACTTACCCGTATAGCGAAGGAGATCCTCCGTGCTTTTGACCTTATGAAGCGAGTCGGCCTTTGTCGTCTGTAGGCCTAACTTCATCTCCAACTTATTGTCCCAGCGCAGCTTCTGCTTGTTGTCGTAATGTGCCTCCAACGTCAGGGCACCCACTGCCGAGTAGTTGCTTTCACCGCCTTTATACCAGTTGGGAGAGATATAGCTCTGGAGAAACTGCAAGTAATAATCGCCGCCGAAGGTCCAGAAATTAGGTTTGAATACGACCATGTCCATAGGCACATACTCCGGCTCTTCCGGTTTGGTCGGCTTGACAACGGTCGCCGGGTGTTCGACAATCGTCGTGGGCTTGAGCACAGGCCCCGTCTTCTCCAAATCGCGTTGCGTCGTCTTGACCGTGCCCGGCCGATGGAGGTAGATCCACAACAGTGACTCGTCGACAGGCGTCAGCGTGCCGTCGAGCGAGAAAGCACGGTGGGCTACGCCGCGGTAGAAAGTCATCGGAAGAAACAATGGTGCCAGCGTGCTCTCATGCAAGGGCCCGGAAACCTTCACACTGTCGCGATAGAGAGAATCGGAAAGCAGACGCAAGGAGTCCATATAGGCTGTTACTAACTTGCCCCGCCCAAGCAACGGCGCATGGCGATAAGTCACGGGACGGGCTGCCATCGGCTCCACTACCGACAGAAACAGAGCGGTCACAAACAAGCAAACTGCGAAATGGGACAGAATATGACTTTCTCTAAGCGACATTGTTCCTTGAACTCCTTATTTCTCTTAATGATTCGTTATATTGTCTTAACGTTGCAAAGATAACAATAATTTTTGTTTTTGTTGTACATCTCATAAAAATATGCTAACTTTGCAACATCTTTTATAGATCGAGTAACTCTTTCGTATTCAATAATTAAAATCCAACTAAATATTGACAATGGTGGCAGAAACAAAGTACATCTTCGTCACAGGCGGTGTGGTTTCCTCGTTAGGAAAAGGCATCATCTCGTCTTCTATAGGTAAGCTTCTACAAGCAAGAGGCTACAATATCACCATCCAAAAATTCGATCCTTACATCAACATCGACCCAGGTACGCTCAATCCCTATGAGCACGGCGAATGCTATGTGACCGTCGACGGCATGGAGACCGACCTCGACCTCGGACACTATGAGCGATTCACGGGTATTCAGACCACGAAGGCCAACTCCCTGACAACCGGACGCATCTATAAGAGCGTCATCGACAAGGAGCGTCGCGGTGACTATCTGGGCAAGACAATCCAGGTGGTGCCACATATCACCGACGAGATCAAGCGAAATGTCAAGCTCCTCGGGCAAAAGAACCACTATGACTTCGTCATCACGGAGATCGGTGGTACCATCGGTGACATCGAGAGTGCACCGTTCATGGAGGCCATCCGACAGTTGAAATGGGAACTCGGCAAGCGCGCTGTCTGCGTACACCTTACTTATGTGCCCTACCTCAAGGCTGCCGGCGAACTGAAGACAAAGCCGACACAGCACTCCGTCAAGGAATTGCAGAGCGTAGGTATCCAGCCCGACATCCTCGTGCTCCGAACTGAGAAGCATCTGCCTGACCAAGTTCGCAAAAAGGTGGCTGCTTTCTGTAACGTCGATCTCGACTGCGTCATCCAGAGCGAAGACCTCCCCAGCATCTACGAGGTGCCGGTGAACATGCAGAACCAAGGCCTCGACGCAGCCATCCTGCGCAAGGTTGGTGAGCCTATCGGCGAGAAACCGGGACTCGGCCCCTGGCGCTCCTTCCTCGAGCGCCGCAAGAACGCTACAGAGGAAGTACACATCGGACTCGTCGGAAAGTATGACTTGCAGGATGCCTACAAGAGTATCCGCGAGAGCCTCTCGCAGGCTGGTACCTACAACGACCATAAAACTGTCATCACCTTCATCAATTCGGAGTATATCACTTCCGACAATGTCGCTGAGAAACTCGCAGGACAAGACGGTATCGTCATCTGTCCGGGATTCGGACAGCGCGGTATCGAGGGTAAGATCATTGCCGCCAAATACTGCCGCACCCACGACGTGCCGACCTTTGGTATCTGTTTGGGTATGCAGATGATGGTCATCGAGTTCGCCCGCGACGTGCTCGGCTATGCTGATGCCAACTCTCGCGAGATGGACGAAAAGACACCGCACAACGTCATCGACATCATGGAGGAGCAGAAGAACATCACCAACATGGGTGGTACCATGCGTCTCGGTGCTTACGACTGCGTGCTCCGCAAAGACTCTAAGGTCTACTCGATCTACAAGCAGGAGAACATCCGTGAGCGTCATCGTCACCGCTATGAGTTCAACAACGACTATCAGAAAGAATACGAAGCAAAGGGTATGATGTGCGTGGGCCGTAACCCGGACAGCGACCTCGTCGAGATCGTGGAGATTCCCAAGCTGAAATGGTATATCGGCACACAGTTCCACCCCGAATATCAGAGTACGGTGCTCAAGCCGCATCCGCTCTTCGTCGACTTTGTCAAGACGGCCATTGCCAACCAGAAGAAGAAATAAGCACTGAGAAGAAGTGCGTGCTACACTTCATACATCAAGAATTAGGGGATGAGAGAATCAGAGGATGATTCTATAATTCTCTAATTCTTGATCTCCTTTTGAACTAAACATGATTCGGGCCAAAGCCCGAGAGAAAAGATTTATGGATAAGAACAACATTATCGGCTTCGTGCTCATCGCGCTCGTGCTCATCGGCTACAGCTGGTACGCGAAGCCATCGAAAGAGCAGGAGCGTGCGCAGTTTGTGCAAGACTCCATCGCCCAGGCCAAGCGACAGCAGGCTGAGCAGGACGCCAAGACGGCAGCCTTCAACCGCCAGCAGGCCGCCAAGCAGAAGATTGCAGCCGACACGACGGCACTCTTCCACAGTGCTTTGACCGGTCAGGCCAAGGACATCGTGCTGAAGAACAGCAAAGTTGCCATCACGCTGTCGACGAAAGGTGCCACCGTCACCAAGGCGATCATCAACAACTACAAGGACAACATCACCGAGGCAAACCATGTCACGCTCTTCCAGGGCAAGGACCAGAGCCTCACCTACACCATGGCTGCCAAGGAGGTAAATATCTCCACTGCCGACCTTTACTTCGTGCCTTCCAATGTGACAGACTCTACTGTTACTTTCACGGCTACGGCCGCTCCGGGTAAAACCGTCACACTGGCCTACCGTCTCGGCAAGGACTATATGCTCCACATGCAGATGGCTGTCAAAGGTATGGAGGGACTCTTCGCTCCAGGTACCAGCACCATGGACGTGAACTGGAAAGACAAGTGCCGTCAACAGGAGAAGGGCTTCAACTTCGAGAACCGCTATGCTACGCTCACCTACCACAACGTAGAGGGTGGTACCGACAAGCTGAGCGAGACATCTCAGAAGATTGACGAGGACATCGAGGACAGTATTGACTGGGTGGCCTTTAAAAATCAGTTCTTCTCTGCCGTGATGATTGCGAAGAACAACTTCCAAAGCCACTCGCTGATGACGTCCATCCCACAGCAGAAAGGCTCCGGATACCTCAAGCAGTACGAGGCTAAGATGAAGACCTTCTTTGACCCGAGCGGTAAGACTCCGTCGGAGTTCGAGTTCTACTTCGGTCCTAACGACTTCCGCCTGCTGCAAAAGGTGGAGAAGGAAAGCACGTTTGGTCACGACCTGCAGATGCAGCGTCTCGTCTACTTGGGCTGGCCTCTGTTCCGCATCATCAACCGCTGGTTCACGATCTACGTTTTCAGTTGGCTGAGCAAGTGGTTCCCAATGGGCGTCGTGCTGATTCTCATCACGCTGCTCCTGAAGGTGATCACCTACCCGATGGTGAAGAAGAGCTATATGAGTTCCGCCAAGATGCGCGTGCTCAAGCCGAAGCTCGACGAGGCAACCAAGCAATACGACAAGCCCGAGGACGCTATGCAGAAGCAGCAGGCCATGATGGCCGAATACGCCAAGTACGGTGTATCGCCACTCTCCGGCTGTCTGCCCATGCTGATACAGATGCCTATCTGGATCGCCATGTTCAACTTTGTGCCTAACGCCATTGAGTTGCGTGGTCAGAGCTTCCTTTGGATGCACGACCTCTCGACTTATGACCCAATCATACAATGGCACAAGAACATCTGGCTCATCGGTGATCACCTGAGTTTAACCTGTATCCTCTTCTGTGGTGCACAAATCATCTACTCATGGTTCACCATGCAGCTGCAGAAAGATCAGATGGTTGGGCAGCAGGCCGAACAGATGAAGGCAATGCAATGGATGATGTATCTCATGCCTCTGATGTTCTTCTTTATGTTCAACGACTACTCTTCAGGTCTGAACTTCTACTATTTCGTCTCGCTGATCATGTCGGCCGGCATCATGTTCGTACTGCGCAAGACCACCAACGACGAGAAGTTGCTGGCTATCCTTGAGGCTCGCTATAAAGAGAACCAGGCCAACCCACAGAAGAAGATGAAGGGTATGATGGCTCGTATGCAGGCTCTCCAGGAGATGCAGCAAAAGCAGATGGAGGAGAACCGCCGCCGTCAGGAGGAAATGAAGAACAAGAGAAACGGAAAGAAATAGAAGTAGACGATATAACAATGAGTAACGATGAGGAGACTGGCACGCTGCCGGCATCCGGCGTCGTTACTCATTTTTCACGAAACAGCTTGCTGTTTGACAATAAGCAACACGCAGATCTGAAATACGTAGTTTACTTTCTTCAATAATCAACTTACTCCCATGAATAAAGCAATAGCAATGGTGCTGGGTGCCATGCTTCTTGGCACTCCAACGATGAAAGCACAGACGATGATTGAGAAAAACAATATCACGCTCGCCAGCGACCAGATGACGCCAGAGGCTCTTTGGGCCATGGGACGCATCGGCTCGTATGCGGTCTCTCCCGACGGCAAGACGCTGGTCTATCAGGTGAGCTACTATAGTGTCAAGGAAAACAAGAGCCACACGATGCTCTTCGTGCAGCCGCTGAAAGCCGGCAAGACGATTGCAAAGGCAACAGCCTTGACCAAGGACAGCAAAAGCGAGACAGATGCCGCATGGATCGAGGGTGGCAAGAAGATTGCCTTCCTTCGTGACGGACAGCTGTGGAAGATGAATGCCGACGGTACCGGTCGCGTGAAGATGACCGACAGCAAGATCGACATCGAGGGATTTCTTTTCTCTCCCGATGGCAGCAAGGTGATCCTCATCAAGAGCCTCCCTTATCACGGCAGCATCCAGAAAAATCCTGATGACCTGCCCAAGGCTACGGGACGCCTCGTCACGGATCTGAACTACCGTCACTGGGATCACTACGTAGAGAGCATACCACATCCGTTCGTTGCCAACGTCAATGGCGACAAGGCTGATGACGGCGTTGACATCCTTGAGGGACAACCCTATGAGTGTCCGATGGCTCCCTTCGGCGGTATCGAACAGCTGGCATGGAGTCCCGACTCTAAGCAGGTGGCTTACACTTGCCGCAAGAAAGAGGGTGTGGAATACGCCATCTCTACCGATGCCGACATATACCTATATAATATAGGTACGCGCGCGACCCGCAACCTCTGCAAGCCGGAAGGCTACAAAGAGCCGAAGATCGACCCGACAAAGACCATGCGCAATCAGGCCGTCAACCATCAGGATGGCGACATGCAGGTGGGTTACGACGTCAACCCGAAGTTCTCTCCCGACGGCAAATACATTGCCTGGCAGAGTATGAAGAACGACGGCTATGAGAGTGACCGCAACCGTCTCTGTGTCATGGACCTTGCCACTGGCAAGAAGAGCTATGTCACAGAGAAGTTCGACTCCAATGTGGACGACTATATATGGAACAGTGACAGCCGCACGCTGTATTTCCTTGGTTGCTGGCACGCCTGCGTGAACATCTATTCAACCGACCTCAACGGCAACGTCAAGCAGCTCACTGACGGCTGGCACGACTTCGGCTCACTGAAGCTCTTGGCTCCCGGTAAGCTCATCGCTACGCGCCACTCCATGACAGACCCTGACGACATCTATCAGGTCAATATCAACAAGGCTGAGAAAAAGAGCGTTGCCGTACGCCTCACCGCCGAGAACGACCACATCCTCAACCAGCTTGCCAAGCCCACCATCCAGCAGCGTTGGGTGAAGACCACCGACGGCAAGAAGGAACTCGTGTGGATTATCCTGCCGCCACACTTCGACGCTACCAAGAAATATCCGACACTGCTTTACTGCGAGGGCGGTCCGCAAAGTCCTGTCTCACAGTTCTGGAGCTATCGTTGGAACTTCTCTATTATGGCTGCTCACGGCTATGTCATCGTAGCACCTAACCGCCGTGGCCTTCCCGGCTTCGGTTCTGAGTGGAACGAGGAGATCAGTGGCGACTGGACAGGCCAGTGCATGAAGGACTATCTCAGCGCCATCGACGACGCAACAGCCAACCTGCCTTATGTCGACAAAGACCGTTTGGGTTGCGTAGGCGCTTCTTTTGGCGGCTTCTCCGTTTACTATCTTGCCGGTCATCACGACAAGCGCTTCAAGTGTTTCATCGCTCACGACGGCGCTTTCAACCTTGAGTCGATGTATACAGACACCGAGGAGGACTGGTTCTCCAACTGGGAGTATGACGACGCTTACTGGAACAAGGACATGACAGCCAACGCTAAGCGCACCTACGACAACAGTCCGCATAAGTTCGTCGACAAGTGGGATACGCCTATTCTCTGCATCCATGGCGAGAAGGACTACCGTATCAATGCCAACCAAGGCATGGGTGCCTTCAACGCAGCACGTATGCGTGGCATTCCCGCTGAGCTGCTCATCTTCCCTGACGAGAACCACTGGGTGCTCAAACCACAGAATGGTATCCTGTGGCAACGCACGTTCTTCAACTGGCTCGACCGCTGGTTGAAAGATAAGAAATAAATCGCAATCATACAAAAGACAAATAAAAAGGTATCCGTGAAAGAAGCGCTCGCCTCTTTCACGGATTCAGGAAAAAAGAGAGAATTCCATTATGACAGAAAAACTTCAACGTATTCTCAGCGACAGCAAGGGTGCCCGTTGGACAGCCCTTTTCATTGTCGCGTTCACCATGATGACCGGTTACTTCATCACCGACGTGATGTCGCCGCTGGAAGTACTTCTTGACAAGCCCGTAGCAGCCGGTGGTCTGGGTTGGACCTCAGACGACTATGGCTTCTTTGCAGGCAGTTACGGTCTCATCAACGTATTCCTGCTCATGCTGTTCTTCGGCGGCATCATCCTCGACAAGATGGGGATTCGCTTCACAGGAATCATGGCTTGCGGTTTGATGGTGATTGGCGTGTTCATTAAATACTATGGCGTGACAGGTGACTTCGGCGATAGTCGTTTCACCCTGAGCTTTGTCAACTTCTCCCTGCCCATGTCTGCGGCAGTAGCCTCATTGGGCTTTGCCATCTTCGGCGTAGGCTGCGAGATCTGCGGAATCACCGTGTCGAAGATCATCACGAAGTGGTTCACCGGTCACGAGCTTGCGCTCGCCATGGGCATTCAGGTAGCCCTCGCCCGTCTGGGAACGGCAGGTGCCATGATGGGCTCATTGCCCTTTGCCAAGGCTTTCGGCGGTAAGGTGGGTGCTCCCGTGCTCCTCGGTCTGGTGCTGTTGGTGATTGGTTTCCTGTCCTTCATCGTTTACACGGTCATGGACAAGAAGCTTGACAAGAGTGTAGAGGAAGCTAAGGGCGAGAAAGAGTTCGAGAAAGAGAAAGAGACGCTCGACGAGGAGTCTGACGACGACTTCCACTTCCGCGACCTGAAGTACATCTTCTCCAACCCAGGCTTCTGGTGCATCTGTCTCCTCTGCCTGCTGTTCTATAGCGGTGTCTTCCCCTTCTTGAAGTTCGCAACCAAACTGATGATCGCCAACTACGGTGTTCCTGAGGATATGGCCGGCATCATTCCGGGTCTGATTCCCTTCGGCACCATCCTGCTGACTCCGCTCTTCGGCTCACTCTACGACCGTATCGGCAAGGGCGCAACGCTGATGCTCATCGGCTCGACCATGTTGGCTGCCGTGCACTTCATCTTTGCTATCCACATCCTGCCCTATGGTTGGTTTGCCGTGATCATCATGATCATCTTAGGTGTCGCCTTCTCCTTGGTACCATCAGCCATGTGGCCGAGCGTTCCCAAGATCATCCCGATGAAGCTTTTGGGCTCTGCCTATGCCATCATCTTCTATATTCAGAACATTGGACTGGCTCTCGTACCTATGTTCATCGGTAAGGTCAACGGTGCAGATCCGAGCTACACAACGAGCATGAGCATCTTCTGTGGTTTCGGTGTGGCCGCTGTCATCATCTCACTCCTGCTGATTGCCGTGGATAAGAAGAAGCACTACGGACTGCAGGATGCCAATATCAAGAAATAAGCTTCAATTCCCCTCCACAAGGAATCGGAATTCATCCTATTAGAAGCATGGGACTTGTTATCATCAGCAAGTCTCATGCTTTTTTATTTTTCTTCTTTTCTTCTATTCTATCACATGTTTCCATAATTACCTTTTATTATTCTAAAAGCACTACGAAACGTTTGCTACATAAAATATTTTTTGTAGCTTTGCAAGGACGAGAACGTCTTGAGTCATCAACAAAAAGATTTAAGCCATGAAATATCCCATAGGAATACAGGACTTTGAAAGCCTACGAAGCAATGGATATGAGTATGTTGATAAGACAGAACTCATATACAAGCTCGTGCATGAGGGGACTTATTATTTCCTGAGCCGCCCACGCAGATTTGGGAAATCGCTGCTCATGTCCACACTTGCTGCCTACTTTAGCGGCAAGCGGGAGCTGTTTCATGGCTTAGACATCGATAAGCTTGAGAAGGACTGGACGGTTTATCCAGTGCTGTATCTTGATCTCAACACCGACAAATATGATTCAGAGGAAGTATTGGAAAGCCGTCTGAACCTCTTTCTCTCCCATTGGGAACAGCAATATGGAAGGAATCCCAATGAGGTCACGTTTGGCCAGCGATTTGAAGGCATCATCAGTCGAGTAGCCACAAAAACGGGGAAACCAGTCGTGATCCTTGTCGATGAATACGACAAACCTATGTTGCAGGCCATCAACAACAACAAGTTGCAAACTATCTTTCGCAATACGTTGAAAGCCTTCTATGGCGCGCTGAAGACGCAGGACAGATACATCCGCTTCGCTCTTCTCACCGGCGTGACGAAGTTTGGAAAGGTCAGCGTGTTCTCAGATTTGAACAATCTGACCGACATCTCCATGGACGAGAGCTACGAAACGCTCTGCGGCATCACAGAGGAAGAGATGCACCGCTATTTCGAAGAGGGCATCCAGAAACTCGCCGACCGCTACGACATCAGCTACGAGGAGGCTTGCGCACGACTAAAGAAGCGCTACGACGGCTATCATTTCGTCGAATATGGCACGGGAGTCTATAATCCTTTCAGTCTTCTGAGCACTTTCCGCGCCAATAAGTTCGGCAGCTTTTGGTTTGAGACAGGCACGCCGACGTTCCTCGTGCAACTGTTGCAACGAGAGAATTTCTATCTTCCTGACCTCACGCAGCAACAGGTATCTGCGGACATGCTCAACTCCATCGATGCCATGGACCGCAATCCTATCCCCGTCATCTACCAAAGCGGTTATCTGACGATCAAGGACTACGACGAGGAGTTCAAGGTTTATACACTCGGCTTTCCCAATGAAGAGGTGGAAGAGGGCTTCGCCAACTATCTTCTACCCTTCTATGCTCATACCGGCAGCGAGGGAGCGCCGATGTATGTCCGCAACTTTGTGCTTGCCCTACGCAACGGTAAGCCTGAGGAATTTATGAAGCGCATGCAGGTGCTCTTCGCCGACACGGACTACAAGATTGTAGGCAACGCTGAACTGTATTTCCAAAATGCATTCTACATCGTCACGAAATTGCTCGGCTTCTACACCGAGGTGGAGCGCACGATTTCCGATGGTCGCATCGACATGATCGTGAAGACAAAGGATTACATCTATATCTTTGAGTTCAAATACGACCAAAGTGCGGACACCGCCTTGCAGCAGATTGAGGACAAAGGCTACGCCAAGCCCTTTGCCACCGACGGCCGCAAGATTGTGAAGATCGGTGTTAACTTCTCGCGCGAACACCGCTGTATCGATGAGTGGAAGATCAAGGAATAGACGCAAACAAACGATTTCGTCATCATAAAAGCCAAAGAAAGAAACAACAGCAAGCATGACAGAGAGTACAGAAAGCAGCAACCTGCTCAATTTATTCACAGAAGTGAAGGATACCGTCATCCGTCGCATACGTGGCCGGAAGAAGGACGTGGCGCTTGTGCTCTCCAGTGGAGGCGCGCGCGGTTTGGCACACATAGGTGCCATCGAAGAACTTCTTGACCGTGGCTACCACATCCGCTCCATAGCAGGAACGTCGATGGGAGCCCTCGTCGCCGGCATGTATGCAACCGGGAACCTCGAGACCTACCGCTCATGGATGCAGACGATCGACAAACGAAAGATTCGGGAACTCACGGACTATTCGCCCAGCTTGGACCATCTGGTCAAAGGCAAGCGCATCATCGACACGCTCAAGACCATTGTCCCAGATACCGACATCGACACGCTGCCCATTCCTTATGCCGCCATCTCCACAGACTGGGAAAGCGGCCACGAGGTGGTCTTCCGCCACGGCTCCCTCTATGAAGCCATACGCGCGAGCATCTCTCTGCCTGCCTACTTCGAGCCCATGCACCTCGGCGACAAGTTGCTCATCGACGGAGGCACTACCAATCCTCTGCCTCTCAACCGCGTGGAGCGACATAAAGGCGATCTGCTCGTGGCCGTCAACGTCTGCGGACATGACTATGAGGGAGAATTGGAACTGAAACGCACCGCCGAACGTCAGCGTATGGCATCCTCACGCACCCTGCAACTGCTCAAGCGCATCGTGCCTAACGGACTGAAACTCGACTTCAACTACTTCACATTGTTGAACCGTACCGCCAGCATCATGATCCACCAAAACGCGCAGCTCATGCTCAGACTCTGCCCTCCTGATATTCTCCTGGACATCCCCATGCGCAGGTTCAGCGGTTCTGATTACGACAAATCCGAGCGTCTCATCGCCATCGGTCGTGCAAGGATGAAGAAAGTACTCGATGACTATGAGGAATGACAAGTCTTAAACATAGAATATTAATCACTTTTCAACAATCAAAATCATGAAAAAGAACATTGTATTAGTCATGGCCGTAGCTGCAATGCTGTTTGCCAGCTGCGGAGGTAGCAAGACAAAGTCTGCTGCCGAGGCTACAGACTCAACGGCAACTGCCGACAGTACGGAGCAGGTAGACACCACAGCTCTTGCTCCTGAGACCAAGTCCACACTCAACGCGCTGACCGCTCAGGCAACAAGCGCCATTGGAAAGAAAGATCCCAAGCAGGTGACCACAGCATTAGCAGACCTGGCTACCACCTACAAGACACTGGTCAATGCCGGTAAGCTCGATGATGCCAAGACTTACGGTGCCGCCATCAAGAAATTCGTCAAGGACAACGAGCAGGCATTGAAGAGCGTAGCCACTAACAACACAACTATCGCCGACCTGATCAACAACATTGAGAACCTGCCCACGACAGCAGCCACTACCGCCGACGAAGCCAAAAAGGCTGTCGCCCAAGATGTCGTGAACCTCGCTTCTCCATATCTGCAGAAGGGTGCCGCCGCTGCTGCCACCGCTGAAACTGCCGCTGCTGTGCTGAAGAATGCCCCCGCCGCTGCCAAAGCCGCCATCGATGCCGCTCCCGCCACAGCCAAGGCTGCTGCTGAGCAGGCTGCCAACCAGGCCGTCAACAATGCCAAGACCGCAGCTGAGAACAAGGTCAACGAGGAGGCCAACAAAGCTGCTTCCAAAGCCAACGAGGCTGTGACCAAAGCACAAAGCAAAGCCGCTGAGAAAGTCAACAAGGCTGCCAACAAAGCCAACGACGCCGTCAACAAGGCTGCAGGAAAGGCGCTGAAAGGACTGGGACTGTAAACATCATCCATCCTGACCATATAACAACAACCTGTCTCTTATACACATCTCCGAGCCCACGAGACTCCTGAGCATCTC
>CAMCBZ010000007.1 GCA_945873145.1 uncultured Prevotella sp.
AAAATCCTGTATTCCTATCGGGTATTTCATCTTTGTTTCGCTTTACTTTGCTTCTTGCTGCAAATATACGAGTTTTACGCTATATCTGCAAACGAAAATGCGAAAAGCGTCAGGATCTGATGCTTTTCTGGCGCACTGGATATTTCCAGTGGGCCGATATTTGTAATCTTCTCTGGTTACGAATCTATAATTGGTTATAGAGGTCCAAACTCAAGGAAAATAGTCATAGGCAGGCTTTAGCTCACGATGGAGCTATGGTGTGGAAGTGATGGGGCAGCCTTTGCGAGCAAGCTCGCAGTCTGCCCCATCACTTCCACACCACCCCTGACGGGGTTAAAAGCCTGCCTATGACGAAAATTGCCAAGGCATAAAATTGTCCTTCGGACATAAAATAGAGCATCTCCTACTTCTGCTCACATACTATTGAGAATGCTCTGATCAGAGGATATCGGCTGCTCTATTTTATGCACTCCGCGCAATTTTACGCTTTAGCGATTTTCGTCATGGACAGGCTTGACACCGAAGGTGTGGGGCTAAAGCTATGGGGTAGGCGGCGAGCTAGCTCGCAAGACTACCCCATAGCTTTAGACCCATTGCTCCATTGGGAGCACAAGCATGGCCTTGATTTTCTTTTCTCTGTTCCGTTTCCTTTTGTAAATGCCAAGGTGATAAAGACAGTATAAAGATTTATATTTCCTCTCACCATGTTCCACAGAAAATATCCAGTGCACCGCTTTTCGCCCTTATGGGTTGTATCACCGATGGTTTTACTTCACGGCGATGCTGATGGTTTGGCTGATGCCGCTTGCCATGCTGATCTTCACCGTGATAGTTCCCGGCTTGTGTCCGCTCCGGACGGTGGCCACGAGCATGCCGTGGAAGAGATGCATGTGAGGCTCGGTGAACCGTTCCAGTGAAGTGGCGTCACCATTGCAGATGCCCTGGAAGGTTCCGGCGCCCGAGACTTCCACACGGATGTCGTCGGCAGCGTCGGGACAGATGTTGCCGTCTTTGTCGGTCAGCGCCACGGTGATGTAGCTCAGGTCATTGCCATCGGCCGCGAGCATTTGCTTGTCGGCAGTAAGGCGAAGCGCTGCGGGAGCACCGGCAGTATGCACCGTTTCCTCTCCGGCGGCCTTTCCGTTCTTGTCATAGACGACTACCTTCAGCTCGCCCGGCTCATAGACCACGTTGTCCCAAACGAGGCGATAGCGCGAGAGCAGGCTGTCTACCAATTTCTTGTCCATATTCTCGATGAGCTTTCCCGCTGTCGCTGACACCGACATGCGTCCTGTCTTGTGGCGGCGGCCCTGACTCTTGCCGTTGACGAAGAGCTCAGCTTCGTCATAGTCGGTGTAGCACATCACCGGTGTCACCTTGCCTTCGCGTCCCGGCCACGTCCAGTGGGGCAGCAAATGGATGGTGTGGTCGTGGCGGTTCCATACCGAGCGATAGAGATAGTAGCGGTCCTTGGGTAGTCCGGCAAGGTCACAGATGCCGAAATAGCTGCTGCGCGACGGCCAGTAGCTGTCATAGGGCGTGGGCTCGCCAAGATAGTCGAAGCCAGTCCAGACAAACTGTCCGATGGTGTAGTCCTTGTCGTCCTGCGCCATGAAGTCGCTCTCGGGCAGGTTGCTCCACGGGCAGTACTCTGTGTCGTAGCCCGAGCATTGTCCGTCGGGATAGACGTTCTTGTCTGATACGGTAACAGGGAACTTATACACGCCACGGCTGCTCACCGTCGAAGCGGTCTCACTGCCGAGGAGAAAACCTTGCGGCAACTGCGAGATGTTACGGTCGTATTTATACACGCGGTAGTTAAATCCCGGGATGTCCATCACCTGAGCGAAGCCTGACTTCAGCGCGTCCTCAGCACGGTCCATGCCCTGGGTCACCTTGCGTGTGGGGTCGAGCCGGTGGCAGATGGCCTGCAGACGGCGTGAAATCGTCACGCCCTCCTGACTCCACTGCTCGGGAATCTCGTTGCCGATGGAGTACATCACCAGCGAGGGATGGTTGCGGTGGTTGAGCACGAGGTGCTCGATGTCTTTGTCGGCCCACTTGTCGAAGAAGCGGGCATAGCCGTTCTTGCACTTAGGATAGCGCCACATGTCGAAGCTCTCGGCCATGACCATCATGCCGAGCGAGTCGTAGACCTCCATCTGCATCGTCGACGGCATGTTGTGCGATGTGCGGATCGCGTCGCAGCCCATGTCCTTGAGAATCTTCACCTGACGGATGAGCGCAGCCTTGTTGACGGCAGCGCCGAGCGGCCCGAGGTCGTGGTGCAGGCAGACACCTTGGAACTTGCGGCTCACGCCATTGAGCTGGAAGCCGTGCTCACGCGAGAAGGCGATCGTGCGTATGCCCGTCTTCATGCTGCGCTTGTCCACGACGACGGTGCGGCGTCCCTTGCCTTTGATGAGTTCTATCTCGGCGCGGTAGAGCGCTGGGGTCTCGGGTGACCACAGAAGTGGCTTGTCCACCTTCATACTCAGGCTGACGCGCCCATCTTTACCCACGGGAGCTTCTGCCTGTGCGGCGAGACGCCCACTGGGCGCGTAGAGCGAGACGCGCTCGCGCAACTGCTCTCCCTGTCCTCCCATGATGCTGTCGGTGTAGTTCACGACCGCCTGCGCCGAGTCAGCCTGCTGGGTATAGAGGAAGGCCTGCCACGGATCGAGGCGTGTCTTGCCTGTGACTACCAGGCTGACGGGGCGGTAGATGCCGCCACCGGGATACCATCGACTGCTCTCCTCACGGTTGTTGAGACTGACGACGACCTCGTTGTTTCGCCCCTTGTTGAGATAAGGTGTGATGTCAATGCGGAAAGCGTTGTAGCCATAGGCCCACCATCCTGCCAGCTTGCCATTGACATAGACGTGGGGCTCGCTCATGGCACCGTCGAATTGCAAGTAGGCGTGAGCAGCGTCCTTCGGTACGGTCAGTGTGCGTCGGTAGAAGCCGCGGCCTATCCAAGGCAGTGCGCCCGATCGTCCCGACTTCTCGCTTTTCTCTTTCTCGCCGTTCTGTGTGATAGCCACATACTGCAAGTCCCATTTCTTGTCAAAGGGACCGCTGATAGCCCAATCGTGGGGAATGGATACTGCCGTCCAGTTCAGGCTGTCGCGTGAGAAGAACCAGCCGTTTTGCAAATTGATTTCCTGGTGCTGACTTGTGACGCTGCTCTTGGCGAGAGCCATAGAGGGCGCGGTGGCCAACAAGGACAAAAAGAGGATGGGGAATCGTTTCATGTTATCGTTTTATCTGTTAGAATCTATGGGAGCTGTGGACAATGCCTGTCCGCAGCCCCCATTTCGTGTTAAGCGTCGTTTACATCATCTGAAAGCGTTGAGCGCCTTGGTGGGTTTTCCGCTGTTGTCGAAAGCACCTTTGCCATATTGCTTCCAACCATTGTAGCATTCCGGCTCCCAATAGAAGACACCCTCGCAGGCAGCGACCTTCTTGGCACCGCTGACAAACCGCTCCAGACAGTCGGCAGCAACAGGTGAATCCCAGGGCATGCCGATCTCGCTGGCAATCACGTCCGTGCCATAGGTTTGCTTCAGCGTGGTCATGTTGGCGAGACAGTCGTCCACTTCGCTAGCCCAGTCGCTGTCGTCGGGATAGAGGCTCATGCCGATGACATCCCATTTGCCTCCTGCGGCTTTCAGACCGTTGAAGAGCCATGTGAACTTGCCGAGCTTGTTGCCCTGGTCCACATGCACGATGACCTTGGTCTTGGGGTACACTTCCTTGGCGGCATCATACCCGGCATTGACCAGTTGGGCGAAGTTTGCAAAGTTGCCGTCCGATGCTTTACCCATCGGCCAAAGCATGCCCGTTGTGGTCTCGTTGCCTACCTGCACCCATTCCACGCTGTCGATGCCAGCCTTTTTCAGAGCTTCCAGCACGGTCTTGGTATGGTTGGCTACGGCTTGTTTCATCTCGTCCAGCGTGTAGTTCTTCCAGGCGGCAGGAATATTCTGCTTACTGGGGTCAGCCCATGAGTCGGAATAGTGGAAGTCGATCATCAGTCTCATGCCGAGGTTGTGGGCGCGGGCAGCTTTGGCCACCATGTCTTGTTGGCCACACCACCCGTCGGAGGGGTCCACCCAGACGCGCAGTCGGATGGCGTTCATACCCATCGACCGCAGGATCTTCATGCAGTCGTCCTTTCGTCCGGTCGAGTCATAGAAGGCGATGTCGTTGGCCTCCATCTCGGTCAGCCAGCTCACATCGGCCCCTTTGGCAAAGCCTGTCATGTCGTAGGTCTTTGCCTGTTGTGCGCCTACCGTGTCGTCATCGCTGCATGCCGAGAGTGAGATGGCAAACAGACTGAGCAGAGCGGCAGCGGCCGTCTTGATGAAATCTATCTTTTTCATGTTTACTCTTTATTATATATGTTTGTTATTGAGGATTTATTATCTTTGATATGGAAAACTATTTGCTGTAGCTCCACGTCATCGTGTTGAGGTTGGCGGTGACGGTCAGCGTTGTTCCAGACTCGAAATCATCTTTGAACCAGATGTTCCAGGCATCCTCTGCTGAAGATAGGGTGAACAGATTGCTGGGGTCAGAGCCATACCAGATGTTGTTTTCCGTGTCCACGAATTTGAAGTTCTCCCACTGCGTGGCTTTATAGGTACCGGTGTACACACCCTTCGTTGCCGTTTGATTGAGCGTGGCGATCTGGGTGCTGCCGTCTTTGGTGTACATGGCGAGTGTGGCGGGCAGCGGTGTCTCTGGTTTCTCTTCCGGTTTTTTCTCACCTTCCACCACAGAGAAGTGGAACTGTGCATCAGCGGCCTGGATGGCGAGCGTCACGGTGTAGGTGCCACCTTTGGCGAGTGTGGTGTCAGCCAGCGTGAGGCTGATGTCCTTCGAAGTCGAAGTGCGGGTCTCGGTGTTGTATTCCTTGGCATCAGCTTTGGCAGAGAGTGTGGTGTTGTCGTCCACTTTCATCACAGCACTCCATGAGTCGGTAGAACTGTCGTAGGTCAGTTCGGTGCCGTTTACTTTCACGGTTATGATGTTGGCGGCACTCCATGTCTTGCTCTTCGTGTCGACCGTGACAAACCAGTCGCCCTTGCCGTCGGCAAACCAGCAGTTCCATGCGTCGGAAGCATCAGAGAGCTCAAACTCGTGACCGCCGACACCATAGTTGCCCCACAGTGTGCCGTCCTTCTCCTGGAACCAGCAGTTGAGCCAGGCCGAGGCCTTCATGTAGCCGGTGTAGATGCCATTCTCCGAGGGAGAGAACAGTTGTGCGATGACATCGGTCTTGTCCTTGTTGAGTACGTTGACGCTGTTCATGTGGATGGTGTAGGGCGTGACCATTACTTTGCACACATTGCTGTAGGACGGCGTCATGTTGTCGCCCTCTTTCGACATGATGCGGAAGTAGAGCGGTGCCTCGGTGTCGGGTGTCAGTCCGAGACCTTTCGCCAGACTGTTCAGGTCTGCTCCCGTGTAAGCCTTGGAGAGGTTGGTCACTGTGGTCTGTGAGCAGTGCTCAAAGTTGTCGTTGGGAGCCACTTGCAGATAGGTTTTCAGCAGGCCGTCGGCAGCCGTTTTGGTAGAGTCTGACGACAACAGGTCGGGGTTTTTCCAGGCCAGTGACAGTACAATCTTGTCCTTGTTACCAACCGACAGCGGTACCTCGTCGGTGGAGGCTACGAGCGAAGAAGAGCCGAATCCATTGAGATAGATGAGGTCCCCGTCCTTGTTGCAGCCCCACAGGCTGAACAGAATAGTCGACAGGACGATGAAACGATATAATAGCTTGTTCATGGTGTGTTGTGATCAATAGTTTTCGTTATTCAGGTTGGGATTGGCCGTGAGGTCGGTTGTCGGGATGGGGTAGATGTTGTACTTGCTGTCTACGGCCATTCCCTCCTTGGTGCCGCCCTTCCATTGCCACAGGTATTTCGACGTGGTGAAGGCACCGAAGCGGATGAGGTCGGTACGGCGCTGGCATTCCAGATAGAGTTCGCGTGCACGCTCGTCGAGCAGGAAGTCAGTGGTCAGCTCGTTGACCTTGATGTTTCCGCTCTTATTGCCGTATGCGCGCTCGCGCAAAGCGTTGACATAGGCGAGGGCCTGGTCGAGGGTGCCGCCTTGTCCTCCGCGCACCACCGCCTCGGCATACATCAGGTAGACATCAGCCAGACGGAAGAGCGGGAAGTCGGTGTTCACGCCACCGTCGGCTGTGTTGGAGGCCTGCTGTCCGTCGTCGGTCAGATTGGTCCATTTTGTGGGGAAGTATCCCTGTGTCTGGTCGTCCACCTTGTCGAGATACTGACTCTGACCCTTGGTGAAGAACATGAAGCGCTTGTCGCCGTCGGCAAACTTAGAAGTCAGTTCGCCACGTGAGCGGAACATGCCCCATGCCTTCGTCACGCCATAGTCAGCGGGATTGAGGTCGGCCGAGGTGTTGCCCAGTTCACCGCAGATGATGTAGGTGGTTGTGCCCCATGTCACCGTGTGCTTGGCGTCGACGGGCAGTGCGAAGATGATTTCATCGGTGCGCTTGTCGTTGTCGGCGTTGAAGAGCTTGGCGTAGTCGCTGTGGAGCTTATAGCCCTGTGCGATGGCTTTGTTGCAGGCCTGGATGCACTCCGTGTACTTCTGCTTGCCGGTGTACACTTCGGCGTTGAGGTAAAGACGGGCGAGCAACGTGTAGGCGGCACCTTGCGAGGCACGTCCGTAAGGACACTCACTGGCGGGGTAGAGGTCGGTGACGCAGTCTTTCAGTTCACTCTCGATATAGTCGAAGGTCTGCTGAGGCTCATAGCGCGGTGGCGTGAAGCTGCCCACAGGATCGTTCTCGGTGACAAAGGGGATGTAGCGGAACAGATCGAGCGCATGATAATAGAACAGTGCACGCATGAACCGGGCCTCGGCACGGTAGTGGCGCAGGTTGTCCTGGTCGGCGCCGCTGGCAGCAGCGATTGTCTCGGTAGAGCAATGACGCAGGAACTCGTTGCACAGCGTGATGTTGTAATAGATGCGATAATACATGTCCGACACCCACGGGTCGTTGGCGTCCCATGACAGATAGGTCAGGTCGCCGGTCTTGTCACCCGAGAGCCAGGTCGAGGCCACCTCGTCGGTGCCGTCTTCCTGAAGGTTGAAGAAGTCGCGCATGTAGTCCTGTCCCTCATTGCTTGACAGGTCGGGGTTGTCACCGCCCTTGCCTTGGCCGGTGGTGGTCATGGAGGTGTATATCTTACCCAGTACGGCACGGTAGTTCTCCATGGAGTTGTACACCTCTTTTGAGGTAGTCTCTGTGTGGGGATACTGGTCGAGGCTTTCCGTGCACGCTGAGAGCGAGACCGACAGAGCACCGGCCAGAAGTATGTGGCTGATAATAGATGTTTTTTTCATGGTTGAGAGTGTTTAGAATTGTAGTCCGATGCTAAGTGAATAGGTTCTCGGCCGGGGATAGAAGCTGCTGTCCATGCCGTTGGGCACCTCGGGATCCACACCATCATAGTTGGTGATGGTGAACACGTTCTGTACGAGGGCTGACACAGTCAGATTGGAGATCCAGCGACTCACCTTGCCGAAGTCATAGCTCAGCGACAGGTTGTCCATCTTTAAGAACGAAGCGTTCTCGACATAGTAGTCGGACAAGTGCTGACGGGTCTGGAAGCCTGTAGCCAGGAAACTGCGGTTCAGATTGTTCAACTGATAGGCGTTGTAGCTCACCGTCTCCCAGGCGCCGGTGTTCATGGCCATGCCGTTATAGACATAGTTGCCGATGTTGGCGCGCAGCGAGGTGCTCAGTGTCAGCGAGCGCCAGCGCAGTGAGGTGCTCAATCCCATCATCACGTCGGGAGCGGGCGACTTATAGCGGTAGCGGTCCTCGGAGTTGATGACTCCATCCCCATTGAGATCGGCATAGGCACCCTCGATAGGTTTGCCCGTGGCGGGGTCGTAGAGTTGGTGATAGAGATAGAACATATAGGGTTCATAGCCCTCGGAGAGCACTTGGAACTGATAGGAATCGATGCTGGGTCCCACGAGCACGTTGGTGGCCTGAGTGCCTTTGACGAGCGAGAGGTTCTTCACCTTCATCTTCTCCCACGTGATGTTGTAGCTCACGTCCCACTGCCAGTCCTTGGTCTGGATGGGCGTGACATTGAGCGAAGCCTCCAGTCCGTGTGAGTCTACATTGCCGACATTGGTCAGGATGCTCTTGGCGAAGTTGGTACCCGCAGCCGATGGCACGGTGGCCAGCAAGTCCTCGGTCTTGCGGGTGTAGTAGTCCAGGCTACCTGTGATGCGGTTGTTGAGGAATCCGAAGTCCAGACCGAAGTCCCATGACTTGGTGGTTTCCCATTTCAGATTCTCCACGTATGCTTCAGGCCGATAGGTGAGGATATACTCCCCGTTCATCATCGCCTCAGCACCAGTAACGCTTTGGGTGTAGACCGGCAGATAGTTATAGTTGCCGATGCCGTCCTGCTGTCCTGTCACACCATAGCTGGCGCGCAGTTTCAGATTGCTGAGCACCTTGTTGTCCCTCAGCCATTTCTCTTGTGTCATCGTCCATCCCAGTGCTACTGAGGGGAAGGTTCCCCAGCGTGTGTCGCGGGAGAAGCGCGAGGTGCCGTCGCGGCGGATGGTTGCCGTGAGCAGGTAGCGTCCGTCGAAGGAATAGTTCAGACGGCCATAGTATGATTTCAGCACATGGCGATAGTCGCTCGCCTTGACAGTGGAGAGTGTGTTGCCCTCGGCATTGCGGGTCTCGTACATCGGTGTGGTACTCTTCCAGTACTGATAATCGTAGCCCGCCGTCAGCTCCACATTGCTTCGTGCTGGTTCGAAGTAGTGGCTGTAGTTGGCATAGAGCGTCATCAGCTGGTTGGTGTTTTTCTGCGGACCATACTTGTAGTCCAGTCCCTGAGTGGAGAAGTTCGACGCTGCCGTGGTGGGGACGTAGACCGTACCTTCGCCGCGTGCGATGTCGGTTCCGATGGTGGCATGGAGTTTGACATCGGGGAAGAAATGCAGTTGATAGTCGACATCGAAGCTGCCGATGAGTCGCTTCACCGTTGAGCGTGAGTCATACTGCTCGACTAGGCCACGTGGATTGCACACACCACCGTTGACCGGCACGCCCGCAGCATCGAGTGCTTCGTTGTATCCACCATACGTCGTATTGTCGGAGTAGATGGGCAGGGTGGGGTTGAAGGCGGCGGCGGCCCAGATGGCACTGCCATTGTAGAAGCTGTTCTTATTATAGGTACCCTTGACGTTGAGCGTCAGCTTTAGGTGGTCCTGGAAGAACGAGGGGTTGAGCACCACGTTGCCTGTCCAGCGCTTGGCATTGTCCTTGCGCACGAGGCCGTCCTGGCTATAGAATCCCGTGGACACACGGAAGGGCAGGAAGCCTGCCGTGCCCGAGAGGCTCAGGTTGTTGTCGGTGCCATAGGCTGTGTGGTAGACCTGGTCGTTCCAGTCAGTGTCAGCGGTGCCGAGCAGTGCCTTTTGCGCAGCTGTGCCTTGGCTGTTGATGGTGTTGACAAACTCGCTGCGATCCATCATGTCGACCATGCGTGTACGGGTCTGCAAGCTGTTGGTCGTGTTGAAGTTGATATGCAGTTTTCCCTTGGCTCCTTTCTTGGTTGTGATGATGATCACACCATTGGAAGCGCGTGAACCATAGATGGCGGTAGACGAAGCATCTTTCAGCACCGTCATGCTCTCGATATCATTGGGGTTGATCAGACTCAGGAAGTTGCTGCCATTGCCCGAGATGCCGCCTTGCTCCAAGGGGATGCCGTCGAGCACGATGAGCGGGTCGTTGCTGGCATTGAGCGAGGCGCCGCCACGGATGCGGATGGTGGAACCGGCAGTGGCCGAACCGCTGTTGGACATGATCTGCACACCGGCCACTTTGCCGTTGATGAGTTGCTCCGGGCTGCTCACCAGTCCCTTGTTGAAATCCTTCGATTGTACGGTAGATACCGACCCGGTCAGATCGCTGCGGCGTGTGGTACCATAGCCCACGACGACCACTTCGTTCAGGCTACGCTGTGAGCTGCGCAATTTCACCACGATCGTGCCGTTGGTGACGGTTACCTGTTGGGTGTCATATCCGAGGTATGAGACGCTCAGACGATGAGGCTGTCCGTTGACGGTCATCTTGAAATTACCGTCCATGTCGGTGATGGTACCGTCTTTACTGCCGGCTACGGTGATGGTGGCGCCCATGAGCGGACTGCCATCGTCGGCATCGACCACGCTACCTGTGATGGTCTTTCCCTGACCCAATGCACTCTGCGGCAGCGTCAGCATACAACCCGTCAATGACACAAACAGCCATTTGGGCAATGTCTTGTTGTTGTTCTTCATTTAGGTTCTGATTAAAAATGTTATTAGTGCTTAGATGTTTTCAGCTGCAAAGTTAGGCTTCTTAGCCTTGTGAGGGGATGTTATTTTAGACAAAAGAGGGTAGAAAATGGACAAGGATGCTGTTTTTACTTGTCTTTTTAGTACTTTTGCAGTTATCTAATAACTTATCTTATGCTACACTTACAATTGAAGAGGCACTACACCTTATTATATATATATGCAGCCGTCGCGTTACTGACCATGCTGGCCCCACTTCATATCGATGCCCAGCCTTTGCGGTTCAACAACTACGCTCTGTCCGACGCGTCGACAATTCTAGCCGTCGAGCAGGACGGGCAGGGAATCGTATGGTTGGGTACAGAGCGGGGACTCTATAGTTTCGACGGTTACCAGTGCTATCCCCACTACCGTCCCCACACATTTACCGAAAGCCGTGTGCACTGTATTCTCCGTAGTGGGCAGCGACTCTATCTCGGAGCCGATAATGGTTTGCTTGTCTATGACATTCGGCGCAACGTTTATGAGCGTGTTGCCAAGTCGCCCAAAGACATAAGGACACTGCTGACTGTGGGACGGCGAATGTATATCGGTGCCGCATCGGGACTCTTTGTCTATGACCATCAGGGCGTGCGCCGCGTCAAGGGCATCACCTCGGCAGTCTACTCGCTGTTGGCCGACCGGAGCACCGTGATGGTTGGTACGCTCGACGGACTCTATACACTGCGAGACCGGGTGCAACGCGTCCTCCTCAGAGCAGGTCGTCAACCCCTTGTCAACGCTATGATACGCGACAGCCGCCGGAAGTGTGTGTGGTTGGGGACGGAAGGAGCGCTCTTTGCCTTCCGGCAAGGGCGTGTTGTGGAGGAAAAAGCACTTCGTGGCAACTCGGTGAAGACCTTCTCCCTGAAAGCTGATGGCACCCTCTTTATCGGTACAGATAACGGACTTTATGCCTATCGGGGCGAGAATGATGTCACACGCTATGGTCACGACGCGCGCTATCCGTCGACGATCGCCAACAACATCGTATGGACACTCTTCCGCGACCGATGGGACAATCTCTGGCTGGGCACCGACAACGGCCTCTCGCTGTTGACCGGAAACAGCTTTTTCCAATGGGTGCCCATCAGCGACATCACCAATAGTGGCGATGGCAACAGACTGCATGCCTTCTTTCAGGATCGTGAGGGTTATAACTGGGCAGGCGGTACTGACGGCATACTCCGCTTCCGCGCACAGGGCGACGGTTACAGCAACGTGGCCTGGTATCGGCAGGACGACGCTGTCTATCCTCTCTCGCACAACCGTGTGAGGAAGATCTATCAGGATGCCGACGGCACACTGTGGGTGGCTACCGACCACGGCATCAACTGCTATGACCCCGCCACCGGGCAGTTCCGCAACTTCATCGTGGCGGATGCCTCGGGCAAGTACACCACTACATGGGCCTATGACATCGTGATGGACCGACAGCACCGGCTGTGGATAGCGTCGTACATGGGTGGCATCTTCATCATTTCCAAGCAGAGGCTGTTGGCCTCCGGCGGCTATTGTGTGGCAGACCGTCATCTGTCTATAGCCGACGGTCTGCCTGGCATACATGTCGGACAACTGGCAATCGGCACCGGGGATAACATTTGGGCACTCTTCTATGACATGGGACTGGCCTGTGTGCCTCACGGACAGAGCAAGGCTGTCCCCGTGAAGTCTGGCAGAACCTATAACTTCATCGTCACGGACGTGCGGGGACGGCTCTGGGCCGGATATGACGGAGGCGTGGACATCTTTACTTCGCCGACACAGCCTCCGCATACCATCAGCTTTCACGACGACGGTCCAGAGGGACGGGTGTCGACGATCTGTCCGGTGGGCGACCGTATGTGGGTCATCACCGGCAGCGTGTGCCGCATCATCGGTAGCAAAGGCGACAATGTCAACTACCGTCTGCCTTCGGCCGATGTGCTTGCCGCAAACTACAGCCCACGCGACGGTATGGTCTGTCTGGCTGGCAGCGACGGCTTTTATCGGGTTGAAGCCGCTCGCCTGACAAGGGTCTCAGCCCAGGAACCTGTTTCTCTGGCCGCACTCTATGTCAATGGCAGACTCTACAATCCGTCCGGATGCAATCTGTCTTATGCCGGCAGCGTCACTCTGAGCCACAGTGAGAGCACCGTGTCCTTTTGTCTGACTGACATCCCTTATGCCGATCATCCCTCGGCACTTTATGTCTATCGTCTCGAAGGACACGACAAGGGATGGACAGCACTGGATTCCGAAAACGGACGCATTGCCTACAACGGATTGCCATACGGAGATTATCGCCTGGAGGTGAGAGCGCTTGACAGCAATGGAAATCCGGCAGAAGAAGTCTATGGCTTCGACGTGCATATCCTGCCACCCTGGTATCTCAGCCCGTGGGCAAAGGCGGTGTATGTCCTGATTATTGTGGCACTGTGTTGCTGGGGGTGGAACTTCTGGCGTGTGCGCCGGCGACTGCGTCAGGAGCAGCGTGAGAAGGCGAAGATACTGGAGCAGGTTCACGCCAAGTCTACGTTCTACTCGCAGTTGGCCCAGCGCCTTAACCACCATCTGCGCACCCTGATGGCAACGGCCAGCACAATGCTCGCTGCTAACACTCCCACGACGGGCGGGGAGATGAAAGCCCGACGCGAGTGGGACACCGTGAGGCGGGAGTCCGGGCAGTTGGCTACGCTGGTGTATCGGAAGCTGAATGTCGACGACGGACAAGACACATCCCCTGCGGAGCCACCGGTGGCCGTCGATACGGTGGCTTACCTGAGACTGCTGACAGAAGACAGTAAGGAAAAAGCACACGGACGGAAGGTCAACGTGGCATTTGCCACCAACACAGATGCGCTCATTGCCGAGGTGGACATCATCAGTTGGCACCATCTGTTTGGCTCGCTCGTCGATTATCTTATCGACGACTCGCAGTCTGAGGCAACGGTGACCGTGGCTGTCAATGCCAATATGGTGGAGCAACAGGTCAGCTATGTGCTGACCAGTACAGACTTGCCGCTTACATCGGGGCAGCGGGTCACCCTGTTGCAGTCGGTCACGCCGTTGAGTGATGTCAGACGGGAAGTGGAGCAGGGAGGAGGCTCCATTGATGTGGTGTCAGATGGCACTGCATTGAGCTTCCGACTGACATTTGGCTTCAAACGCGATATGGCCAAGCCTGCTGACAGCAAAGCATCGGACAACATGGAGCAAAGTGCTGACGAGCGCTTACTGGCTGAGGTCGTCGAAACGATAGAGAAGAATATGTCGGACTCAGACTTCAACGTCACATGCCTGCAGGAGACTGTCGGCATCGGCAGTAAACAGCTCTATCGCAAGGTGAAGCTCATGACGGGCATGACGCCGGTGGAGCTCATCCGCAGTCTGCGCATGCGCCGTGCTGCCTCACTGCTCAAGGAAGGACAGTTCTCTGTGTCGGAGGTGATGTATATGGTCGGTTTCTCTGATTCGGGTTACTTCTCGAAATGCTTTCAAAAAGCTTTCGGGGTGACGCCGGCTAAATATAAGCCATAAAAAAAGCCCATGCCGTGGTGGCATGGGCTTTTTAGCTGATATGAAAGTGTTTAGAACTTGACGAAATGGAGACGGAGTGTGCCGTCGTTGAGGATGAGTTTGCCGCTGGAGAGCTTCTCCACAGTGAAGTTCTCTTCAAGATTGTTGAAGCCAAAGGGTCTGAGACCTTCAGGATCTGTCAGCAAAGGGTCTCCTTTTTCACGGTTACTCTGTCTTGCGTCAAAGATTTTAAGATGGCCGTCGGCGTGGTTGAACTGAAATACGTATTCATCTCCGTTGTTTCTGTCGTTGAGCATCATGATCTTGCCCTGAACCGCCATGAACAGACTCTGTTCACTGACGTTTTTCTGTCCGCCAGTGGCCAGCGTGTCAATAATGGTCAACTTCCAGTTGCCGTCGAGCTTGCCGTTTTGGGAATGCTCCAGCAGATCACCACAGGAAACCAGAACAAACAAGATGGTGATGAGGGAGAGGAGTATTGTGAAATGCTTATTCATGTTGTTTCTTATTAGTTTATCTATAACTTTGATCATGTCACCCGTGATTATAGGTTGAAGATGCCAGACTTGGAAATGGTGATCTGAGCTCCTTTGTTGTGTCCGAGGATATGACCGAAGTCCATGCCGCATGCAGCTTTGACATTCCACTGATGGGGCAGTGCATACTGTGCCTCAACCATGAAACTGACGTTGTGGTGCTTCTTGGTGTAGGGACGCTCGTAGGTGCCGAGGCCTTCCTGCCAAGAGGCGAGCACACGATAGGAGAGCGCGTCGGTGGGTTGTCCGTCAAAGCCGAGGTGGAAAGCTGTGAAACGCGTATCCTCAAACCGGATCGTGCCGTCGGTGTTGTAGATCGGTGAGCGGTAGAGCGGATTGCCCATGGCTTGTCCCCAGTGTTGCCATCCGGGGAAGATATAATGATTGTAGTAATCGTCCTTGCCACTGATATGCTCTGGTCTTCCTTCTGTATGGTCGTGATAGAGTGGACCACTCTGGTATTTGGTATAGAGATACTCCACGACGACGTCTTTCAGCCACGTGCCGTTGCGCAAGTTGAGTTCTGCACCGAGCATCCAGTCTTTAAAGTCATAGAGGAAGTAGTGGTGGCGTTTTTTCACATTCCATTCATCTCCTGTACCATAGCCGTCGTAGTCGAATTGCAACATAGAAGAGTGATCTTCGAAATACTTATCAGCATATATACCGAGTTTCCAACTGTCAGCTTCATAGTTGAAACGGGCTACCCATGCACCAAGAATATCGCCTTCCTCGTTTTGATAGTCAGAGCCGACTTCCGGGGCATCGGCACCACCGGGGATTAACGCTTTAAGATAGTCTTTCAATCCTGAACCGTTATGTACGGGCGCCATCTTGCCATTGCCGTCGGGCCGGTAGGCCGTACCGCCAAAGATGGTTGCCATCTCCAATCCCAGTTCCAAAGACCAAGGGCAGAAACGGTCGGGATTGCCGATCATCAGATAGCCGGCCTTGGTGTGCAAGAGCACGTCATCAGCATATTTTGATTGCTTCTGAGTAAAGTCGTGTTGCCAGTTCTGATCGGTCATGCGTCCGTAGGCGATGTGTCCTTTGAGGTGGAGCCATTGGTTGGCAAAGGGCAACGTCCAGTATTGTGGCAGTGCCAGCCGCACTTGCGGTACTGGTCGGGCGTTGATGCCCAAAGCCTGTGAGCCGGAGCTGAGCGCATTGTTCTTGAGTTCCATTGGCCACTCCTTGGCACCCACAGTGAGGGTGCCGTGTAGCCAGCGCAACTCAGCAAACGCCTGCTGGACGACGACATGGCTGGTATAATGAACGGGAGCCGCCACATCGAGGCCATATCCGAGTCCCCAACGTCTGGAAGAGTCGTTGTTCAGTGGTCTGATAGCCTGCATGCGCAGATAGCCATTGTTCTCCTCAAGGGAAGAGAGACCATATTTATTAGCATTGAGCCAGAGAGGAGTCTTGCCGCTCGACACGGAGCCTTGCATTTCTACCTTGTAATTGATGTCTTTGCCGGGTTGCCACTTTCCGGGATCAGCGCCTTCCTGCCATGCATATTGGGCTGAGGCTGCGCTGGTGAGGCAGAGAGTGGCGAAGGAAAGAAGAATTCTTTTCATCATTTTAGCCTGTGATCGTTACCTTTGCTGCAAAGGTACGGCTTTTTAGGGATTTTCCTCTCCATGATAGGGGAAAACCTTTCTGGGGTCTTTTCTTTTTTCTTAATTTTGCAACGTGAAGAAGAGAAAAGAGCTTTCCAAGACTCTACCTTCTGTCACAAAGATATGTTGAACATTTAAAAAGATGAAGATATGAAAAAGTTAGTTTTGACTCTTGTCGCCCTCTTGGTCATGGCGGTTCAGGCATCGGCCATGAGTTATGAGCAGGCACGTCAGCAGGCTTTGTTCCTGACCGACAAGATGGCTTACGAACTCAACCTGACGGATGCGCAGTATGAGGCTGCCTACGAGATCAACCTGGATTATCTGATGAGCATCAACACGTATGATGATCTCTATGGTATCTATTGGCGGCAGCGCAATCTCGACTTGAGCTATGTGCTTCTTGACTGGCAGTACCGTACCTATGTTGATGCAGCCTATTTCTATCGTCCGCTTTACTGGGACGGCGGTTACTGGCACTTCAGCATCTACGCTCGCTATCCGCATCGTGACTACTTCTTCTTCGGTCGCCCGAATATCTATGTCACCTACTATGGTGGTCACAGCTGGCGGATGAACGGAGGCCGCAGCTGGTACTACGGACGTCACTTCGATGGACCACGTCACGGAGATGGCGGACGCTACATGGGTATGCGCGACGGATTCGACCGTGGTGACTTTGGCAGAGGCACTCGCTTCGACGGCCATAGGGACTTTGGCGGCCGTAACGATGGCAACCGCAGCTTTGGCAATGGCACACGTTTCGGTGGAAACAATGGTAACCGTAGCTTTGGTGGTGGCAACCGTACTTATAGCGTATCGAGTGCTCCTTCTGGCTACGACCCACAGCGTGACCGTACTCGCTCGTTTGGAGCCCGTGAGAGCAGCACACGTACTACCGTGACGCAGCCGAGTCGTTCGTTTGGCGGAAACACTTCGATGGGAGAGCCCAGCCGCACCTTCTCTGCTCCGAGTCGTTCGTTCGGTACACGCAGCAGCGAGTCCAGCCGTTCATTTGGCAGCAGTGTTCCAAGCCGTTCGTTTGGCGGCAGCGTACCGAGTCGCTTTTTTGGTAGTGGCAACAGTGCTCCGGCACGCTCTTTCGGTGGCAGCAGTTCACCAGCGCGCTCCTTCGGTGGCGGCAACAGTGCTCCTACCCGTTCCTTTGGTGGTGGTGGCGGCTTTGGCGGCGGACACAGCTCTGGCGGCGGTCACTTTGGAAATGGAAGATAGAAATCAATAGATATAAGATACAGTATTAAGTGTCGTATTTTGGATAACATTTTGCCCGTTCTCCTGTCCTGGGAGAGCGGGCTTTTTTGGTAAGGGGCTGCTGCAAGCAGCAGCTTACGGAACTCAAGGGGGGAAGGGCTGCTGCACAACAGCAGCACACCGAACGGAGAGAACTCGGTGCTCAAGGGGGCTTTTACCCAATGGGTTGCGGAGGCTCCTTTCTTGCGAGAACCGGCGGAGCAATTACAAGACGAGCTTGCGGACTTCGGCGTTGGTCATCTTCTGAATCTCATTCATCGGCTTGCCATAGTAGATGCTTTGGATGGCTTTGTTGACGATGCCGTGGCCAACAGCCAGAACGGTCTGGTTGGGGTAATTGGCTTTCAGCCAGGCGATGAACTGCTTGGCGCGGCTCTTGAGACTTTCAAGACTCTCGATGTCGTCGGGCCATTGCTTCACGGCTTGCAGGTTGGGGATAAACTTGCCGGTGAAGCTGCCCCAGTCGCGCTCGCGGAGCAGAGGCGTTGTGACGATGGGCTTGCCATGAGGCTCGGCAATGATTTCACAAGTTTGGATGGCACGATGGAGATCACTGGCTACGAAGGTATCGATGTGTACGTCCTTCATTTGGTCGCGTACAGCGCGGGCCTGTTCTTTGCCCGTCTCATTGAGTTCACCGGGTGTTTGTCCTTGGAGGATTTGTGCTTTGTTGGCCACGGTTTCGCCGTGACGTACTAATAATAATGTGGTCATATCCTGATTGAATCTATATTTTTGTACAACTAATATCGGGTAATCGTTATCGTTTCCGTTTTTTTCCTTATCTTTGCATAAGAGAAACAAAAGTAGATAACATCATGAAAAGATTTCCAAAGTCCATTCTTCGTGCCTGCTGTGCCATTGCAGCCGGTGCGATACTGGTGCAATATCGTGACCAGGCCGTGATGTGGATTACGGTGGGTATTGGCGTTGTGTTCTTTATCTCGGCAGTCATCAGTTTCATTGACTATATGGCTTCGCGCAAACACAGCGATGAGCAGGTGGAGCTTTTCGACGCTCAAGGGCGCAAGATGGGGCAGCGGCGTCCGCGACGTTTTCCCGTTGTCGCAATAGGCTGTGGCATATTGGGCAGCGTGATGGCACTCAGTCCAGGGACATTTGTCGGTGGACTGATGTTTGTGTTGGCGGCTCTGCTGATTGCCGGTGGTGCCTATCAGCTGTTCAGTCTCTCGCTGGCAACCCGCTTTGCCCGTGTGGGCATTGTGTGGTGGGTGTTGCCCGTCGTCATCCTGCTCATTGGCTTAGTGGCTTTGATTAAGCCGAGTGCGATTGCCTCAGCCCCCCTGCTCATCATCGGCTGGTGCATGATGGTCTATGGTGTGGTGGATCTCATAGATGCCTTGAAGATCCATCGTTGCAAGAAGCAGTTCGACAAGGCTGAAGAGATCTCGTCTGTACGAGGGAATACTGGGCAGACGCAGGACAATGTGGCAGGACAAGCCAATGATACTGTATCAGAGGACGGGCCTACCGCATAGCTTCTTTTTTTATTTCTTTGGCACCAGGCCCTCGATGTAGTTACAGAGGATGCCGATGCCCTTGACGTTCTCACCGCCTTGGGGGATGATGAGGTCGGCGTAGCGCTTGGTGGGCTCGATGAACTGCTCGTGCATGGGCTTGAGGACTTTGAGATAGCGATCCACGACCATAGACACCGTACGTCCGCGGTCGATGGTGTCGCGCTGGATGTTGCGGATGAGACGTTCGTCGGAGTCGCAGTCTACGAAGACTTTCAAGTCCATCATGTCGCGAAGGGTCTTGTTGAGCAGCGTCATGATACCTTCAATGATGATCACCGGCTTGGGCTCTACATGGATGGTCTCAGGCAGACGGTTGCTGAGGATATAGCTATAGGTGGGCTGCTCGATCGCATGACCATGGCGCAACTCGTTGACCTGCTTGATGAGCAACTTCCAGTCGAAGGCGTCGGGATGGTCGAAGTTGATGGCAGAGCGCTCTTCCTGAGTCATGCCTGTTGTGTCGTTGTAATAAGAGTCCAATGGCACCACAGTGACATAGTGTGGTGGCAACATCTCCACGATTTTCTTCACCACAGTGGTTTTGCCGGAGCCGGTGCCGCCTGCTATGCCAATGATGGTGACTTTCTTATTCTTGTTTTCCATATTGCTTGTATTTTCTTGTTGATTCTCTTTTTCTAACCTTTTAGGTTATTTCAGTCCTATCTCCTGGAACATCCGGTCGTAGTATTCTGCTTTCTTCTCCACCTTCATCGGGTAGGCGCGTGAGGAGCTGGGCTCGCGGTAGAGGCGGATTGTGCGGCCTTCGAACGTGAAGTCGAGGTGGTCGCCCATTTTCATCTTGCGCGCGTCGATATGATAGTGGTCGGTGAAAAGCGTGGTGGCCAGTTGCCCGGCGGCGATCACAGCCTTGCATTCCGGCAAGGATCGCAACATCCCGTCGAGGTCGGCCTGCTCCACTACTTCCAGGTCTTTATCTGAGGCAGTGCCCTTGGTACGGCGGATGCGCAGGCAGGTGTCGAAGATGGCTACGCCGCGTTCGAGAAGGAAGTCCTTGAGTTCTTGCAGGCGATAGGTCTTGTGGTCTGTGTCTACAAACTTCAGCTTGTCGCCAAAGAAGCACAAGCCAAAGATACGCCACATGTCGTTGGTATAATTAGGGTAGTACCATTCCATACACCAGCGTTTGGGCGCAGGCGGGAAGGTGCCCAGCATCAGCAGCTTGGCATTCTTCGGAAGGAATGGCTCAAAAGGATGAACTTCAATCATGATGAATGGCGAGTGATGAATGAGTAGTGGGACGGCGCACAACGCCGTCATACCGAACGGATCCTCGGTACTATTCTCTACTTTTTACTTTGCCTCCTTTACCAAGTACACGCAGACAGGCAGGTGATCGGAGAAGCCGTCGAGCCATACGCCACCGGCGGTAGTGCGCTTCGGCTCACCCTTGTACTTACCCTCAGTCTGGAAGAGGTAGGGCATGCGCTGGATCTCGCACTTGAAGTATTTGAGCGTCTTGTAGTCGTGCGTACCCTTTTTGTCAAGCAACGAGGGACTGAGGAGAATCTGGTCGAAGAGATTCCAGGCTCCCTGATAGCGCAACGTGCCAGTGCCCTGCTTGGCGAGGATATTGTACCAGGGATTGTACATGTCATCGCTTCCCACCTTGCTGATGTCTTCTTTTCCACCGAGCACCTCGTGCATGCTCTTGTTGGTTGGGTCGTCGTTCATATCGCCCATGACAAAGACCTTAGCGTTCTTGTCGAGGCGGAGCAATGAATCTTTGACAGCTTTTGCCTGAGCAGCACCGACCTCACGGTAGTAAGAGCCATTGAAGCGGCTGGGCAGGTGACAGACGATGAAGCTCACAGGCTCACCGGCCAGCGTACCGCTCACGGTGAGGAAACCACGCGTGGTGAAGCCCGAGTCCTGCTTTTCGGTGGGGACGTAAGGCACGAGTTTGACTGTATTGACTTGGAACATCTTGGGATTGTAGAGCAGTGCGCAGTCGATGCCACGCTTGTCCGGTCCCTCAACGTGGCAATACTGGTAACCGCGCTGTTTCATTTCCGGCTGTGCACAGAGGTCGGTGAGCACCTTGTCGTTCTCCACCTCAGCCAGGCCGATGACCGAACAACCCACTCCGGGCAGCATCGTCGTGCCCATGTCGCTCAGGGCGCGTGCCATGTTGTGGAGTTTGTGACTATACTTTAATCCGTTCCAACGATAAGAGCCGCCGGGCAGGAAGTCGTAGTCGCGCTTGCCTTCGTCGTGGCATGTGTCGAACAAATTCTCCTGGTTGTAGAAGCCTACCGCATAGACGGCGTATTTCTTCTGCGCGGATGTGGCCAGGCACAACAGCAGGAAACAAGCAATAGCTAAAAGATGTCTCTTCATTTGTCTCTTTATTGTCGTAAAATCCATGTGTGATATATTGCTTTGCAAATATCGCAATTTATTTTGAGATAATAGGCCTTTTCACGGATTTTTAACAAGAGAAATCGTGAACTCTCCATTTATTTTGGTAAATTTGCACATATTATCAATAGTATTATAACAACTGACAATTATGCAAAAACAGCTTATCTTAGCCGTGATGGCCATGAGCTATGCCCCGCTGACGTTCGCACAGAGCGATTCGACCAACGTCGGTGAGGCTGCTTTCACCTTCACTGAAGCACAGTTGGGTGAGGACGAGAACATGGGGCAGAATGTCTCCATTGTCTCTTCGGGCTCGAATGTGTATGCCTCGGAGGTGGGGTATTTGTTCTCGCCGATGAGGTTCCGGTATCGGGCACTCAATCAGAAGTACAACGAGATGTATATCAACGGCACGCCGGTCAACGACATGGAGACGGGCCAGTTCCGCTATTCTCTCGTCGGTGGTCTTAACCAGCAGACACGTAACATGGAGACGGCACTGCCCTTCGAGTCAAACAACTTCTCGTTTGCGGGTATTGCCGGGTCGAACAACTACAACTTCCGTCCGGCTGCCATGGCTACTGGCCAGCGTCTCACGCTCTCTGCTGCCAACCGCAACTATGTTCTCCGTGGCATGTACACCTATAATAGTGGTCTTACCGACAAGGGATGGGCTTACTCGGCCAACATCACCTATCGTTGGGCTAATCCGGGATATGTCAAGGGTACATCGTACAATGCGCTTTCCTATTTCTTCGGCGTACAGAAACTCCTTAGCGGTGGTCACAGCCTGGCCTTCTCGACTTGGGGCAATCCCACAGAGCGCGGCACGCAGGGTGCGTCGACCGATGAGATGTATTGGCTGGCCAATGACAATCAGTACAACCCCTATTGGGGCTGGCAGGACGGCAAGAAGCGCAACAGCCGTATGGTGCGCGACTTCTCTCCTTCGGCTATCTTCACTTGGGACTGGAATATCAACGACAACAACAAGCTGACGACATCACTCTTCGGAAAGTACAGTATGTATTCCAGCACAAAACTCAACTATAACAACTCGGAGAATCCGCAGCCGGACTACTACAAGCGTCTACCGAGTAACTTCTACGATGTGTGGAATAGTGGCAACGTGCAGAACACCGAGTTTGCTTTGACTGACTGGGAGAACGCCCGCGAGTATTTGGCTGGCAATGAGCGCAACCGGCAGATCAACTTCGATGAGCTGATCTATGCCAACCGTCAGGCTGCGGCCAACGGACAGGATGCGCTCTACTATATCCAGAAGCGTCACAACAATCAGTTGAACCTCACACTGTCCACTTCGCTGACTACCAATCTGACGAAGAACAGCACGTGGACCAACGGACTCTTCGCAGCTCACAACGTCAACTATCACTATCAGACGATGGACGATCTGCTGGGCGCCACCTCGTATCACAACACCAACAACTACGCGCTCGGCACGTTTGCCGAAGGTTCCGACCAGTTGCAGTACGACCTCAACCATCCCAATGCTGTCGTCGGCGAGGGCGATAAGTTCGGTTATGACTATACCATCCTCACCAACCGCGTGCAGGGCTGGACGAGCTATGCCGAGAATTTCGGTATCGTACACTATATGATTGCAGGCCGCTTAGGTTACCAGAGCATGCAACGCAATGGTAAGATGCGCAATGGACTCTTCGCCAACAATTCTTACGGCAAGAGCGGCACGGCTAACTTCGTAGAAGGTGGCGTCAAGGCCAGTGGCAACTTCAATCTTGGTGGTGGCAACACGCTCACGCTCGGCATGGGCTATGATAGCAAGGCTCCGCAGGCTTCCGTGGCTTTCGTGGCTCCTGAGATGAACAATGACTTCGTTGGTGAACTGCACAACGAGCACGTATTCTCTTCTGAGATCGGCTATCAGTTCCTCAACAGCTGGTTGCACGCCAACATCAGCGGCTACTACAACCACATCACACACGCTACGGAGTGGACCTGCTTCTACTTCGATGATATCAACAGCTTCTCTTACAACTCGCTGACTGGAATGAAGAAAGACTACTATGGCGTGGAGGCCGGACTGGACTTCAAACTCACCTCTGCCTTCAACCTCAAGCTCCTCGGCACAATCAGTGATGCCAAGAACGTGAGCAACGCCAAGGTTGTCTACCTCAATTCCACACAGGGTACCTACAACCAGGATGTAGCTTTGGTGAAGGATATGCGCGAGAACGGTACACCACTTACCGCTACGAGCATCAAACTGAGCTATCATCAGGGTGGCTGGTTCATTGACCTGGCCGGTAACTGGTATGACCGCATCTATCTGAGTTACTCGCCGTACTACCGCTATCAGAGCAGTTTGACCAAGATGGGCAGTGTCGATGAGGCTGGCAATCCTATCGTTGCACCCCAAGACAAGGGTCACGGCGGTTGGATGATGGACGGCTCCATTGGCCGCAGCATCTATCTGAAGCATGGCAGCCTGAGCATCAACCTCATGGTGACCAACATCCTCAACAACACGCATCTGGTGACTGGTGGTTATGAGCAGAGCCGTTCGGACTATACCTCTACGGGTAACACACGTCTTTATCGCTTCTCGAAGAATCCGAAGAAGTACTATGCATACGGTACCAACGGCATGTTGAATATCGCATATAAGTTCTAAGATTAATCATAGAAAGACATGAAAAGCAAGATATTATATCTGTTGGCCCTTCTCGTCTGCAGCTTTGCGCTGACGCTGACATCCTGTCAGGGCGACTTCGACGAGCCAGTGAAGACCGCTGACGAGGTGGGCATCGGCAACAGCAGCATCGACACAACCAACGTGGTGTCCATTGCCCAACTGAAAGAGAAATACAAGAACTATATCAATACGAGCTATAGTTATAAGAAGGTGGAGGAGCCCATGGAGATCAAAGGCTATGTCACAGGCAACGATGTGCAGGGCAACCTCTACAACGAACTCGTCATTGACGACGGCACAGGTGCTATCACCATTGGCGTAGCGCAGGGCGGTCTCTACGGACTCTTCCCCGTGGGTGCCGAGGTGATCATAGAACTCAATGGACTCAGTGTGGGCAACTATGGCTTGCATCCGCAGATTGGTACTCCTTATACAAGTACAAAAAGACAGAACTCTATCGGACGTATGAGCCGTGCCGTATGGAACCAGCATTTCCGTTTGACGGGCAAGAGCAAGACGATAGATCCCATTGAATTCCATAGCAGTTGGAAGCCTGCTTCTGACGGCTTGACCTATAGCGGTAAGCTCGTCACCATGAAGAACGTGAGCTTCAAGGGTGCTAATGGGAAGAAGACATTTGCCAACGCCAGTGCCGGACCCGGCTCGGTGAGCGTCTACTTCAATGAATATCCTACCACGACTATGGTCTACACCAGCAACTTCGCTGACTTCGCCAGCAATCCCCTGCCGCAGGGCAAGGTTAACGTCACGGGTATTCTTAAGCGCTACAACAATTCGTGGGAACTCATCATTCGTAGTCTCGACGATATCGAGGCAGTCAAGTAAATACACCTTATTATATATATAACATACAACGACAATGAAAAAGTTATTATCATATCTCTTTGCGCTGGCTGCCGTCGCCTTTGCGTTCACATCTTGCGAGGACGTGCCCATGCCGTATGACTACCCTAATTCGGGTAACAACAGTGAGAATGTAGATCCCAATGCTAAGGGACAGAGTGCAGACAATCCCTATACTGTGCAGGAGGCCGTACAACTTATCAAAGATGGTAAGGCACCTACTACTGAAGTCTATGTAAAGGGCATAGTCTCTAAGTTGGATTTTTATAATTCCGAATACAAGAGTCTGAGCTACTATATTTCTGATGATGGCAAGACAGAAGATATGCAGGTATATTCAGGCAAGGGTTTGAATGGAGCTGATTTCAACAGTAAGTATGATCTGAAGGTTGGACAGACTGTGGTTGTCAAGGGTGTCATCAAGTCTTTTGATAAGAAGGGCACAACTATCTATGAAGTGGACAAGAATAGTCAGATCGTCAGCATTGAAGGCGAAGGTTCTTCTGACCAGCCATCAGATGAGAAAGGTCAAAGCAAGGAAAATCCCTACTCGGTCAAAGAAGCAGTGGATCTCATTAACAGTGGTAAGGCTGGCAATACCGAAGTGTATGTGAAGGGTATCGTGTCTTCCGTGGACTATTTCAACTCTAAGTACAAGAGTCTTAGCTATTATCTGTCTGATGATGGTAAGTCCAAAGACCTTGACGTGTATTCTGGAAAGGGACTCAATGGTGCAGACTTCAACAGTAAATCTGATTTGAAGGTTGGACAGACTGTTATCGTCAAGGGTAAGTTGGAACTCTTCACTGACAAGAGTGGTAACAAGATACCAGAGGTTTCCCAGAGCAGCGAGATCGTCAGCATTGAAGGAAGTGGTGAGACTCCAAGCACGGGTGACAAAGGTCAGAGCAAGGATAATCCTTTGACACCGTCTGAGGCTAAAGATATTGCATCAGCTCTTGGCGAGGGCAATACTTCAACAGAGAGTTATTACATCAAGGGAAAAATTAGTTCGATCAAGTTCAGCTTTGATGCTGAGCATGGTACAGCTACATTCAATATCTCGGCAGATGGTGCCAAGTCCGCAGAGTTCACCTGCTATAGTGTGTACTATTTTGGTAACAAGTCATGGTTAGAAGGTAACATGCAAGTGAAGGAAGGTGATGAGGTCGTTGTCTATGGCAAGTTGACTAATTTCAAAGGAACACCAGAGACGGCTGCCAGGAAAGCCTGCCTGTACTCCTTAAATGGAAAGACAGAATAGTAGCTTACATTTTCTATCACATAAGCCCTGCACCGTTCCTTGCGGTTTGCAGGGCTTTTTCTTTTTCCTTTCAAAGGAATTGCTTACCTTTGCGTGTATGAAACCAGCAACGGTCATACTTCGGAATCTTTCCATTGGCTATCACAATGGGCATGACGTGCGTACAGTGATGGCCGACATCAGTGCCCGGCTCTTTGCCGGTGAGGTCACATGCCTGTTGGGTGTAAACGGCGTGGGCAAGTCCACGCTGCTGCGTACACTTTCCGGCTTCCAACCGCCGATAGCAGGCAGCGTGGAGATCAGCGGCAAGGACATCAAGGACTATGGCAGTCATGAGATGGCACAGACCATTGGCGTGGTGCTTACCGACAAGCCCGACGTGAGCAATATGACAGTGGAGGAAATCGTGGGCATGGGACGATCGCCCTATACCGGTTTCTGGGGACGGCTCAGCGATGTCGACCGTCACATCGTGAACGAAGCTATGACCATGGTGGGCGTCACGTCGTTGGCTCCGCGCATGATCCAGACGCTGAGCGATGGTGAGCGACAGAAGGTGATGATCGCCAAGGCACTCGCACAGCAGACGCCAGTCATCTTCCTCGATGAGCCGACGGCCTTTCTTGACTTTCCCAGCAAGGTGGAGGTGATGCAACTCCTGCACCGCATCTCTCGAGAAGCCGGAAAGACTATCTTTCTTTCAACGCACGACGTTGACCTTGCCTTGCAGACCGCAGATGAGCTGTGGTTGCTCGACCGAGACAATGGATTGAGCGTGGGCACACCGGAAGACTTGTCGCTCAACGGACAGATGGCATCGTTCTTTGCACATAAAGGTATAGCCTTCGACGCTGAGAATGGTTTGTTCCGTATTGACAATGCTACTCAGCGCGACATCCACATGGATGGCAGACACGGCGTCAGCTATCTGATGGCACGTAAGGCTTTGGCTCGCAATGGCATCCATGGCAGCAGACATGTCGACTCAAAAGACAGTATCGAGGTGCTGGATGAAGGCTATCGTTACCATCATGATGGAACGGACAAACAAGTGAATACGATCGGTGAATTATTGGATTTGATAGAAGGCGCTACACCTTATTCTTATTAAAGCGACTCATGATCAGTCGTCCGCCAAGACTGAGGACGAGCACGATGAGTGTGAGCACTACTGCGGCAGCGTAGGCACGATCCTGCACAGACTGCTGCGGAGCGGTGAGCTGATAGAAGACGCAGAGCGGCAGAGTGGCTGCCTGTTGTGAGAGTGATGTAGGGATATGGTCTGAGAATCCTGCGGTGAACATCACGCCGGCGCAGTCGCCGATGGCCCGCCCGATGCTCAGCAAGGTAGCCGTAGCGATGGCCGGAGCTATCTGTCGGAGCACGATGCCGATAGTCTCTATGCGTGTGGAGCCAAGGCTATATGATGATTCCAACAGTCCGTGCGGAATGTTCTTGGCCACCTCGTCCATACTGCGGATGAGCATGGGCACAATCATGATGGTCACTACGATGATGCCGCCCAAAAGCGAGGCACGCATGCCCACAGCCACCATCAGCGTGAAGGCAAAAGCACCATAGACGATGCTCGGAATGCCGAAGAGTGCGTCGAAAGCCAATCGGGCGATGGCAGCAAAGCGCGACGTAGGCTTGAGATAGACATTGAGGTAGAACACGACGGGCAGGGCGATGAGCAAGCCGAGAATGGTGGAGCCTCCTACGATGTAGAGGCTGCCGACAATAGCATTGAGAAAGCCACCTTTACCACCGATGAAAAATCCTCCGCCTGGCACCTCGCTGACCATTTGCCACGACAGCACAGGCAGTCCGCGCTGTAGGATGGCTCCTATAACGCTCACCACACAAAAGACCACTATGAGCACACTCAGGTACATCAAGGTCTTGGCTAACTTCTCTTCATAAAACGCTAACTTATTCATAACAGCCTCACCCTTTAACCCTTCCCCGAGGGGGAGGGGAGTAATATGCAACAAGGGCTTTTCTTCTTGTTGGTTAATGATTATATGTCCTTTGGGCTAACTCCTAACTTCTATCTCCTAACTCCTAACTCTTTTAAGAATGATTCTCGACCCAATATTCATCAGTACTACAAGGATGAAAAGAAGGAAGGCGGCAAGCATGAGCGCACTCTCGTACATGGGTACTGAGAGCATCTCGCCATAGTTGTTGGCAATGAGGGCAGGGATGGGATAGCAGGCATCCAACAGCGAACTGGGAACGATGACGAGATTGCCGCAGACCATCAGCACAGCGATGGTCTCACCCATCGTACGGCTCAGTGCCAATACGATAGCAGCCATCATTCCCGGGGCTGATTGTCGGAGCACAACATGCTTTACCGTTTGCCAGCGCGTGGCTCCCAGTGCTGTCGATGCCTCACGCAGGTCATTGCCTACATTGGCAAAGAGTTCCATAAAGAGCGAGATGAGCAACGGCAGAATCATAACGCCAAGGACGATGCCACCTGCCAACACGGTGTAGCCACTGCTCTGCTTGCCCACAAGAGGTGCCAGTGTGTGAGATATCCACGGCACGATGAGCAAAGAGCCCCATACGCCATAGATGACCGATGGCAGTCCGGCCAGTATGTCAAGGAGCGGGTAAGCATAACCGCGTAACCGTGGTCGGGCATACTCTGTGAGATAGACAGCCATGAACAGCGATACGGGCAGAGCAAGTACGATGGCCACTACTGTGCACCAAAACGTACCGGACAGAAAAGGCAGAAAGCCAAATTCGCCCTTCATGGGTTTCCAATGGCTTTCGGTAAGCAACGTCCAAAGTGAGTAGTGGTGCAGGATGGGCGCTGACTTCACGCACAGCTCCACAGCCATGACCACCACCAGCAGGATTGCTGCCAGTGTCAGGGCGGACATCACACCGCCTGCCATCTTATCCTTGAAAATGCGATAGGTCATTCTACTCACTTTCTCTTTTATGCTGTTCTACTCTCTTTCGTAGTGTTCCTTAGTTTCTTTGATGCAGTCCGCATTCGCGGTGATTGGGATCTTCCCACCACCATCGTCCCGAGCGGATATCCTCGCCTGGCTTCACGGCGCGAGTACAAGGCTCGCAGCCAATGCTGGGGTAGCCCTTGTCGTGGAGCTTGTTATAAGGAACGCTATGCTCATGGATATAGTCCCACACCTGCTGTTCGGTCCATTCGATGAGGGGATTCACCTTGATGAGTCCGTGCATGTCGTCCCATTCCACGAGGTTCATGTTCTTGCGGGTCACGCTCTGCTGTCGTCTCAGTCCGCACACCCACACGTCGAGTCCTTGCATAGCTCGGTGCAAGGGCTCCAGTTTACGGATCTGACAACAGCGATGGCGGCTCTCCACCGAGTTGTAGAACAGGTTGATACCCTCTTCTCTCACCATGCGTTGTACCTCGTGGTAATCGGGGAAGAACACCTCTATCTTGATGCCGTACTTCATGTCGGTGCGGTCGATGAGCTGGTAAGTCTCAGGAAAGAGCCGGCCTGTGTCCAGTGTGAAGATACGTGCCGACCGGTCCTCCTTGACGATGATGTCGGTGAGCACCTGATCCTCAATGCTCAGACTGGAGGACAGAGCGATGCGTCCCTTATACTGTTCCAGAAAATAGCGCAGCACCTCTTCTGCACTCTTCCCCTCCAGCTCTGCGTTCAGTCGTGTGATTAGTTCTTCATTCATCGTTGTGTAATTCATCATTCAACATTCATCACTCAACATTCATCACTCAACATTCATCACTCAACATTCTTAATCATTCCCGCTCCCACTGTTTCGTTGGTGTCGGGATCGATGATGATGAGACTGCCGGTGACTTTGTTCTCAGCATAGGCGTCGAAGACAAGCGGCTGTGCTGTGTGGATGGCAATCTCAGCAATGTCGTTCATAGCGAGTTCGCTGACGTTTTGTTCCTTCTCCAGTGTGTTGATGTTACGTCGGAAGTTGACGCTTCGTATCATCCCCTGTGTTTCGAAGGTAGCCTGTCGGATGATATATTTCTTGCGTATCTGAGCCGGTGTCTGGTTGAGCCAGCACACGTCCAGCGTCACGTCCTGCTCCACGTGCGGTTGTTTCTCATCTGCTTTCACGAGCGTGTCTCCCCGGCTGATGTCTATCTCGTCGTTCAGACGGATGGTGACGCTCTCAGGAGCGTAAGCCTCGTCGAGGCTTTCACCAGCGAAGTCGATGCTCTTTACTGTGCTTTCCAATCCCGAAGGGAGTACACGGACACGGTCTCCCGGACGGATAATGCCACCGCTGACACGTCCCGCATAACCACGGTAGTCGGGGAAATCCTTGCTGATGGGTCGGATGACATATTGTACCGGGTAGCGAAAGAAGTCGCTCAGCGTCTTATGCCCCACGGGCACCGTTTCGAGATAGTCGAGCAAAGCCTTTCCAGAGTACCACGGCGTGCGGTTACTCTTGTTCACTACGTTGTCGCCGTCCTTGGCACTGATGGGGATGAACACCACGTTCTTGATGTTCAGCGTCTCCGACATCTTGCGGTAGTCAGCCACAATCTTGTCATATACTTCTTGGGAGAAGTCCACGAGATCCATCTTGTTGATGGCTACTACAATGTGGGGAATGCCGAGCAACGAAGAGATGTAGCTGTGGCGCACTGTCTGTTCGAGTACACCATGGCGTGCGTCTACGAGGATGATACTCAGGTCAGCGGTACTGGCACCGGTGACCATGTTGCGTGTGTATTGAATGTGTCCCGGAGTATCTGCAATGATAAACTTACGCTTGGGCGTAGCGAAATAGCGGTAGGCCACGTCGATGGTGATGCCTTGCTCGCGCTCAGCACGCAGTCCGTCAGTAAGCAGGGCGAGGTTTACCTCCTCGTTGCCTCGGCTTTTCGATGCTGCCTCTACCGCTTCGAGCTGGTCTTCAAAGATCGACTTGCTGTCGTAGAGCAGTCGTCCGATGAGTGTGCTCTTGCCGTCGTCTACGCTGCCGGCCGTGGAGAAGCGCAGCAGCTCCATATCTAAATATCCTCGTTTGGTCATTTGTCTATATTTTCAGGGTTGATTGATGAAATGATGTTGATGAGTAGAGAAACGTCCTTCTTCTTCTTTTCAGTCTGGCGACGGGTATCTCTTTAGAAGTATCCTGCTTTCTTACGGTCTTCCATGGCTGTCTCCGAGCGTTTGTCGTCAGCTCGTCCGCCACGCTCAGTGACGCGGGTAGAAGCAATTTCGTCGATGATGTCGGCCACGGTGGTCGCCTTCGACTCAGTGAGTCCCGTGCAAGTGATGTCTCCTATGGTACGGCAACGCACGAGTTTCTTCACTACTTGCTCAGTGGGCTTGCGCTTGATGACGGGCAGAGCAGCCAACCATTGTCCGTCTCTCTGGAATACCTCACGCTCATGAGTGAAGTAGAGGTTCGGCATGGGAATGTTCTCTTGGTAGATATATTGCCACACATCCATCTCGGTCCAGTTGGATATGGGGAAGACGCGGAAGTGCTCTCCCATGTTTTTGCGGCCGTTGAAGATGTTCCACAACTCAGGACGCTGGTTCTTGGGGTTCCACTGTCCGAATTCGTCGCGGTGGCTGAAGAAACGCTCCTTAGCGCGTGCCTTCTCCTCGTCGCGTCTTGCGCCTCCGATGGCAGCGTCGAACTTATATTTGTCGATGGTGTCGAGCAGCGTTGTAATCTGTAGCTTGTTGCGGCTTGCGTAGAAGCCTGTCTCTTCTTTCACTCGTCCCGTGTCGATACTCTCCTGCACCGATCCGACGATGAGTTCCAGTCCGAGTTTCTTTACCAGCGCGTCGCGGTAGTCGAGTGTCTCCTGGAAGTTGTGTCCCGTGTCGATATGCAGAAGAGGAAATGGAATCTTGGCAGGGTAGAAAGCCTTGTAGGCCAGATAGGTGCACACGATGCTGTCCTTGCCGCCAGAGAAAAGGATGACAGGTCGCTCGAACTGTGCTGCCACTTCACGCAGCACATAAATGCTCTCCGATTCGAGTTCCTTGAGGTGTTGAATGGTTTTGTTGTCCATATATAATAATGTGATGTTATCTCGTTTACTGCTTGCAAAGTTACGGCAAATCCGTGATTATAGAAATACCACACTATGACCATTTGGTATCCCATCAATGTGGTAGAAAGGGATACCCCAAAGAGGGTATTACGTAGTGATATGGATGAATAAAATAGCAAAGAATAAATGTAGATAAAAAAGAGTGGTCAGCTCATATCGAGCTGACCACTCTCTATCAATGCTTTTATACGATTGCGAATGCGTATCGATCGTCGTACATCCTTACCGTCAGAGCCGACAGCGATGGTGATGTTGTCTTGTCGGACGATGGCGGGTGAGATGAAATCACAATAGGGTTTGTCGTCACAGACGCAGGCAAGGATACCACGGTCGTGTGCCATGCGATAGATGCTGTGATTGCGCTGGGCATCATCGGTACAGATGAAGAGTATCTTCACTGCGTCGAGGTCATCGGTCTCAAAGTCCTTTTCCTTGAGTGTGAAGCCGAGGCTACGCACACTGTCTGGGATGTGAGGAGCGATGAAGGTGACGTCTGTGGTCAGGCGGGCCAAGCGTTGTGCTTTGCGCACGCCCTCGTCGCTGCCTCCGATGATGACAACGGGAGCCTCGGCGAGGGCAAGAGCGATGGGTAGATAGTTCAAAGCTACTTCTTTTTGATGAGTACTTTCCAATAGTTGTCGACCTTCTCGGTGGAGAGCACGGTGTGTCCCTCGTTCTTCACGCTTCCCGGTACGTTTTGAATGGGCTGTCCGTCGTCGAGGAGAATCTCGAGCACCTGACCGCTCTTCATGGGAGTGAGCGCGATCTTCGTCTTGACGAAGTTCATCGGGCAGGCTACACCACGGAAGTCTTTCTTCACATCGGGTGCAGGTTCATCAGACGTAGAAGGCTTGGCTGTTGGCGCCGTTGTAGCAGGTGCTGTTGTCGGTGTAGCGGGCTTCTGCGTATCGGATGGCTGAGAAACAGCTGACTGTGGCTGTGTTGTTGCCGAAACTGTTTTGAACTGCAGGTTATCGTCCATACCCTTGTAGAGTTCGTTGAGCAAGTCGGCAAGATCATAGATAAGTGGCTGCTGGTCAGCGAGCGGCTCGTGGTTGCGGGCACGGTCAGTGAGCACGCTGAACTTTTGAGGAACGATGCCAGTGGCGATGAACTCTTTGAGGAAGCCGTTGTATACGTCGTCGTCGGTGCGCGGATCAATGCCACGCGTGACGAGAAGCATACGGTTCTCAGAGAACACGATATTGTGGAGCTCTTTCTCCAAGTCTTTGGCTGTACCAGAGGTGATAGCCTTGCGCTTCTCAGCGATCGTGTCCTGGTCGAGTTCTATGATGTCGAAGAGTCCGGCAGAGCACTCAGCCTGACCATATTTGATGAGGCTAAACTTCTCGTCATCCTCCCAGTCGTGATAAGCCTCGGGCTCCTCGGCGTAGGGTTTGACGGGCTTGTATTTCTCAAGCAACTGCTTTACTACTTCAGCACCATGCTTCACGACATAGTCGTAATAGTCAGCAAAGTTGTCTTTCTCGGCGATGACATCTCTGAGGTAGTCCTCGACGAAACCGGGGAGGTGTCGTGCGGGGATGTATCCCACGCTGAGGTCAATCTCGTTGCGTCCCTTGAGTGGCAGCCATACCGTGTAGGCCGGGAACGGATCGTCGCCTACGCGACCGATACGTCCGCTAAAGCCGAGGTCAGCCCAGGTAGCATTGGCACAGATATTCGTACAGCCGTTCATCTTCAGCTCGAAGTCAGGGATGGCATCGAGGTCGAGGTCACTGGCAAGCAATTTCTTGGTGATAGCATTGATGGCCCCTTTTGGCAGGCAGATACCCAAGCGGCAGGTGTCGGCACCGGTGCACGATGTGAAGTTCGTGACTACCACGGGATAGTCGACCTGATAGTCGCCCAGGCGCTTGAAGAAATGGTAGATGTTGGGCAGATATTCCTCAGGGATATTGCGCACCTGTATTTGCTCACGTTTGGTGAAGCGAATGACGTCGTTGCCATAGTTGCCCAGGTAGTCAGCCACCTCAGCAAAGAACTCAGGGCGGTTGTTGCCATGGTCAACGGGCAGATAGGCAAACCACAGGTTCTCACGCTTTCCCTCATCAGTGGTTTGTGCGTGGGCATAGCGCCGTTTCCAGCGAAGATACTCCTCGCTGTCGTCTTTCTCTGGCGCAAAGTCGGGGCGATGATGTTCGAGGGGCAGTGTCGGCACGAAGAAGTCGAGGGCTCCGTCTTTCTTCAGTTCGTTGAACTCTTCGAGATAGAGTCGTTTGGCCTCCTCTTCACCATATTTATAGAACACGTAGCGCATACGTGCCTTGTGGCGGTTGCGGCGATTACCGTATTTGTTGAACCAGTTTTTCAGAGCTTTGGCAGCGCGATAGAGATCCACCTCTGGCAGGAAGTCAAAGACCTGCCAACCCGTGTGTGGATTCGGAGCCGTACTGCCGGCGATGAGCACGCGGTAGCCCCGTTGTCCGTCGACAATCCTTGCCTGCAATCCGAAGTCAGCCACAAAAGAGTAGTGTGCGTCCTGCTCGTTGTAGTCCATGGCCACCTTATATTTTCGTGGCATGGTGAACGAGTCGCGTTCAGCGATGAGGCGAGAGGTGAGTTCCTCCACAACTGGGTAGACATCAAAAGCCTCCTCGGCCACCAGTCCGCTTCGGTCGTTGACCATCATGTTGCGAACCGTGTTACCACCGCCACCGGCTGTGGAGAGTCCTACCTTTTCGAGTTTGCGCAGTGCGGGAACAGTGTCGCGCAGGTCGACGTTATGAATTTGTATCTCTTGACGTGTGGTGATATGCAGGTGCGAAGTGGATACCAGTCGCCCCACATAAGCCACCTCGGCAAGTTGCTTGGGAGTGATAAGTCCGCCTGCGCACCGTACGCGGAGCATATAGTGCTCGTTTTTGCGTTGCTCATAGATGCCCATGGGCACGCGGTTGCTTTTCAGTTCACCGGCTTTGATCTCACCGGCCTGATATTTTTTGATCAGTGACTCGGTGTAGTCCAAGTCGCTATTGAGTGTGGAAGGTATGCGGTACATGTTATTTCGTCATTTTATTCATTCATCATCCAACATTGGATCATTCATCACCCAACATTGGAATCATTCAACATTCATCATTCATCCTTCATAATGACTTTCTTTGTCCACGACTTCACCTTTTAGAATCTTGAAGGAGTTGAGGTGAATGCCGTCGTGGAGCGAAAGAATAGCATAGCGGATGGTAGGATCATTAGCCAATCGTATGTCCTCTTGCGAGGGCCGTGAAGGACTGGCTGGATGAGAATGCCAGTTAGCGAGAATCTTCAGATGCTTGGAACGAGCGTATTTCAAGGCAGCGAACTGATCCTTAGGCGCAAAGGAGAAGTGCTCCGAACTGTGATCGATATTCTCCATCCAATAGTTCTCGGTCACCACGCCGTCGTTGCCGAGCAGATAGCCGCAGGTCTCGATGGGAGCGTCTTTCTGCGCTTGTGCAATCATTTGTTTGATGACATCATCGTTGATTTTCATGGTGCTGTATATTATAAATAGGTGTGGGAGACAGTGGTGTGAATGCTTAGTGCAGGTCGCAAGCCGTCTGCTCGTAGTCGATGAGATGGTCGATGGTAGGATGTTCACCACAGATCTCACAGTTGGGCCGGCGTTTCACCTTGATCGTACGGAAGTTCATCGTCTTGGCGTCGAAGGTAAGCAGGCGGTTGGTGAGCAGTTCGCCCACGCCAAGGATATATTTCAGCGCTTCGACAGCCTGTATGGTTCCCAACATGCCGGCGATGGCACCGAGCACTCCTGCCTGTGAGCAGGTGGGTACGGCTCCGGCTGGTGGCGGCTCCTTGAAGAAGCAACGGTAGCAGGCTGAGCCCGGCACATGGGTAAACGTCTGACCGCGGAAGCGCAGGATGCCGCCATGACTAAAAGCCTTGCCGAGCATCACGCAGGCGTCGTTGATGAGGAACTTCACGGGGAAGTTGTCTGTGCCGTCGATGACGAAATCCCATGGCTCAATGATCTTTTTGGCATTGGATGAGTCCATGAACTCATGGTAGGTGGTCACCTCTACATCGGGGTTGATGGCGAGCATCTTCTCTTTTGCACTCTCCACTTTAGGCTGTCCCACGTCTTTGGTGAAGTGGATGATCTGCCGTTGCAGGTTGCTCAAGTCCACTACATCAGCGTCTACAATGCCGATATGTCCTACGCCAGCCGCAGCCAGATACATGGCAGCTGGCGCTCCTAAACCACCGGCACCGACGATGAGCACGCGAGCGTTGAGAATTTTCTCCTGGCCTTCCAGTCCCACATCCTGCAAGAGAATATGTCGGCTGTAGCGCTCTATCTGGTCTTCTGTCAAATCTATCATAAGCTGCCTCCTCCCATAAAATAGAGGAAGTCCACGTGGTCGCCTTCCTTGATTTGTGTCTTGTCGTAGTCCTCCTTTTCCACAAACTCCTCGTTGACCTGCACGGTCACCATTTCTGGCTGAAACACTTTGTTCAGCTTGATGAGCTCGCTGAGTGTCAGCGGCAGTGTCACGTTTTGCTTTTCGTCGTTTACGATAATCTGTGCCATAATGCTATATTTTGATGTTTTTGTTGCGTGATTGAAGCAATACAACTTTCGTTGATTTCTGCTTGCAAAGTTCGCTATTTTTTGCATGGTATGTAATACCCCTCTATCGGTATATTGCCATCCCACGATTGTGGTAGGCATCTACTCTAACTATGGTATTGTCTGTTTACGATTATTGGCATAACTTTGCACTTTGTTAGGCTTTGACAATCGAAGAGCCCAGTATATCATCAAAATAGAAAGCATGAAGCATAGACAAAGCACTACACCTCTTTTATTATTATTTGTCTCGTTGCCCTTGGCTGCCCAAACCGACAGTGTGGCAAAGCAACGCGTCTATAGTCTCAATCCCGTGGTGGTCACAGGTACTGGGCATCATCAGCGTCTGCGTGCTGCCATCAGTCCCGTGGAGGTGATCGGGCAGGGGAGTATTCTCTCGGCTTCGCCTCGGCTGTTCCAGGATGTTGTGGTCAGGCAGTTGCCCCAACTTTCTATCTCACCCAATTCCACAGGCGCCTATCTGCGGCTCAACGGACTGAGCAACAAATATGCGCTTATCCTCGTCAATGGCAAGCGGCTCATCGGTGACATTTCGGGCAATGTCAATCTCAACCGTATCGACATGACCAACGTGCGGCGCATAGAGGTGCTCGACGGAGCCGCCTCGTCGCTCTATGGCAGTGATGCCATCGGTGGCGTGGTCAACATCATCACGCAGCAGGAGGCCACAAAGCCTTTCTCGTTTTCCTCTGACATGAGGGTGTCGGCCCACGGACAGTTTCGTCAGGCTGCCAACGTACAACTGGACTTTCATGGCTTTAGCAGTCTGACCTCGTTCTCTCACGACCAGAGCAGCTATTATCGCAACAATCCCTTGACTTATAAGAGTGGTACAGAAGGAGAGACTTACCAGTCGCTGGCCCCGCTGTCCTCGGGTTGGCGTAGCAATCTCGTTACCCAGCGCTTTGCCTATGACAGTCATCATGCACTCAGTCTCTTTGCCGAGGGAAGCTATAACTGGCATAAGACGGTGAGGCCCGAGACACAGGCAGACGTGGCCGGTGGCTTTGACTATGAACTGCGCGCTGAAGCCTGGCGGTGGGATGCGGGCGCCACCTATCGTCTTTCTCCCAAGAACAGCCTGCAACTGCGTTTCGACGGCGACCATTATACCTATGGTAACGAGTATGATGTTGCTACCAAGCAATATGCTGTAGGTGATTATGTGCGCAAGAAGACGCAACGGCTCTACGAAGGTGAACTGAAAGGAGTGTTCTCGCTTTTGCAAGGTGCGACGACCATTGCAGGAGTGGACTGGCAAAACAGTTTCCTTGATGCCGTTTCGGGCAGTGTCAACCGACATGTGTACACTTGGGCTGGATACCTGCAGCACGAGCAACCGCTGACCAAGCGGTTGAAGGCTCTGGCAGGTCTGCGCTATACCTATCACGAGACCTTCGGCAACAACCTAACGCCTAAGGTGGCTCTGCTCTACAACTACGATCATTTGCAGTTGCGGGCCTCGTACAGCCGTGGCTATCGCGCGCCTGGACTCGACGAACTCTATTACCATTACTACACTTTCGTTCGCAACTTCCCCACGCTGACGATTGGCAACAGTAAGCTCAAGGCCGAGACCAGCGACTATTTCTCGTTCAACGCGGAATATCAGTCACGCCAATGGAGCGTCGGCGTTACGGCCTTCGTCAACAATATCCACGATATGATCGTCAAGACAATTATCGACGTCAACGCCAATGAGCTTGCTGCTCTCCGCCGCGACTTCCCGGAGATTACCGACGCTCAGGCTACGAAGATCACGCACTATAACCGTTACGACAACAGCGACCGTGGGCGCGTTTACGGCTTGCGAGCCCATTTCATGGTTGAACCAGTCGACGGACTTAGCCTCTTTGCCAACTACAGCTATATCTTGGCACGCCAAGAGTCCGAGGGAATATGGTCTAACGTGGAGCGTAGCATTCGCAACACCGTGACGTTAGGCGCTGACTATTCTCATCGCTGGGGACGCTACACGCTTGGTCTCCATGCCGACGGACGCCTGCAAAGCAAGACCTATTATCCCGCACCCTACGAGGATGCGCCGGGATATGGCCTGTGGAATATCTCCACCACGCATACGTTCCGGCTTCATGGCTTTGAGCTCATTCCGAGTTTGGGCGTAGACAATGTCTTCAATACCCGCGACCGGCGTATCGACAGCACGTTGCGGAGATATTCCAACTTTTCCTCAGGGACAACGATTGTTGCGGGACTGAGGATCAAATATTAGCAGAGAGGATTGATGCTATAGGAGGCATAGAATCTATAGAGGCATAGAATCTATAGAGGCTATAGAATCTATAGAGACTATAGAATCTATAGAGACTATAGAAAATATAGGAATCATAGAAAAAGAAACAGAGGATAGAGTCGTTGGATTCTATCCTCTTTTTCTTTTTAGCAACACGCTGACGACCACCGGAGCACCAACGAGCGCCGTCACAGAGTTGACTGGGAGCACGCCCTCGTAGCCCGGCATGCGGGCGACCAAATTGCAGAAGAGAGCCAGCAAAGCTCCCGTGAGCAGACAGGCTGGTACCAGCAGACGGTGACTACCCGTCTGCAGAGCTCCACGACACAGATGAGGCACAGCGAGACCAATGAATAGAATAGGACCGCAATAGGCGGTGACGATGGCTACGATGGTACCACTGAAAAGGATGACCAGGGCGCGTGCCTTGCGAATGTTCAACCCTAAATTGCGGGCGTAGCTGTCACCAAGCAAGAGCTGGTCCATGGGCTTTACCATGAAAAAGGTGAGTGGCAACAGAATAGCCATGACAGAAACAAACAGAGTGACCTCGTCGCCAGAGACGCGTGAGAAGCTGCCCAAGCCCCAGATGACATATTCGCGCACGTCGTCGTCGTTGGCAAAGAACTTCAACACGCCGATGGCCGCATTGGCTATGTAGCCAATCATCACACCGATGATGAGCAACGTTACCGTGTTCTCGACACGGCGGGCGATGAGCGTCATCAGCAGAAGTGTGGCCATAGAGCCGAGAATCGCCGCCGTTGTCAGCGCTATATTGCCGAGAAAGCCAAGACTGCTTAGGGCGACAGTGCCCAAAGCACCGGCCAGCAGGACGACTAAGGCGACACCGAGCGAGGCTCCCGATGTGATGCCCAAGACCGAAGGACCCGCCAAAGGATTGTGGAAAACGGTTTGCATCTGCAAGCCAGACACAGCCAGACCTGCTCCGGCTACCACGGCAGTCAGTGCTTGTGGCAGTCGGGAACTCAGGATGATATTGCGGTGGATGGTGCCGAGGGCAGTCTCCTCACCGCCATGAAAGAGAATGTCTATCGTCTCGTGCAAAGAAATGGGAACAGAGCCCCACAGCAGGTTCATGATAAACAACAGCACTAAGCCGACAGTGAGTAAGACAAAAGTTGCGATAGGATTGCGGTGCATCATGTGCGTGATTTTCAATTCAGAGTCAGCAGAGCAAGAATCATACCAACTGTTGAAGCATAGCGATCAGAGCAGCTTATAGAAATGAGGCTGATAGGCGGGCAACAGCTCCGGGTGAATGGCTTTGATGAAGTCGGCCAACAGCCAGTCGGGGCGCAGGGGCGCCTGTTCGTGATAGCCGCTGGAAGCGATGTTGCAATAGATCACATGGTGACGTTGAAAAGCCAGAAACTGTTCGTTGCGCCGGTCCTCAGCCTTGAGAGCTTCATAGGAAAACCTGCCAGGATAGCTGTTCATCACCCGCCAATAGTCGGCTTGGGCAGCCATGGCATACATCGACTCAAAGTCTGAGGGATAGCCACCCGTGTGGTGATCGTGTTGTGGCAGATAGACAGCTCCGGCATCGCGCAGGAGTTGTGCAAGGTAGCTCTTGCCACCCATAACAAACCACTGCCCGCTCTTTTGCTCTCCGCTGAAGATGGTGGGGCGGTGCTTAGCTTTTGCGGCTAAGGCTTGATAAGCGTGATAGTGTTGTTCCACTTGCTGGAAGAAAGCGTTGGCTTCCTTCTCTCTACCCGTGAGCATACCCACGAGTTTCACCCATTCGGCCTGACCCAGTGGTGTGGACTCCTTGAAAGCTGTATAGGGAATCAGCGGACTGCCCACTTGCTGCAGGGCTTCATAACCGCCTTTCTTAAAAGGAGAGACGAGAATGGCATCGGGTTGGAGAGCCATGACCGTCTCGGTGGCGAAGTTTCCTTCATATCCAATCTTGGCGATCTTACCCTCAGCGATGCGGTGCTTCACGTCTTTGTTTTGCAAATGGCGTACGCTGGTGATCGCCGAAACCTGGTCGAGTGCATGTAGCTGGATGAACGCTGCCAACTGCTCCGTGCCCATGGGAATGCAACGCTCCACCGGCACTTCCACCCGATGATCGTATTCCTTGGGAATGCTGGAGACGTTGACGCCACGCGGAATCAGTGCCAGACGATAAGTGCTCCGACTCTTATGTCCTGCCACACTGATGTCAACAAGACGCGTGCCGTCGGAGAGATAACGTACGGTGAAGTTCTTGGCATAGCGGAGCGTGACGTGAGCACTGTCAGAGAGAATCTCGCTCACGTCGGCTTTCTGTCCACGATTGCTGACCGTGCCTGGTCGGCAGGTAGAAAACACAAGAAGGCACAGCACGACGGCTATGCCCTTCTTCATCTCTCTCACCAGTAAATATCTGTCAATCAAAAAATGGTTCGCTTTCATATTGTTCTTGATAGAGTGGGGCAGTCCGTGACGTTTTCAAACACACAGTCTAAGTCCGTGGCAGCCTAAACCTAATTTTTTTTAGCTGAATGCGCCGTTGAGATATTTGCGTGTCAGCTCATTCTTCGGATGGCGGAAGACCTGTTCGGCATCGCCTTCCTCCACCACTTTGCCCATGTACATGAAGATGACGTGGTCGGCAATGCGGAGAGCTTGGCTCAGCGTGTGTGTGACCATCACGATGGAGTTGGTAGCCTTCAGCTCAGTAAAGAGTTCTTCTATCTTGTGGCTGCTGATCGGATCGAGTGCACTCGTGCTCTCGTCGGCGAGCAGATAGGTCGGCTCCACAGCCAGACTGCGTGCCAGGCAGAGACGTTGCTGCTGTCCACCACTCAGACGAGAGGCCGGAGCGTTGAGGCGGTCCTTGACCTCATCCCACAATCCCACGGCGCGCAGATAGTGGCGCACGATTTGGTTTTGCTGATGACGGTTGCGGATGCCGTGGATGCGGCAGCCGTAAGCCACATTGTCGTAGATGCTCATCGGCAGAGGGCAGGGACGCTGAGGCACCAGGCCGATATTGCGGCGAAGTTCAGAGAGGCGGCTACTGCCAGCCTTGAGGATGTTGGTACCGTCGAAGGTGACCTCGCCGGTCATGCGCAGACCTTCCACGCTGTCGTTGAGACGGTTGAACGTGCGAAGCAGCGTACTCTTACCGCAACCTGAGGGGCCGATGATGCAGGTGATCTTGTTGCGGGGAATCTCCACGTTGATATCCTTCAGTATGTGAGCCCCATGGATGTAGACGTTGAGATGACGGGTCTGCAGACGCGCTCCCGTAGCGTGAGCAAACTTGTTGGTCACGGAGAAGGAAGTATCCTCTCTGTTGAGGCTACTGAAAGCAAACGGGAGGAAACCGTTGCCGAAGTGGTGAAGTGTACTTGCTATTGCGTTCATAAGCGTCTCTGTTTTTACAGTCGCAAAGTTACGGAAAACCTCAACACTGGGGAATACCACGCTAATAGTATTTTCATACCACAATGATGGTATGGTCAAATACCCTCATAGGGCGATTGCTTATTTGGTTGATTCCTTCTATCTTTGCACGTAGATTAATAAGCAGTATGCAATGAAGAAAAACTCGTGCAAAGAGAAACCAATCCAACACATGCTATATATAATAAGGAGTAGAGCGACGAAACTCGTCATCGTGCTTTTTTTGTTGCCCATACTTTTCAGCGGTTGTGGGCGTAAGCCAGCGGCCAAAGCCGGAGACCTGCAAGGCAACATCGCCGTGTCGGGGGCGTTTGCGCTCTATCCGCTGATGCTTCGTTGGGCCGATGCCTTCAGCCAGCGTCATCCCGGTGTGACCATAGACGTGTCGGCAGGAGGCTCAGGCAAGGGCGTCACCGACGTGCTGGCGGGACAGGTAGACTTGGGTATGGTGTCGCGAGACTTGAAAGCACCCGAGCGGCAGCATGGTGCCGTGGCAGTGGCTGTAGCCCGGGATGCTGTCGTGCCCATCATCAACATCCATCACCCGCTCTATCGTCAGTTGCTTCAGCGGGGACTCTCGCAGAAGACGGCAAGTGGTATTTGGGTTACCGGACGTGTCAAAACCTGGGGACAGGTGGCGGGCCTTATCAATCAGACACCCATCAATGTCTACACGCGCAGCGACGCTTGTGGGGCAGCGGAGACCTTTGCCGCCTGGCTGAAATCCCATCAGGAGGACTTGCTCGGCACGGGTGTCTACGGTGACCCGGGCATCGTGCGTCAAGTGGCCAATGATCCCTATGGCGTCGGCATGTGCAATATCAGCTATGCTTTCGACGATCAGACCGGGCGTCCCAACGATGGCATTGCGCTCTTTCCCATTGACACCAACGATGACGGACGGATCAGCAAGGAAGAACAGTTCTATGCTTCCAAGCAGACGCTGATCAAGGCTATTCAAGACGGACGGTATCCCTGTCCTCCGGCTCGGCAACTCTACGTGGTGAGCAAGGGCAAACCTCAGAATGCCATCGTCAAGGCTTTCCTTCGTTTCATCTTAGAAGAGGGACAGCAATACAATGTCCCGGCGGGCTTCATACCGGTGAATGAAAAGAACAAGGCAAAGCACTGAATCGTTGCACACCGCTTGGGGGTGTTGTGCAGAAAGCGTTGAGTATGTTTTAAATTTGTTTAATTGTACCCTTAGGCTTAATAGTATAAAGCGGAAATTGGATAACTTTGTTATAAACTTAAAGTTTTGAAAGTGTTAAAGTCAATCAATGATGATAGATTTTAAAGAAATATTTGAGAGTCGCTACACATGGATTGAGGGATTTATGCGCAATGTCCGCCGCTATGGATGGCGCACGGCAATGATCGATCCCATTCAGAAGAAAACATGGACTTACCGTGAACTCAACGCTGAGGTCAACCGTTTGACCAACCGTCTGGTGACCGACGGACTGAAAAAAGGTGACGTGATGATGATGATGATGCTCAACAGCCCGGAGTTCGCCTTTATCTACATTGCAGCCCACAAGGGACATTTTGTCAACAGCCCGGTGAGCTATCGACTGTCGTCGGGCGAGCTGGCTGATCTGTTGAAGACCAACAAACCCAAAATACTGTTCTTTGACGAGGCTCGCAAAGGCGATGTCCTCGCTGCCGTGAAGATGAGCGGATGGCGTCCCCAACGCCTCGTGGTCATCGACGGAGCCAGTGATGACACGGTCATCTCGTTTGTCGACTATGTCGATGGGAGCACAGCTGAGGAACCGGCATTCACCTGCGAGTATAACATCTACGACGAGACGACACGTCTCTTCACGTCCGGTACGACGGGACACGCCAAGGCTGTGCCTCTGACAAGCATCAACGAGGTGCTCTCCAGCCACGACGTGATGATTCATTTCCCGATGAGCTATAAAGACGTTACGATGAACACCACTCCTTGGTTCCACCGCGGAGGACTGCACTGCGCCGGTCCTTGTCCTACATTCTACGCCGGAGCCGCCTTGGTGGTGATGCGCAAGTTCGACGCCGGACTGACACTGAAATATGTCGACCGCTACAAGATCACGTTTGTCATCGGCGTGCCTACCGTCCTGGAGCGTCTTGCCGACGAGCAGGAAGTCAAGGGCTACGACATCAGCACGCTACACGGCATCGTGACGATGGGCAGTCCGCTTGAGCGTTCGGCCTGCATCCGCTATCAGAAAGTGCTCACGCCGAACATCTTCAACGGCTATGGCACGACAGAGACCTTCTGGAACACCTTCCTCCGTCCTTTCGATCTGCCGGAGAATGCCGGTACGGCCGGTGCCTCTTGCGTCGATGATGACGTGCGCGTAGTGAAGGTCTATGAGGACCGTCGCGCCGAGCCTGATGACCTGGCCAAGGACGATGGCACGGAGATCGGCGAGGTGATCATCTCGTCACCGGCCAAGTCGCCATTCAAATATGTCAATAATCCTGAGGAGACCGAGCAGAAATACTACAAGGGATTCCTCTATACAAACGATCTGGCAACGTGGGACGAGCATCAGTTTGTTACCATCGTTGGCCGTAAGGACGACATGATCATCTCTTCGGGCGAGAATATCTACCCCGTAGAGATCGAGGAAGTGCTCAACCTCAATCCTAAGGTGAAAGACTGCATCGTCACGTCTGTGCCCGACAAGATGCGCGGACAACTCGTCACGGCATACGTCGTCAAGGCTGATGAGAGCCTGACAGCCGAGGAGCTGGACGAGTTCTGCAAGGAAAGTCCCGAGATTGCCAACTTCAAGCGCCCACGCTACTATCGCTTCGTGTCGAGTGTTCCACTCAATGCTACGGGAAAAAAGCTCCATGCCAAGATCAAGGCCATCGCCGCCGAAGACCTGCGCAATGGTTTGCTCTATCGCGTATAGTTCAATCGCAATGAAGGCTTAAAACACATAGGAGAAGCAACGGAAACGATAAAAATCCGTTGCTTCTCCTATTTTTTTATGTCTTACTCTCAGTTTTTCTCTTTTTTTGTCATCACTTTACCCGTGTTTTCTTATTTTTGCAATAAGTTTAATCTTTAAACCTATGGCTATGAGAAAACAGTTATATTCTCTTATACTATTGTGTTGCTGTCTGTCGCTGTTCTCCTGTCAGAAGGCTTATGTAGGCGATGACGACTCAGAAGAAGTCCGTAAAGAGGACTGTGTGAATCTACAGCTCAACATTGCCAGGCTTGGCGATGCAGACTTCGAGAAGTCCTGTCAAGTGTCGCGCAGTACGGATGTCACCACTTTGTGCAATAGGGTGAGCGTCGCTGTTTACCAAAATGGCACCAAAGTGAAGCAAGTGAATCAAACGACATCGGACCAAGACTTCGGAAAGATACAGCTTACACTGCCTGCCGGAAAGTACAAAGTCGTGATTCTGGCCTACAGTGGATCGAAGAGTGCGACGATGACCGATGCGGAGAAGGTGACTTTCAGTGGTGGGATGAGTGATACCTTTTGGTATTGCAAGGATATAGACTTGGAGTCCGACACGTCGGAAGACATCATGATGAAGCGTATCGTGGCCATGTTTCGCTTGTCAATGACCGATGCCATGCCCTCGAATGTCAAGACCTTGAAGTTTGCCTATACAGGCGGCAGCTCTACGCTCAATGGTGTGACGGGCTTAGGGTGCGTCAACTCCAGGCAGAGTGAGGAGTTTACAATCACGTCGGATATGGTTGGCAAAGCGCATGACTTCGACATCTTTACATTCCCCAAGCCCGACAGTCAGACTTTAAAGGTCACAGTGACAGCCTTGGACGCAAGTGGCAATCAACTTATCCAACATGTTTTTGATGGCGTGGAAATCCAATGCAATATGATTACGAAGTACACCGGCGCTTTCTTCACTGATGTAGGTTCGGGAACCAACGCCAGTTTCTCCGGTCGGTTGCTGACCAATGATGAGTGGAGACTGAGCGATAACACGTTCTGAAACAAATAGAAAATCCCCGGCTTGAGCCGTTTGCTCAAGTCGGGGATATACTTCTGATAGACAAAGTCAGGGAGCCCGCTCATCCAAGATATTGGGTGAGTATCTTGGCGTAAGGACTATGTCTGATTTTCTCAATCGCCTTTTCGCGTATCTGACGCACCCGCTCGCGGGTGAGTCCCAATCGCTCACCGGTTTCCTCGAGCCCTTCCTCTTGACATCCAATGCCGAAGCTACGCGTAATCACCTCTTGCTCACGTGGTTTCAATACTTTCTTAAAGATGCTCTCTAAGTCGATGCGCATCGATTCGCGGTTGGTGATATTCGACACCGTATGGTCGGATGAAGGCAATAGATCAGCCAGGCTGTTGCTATCGTCTTCGTTGAATGGTGCGTCGATGCTCATGTGCCGCGTGTCAGCCGTCAGGGCGTCTTGTATCTTATTGCTGTCGATGTCGGTGAGAGCACTTAGCTCTTCTGTGGACGGCTTGCGGTGGTTGGTCTGTTCAAACTTCTCTATCTCCTGGTTGATCTTCGAGATCGCTCCCACTTGGTTGAGTGGTAGTCTGATCATTCTGCTCTGTTCGGCGATGGCCTGCAAAATGCTCTGACGGATCCACCATACTGCGTAGGATATGAATTTGAAGCCTCGTGTAGGATCGAACTTCTCAGCCGCCTTGACCAGTCCAATGTTGCCCTCGTCGATGAGGTCGGACAGTGGAAGTCCCTTGTGCTGATATTGCTTGGCAACGGACACGACGAAGCGCAGGTTGGCACGGATGAGTTTGTCCTTGGCACGCTCACCCTCGCGTCCTCCTTTCTGTATCTTCATGGCCAGCTCTTCCTCCTCGTCGATGTCGGCCATCGGAATGCGGCCTATCTCCAAGAGGTATTTGTCGAGTGACTCATTCTGCCGGTTGGTGATGCTACGTTCAATCTTTAACTGTCTCATGACTTTTATGATCCTTTCTCTTCTAATTTTCTCGGTTGCAAAGACGCAAAAACCGTACCAATTAAACGGTTGCGTCTGACTTTGCTTTTTTGTTGGATAAAGTGACATTTTTGCGGCCAAATACAGGCGTTCTTTTGAAACGACACCCATCTTGCTCCGATTTTTGCGAATTTCAGCTCGTTTTTGTAAATCTCTAATAACCAATAAGATACAAATATGGAACTGTTTTCGACTAATCAGAAAGGTACTTTGGCGAAAAATTTTCTAGAGAATTTCTCGTCAAAGTACCTTTTTCATAGGGTCAGAAAGGCTTTCTGACATGGTCAGAAACGGTTTCTGATAGGGTCATCAAACGTTTCTGTTAGTGTCATCACGCCTTTTTGATCGGGCCAACTCATAATTTTGGTTTGTTCATCTCGCTTTTCCCCATTTTCGTTTCTCTAGATTGAAAGTTCACGCGGACCTACTTTTGTAATATTTTCTACAAGGTCTATAAGTTTTAAGCACCTTTCGCCCAATAGATGCCCAGTGATGATCATTTGCTGAAGAAAGAAGCGTTTTAACAGAATAATTAGTGGCAGACCTTCATATTTCTTATTCTTCTGACGCAGATTTCGATTATTTTTTGTAAGTTTGCCAAAGAAATGGCGATGTCTATGAACTTTTAGTTGGATCATGCATTGCTATTGTCGAGTATTATTTACTAAATACCAATAACAAGTATATGAAGAAACTCATTCCTGCATTGGGCCTCGCCCTGATGATGGCAGCCTGCGGTGGCAAGAAAGCCCAGCCGGCTGCAAGTGCTGACTCCACAAAGGTGGCAACCAACGATAGTGCGGTTGTAGACACATCCTACTGTGGCACTTATCGCGGTACCCTGCCTGCAGCAGACTGTGAGGGCATTAAGACCGTGCTCACGATCAGTTCTGACAGTACCTATAATCTGTCGAGCGACTACATTGGCAAGAAAGACGGACAGTTCGTCACCAGTGGCGTCTATCATCTCAAAGATGGTAAGCTCATAGAGCTCGTCACCCCTTCTTCCGGCGAGAAGACATACTACAAGGTGAAGGACGCCAAGTCCATCGTTATGACCGACTCTCTTGGCACGGAGCCTGAGGGCGAGACGGCAAAATTCTATGTGTTAACGAAGTAAACAGAACTTAAATTTTTAGAAGAGGGAAAAGCCGCGAGAGACTGGTAAACGAATAGTTACGCTTATTGTTTAGTGACTTTCTGATAAGCCAGTCTCTCGTCGCCATTGAGCAGATGGATGATGCCGCAATAGCTGAATCCGGCTTTTTGTAGGCAATGCTGCATGATGAGATTGTCGCGATGTGTGTCGATGCGGATGTTGTCGGTGTGAGCGAAACAATAGCCGAGAAGTTCTGTCATCACCCCATGGCGGTCGGGCAGGCTGGCCACGCGGTGGATGACATAGTAGGGCTTCGCATCGTCGAGCCATCGGCCTTGCTCTATCTTGCGATAGGTGATGTCGGGGCCGGGGATAAAGGCAAAGGTGGCGATGCTCGTGCCGGCTTCTTTCAGCAGATAGCAGTGGCCATGCTCAATGTCGTCTCGCAGTTGGTCCACAGAAGGGTGGTTGTCGTCCCACTGATGTAGATTGCCGTTTTCGCGCATGATGCGCCTTCCGGCATCTATCAGTCCGACCACTTCCGGCAGTTCTGTTATCCTGGCGCGTACCACTTCTCTTGTTGTTGTGTTCATGATAAAGACTTTGTTTGGTACAAAGGTATAACAAATCGATGAACCAGCCAAACATCAGATACGACACAGAGAATGTTTATCTATATAATAAGGAGTGCCCTTCGTTGAGGTTAATGAAGCTTAAACCTAAGGGCAGTCACTAAACGAACGTCATCAAATGGCATCAAAGAGTTATCATTTATCAGAAAAAATAAGTCGAATATGATTAAGAGAAACACAAAGATTCTAATGAGTGCTTTACTGTTGCTCGGCGGTAGCAACATGGCGCTTCAGGCCAAACAGTGGTCACTGAGCGACTGTGTCAACTATGCGTTGGCCAACAATATCTCGTTGCGCAAGACGGTAGTGAACTATCAGAGCGCGCAAGAGACCTTGTTGCAGAGCAAGTCGGCCCTGTTGCCCTCGCTGTCGGCGTCGACATCGCAAAACGTCACCTACAACCCGTGGCCCGAGCGTGGCAGCTACATGATTGCCGGCGACAAGGTGCAGACCAATGCCGACAAGGCTTACTACAATGGTTCATACGGCATCAACGCCTCCTGGACGGTATGGAACGGCAACAAAAACCACAATCAGGTGAAGCTCGACCAACTCTCCGTCGATGAGTCTCGCCTTGACTCCGCCACCACTGCCAACAGCATCCAGGAGCAGATCGCACAGCTCTTCGTGCAGATCCTCTATTCCAAGGATGCCGTCGACGTCAACAAGGCCACACTTGAGGCTTCCAAGGCCAACGAGGCACGCGGCAAAGAATTTGTCAAGGTCGGCAGCATGAGCAAAGCCGATTTGGCACAGCTCACCGCCCAGCGCGCCCAAGATGAATACGCTGTAGTGCAGGCTGAGAGCAGTCTGAGAGAGTATAAGCGCCAGCTCAAGCAACTGCTGCAAATCACCAGTGAGGAGGAGTTTGACGTGGTCGTGCCGACTACGACTGATGCGATGGCCTTGGCAGCAGTGCCAAGCGTCTCGTCTGTCTATGAGAGTGCACTGGCCAACCGGCCGGAGATACAGCGTGCTGCGACAGCCATCAAGGCCAGCGACTTGCAGTTGAAGATAGCCAAAGCGGGGAAGATGCCTACTATCAGCTTAAACGCCGGACTGAACAGTAATACCACGTCGATGAGCAACAACAACTGGGGCACTCAGCTGAAAAACAATTTCGCCTTTGGCGGTGGCGTGACGCTCAGCGTGCCACTCTTCGACAACCGGCAGACCAAAACCGCTGTCAACCGGGCCATCCTTGAGCGGCAGTCCAATGAGCTTGACCTTCGCGACAAGCAGACCACGCTCTATTCCACCATCGAAAACTATTGGTTGCAGGCGGTGAACAACCAGGCGCAATACCGAAGTGCCAAGGTCAGCACCGAGAGCGCGCAAACCAGTTATAACCTGCTGCAAGAGCAGTTTAAGCAAAACTTGAAGAATGTCATTGAGCTCATGAATGGTAAGAATGCGCTGCTCAAGGCACAGCAAGCTGAACTGCAAGCTAAGTATCTGGCTATCCTCAATCAGGATATGCTGAAATTCTATCAAAACGGAACCTTGAAACAATAAGAGAGTACGAACACAACACAGACACAGCACGAATCAAACACAAGCAAGAAAACACAAAACAGAAATTGATAAAAGAGAAAAATGAAAAGGATTAAAATCAGCAAAGTCTGGATATTGGTCGCCATCGTTGTCGTGCTGGCCGTGGTGGCTTTCCTCTTATCCGGCAACAAAAAGAAAGAGCAGGTGCAGTTCAACACCGCCGAGGTGGCTCCTGACAACATTGTGAACACGGTGACGGCTACGGGTACAATAGAGCCGGTGACTTCCGTCACGGTGGGTACTCAGGTGTCGGGTATCGTCAGCAAGCTCTATGTCGACTACAACAGTGTGGTGAAGAAAGGACAGGTCATCGCTGAACTCGACAAGTCAAACCTGATCAGTGAACTGAACTCAGCGAAGGCAAACCTCGAACAGGCCAAGGCTTCACTGGCAAGCGCAGAGAGCAGTCTGAGCTATCAGGCTGCCAACTTCCGCCGCAACAAGACGCTCTATCAGAAGGGACTCATCTCGGGCAATGACTACGAGAGCGCCCGTCTGAGCTATCAGACGGCGATGGCCAGTGTGTCCTCTGCACGCGACCAGGTGTCGGCAGCCCGTGAGCAAGTGGAAAAAGCGCAGACCAACCTGGGCTACGCCACGATCACCTCGCCAATCGACGGTATCGTGCTCTCGAAGAGCGTGGAGGAAGGGCAGACGGTGGCCGCCAGCTTCAGTACGCCTACGCTGTTCACCATTGCCAAGGACTTGACCAATATGCAGGTGGTGGCCGATGTTGATGAGGCCGACATCGGCAACGTGAAGGTGGGAGAGCGCGTGACGTTTACCGTGGATGCTTATCCCGACAACACTTTCTCCGGTACGGTCAAGCAGGTGCGACAGGAAGCCACAACCACCAACAATGTGGTGACTTACTCTGTCGTGATCAGTGCGCCGAATGCCGACTTGAAGCTGAAACCGGGACTGACGGCTACGGTCACCATCTATACTCAGGAGAACAAGGGTGTGCTCAGCGTGCCCAGCAAGGCACTCCGCTTCACACCCGAGAAAGAGACTGTTGGCGGCATGAAGATCAAAGACATCGCCAACGCCAAGAACAAGGTTTGGACGATTGAGGGCAACACTGTGGTGGCTCATCGTGTCAATATTGGTATGACAGACGGTTCGCATACTCAGATACTTAGTGGCATCCGTCGTGGAGCTAAGGTCATCACGGGCATCAGTTCCGCTACGCCCGATGATGACAGCAGTGACGACGCGGCTTCTTCCGGCGAGTCCAGTCCGTTTGCACCAAAAGGACCGGGAAGCAAGAAGAAATGATGAGTGTTGAATGATGAATGTTGAGTGTTGAATGATGAATGGAAACAATATTGAGTGTTCAATGTTGAATGTTGAATAGGAGCAATGTTGAATGCTCAATGTTGAAGGATGATTGATTCAACAAAACAGAAAAGCCACAATGAACAACAATAATCATGATAACAGCAATGGCGACAACCGCAAAGTCGTCATTGAGTTGCGCGATGTGAAGCGTGACTTCTTGGTCGGCGACGAAACCGTACATGCGCTGCGTGGGGTGTCGTTCAAGATCTATAAAGGTGAGTTTGTCACCATCATGGGTAAGTCCGGTTCCGGAAAGTCCACGCTTCTCAACCAGCTCGGCTGTCTCGACACGCCCACGAGCGGCGACTATTTCCTCGATGGCGTCTCCGTGCGCACAATGTCGAAAAGCCAGCGTGCCGTGCTGCGCAACCGCAAGATAGGTTTTATCTTTCAGAACTATAATCTGCTGCCAAAGACGACATCGGTGGAGAACGTGGAGCTGCCGCTGATGTACAATCCCGATGTGTCGGCCCAAGAACGTTTCCGTCGGTCGGTAGAAGCCTTGAAGGCTGTGGGACTGGGCGACAGACTCTATCACAAGTCCAACCAGATGTCGGGTGGTCAGATGCAGCGTGTGGCCATCGCCCGCGCGCTGGTCAACAATCCTGCCGTGATTCTCGCTGATGAGGCAACGGGTAATCTTGATACCCGTACGTCGTTTGAGATCCTCGTGCTCTTTCAGAAACTCTATGCCGAGGGACGCACGATCATCTTCGTGACTCACAATCCCGATATCGCACACTATTCCTGCCGCAACATCCAGTTGCGTGACGGACGTGTCATCAGCGACGAGTATAACCCACATATACAAAGCGCCGCGGAGGGCCTCGCCGCTCTTCCGGCCAATACCGACGAATAGGAAACATGAACTATACCAATCTTTTCAAAATAGCCCTGCGTGCGATTATGGCCAACAAGATGCGGTCGTTTCTCACGGCACTGGGCATTATCATTGGCGTGGCGTCGGTCATCACGATGCTCGCCATCGGACAGGGGTCGAAGCGAAGCATTCAGGCCAACATTGCAGAGATGGGTTCCAATATGATCATGATCCATCCGGGTGCCGACATGCGCGGTGGCGTGCGTCAGGATCCGTCGGCCATGCAGACACTGAAACTCTCGGACTATGAGTCACTGCGCGATGAGTGCAACTACATCAAGGGCATCAGCCCTGTGGTCAGCAGTTCGGGACAGTTTATCTATGGCAACAACAACACGCAGTCGACGCTCTATGGTGTCAACCGGGAGTACCTCGACATACGCCAGCTGAGCGTCAGCGACGGCGACATGTTCACCGATCAGGACATCAAGGCGGGCGCGAAGGTGTGTATCCTCGGACAGACCGTGGTGGACTATCTCTTCCCCGACGGCAGTGATCCCGTGGGGCGTGTGGTACGCTTCAACACCATTCCCTTTCGTGTCATCGGCGTGCTGAAGAAGAAAGGCTACAACTCCATGGGCATGGATCAGGACGATCTTGTACTCGCACCTTACACGACGGTGATGAAGCGAATCCTCGCCCAGACCTATCTGAGCGAGATACAGGCCTCGGCGATCACCGAGGATGTCACCGACAAAGCAACGGCAGAGATGACCACCATCCTTCGACGCAACCATAAACTCAAGGATGCCACAGACACTACACAGGGCGACGACGACGATTTCAACATACGGTCGCAGGAAGAACTTTCGTCGATGATGAATTCCACCACCGACATGATGACCATTCTCCTGGGCTGTGTGGCAGGCATCTCGCTGATAGTGGGTGGTATTGGCATCATGAACATCATGTATGTCAGCGTCACTGAGCGCACCCGCGAGATCGGTTTGCGCATGAGTGTCGGCGCCCGTGGCGTGGACATCCTCAATCAGTTCCTCATCGAAGCCATCATGCTGAGTGTCACGGGTGGCATCATCGGTGTGTTGCTCGGCATTGGTGCCAGTTATGCCGTGAAGCTGTTTGCCCACTGGCCCATCTACATAGAGTTGTGGAGCATCATCATGAGTTTTGCAGTCTGTACGTTCACGGGCGTTTTCTTCGGCTGGTATCCTGCCAAGAAAGCAGCGCGTTTGGATCCAATCGAGGCAATCCGGTATGAGTAGTCTCGATGGATATTAGTTATAAGGCGGCCGTCACGATGCTTTCGTGGCGGTCGTTTCTGTTATACTGAACCTCTTCCTTATTATTCCAGTTCACTTCATACTGGCTTTCATATTCCTGTCATCGTTCAGCTACAGTCTGTTTCCTGCTGAGTGACGCTTATTATTTGGTGCATCTCTTTGCGCTTTGCGTTTTTTTTTGTAAGTTTGCAAAAAAGAATGTTATGAAAGAGATCAGTTGGGGATTCATAGGTTGTGGCGAGGTGACAGAGAAGAAGTCCGGCCCCGCTTTCAACGTTGTGGAGGGATCGCATGTCGAGGCTGTGATGAGCCGCAACGAGGACAAGGCGCGCTCCTATGCCGAGCGTCATCATATCCGCAAGTGGTATACCGATGCCCAGCAGCTCATCGACGACCCTGATGTCAACGCCATCTATATTGCCACGCCACCTTCGAGTCATGCCACATTCGCCATCATGGCCATGCGGGCCCATAAGCCTTGCTATGTCGAGAAGCCCTTGGCGTCGAGCTATGAGGATTGTCTGCGCATCAACCGCATCAGCGAGATGACCGGTGTGCCCTGTTTTGTGGCCTATTACCGTCGCTATCTTCCTTACTTCCAAAAGGTGGAGGAGATCATCAACGACGGCACGCTGGGAAAGATCCTCAATGTGCAGATACAGTTCTCCGTGCCACCGCGCGACCTCGACTACCGTGCCGGCAACACGCTGCCGTGGCGTCTGCAACCTGATATTTCGGGTGGCGGCTACTTCTATGATCTGGCTCCGCACCAGCTGGACATCCTGCAACATATCTTCGGCGTCATCACGCGGGCCCATGGCTATCCCACCAACCGTGCTCATCTCTATAAGGCTGAGGACACGATCAGTGCCGCCTTTATCTTTGCCTCAGGCATCCCAGGCAGTGCGTCGTGGTGTTTCGTGGGGCATGAGAGCGCCAAGGAAGACCGCATCACCGTGGTTGGCGACAAAGGCTCGCTCTACTTCTCGGTCTACAACTACGATCCCATTCATGTCGTGACCAGCGAGGGCAATGTCAGCTACGTCGTCCCCAATCCATCCTATGTGCAGTTGCCGATTATCCGTGAGGTGATCCGCCATCTGCAAGGCGAGGCAGAATGCGAGTGCACGAGTGTGAGTGCTACTCCGGTCAACTGGGTGATGGACCGCATACTTGGTAAGTTCTGATGTCGATGTTGAGGCTTCGATACGTTATATTTCTCCTTTTCTGCATGATCGCTCTGCTGTCGTGGGGCGACGAATGCAGCGATTCCACACAGCACAAGATCAGCCGTGTGCGCAGGATTGTGCGTAATTTTTCCAGCATCGACACCACGTACATAGAGCCGCAACACTACAACTGGTCGGCAATGATTCAGAACACCAACACGTTTGAGAGCTACCACTTGCGCAACAAAAATGGACATGAGTATTATTTCTCACCCGATCCTTCGTATAAGTTGGGCCCTTATTTCGGTTGGCGGTGGGTTTTCCTGGGCTATACCATCGACTTGGTGCATTTGGGTGCTTCGGACAAGAAGCAGGACTTTAACCTGAGTTTATACAGCAATCAGATTGGCGTGGATCTCTTCTACCGCAAATCAGGCAATGACTATCACATTGCGCGTGTTGATCTCGGAAAGAAGTATGATACGTCGGCAATGAAGAATGTGGACTTCAAAGACTTGAGTTCTTCCATCAAGGGCTTTAACCTCTACTATATATTTAACCACAGAAAATTCTCATATCCAGCTGCTTACGCACAGAGTACGAGGCAGAAACGCTCATGCGGTAGCGCCATTGCAGGTATCGGATATACCAAGCATAGCCTCGACATCAATTGGACGGCTCTGCAGGAACTGGCATCTACAAGACTGTCGAAAGAAGCCATGTCGGTGTTGGACTCCTCGATGACTTTCAGTAACATCGACTATTCAGCCTACAACATTTCCGGGGGATACGCTTATAACTGGGTTTTCGCACGCAATTTCTTGTTCGACATCTCGGTGCAGGCCTGTCTGGCATATAAGCGGGCAACCAATGAGGTGAAGTCAGCAAATCTCAAGAATTTCCTGGACTTTGACTTCCGCAACTTGAATGTCGATGGTGTCGTGAGAAGTGCTGTCGTGTGGAACAACAACCGGTGGTATGCCGGATGCAGCTCTGTATGGCAGTTCATCACTTATTACCGCAAGGAGTTCTACACCAATAATATTTTCGGGAGCCTCTATTTCTATGTAGGTTTCAACTTTGGAAAGCGATAAACACGATATTTCAATCAGGATAATAGCTCATCAGATGAAGAAGAAAATCAAATATCTATTGTTCCTTTGCCTGCTCTTCATGGGAGTGGCAAAGGCTAACGCTGCCAAGATCGACTATTGGCGCAGCGATTCTATTAAAATCATGAAGCTGTTCAGAAAGGCGCACCGCGAGGTACGTGATTCCAACTACATGCTGTTCTTCGGTCGTCAGTTCATCGGACTGCCTTATGTGGCCAAGACGCTTGACCAGCATAAGGAAGAGCAGCTTGTAGTGAACCTACGGCAGTTTGACTGTACCACATTGGTGGAAACAGTCTTGGCACTCTCGGAATGTATGAAGCGGAAAACACCGGATTTCACCCATTTCTGCAAAGAGTTGGCGCTCATCCGCTATCGCGATGGCATCGTGTCTTATCTAACGCGTCAGCACTATTTCACCTATTGGGTTAATCAGAATGTGAGAAAACGACTGGTCACCGACTTGCAGGGACCGGTGCCTCCGTTCACGGCAAAGCAGTTGGTCAGCGTGAATTACATGACTACACACCCGTCGGCATATCCAATGTTGAAGGCACATCCCAATTGGGTCGGCGAGATCAGGAAGATGGAGGACAGTATTTCTGGACACACCTATCGTTATATTCCCAAGGCCGCATTGGACAATAGCGCACTGCTGAGGTCTACCATTCACAATGGCGACATCATTGTCATCCTCACCTCAAAGCGTGGTCTCGACACCAGTCATATCGGTATTGCTGTTTGGCATGCCGACGGCCTTCATCTGCTCAACGCTTCCGCCATCCGTCATCGTGTGGTTGAGGAGCCAAAACTCTTCCGCACTTACATGATGGAGCATCCGACGTTTACGGGAATAAGAGTCGTGAGAGCTATGTAGTGAAAACAGCTCCTTTATAATATTAAGGTGTATTTGGCGCAGGAAGATCGCATCCCACAAAACCAAAAAAGCACGGAGACAAAAGAGAGTTACCTTTCTCTCTCCTGTCTCCGTGCTTTAGTATTGTGTAGCTGTGTGGAGTGTCTTACAGTCTAAGTCCTTTGAGGATGTCAGCCATCTTCTGCTTGGTTTCGATGTTGGTCGGTACGAGCGGCAGACGGAGCACGTTCTCGATCATGCCCATGTCGTTGAGCAGTGCTTTCACGCCGGCCGGGTTGCCGTCGACAAAGAGCAGGGAGTAAAGCTCGGTGAACTTATGATGGATCTTGCGGGCGGGCTCATACTCGCCGTTGAACTCCAGGCGGATCATGCGGGAGAACTCCTTGGGAAGTGCATTGCCGATGACAGAGATCACGCCGGCAGCTCCGCTGGCAACCATCGAGAACGTCAGCGCATCGTCGCCACTGATGACGTCGAAGTTGTCGGGCTTGTTCTTGATGATCTCGTCGACCTGCTCCAGACTGCCGCTGGCTTCCTTCACAGCTACGATGTTGGGGCAGTCCTTAGCCAGACGCACCGTCGTGGCGGCCTTCATGTTCACGCCCGTGCGACCGGGGACATTATAGAGAACGAGGGGCAGTGGGCTTTCGGCGGCAATGGCTTTGAAGTGCTGATAGAGTCCCTCCTGTGATGGTTTGTTGTAGTAAGGGCAGATGCTCAGGATGCCACTGATGCCACTCCAGTCGGTTTGTTTCATCTCTTCGATGACAGCTGCAGTGTTGTTGCCGCCACAATATTTCAGGATAGGCACGCGTCCCTGGTTCACACGTTTCACCACTTCCGTGATCTTGTCCTTTTCCTCTTTCGTCAGACAAGGGGCTTCGGCCGTTGTTGCGAGAATGCACAGAAAGTCGGCACCATTGTCGAGCTGATAAGCCACCAGCTTCTCGAGTGCAGGATAATCCACTTCTCCCTGAGGAGTGAAAGGAGTGATGAGGGCGATGCCCAGACCTTTGAAAATATTGTTTGCCATAACAAATAGTTGTTGTTTGTTGCTTAATGACGATATTGCTACAATCTTTTTGCAAAGTTACGCTTTTTTCTTCATATTGCAAAGGAAAAAGTCTAATCCTTTATAGTTTGTTTGCTGATTTCGTTGAGTTTCATTAAGCATACAGGTCAATATGATGATGGCATGAGGTTCGCATACTCGTGTTTGTATTGAATGGTATAGGCAATTATTTTTGTGCTGAATGCCACCCACCTTAAATATTTGTTGTAACTTTGCAGTATATTTGAGAGAATATACAATATTAAGTAATAGAATTCATCCCCATGTGGTTGTTTTTAGCTTTTATGTCTGCTGCCCTGCTGGGCTTCTACGACTCGTTTAAGAAAAAGTCGCTCAATGGCAACGCCGTGATCCCTGTGCTGTTTCTCAACACTGTCTTCTCGTCGCTTATCTTCCTGCCGTTCATCATCCTTTCGGCTACGACCTCCTGCCTTGACGGAAGTATCTTTCATGTGGCCACAGGTGGCTGGGAGATGCATAAATATATCGTTCTGAAGAGCTTCATTGTTCTCTCCAGTTGGATCTTCGGCTACTTCGGTATGAAGCACCTGCCACTGACAATCGTGGGTCCGATCAATGCCACACGGCCGGTGATGGTGCTCGTGGGTGCTATGCTCGTCTATGGCGAACAGCTCAACGTGTGGCAGTGGATCGGTGTGCTGTTGGCAGTGGCGTCTTTCCTGATGCTGAGTCGCTCGGGACGGCGTGAGGGTATCGACTTTAAGCATAACCGATGGATATGGGCGATTGTACTCGCTGCTGTCTTGGGAGCTGTCAGCGGACTCTATGACAAATATCTGATGGCAGCGCCGGAGGCCGGTGGCATCGGCATCGACCGCATGGCCGTGCAATCGTGGTACAACATCTATCAGATGGGGCTGATGCTCGTCATGCTGCTCTTGCTGTGGTGGCCTTCCCACAAGAAGACCACACCATTTCGCTGGCATTGGTCGATCATTGGCATCAGCGTCTTTCTCTGTGCTGCTGACTTTGTCTACTTCTATGCATTGAGTCTGCCGGGCGCGATGATCTCCATTGTGTCGATGATCCGTCGTGGCAGTGTGCTCGTAAGTTTTCTCTTTGGCGCTCTTGTCTTCCATGAGCATAACCTCAAGGCCAAGGCACTTGATCTGGCTCTCGTACTGCTTGGCATGGTATTCCTCTATATCGGCAGCAAGTAGACCTTTGACTAAGCGAAGGATTTAGTATACGATGTCCCAAAGAAACAAACCGTGAGCAGGCATCGACTCGCCGGCATCGGAGCGAGTACCTGTGGCCACTACCTCGTGGAACTGCTGCAGTGTCATGCGGTGACGCCCTACCTCGAAGAGCGTACCCACCACAGCCCGCACCATGTTGCGGAGAAAGCGGTTGGCGGCAATCTCGAAATACCACGTTGTCGGTGACGTGCTTACCCATTGGGCTGTGGTGACCTGACAGAGCGTTGTCTTGTTGTCAGCACCGGCCTTGCAGAATGCTTTGAAGTCGTCCTGTGTGGTGAGCCATAGAGCGGCCTCGTTCATCATCTCGAAATCGAGTTTCCAGTGAGTCTCTACAGAGTAGTGACGAAGGAAAGGATCGCGCTGGGTGTGGATGAAATAGCGGTAGGTGCGTCGTTTGGCCGAGAAGCGCGCGTGCATGTCCTCGCTGACGCGCTCGGCACGCCCGCAGCTGATGTCGCGTGGCAGTATGCGGTTGAGGCGGTAACAGAGTTGGTCAGTGTCAAGCTCTTTGTCGATGTCGAAGTGACAAACCATTGTACGGGCATGGACACCGGCGTCTGTACGTCCGGCTCCGGTCACGGCAATCGGTTGGCTGAGCAATGTGCTCAGACACTGCTGTACCTTCTCCTGAACCGACATGCCGTTGGGCTGTATTTGCCAGCCATGGTAGGCCGTGCCGTCGAAGCTCAGCCAAAGGAATATTCTCATATTATATTGTTTTCTTAATCTAAATCTGATTATTTGCTTTATCTAAATCTGACGATTTGCTTAAACCAAATCTAATCAATGCCCGATCGTCAAAAGACACATTGCCCAGCATAAGTCCTTTGGTGGCTTTGAACGTGTAGATGTTATAGGGGTCGTTGGCTAACTGCTCACAGAGGGCAGCTTCACTGTCTTTTAGTGTTGGGCGGAGAAAAGGATAGCCGTCGCTCGCCAACACGATGTCGTGAGGCTCGTCTTGTCTCAATGGGATCACCTTGACGCCCGGCATGAAGATGTCGAAGCCGTCGATGACAGCATAGGTGCGGTTCTCGCCTTGCATGCTCGCGATGAGCTTCGGGAGAATGGCGTCACGGGCATAGTCGTGGACGATTCGCCCGTCCTTTACCATGCCGGGATGCTCTGTCAGCAGGGTAGGGAAGAGACGGCTGCGCTCCTCGGCAATCGTTGCTTCCGATGGCTTGTCATTGGTGTATAGTTGTCCGTCGACCATGCACTGGCAGTCGCCGATCATCCAAATTTCCTTTCGCAGAAGACTACAGACCACAGCGCTGGCGCACAGCCGTTGCTCGGGTGAGCGTTGAGGCTGTGAGTCATCCAATGGATAAGCCTGATGGATGACTTGTGTGACACGGGTGCAGAACTCGGTGACACTCAGCGAGGCAGGAGCTTGGCGCAGAAAGTCGCTAATGAGCGTCATGGCATAACGTCCATTGCGCATGGTCGGATGGTAATGTTTTGGCGTCTTGCTCGTACTGCCGTCGATGACAGCGATATAGTTGTCCGTCACTACGATGCCATCTTCACACGTTGCCGGCGAGTGCTTGCCGGTGAGCGCTTGCTCAATGACGACGGCCCTTGAACTTGCCGTTGGAGGTGAAGTTAGGGTTGAACGATTTCCGTTTGTCGCCATTGCGTTGATCGTTGTTTCGCTTGTCGCCATAATGTTTGTTGCCGTTTTGTCTTTCGTCGTTTCTTCTGCCAGCGTAAGGCTTGTCGTCGAATTTTCTTCTATCGTAAGGCTTGTCGTCGAATCTTCTTTCCCCATTGACTTTCGCACTATAGGCTTGTCTGTCGTCGTGATCTCTTTGGTTGCGGTCTCTTCTTCCGTTTGGCTGATGAGCGGCTTTCTCGGGTGTACTGCCGATGGCCTTGCTGTCGTAATGAACATGACCATGGAAAGGAGCACCGTTGTAGAGCTTCTTGATCAAGTCGGGGCGTCCGATGCGGCGCAACTCACGCTCTATGCCCTGCCGCTCCTCGGGTTTATACCAGAAGAAGAACTGCCGCTGCGCCAGCTTCTCACGTGGTGTCTTGGCAGAGAAGACCTGTTCAAGTGTGTAGGGGTCGTAACCCGTATACCACGTCTCGGTGCTGACGGTCATCGGCGTGGGCGTGAAGTCCTGCACCTGCTCAAGGTGGAAGTCCAGGTCTTTGGTGATGACTGCGAGCTCGGCCATGTCCTCTTCCTGACAGCCAGGATGACTACTTATAAAGTAAGGTATGATCTGCTCTTTCAGTCCCTCCTCCTTATTGATGCGGTCGAAGATGCGCTTAAACTCATAGAACTGTTCAAACGACGGCTTACGCATGAGCTTGAGCACCCGATCGGAGGTATGTTCGGGAGCCACCTTCAGGCGGCCGCTGACATGGCGTGTGATGAGCTCTCGGGTATATTGTCTGGCGGCTTCGTTGGCCTTCTCATCCTTACTCTTATAGAGCAGGAGGTCATAGCGCACACCGCTGCCGATGAAGCTCTTCTTCACGCCGGGCAATGCGTCGACGGCATGGTAGATGTCAAGCAGACGGGAGAGATCCGTGTTGAGGTTGGGACAGATCTGTGGGTTGATGCACGACGGCCGCTTGCAGTGCTCACAGGCTTTCTTGTTGCGTCCGCCCATGCCATACATGTTGGCAGACGGACCGCCGAGATCAGAGATATAGCCTTTAAAACCGTCCATGGCAATGACCTGACGGGCTTCGCGGAGGATGCTCTCCTTGGAACGGCAAGCGATGAACTTGCCCTGATGGGCCGAGATGGTGCAGAAGGCGCAGCCGCCGAAACAGCCGCGATGGAGATTGATCGAGAACTTGATCATCTCGTAGGCCGGTATTGTCTTGCCCTTGTATTTGGGATGAGGCAGACGCGTGTAGGGCAGGTCATAAGCCTCGTCCACCTCTTCCGTTGTCAGAGGAGGATAGGGAGGATTGACGACAGCGAACTTGCCGTCGACAGCCTGCAGCAGTCGCTGGGCGTGCATCTTGTTTGACTCTTCCTCGATATGACGGAAGTTCTCGGCCTCAGCTTTCTTGCTTTGCAAACACTCCTCGTGAGAGTGGAGTACAATGTCGTCGTCGCTGATGCCCCCAGGGATGTCTTCCTGTTTGCAGAGATAGACAGTCTGCGGGATGTCACGGATGTCCTTGATGTTGCGTCCCTCTTCGATCTCGCGGCAGAGCTGGATAGTGTTCTTCTCGCCCATGCCATAGAGGATCATGTCGGCACCGCTGTCGCAGAGAATGCATTTCATCAACCGGTCCTGCCAATAGTCGTAGTGCGTGAGTCGTCGCATAGATGCCTCGATGCCGCCTAAGACCACGGGCACGTCGGGGAAGAGCTGCTTCAAGATCTTGGTGTAGACGATGCTGGGATAGTCCGGCCGCATGTCATGGCGGGCATCAGGACTGTAGGCATCGTCGTGGCGCATGCGCCGGTTGGCCGTGTAGCGGTTGACCATAGAGTCCATGGCACCGGCCGACACAGCAAAGAAGAGCCGTGGGCGTCCGAGTTTCTTGAAGTCGCGGTAGTCGCCATGCCAGTCGGGCTGAGGTACGATCGCCACTTTATAGCCCTTTGCCTCAAGGAGCCGGCCGATGACAGCCGCGCCAAACGAAGGATGGTCGACATAGGCATCGCCGGAAAAGAGAATCACGTCGAGCTCATCCCACCCGCGCAACTCGCATTCCTTGCGGGTGGTGGGAAGGAAGTCTGTCAGCTGATATTTCTGCGTCATATCGGAATTATGTGTCAGAGCTGTTGTTTAGTCGTTGACGTTTTGTGGGTCGTTGTCGTCTTCTGTTGGTTGGGCAGCTTTCCACTGCTTGTAGGCATCGACAAGCTGCTGGAGGCCAAAGGCCTTCATGTTGTTGTTGTAAATGACATCCAGGCAGAGGTCGAGCAGGTCGTTGTCCTTCACGGTCTCAGACTCCAACATTGAGCGCACGTTGAACTTCAACTTGTCCAAGACGGGCTCGTCGATGATGCCGTTGCTGTCTACGAGGTTGTCCAAAAGAGAATATTTCTCAATGGTCTGAAGATGTTTCTCGCTGATCTCGATACTCCGGGTGCCGGAATGGTTTGCTTGTATTTTCATAATGTATTGTTTTGAAATTAACTTCTTTATAGAGTGATGGTTATGTTGTTTACTTCAACAGGAAGTTCAGTATGCCGGTCATCAAGCGTCGCTGCATGTTCTTATCGGTGATACATTCAAAGGGGAAGGCCATTGTGAAGCTACGGTAGTCGTTGCCTTTGTAGGCTACGGCAGCAGAGTAGCCATTGTTGTACTGCATGGCGCAGACGGCTCCATCAGCAGGCTGGAGAATGTCGGCACGTGTGGCTGCATAGTGGTCGGCGTTGGGAATGCGATAGAAGTCGAAGTTCTGTTGCAGGCCGTTGACACCCTGTAACGTGTCGGTTTTGAGCGAACCGGAGTAGTTCACTTTCAGTGTGGCGGACAGCCAGTCTGCCTCTTTGGTTCCCATCATGTCTGCTCCTACATAGGCTCCGCTGACCAAGAGTTTACCACCGCTTCTGGTGTAGGCTGTGAGTTGTTTTTGAATGTTGTCGGTAAAAGTCTTGTCGTAGACCAATGCGTCAGGAGAGTATTTCTCCAGTCCCAGCACCATGTCGACGGCATCGAAGTCATGGAGTGCCACCCGTTTGGTCTCCACAGCGTGGGAGGAACAGCTGACGACATTGTATTTTCCGGAACCGGCTATGGCCTCGACATGGGCTGTGGCAGCATCGAGGTTGTTGCCCGCAATAACCTTTCCGGCAAGGCTCTCGTCGGTATATCCGAGTCCGTCGGAGCTTTCGCGTCCAATGCGGCTCTTGTTGAAACTCTGCTGATAACCCAACCATCCAATCGTCGGTCCGTAGCTTACTCCTATGTCATCTCTCAAGTCGAAGCCCTGCTGGCTGCTGTTGTCGATGACGGTAGGGGCTGAGAGACGGTAGAAGCCATTGACGACGAGAATACTTTTCTGTGCTCCCGTTTGTGTTGACAGAGCTATTTCCTCAGAGGGGAAACTCTCTCCGCCACGGTTGATGGCTGTAATCTTGAATCTGTAGAGCACACCGGGCTTCACGTCAAGGTCGACAGATGTGGTCTTTACTTTCTGCCCGTTGTCGTAACCGCCCTTGCCAATGGCTGTGTAGAGGACGAAATAGTCGGGATGTGCGGATGGCTCCTGGGGATCGTCCTGCGCTATCCATGAGACGTGGGCCTGATGACGGCTGTTGATAGTGACGGCAGGATCCTTGGGCGACAGAGGTTCGATGATTGTCGGACGGCCGTGCATCGTGTTGACGTAGCGAGCCAGAGTCTTATAGACCGAGCGGGCCATCGTGAACTTGAAGTGCGGATCCTGCGCCAGCTTCATGTCTGGGAAGTTTTGGTGGGACAGCGTTTCGAGGATTGCCGAGGGCACTTCGGGCACACGGGTCTCGGAATAGTTGCGGTCCCAAAGGTATCGTTTTGCCCAATTACCATATTTATATGTAAGGTCTCGTGTGAGGTTGTCGAGCAGATCCTTTGCCAGCATCTTCGAAGCCTGGCGTGTGAGTCCGGAGGAAAGCTGGCCGTCGTTGTAGTTTGTGGTGCAGATGGCCAGGGAACCTACAAGGTCTTTCCCGTTGGGCGCATAACCTGCATCGCTGTGAACGGCCAATGATAATTCAAAGGGTACGTGCTCACCTTCAATGCTAGGTACATAGACAGAACCTCCCGCCAGCCAGTTGAGCATACGTGAGCGGCTGTTGATGTCGTCAGCATAGTCGTCGGAGCCTCCTCGGCTGCTATATATATTATAAGGAGCGCCGGCCCACTGACAGAAATATCTGGAGCCTTCCAAGACACGTGGCAGTCCGCTGGTAACGCCACCTCGCGAGATGTTGCCCATGCCGCCACCAAAGCGCACGGCATCTGCAGTGACAATACCACGGCGCTTGCTCTGGTTGGTGAGCATGACACAGTTGTCGATGCTCTTGCCTTGGGCAAAGTCGAACGTTCCGAGATAGACCCAGGTGCCGCTGCCCATCTGCTGGTTGACGCGCACCTCCGTGGCCTGCCCTTTGTGAAAGACGACATAATGCGCGTCGTCCACACTCTTGTCGACTGTCTGATAGCTGACGTAGACAGCATAGTGCCCAGCCTTTTGGAAGCGCGGCTGCCACAGCGCAAAGGTGCCGTTGCCTTTCTTTGTGGTTGTGGTCATTCGGGCTGTGCCGTCTTTGAAGGGATTCTGTCCGTCGACATAGTTGCCCAGCCGGTATGCGAAGCCCGAACGCGGACAGTTGTTCCATTGTTTGCCCTCGTCTGATTCGGAGTATCCGGGAGCATTGATGCCGTCGTTGTCCACGATATACTCTTTGGTCTGCAAGTCCCTCTCTCGCGGTGTGTAGACGACAGCCCCCGCATTCTCCAGCATTGGGATGAGATAGGGCAGGACGATCGTCTCGGTGAAGAGATCCTCGCAAGTACCGAACAGTGGCGGCCGCTGCCATTGCCATTGACCTTTTTTCGCATCGTAGTAGCGGCCATGTGAGGCCCAAACTACCAAATGACGGTTATAGAGTCCATGGGTGATGCGAAAGGGATGCGACACATTGCTGACCCAAGGCTGGCCGTCGTAGCGAATCTTTCCCCAAAGAGCGTTGCCCGAGAGTGAGGTATAGTCTGTGGCATAGTTCTCAAGCGGCAGGCCTGAGACGACGATGCTGAGGTCGTAGTCGCGGTAGGCCTTTGGGAGCAGTTTGTGAACCTTCTTGTAGATTTTGCCGATCTGCTTATCGTTGAGCTCTTGCTGGGCGAAGGAGGGATCCGGCACGACGGTGACCTTCCGTTGCTTATCGTCGATGCGCAACTCCTTGAGTCTGGGCTGACGGGAGAAGTCGGTATGTTTTGCCTGATAAGAGACAAAGTATGCATTCAAATCCTTCTTGGCCTTCTCCTGATAGGCAGCATTCTGTGCAGAAATCTGCGTACCGGGGAGGAGCAACAGAGCTAAAGCGAAATAACTTTTATATAGCATTACTACAAGAAAATGGTTGATGTATGAGAGCAGGAGGTCAGTTGTTTTCTTCTGGCAGTCCCGTTGTGAATTTCTCAGGGTGTTTGCCCTGCACATGGATGAAATAGCGTTTCACCCTCACCATGTCGGCGTCTATATCACCTTGGGGAATGAAGCTGTCGGCACATCTGATGAGCTTCTTGCCATAGTCCAAGGAATAGAGTAGAATAGGAATTTGGGCTTTCTGTGCAATGAAATAGAATCCCTTCTTCCAGTCGGCATTCAGCGATCGTGTGCCTTCCGGTGTGATGCACAGCCGGAAGGTCGGATTCTTGATTGCGGCTTCAGCGAGTGCGTCAGTCATGTGGGAGTGTTTGGCTCTGAAGACTGGTATGCCGCCGATGGAGCGGAAGATAGGACCGAGCGGCCATCGAAACCATTCTTTCTTCATCAGAAAGTTGATGCGAATGCCACGTGAGAACATATAGAGCACGCCCATGATGAAATCCCAGTTGCTGGTGTGCGGTGCCAGACAAATGATGCATTTCTCTGGGAGTGGCTGCTGATCCTCAATGGTCCATTTCATACGTTTGACAAGAAGCCAATTGCAGAACTGTTGAATCATAATCGTGTGTTCAGAAACCAGCAATCCGACCCTTAGCCGAGGTTGCTGATTTGGTCGATGATGTCGGAGATCTGGTGATTGAAGTCGTTGATGAGGTTGGTGTAGTACTGCTTAGGTTTCATTCCCGGTTCAGGATGTGAGACACGCTTGACAAAATCGTCACGCAGGACAATGATGGAAGAGAGAAGTTGCTGGGCGTCGGTGCCCTCTTTCTCTGCACCATACAACGATGCGGCGACAGCCTCAGCGAAGAGGTCGCTGCAGATGCAATTGATGGAATGCTTTAAATCCTTTTTCTTAGCCATAATAGTAATGATTAAGTGAGTGATACTTTATTTTTCTCCAAAGATAAGAAAAAAAGATGAAACGTCGCTCGTTGTACAAAAAAAATGTTTCAAAAACTGGTTTTCTTTCTTTTTTCTTCTCATTTCTCAATGAAAACATGTACTTTTGCATTCAGTATACTGTTTTTAATTATTTAATCGAACTTTCTAAAATGAAAAAGAGTCTTTTGCAGAAAGCCCGTGCCCAGTATCAGCCAAAGTTGCCGAAGGGCCTCAAAGGTGCTGTCAGCGTAAAAGAGGGAGCTCCTACACAGAGTGTAGGTGACCAGGAAGAAATCAAGAAGCTTTTCCCGAACACTTACGGGATGCCGCTCATCGAGTTTGTACCCGGCGAGGAGTCTGCCAACCGTAAGATGAATGTCGGTGTGATCCTTTCCGGTGGTCAGGCACCTGGTGGTCATAACGTCATCTGCGGTATCTTCGACGCAGTGAAGAAGATGAACCCCGAGAACAAGGTCTATGGTTTCCTCATGGGTCCCGGCGGTCTTGTTGACCATAAGTATATTGAGCTCACTCCCGAGTTCGTTGACGACTATCGCAACACCGGTGGCTTCGACATGATCGGTTCCGGTCGTACCAAGCTGGAGAAGGTAGACCAGTTTGAGAAGGGTCTTGAGATTCTGCGTAAGCTCGACATCAAGGCTGTTGTCATCATCGGTGGTGACGACTCCAATACCAATGCTTGCGTGCTCGCTGAGTACTATGCTGCCAAGAACTATGGCATTCAGGTCATCGGCTGCCCGAAGACTATCGACGGCGACTTGAAGAACGATCAGATCGAGACCAGCTTCGGCTTCGATACCGCTACTAAGGTGTACTCTGAGCTGATTGGCAACATCGAGCGTGATGCTAACTCTGCCCGTAAATACTGGCACTTCATCAAGCTGATGGGTCGTTCTGCATCTCATATCGCTTTGGAGTGCGCTCTGCAGACTCAGCCAAATATCTGCATCGTCTCTGAGGAAGTGGAGAAGAAGGATATGACGCTCAACCAGATTGTGGAGCAGATTGCCACTGCTGTCGCTAAGCGCGCAGAGGACGGCAACAACTTCGGTGTGGTGCTCGTTCCCGAGGGTCTCATCGAGTTCATTCCTGCCATCGGCCGTCTGATCGATGAGCTCAACGACCTGCTCGCTGCTCACGGTGCCGACTATAAGGATCTTGAGAAGGACGCACAGCGCGAGTACATCCTCGCTCACCTGAGCAAGGAGAATGCTGAGACCTTCGCTACACTGCCTGAGGCTGTGGCACGCCAGCTCTCCCTCGACCGTGACCCGCACGGAAACGTACAGGTGTCTCTCATCGAGACCGAGAAGCTGCTCTCTGACATGGTGGCCGCAAAACTCGACGAGTGGAAGAAAGAGGGTAAGTACTGCGGCAAGTTCGCTGCTCAGCACCACTTCTTCGGCTATGAGGGCCGTTGCGCAGCTCCTTCCAACTTCGACGCTGACTACTGCTACGCTCTCGGTGTGAGTGCTGCCCACCTGATTGCCAATGGCAAGACCGGTTACATGGCTATCGTTCAGAACCTCTCTGCTTCTACCGATGAGTGGAAGGCTGGTGGCGTGCCAATCACTATGATGATGAACATGGAGCGCCGCAATGGTGAGATGAAGCCTGTGATCCGCAAGGCTCTCGTTGAGCTCGACGGTGCACCTTTCAAGAAGTTTGCTGAGAAGCGTGACGAGTGGGCTCGTGAGACCTGCTATGTCTATCCCGGTCCTATCCAGTACTGGGGTCCCTCTGAGGTCTGCGACCGTGAGACCCGTACGCTGGCTTTGGAGAACGAGGCTAAGGCAAACCGCTAATTGAACCTTGGGAATCGTTCGTCGGTTCTCTATGATAAGGATGCTCACGAAAGTTGTGAGACAATCCTCTTTTGACGAGGCATCCTCCTTATGTGGTAACATGGTTGGAGGATGCCTCGTCTTTATATATATAATAAGGAGACGAATCTAAGAGATGACAAACACACGACAAACCACCAGACGAAGGAAATCTTCTTCCCGCCGACGCTCTTCATCGCGTTCGCGGTCGTCACGTCGTGGCTCCGTGGGCATACGTCTTCCTTTTCTTCACATACATCTCAGTCGTGCAGCTATCTTTGGTGGATTGGCCGGTATCGTGGTTTATGTGTGGGCCTTCTATTATTTCTTTGTAGGGCCAACCGGTTTCCGTTGGCGTGCGCTCTATGGCGATGACAAATATCCTGAAGGTTATGAGGTGCATGGCATAGACATTTCGCACTATCAGGGTACAATCAACTGGGACCGGCTACGCTCCAATGCGATGGTCGATGGTTGTCCTATCCGTTTTATCATCATCAAGTCCACAGAAGGATCCTCGCGCATTGATCCCAACTTCGACGAGAACTTCTATCAAGCGCGGGAATATGGCTTTATCAGAGGCGTTTATCACTTTTGGAGCAACAACTCCTCAGCCCGATCTCAAGCCAATTATTTCCTGAGCAAAGTACATCTGCTGGACGGAGATCTGCCTCCGGTGCTCGACGTGGAACATAAGCCGAAGAACGAGAGTGTGGAGGATTTCCAAACAGATATACTTACGTGGCTTCATATCGTGGAGAATAAATATGGTGTGAAGCCAATCATCTATACTTATTACAAATTCAAGGATGCTTATCTGAGTGCTCCGGTCTTTGACGACTATCCTTATTGGATTGCGCACTATTATGTCGACAAAGTGGAATATCAGGGCAAATGGAAATTCTGGCAGCATACCGATGTGGGTAAACTGCCAGGTATCAATGGTCATGTAGACTTGAATATCTACAATGGTTCTTATTACGATCTCATGCGTCTGACGATAGGCAATCAGGAGAATGTCGTGGTGGCAGAGTGAAAATTCTCAGTCGATGTCTGCCATCACTTTCTGTGCGGTATCGTCTATCCCGTAGTGTTTTAGAATGTTCTGATCCGTATGGAACTTCTCTAAAAGGAAGGAAGACGCGCTTTCACCTTCCTCCGGCTTGCTCAAGCCTATATATTTCCGAAGCATTTCCCGGGCTTGCATCCGCTGACCTTGGAACCAGTAGCAGTAAGCAGCGTTGAGCGTGTCGTCGGGTATAGCTTTGTCGCCGGAGCAAAGCCTCTTGTAGATTTTCTGAGCTTCCTCTATCCGGTCAATCCACAAAAGTCCCCAAGCTAAAGTACGCTGTACCTCTGTGTTGTCGGGATGTTCGTAATCCAACTTGTAAAGCACAGAGATGGCCTCCTCTGCCTTACCACAATATATGAGCGAGATGGCAAGACCCAAAGCATAAGACATCTTTTGAGGATAGCGTTGTGTCAAGGTCTTGTAGCTCTCTGAGGCCTCCTCAAAGTGCCCCGACTTAAATATGGCTAAGGCATATTGGCGCAGCAATGATTCATTGTCCGGTTCCATCTTGCAGAGTTCTTTAAGATACTCAGCCGCCAAAGCGTAGTCGGAGTTGTGCATATACAACGCTGCTGTGGCCAATTCCAGACTCTTCCTTACCTCATTGCCCTGCTCAGAGGTCTCTTTCTCGTCTGTGATCTTAAAGCACGTTACTATGGACAGAAGAGAATTCCACAATTTCTTTTTCAGCAGGAAGCTGATCAGTGCTGGAAGCTGTTGACGCATCTCCGTGCTTATCATGTCTTTGGTGAAGAACATGATTGGATTAGCGTAGCCAAAGGCATTGAAGAAGGGATGCCGCTGATCGCAGAGCTTGAAGAAGCGGTAGAGGTCTTGAAGATACATCCGACGGATGTAGGCCGACTGATGCCAGGGTTCCTCGCTGTCGTCAGGCATGTTGAAACCCACCTCGCCACTCATCAACACCTTTCTCACCTCCTGCGGCAGGCGCTGATAGACAGATGAGAGAGCAATGGAAAAGCTGTATTTGTCAGAGTCGCAGAAGGGACCCTCTTTAAACAACTTGTCCAAGAAACCCGAATTGCGAAGCTCTTCCGGCAGCATCGTCAAGTCGGGATGAGTGGGCGTGTAGGGTATCAGCCAGTTATAGAGCTGGTTGAAGAAGGCGAAGCGCTTCATCTGTGAGAATCCACCGAAGTAGATGTCCATGCCCTGCTTGCGCATGTCGTTCATCTTGTTGATACTCTTTTCAAGACTTTCCATACGCTTGTCATCCTCGTCGGGATGAAGAATCTCCTCTAAAGAACTTTCATCGGTAGGCGTCGATCCCATATTCATCATCTGCCAGTCATGGCTTTTGATGATGTTGGGCATAATGTTTTTGCGCAACTCGTCATTGTCTCTTTCGGCATTGTGACAATAGACCACTTGCATCTGCATGTCGAGCAATGCACTCTTCACGCTGTTATCTGACAAGACATCTTTCACGGCGTGGCGAACAGAATCATAAAGCTGGTATCTGCCATTGGAGAGTGCGAACACCCATCCGACAAAGGCGCGTTGCTTGACCCGCTCGTCCTGACTCTTCTGAAAGACATGGATAAGCGTCAGAATCTTCTCAGCATCCGCTACCAAGAGACAGGCGAGCGTCACTGCCGATACCAGTAATTGCGCATCGGCGGAGTCGATAGCCGGAGAGAGCAGCAGATCCTCGAAACTCACAGCATATTCATGCCGCCACTGAGGAGAAGCGACAGTGAGATTGAAAAAAGATCGCAGGTTATTGGCATGACGCTTATGGATGTCAGCCAGATTATTGTTTGTTCCGTTGAGAGCAGACAGCGAAGCCATAGCCATGTCGGTGACATAGCTCTCCAGTTGTTGACGCATATCGTCGACAGACGGTATCTGCCGTTGGGGATTGAGATATTTGAGATAGGGGTATTCGGCTTTCTGATCCTCCAATATCAAATCCCGGATGACACCATCTAACTGAGCTGCCAGCTGCTGATAGAACTGCTGTCGCTGTGGGTCTTCGTAGCCTTGCAGATAGAAGTCAGACATACGGTGGTAGTTGTCCGTGATGTCGTCCAGCCGCTCACGTATCCAGGACGCATCTTGCTGCCCTAACAGTTTATTGAGTTGGCGCAAAGTCTCGCCAACATTACAGTCTTTCTCCAGTTTCCGTCCTAATATGATGAGTTGATCTCTGCTTTTGACAGCAGCATCCTCTTGTGCATTTCCATCCATAAATTCAATACTAATTAAGGTGTGAACCTCGCTCCGCGGGCTATGTCTCTCTGTCGGGGAGCAGTGGCATGGTGATAGGTCATCTTGGGCAGGGCGTTTACGGTGCGCATGTCCACCCCCATATATTTGCAGATGATCTTGCCGTAGTGCCTCACACCGTGTTTGTTGATCGAGTCCACGGCGTCGTCGTAGACTTTCAGGAACTTCTCGACTTGTAGTTTCCGGTCTTTATTGTCCATGACTTTCTGTCGGAAGGCGATCACGCCTAAGTTCAGATTCTTGTCACGGCTGTCCATCAACATAGGGTTCTGAAAGAGACGCGCCTGCGTAGCCTGAGGCTCTGGGAGCAGTGCGGCGTCAATTTCATTGTTGAGGATCATCTTCAATCTGATGTTGACATCATTGACCTCAATGCGATAGACCGTCTCCTTGGGTCGGGCACTGTCTATGGCCAAGTCGGCCAGCAGCTGTGTAGCGGAGTAGGGGGCAATGGCCACCATCTTGTCAGAGAGTTGTTTCAATTCTGAAAGGCGGGCGATGCGGTTGCTGATGAATTGCCATGAAGCGTTGGTAGAGGTCACAAAGTTCAGCGCGACACCTTGGCGGCGCAAGCGCTCAGCTTTGACGAGATCTGTGACAATGCCTTCCGCTCTCTTGCTGCGAAGCAGGGTGTCGCCATCAGTCTGACTGCCGTATCGCTTCAGTCTCACGTCTACGCCTGCTTTTTGAAACAGACTGTCTTCCGCAGCGATGAAAAGAGGAAGGCAGTCCATCGTTGGCACCGTGGCAATCTTGAGAGCCGCAGAGTCCTGGCGGGCAGCTTCGATCTGCTGTTCGCGGTTGAGACGTTGCTGCTCTTTATATGACTTTCCACAAGAGACCAAAAAGGCGATGGAAAGCAAAGAGAACAGAAGGTATTGATATTTTCTCATGACTATGCAAAGGTACGAAATATTTTGTAAACACAAAAAAAAATGCTACTTTTGCAATCATAATCAGAAACGAATATGGCCAAAGATAAAACAATGTATGTCTGCAGCAACTGTGGCTACGAGTCGGTAAAGTGGCTGGGCAAGTGTCCGCAGTGTGGTGAATGGCAGTCGTTCAAGGAAATCAAGGTTGCCGCCGACACGGGTTCGTCGGCCGCCCGCAATGCGGCGTTGAGTGTCAAACAAGCGAGACAGTCACCTTTCAGCCGACAGAGTGCGGCTCCCGTCCGCTTGCGTGACATTCCCTTGCAGGATGAGCCGCGCATTGACATGCACGATGCAGAGCTTAACCGTGTCTTGGGCGGCGGACTCGTGCCGGGCAGTATCACACTGTTGGGCGGTGAGCCTGGTATCGGAAAGTCTACACTTACTTTACAGACACTCTTGAAGATGCCGGAGAAGAAGATTCTCTATGTCAGTGGAGAGGAAAGTGCTCATCAGATCAAGATGAGGGCAGAGCGTCTGTCGCCCACTTTTCCAGAGTCTCTGCTGGTACTATGCGAGACCTCGTTGGAGAAGATCTTCAAGCATATCCAGGACGTGGCACCGGATATCGTCGTGATCGATTCCGTGCAGACCATTGCCACGGAAAGCGTTGACTCGTCTCCCGGCAGCATCTCTCAGGTGAGAGAGTGCGCCGCGGCGCTGCTGCGCTTTGCCAAGTCGAGCGGAGTGCCTGTGATCTTGATCGGACATATTAATAAGGAGGGGACACTGGCCGGTCCAAAGATATTGGAACATATCGTTGACACGGTGATACAGTTCGAGGGTGACCAGCACTATCTCTATCGGATGCTACGCAGCACGAAGAACCGTTTCGGCAGCACGTCAGAGATGGGCATCTATGAGATGCGTCAGGACGGACTGCGGCAGGTGTCCAATCCTTCTGAGCTGTTGATAGCAGAAGAGCATGACGGGCTGTCCGGTGTGGCGATTACTTCGGCCATTGAAGGTGTTCGGCCGTTTCTGGTAGAGACTCAGGCGTTGGTTTCCACAGCCGCTTATGGCACGCCCCAGCGCTCGGCGACCGGCTTTGACCAGCGCCGGCTCAACATGCTCTTGGCCGTCTTGGAGAAGCGCGTCGGCTTCAAGTTGATGCAGAAAGACGTGTTTCTGAATATTGCCGGAGGTTTGCGTGTGACGGATATGGCCATGGATCTGAGTGTAATAGCTGCCGTACTCTCCAGCAATGTAGACACGCCGATAGAGCAAGGGTGGTGTATGTGCGGTGAAGTGGGCCTCAGTGGCGAGGTACGTCCGGTGGCACGATTGGAGCAGCGAATTGCCGAAGCTGAGAAACTGGGCTTCCAGCATATCATCGTTCCGGCTTATAACATGAAGAATATCGACACAAAGAAATATAAAATCGAACTCCATCCTGTACGCAAAGTAGAGGGAGCGCTCAGAACGCTGTTCGGTTAATCAATAATAAAGACAGATGAAAGATTCAGTGATTATTGTCAGTGGTGGCATGGACTCCATCACGATGCTTTATGAGTTCAAGGACCGCATTGCCCTTGGCATTTCCTTTGACTATGGCAGCAACCACAATGCGCGCGAGATACCCTTTGCGGAAATGCATTGCAAGCGGTTGGGCATTCCCCATATCACCATTCCTTTGGACTTCATGCCGAAGTATTTCAAGTCGAGTCTGCTTGAGGGTGCGGATGCCATCCCGGAAGGCAACTACGACGAGGAGAATATGAAGTCTACAGTGGTGCCATTCCGCAATGGCATCATGCTCAGCATTGCCGCAGGCATCGCAGAGAGCCATCAACTCAAATACGTGATGATGGCCAACCACAGCGGTGATCACACCATCTATCCCGACTGCCGTCCTGAGTTTGTAGAGGCTTTCTCACATGCTACCAAAGCCGGTACGTATGTGGGTGTGGAGATTTGGGCTCCTTACACCAACATCACGAAGGCTGACATCGCCCGTCATGGCAAGGCGCTGGGCATTGACTACAGTGAGACGTGGAGCTGTTATAAAGGTGGAGAAAAGCACTGTGGCAAGTGTGGAACCTGCCGCGAACGCAAGGAAGCGCTCAAAGAGGCTGGTATCGAAGACACCACAGAGTATGAAGATTAGGTTATTTGGCGTAGCCTCGATACATGTTTTTTTCTTAACAAAAGTCTGTTCGCTGCAACTCACAATCTAGAGAGCAGCGAACAGGCTTTTTTATTTGTGAAGCAGCAAAAAGGAGACTCTTTCATCGATTTTTGCCTGATGAGAGTCTCATCTCAGTGAATTTACTTGGTCATCTTGGCGTTTTTTAGCGGTCAAAAAGGTAAGATGACGTGATCATCTCGCCTTTCTGACCGAAAATTCTCTAGAGAATTTTCGGTCAGAAAGGCACTTTGATAAGAGTGAAAAAGTGCGTATTTTATAACGTGCTGATTGTCAGAACTTTGTAAAATGGCTCAAATTTCGCAAAATTTCGGCCAACTCTACTTTTATTTTCAACGAGCGCCTTCTCGTGGCCCGATTTTTGTCAGTTTATCGGACAGTTATGTTTTTTATAACTGATCGAAGGACAATGGCAGCAGATCGTGGATGCTGCTGACCCGATAATACTTTTCTTTGCCACAAAGCAGGATTTCTACAGGCTTGTGATAGCGCTGTTCCATCTGCAGGATCACTTGCCGGCACGATCCGCAGGGTGTCACGGGTTCCTCGGTCTGCTCTTCTCCGTTTCTCGCTGCAATGGCAAGGATGCGGATGGGCTGGTCGGGATATTGCGACTGGGCTGAGAAGATGCAGGCACGCTCACCACAGAGTCCTGACGGAAATGCTGCATTTTCCTGGTTGGCACCTATGACGGTGATGCCATTCTCCAAGAGTACGGCCGCACCAACATGGAAATGACTGTATGGTGCAAACGAGTGATAAGAGGCTTGCAGGGCGCGGTCGGTCAACTGCTGCTCCTCTGTTGTCAGTTCCGACTTGGAGCAGACGTCGATATTGATATTGAAGTTGAGGTGTTCCATAGTTGCTGTTGTATTAAGTTCTTGGTTATCTTTTATTGGTAGAAATGATTTGTTGTCTTTAGAAGGGCAAGGGCCTATTTGCCATCTTCCTTTCGGTATTCATAAGCACCGATGTCCGGCAGTTCGTCTCTTTTCGCACCGTCGCGGTCGATAGGCCGAGCTGTCTTTGCGTTTGCCTTGTCCACGGCAGCGGAGATCTTGCTCAGGTGGAAATCGTAGTATTGCTTGTCAGCGTCGATCTTCACGAAGTTCTTCTCCCCGTATATCGTCGTGTCTTTGACATCTTCGTATATGATATTCTTGAAATATACGCTATCTGCTGTTGTGGGCTTCGGTGTACGCAGCACGCAATCCTCAAAGTTGAAGTTAAAGGGCTGATCCGCATTTTTCGGGCGGTCGCCACTGATCTGGTCATCAGCGTAGCCGGTAATCAAAGAGTTTGTGACATTCAATTTAGTGAGAGGGTGATTGGCACTGAAATGCAGGGCATATCCGCGGTTTCCGTCAAAGGGATAGAACTGTGCCAACGTGCTGTTGTTGATCTCCACAATGCCACCATCTACTTCAACGCAGTCGCCTAATGTATTGGTAATCTGTGCATTGTTCAAGACAATATTACTGTTGGTGATCTTCAGTCCTGCGCCTTGGCAGTTGTGGATAGTAATCTGCGAAGCCGTCAGTTTCTGCTTGTTGACATCTGAAGAGTCGACGACCACACCGTCAAAGGCGCTGTGGAGATCTGTGTACTCAAGTTGATTATTATATGATGAGGTATAGATGTGCATTCCTTTCCACTGTCCTGGCACACGGTCGTAGGGCAGGTAGTCAAACATCCTGTCGAGTCGGTCGCCCCGCAACGTGATGGGCTGCCGGTCATTGCCCTGGGCGATGAGCGTACCGTAGACATCCAGTCGGGCATCGCCATGGAAGTAGATCGTTTGTCCGGCTGCAATCTTCAGCGTAGCAGCACTGTCCACCTTGATGCCTCCATAGATGACAAGCGGACGCCCTTGAGAGTTGATGGTCGTGTCATGGCTTATTTCCATGTTGCGTGCCATGAGCGCATTCCAAGTGTAGGCATTGAGATGGATCTTCTGCTCGGCACCGTCGCCTAAGGAGAAGACGAGATCATCCTCAGTCAGAGTAGGGGAATCGGAAGAGGCTTTCGGGGCAGTCAGTTCCACAAACACCCTGAGGCTGTCACCCTTTCGCAGCTCTATATCGCTGCTTTGGTAGTTGTTTTCAGCTCCCAAGTAGATGCCGTCGACATTCACGCGAAAGCCTGATTGTGCAGCCCGACTGGTGCTCACATTTTGGAACCGTATGTTTTCGTTGGAGTGATTGTAGACCCAAACAGACCGTGTCGTGGAAGGTACATTGGCAAAGAGCGTGTCAAAGCGGATGGTGTCAGCGGAGAAGGCCACGCGATTGGCCGACGATATCACGAAGTCATCGTCGTTGGTACATGCTGCCATCATCAAGACTGTCAACATGCAGAGTAAGGTGGCCACGAGCCCGCTGTTTTTTTCTGTTTTCATCATATCCTCATAACGGACACCTTATTATATTATTGTAGTTCAATTCAAAGAATCAGTATTATAGGACAAAAGGATCACTGAATCGTGGCAAAACGTATATCCTCGGAAAAACATGCTTTATTTTCGTTTTAAATGTTTTGCCGTATGGGAAAAAACTTGTAACTTTACACCTTGAAAAATCATCCAAACGGCTTAAAACGCAAATAAAGGCCGTTAAACGGAATTTAAACAACAAAAAGATAACATGGACGAGAATCGGACAATTGACCAGGACCGCATCATGAAGATCAATATAGAAGAGGAGATGAAATCCTCCTATATTGACTATTCTATGTCAGTGATCGTGGCCCGTGCCCTTCCGGATGTCAGAGACGGATTCAAGCCGGTGCACCGGCGTATCCTCTATGGTATGCTTGGACTGGGCAACACTAGTGATAAACCTTACAAGAAATGCGCGCGTGTCGTGGGTGAGGTGCTTGGTAAGTACCATCCTCATGGCGACAGTTCAGTCTATGGTGCTCTTGTGCGTATGGGCCAGGACTGGAACATGCGCTATCCGCTTGTAGACGGACAGGGTAACTTCGGTAGTGTTGACGGTGACTCTCCTGCTGCCATGCGTTATACCGAGTGCCGTCTCTCCAAGATGGGTGAGCATATCATGGACGATATCGAGAAGAATACCGTCGATATGGTCAACAACTTCGACGATACGCTGCAAGAGCCCTCGGTGATGCCTACCAAGGTGCCCAACCTGCTGGTCAACGGCGGCAATGGTATTGCCGTGGGTATGGCTACCAATATTCCTACCCACAACCTGAGCGAGGTGATTAATGGCTGCTGCGCTTATATCGACAATCCCGACATCGACACCGAAGGATTGATGAAGTATATCCCGGCTCCCGACTTCCCCACAGGTGCCTACATCTATGGACTGAAAGGTGTTAAGGAGGCTTACGAGACCGGTAAGGGACGCATCATCATGCGTGCCAAGGCCGAGATCGAGAGCGATGACAGCCACGACCGCATCGTGGTCACGGAGATTCCTTATGGTGTCAACAAGCAGCAGCTCATCGAGTATATCGCTGACCTCGTGAAGGAAGGCAAGTTGGAGGGTATCTCCAATGTCAACGATGAGACCGGGCGTCAGGGTATGCGCATCGTCGTCGATGTGAAGAAAGACGCCAACGCCAAGGTCATCCTCAACAAGCTCTTTAAGATGACGGCGCTGCAGAGCTCTTTCGCAGTGAACTGCATCGCGCTGGTGCCGAGCAAGCACGACCATCTGCAGCTTCGTCCGAAGTTGCTCTCTCTGAAAGAGTGCATTCGCTATTTCATTGAGCACCGTCATGAGGTGACCATCCGTCGTACTCAGTTCGATTTGAACAAGGCCAAGGAGCGTGCTCATATCCTCGAAGGACTGATCATCGCCTGCGACAATATCGATGAGGTGGTGCATATCATCCGTGGCAGCAAGACACCGGCTGAGGCTCAGACCAATTTGGAGAAACGCTTCAACCTCGACAATCTCCAGAGCAAGGCTATCGTCGACATGAGACTCTCTCAGCTCACCGGACTGAGAATGGATCAGTTGCACGCCGAATATGAGGAGCTGGAGAAGCAGATTACTTATTTGCAGTCTATTCTCGATGATCCTGAGCTTTGCAAGAAGGTGATGAAAGACGATCTCAATGAGGTGAAGGAGAAATATGGTGATGACCGCCGCACGCAGATCATTCCCGACGAGCATGAGTTCAACGCTGAGGACTTCTATCCCAATGATCCTGTGGTGATCACGGTGAGCCATCTCGGATATATCAAGCGCACACCGCTGAGCGACTTCCGTGAGCAGGCCCGTGGTGGCGTAGGCTCGAAGGGTGCCCATACGCGTGAGAAGGACTTCACAGAGTATATCTATCCTGCCACGATGCACCAGACGATGCTCTTCTTCACAAAGAAGGGCCGCTGCTACTGGCTCCACTGCTACGACATTCCTGAGGGCGACAAGACATCGAAGGGACGGGCTATCCAGAATCTGCTCAACATTGATCCCGATGATGCCGTGAACGTATCTCTGCGTCTCCGTGGACGTGGACTGGAGGATGAGGACTTTGTCAACAGCCACTATGTCGTCTTCGCTACCAAGAATGGTATCGTGAAGAAGACGTCACTCAAGGAATACTCTCGTCCGCGTGCCAATGGTGTGCAGGCTATCAACATCCTCGACGGTGATGAGGTGGTCGACGTGCGTCTGACCAATGGTCATAACGAGCTGATCATGGCCGATCGCAATGGTAAGGCCGTCCGCTTCGACGAGAACGACGTGCGCTGCATGGGCCGTGTGTCTACCGGTGTGCGTGGCATGCGCCTCGACGAGGGCGACGACGCTGTCGTCGGCATGGTCGTTGTCAACGATGCAGAGACCGAGACGGTGATGGTCGTCAGCGAGAACGGCTACGGCAAGCGGTCGATGGTGGAGGACTACCGCAAGACCAACCGTGGCGGCAAGGGTGTCAAGACGATGGCTGTCACTGAGAAGACCGGTCGCTTGGTGGCTATCAAGAATGTCACCGACGATAACGACCTGATGATCATCAACAAGAGTGGCATCGTCATCCGACTGGCCGTGAAGGAGGTCCGCGTCATGGGTCGTGCTACCCAGGGCGTGCGTCTGATCAACCTTGCCAAGAAGAACGACATCATCGCCAGCGTCTGCAAGGTGATGAGCTCTGAGCTGGAGGCTACCGTAGAGGAAGAAAGCCACCAGAAGATGCTTGAGAAGAATGAGCAGTTCGACGAGTCGACAGTGGGAGAGCAGCCTGCGGCTGATGCTCCGGCAGACGACACGACGACACCTGACGATCCCGAGACTCAGGCATAAGAGAGTAACCAATAGATAACAACCGTATAATTTTATCTTAACGTCTATGAAGAAAATGATGATTGCAGCCATGTTGGTGCTGGGCGCCTCGGCTGCGTTCGCCGGTGATAGCGATGTGTTGAAGGCTATCACAAAGGAGAAAGACTATGCCAAGGCTGTGGAGCTGGTGAAGTCCAGCCTCGGTCAACTGGCCAACTCTGGCGAGAAAGCTAAAGCCTATGAGCATCTGACCCGTCTGGCTTTGCAGAAGTTCGACAAGGAGAATGCAATTCAGGCTGCCAACATGCAGGCTCAGATTACCAAACAGAAGGTTGAGCCTTACGACACACTGGGCTTCTATCAGGCAGCTTACGATGCTACCCAGAATGCCTTGGAGTGCTTCAAGTATGATGCCGAGCCCAACGAGAAGGGTAAGGTGAAGCCACGCTACACCGAGGCCTTGACTCCGCTGATTGCCAATGCTCGTATGCAGCTTGTCACAGCCGGCAACTACTATGCTCAGCTCAACGATCAGGACAACGTGTTGAAGTATTGGGGCTCATTCCTCGATTCCGACAACCTGCCTTACTTCAAGTCTACAAAGGAGCAGGAGAAGCAGTTCTTGGGTCAGGTCGCTTACTACACAGCTCAGTATGCTAATCAGGCAAAGAAATACGATCTCGCTGAGAAGTATGCCGACATCGCTACTCAGGACACTTCTGTTGCTAAGCAAGCTCAGGCCTTCAAGCTGGCTATGGCTCAGCGCAACCTCAAGACGAAGGCTGACTCTGTGGCTTATGTTCAGAAGCTGGCTGCTATGTATGAGAAGGAGCCTGACAATGAGATGATCTTCGGTCAGCTCAGCAACTTCTACAGCCTCATGGGTATGACCAAGGAGTTCGACGCTCTTGTTGAGGCTAAGATTGCCAAGAATCCTAACGACTTCACAGCATGGGCTCTCAAAGGTCAGGCTTTGATGAACCGTAACTCTACAGCCACAAATCCTGATTGGAAGGGCTGCGTTGAGGCTTTCAAGAAGGCCGTGTCTATCGATCAGACCAATCCAGTAGTGTACACCTACCTTGGCTTCTCTATGAACGCTATGGCTTCTGCCATCAATGGCGACCGCGCTCAGCAGATTGCTCTCTACAAAGAGTCTATGGGTTACCTCGACAAGGCTAAGGAGCTGGATCCTAACCGTGAGAAAGCTAACTGGGCTTATCCTCTGTATCAGTGCTACTACTCTGTCTATGGCGCCAACGATCCTAAGACAAAGGAATTGGAAGCCATGCTGAAGAAGTAAGATAAAGCTAATTAGACCGTTCGCCTTCTCGTATGAGAAGATGAATATCCATAAAAAAAGGCCGACACAATTGTGTCGGCCTTTTTTTATGGATGTTGTGAATAAAAGACTAATCTGATTATTGTTGCAGATACTGTGCTGCCATGTCGGCACAACGCTCACCGTCGATGGCGGCGGAGACGATACCACCGGCATAGCCTGCTCCCTCGCCACAGGGGAAGAGACCTTGGAGGCGGATGTGCTGCAAGGTGAGGTCATCGCGGAGGATACGTACCGGACTGGAGGTGCGGGTCTCTGTAGCGATGAGTGTGGCTTCATTGGTCAGAAAGCCATGACGCTGACGGCCAAAGACTTTGAAACCCTCTTGCAGTCGATGGGCAATGAACGAAGGCATCCAGAAATGCAGCGGACTGCTGACAAGTCCGGGGGCATAGCTGCTGTCAGGGAGATCGTAGCTCAGATGACCATTGACGAAGTCTGCCATGCGCTGGGCCGGAGCCGTCTGCTTTCTGTTGCCCTGCTGCCAGCAGTTCTTTTCCAGCTGCTCTTGAAAGCGCATCATGCAGAGCGGATCCAGTCCCTGAGCCGCATCAGTGTGGTCGTTGTCGGCAGCAGCAGTGCCGCCACGCTCTATCTCTGCGAGGTCCTCGGGATGCACCTCCACGACCATGCCGCTGTTGGACCAGCGTGTGCCGCGGTTGCTCGGTGACATGCCGTTGACGACGATCTGCTCAGGACCTGTTGCCGCCGGAATGATGAAGCCGCCGGGACACATGCAGAACGAGTAGACACCACGCCCTTCCACCTGAGTGACAAACGAATACTCGGCAGCTGGCAGATACTTGCCGCGGCCATTGCGGCTGTGGTATTGTATCTGGTCGATCAGCTCGGCAGGATGCTCCAGTCTCACACCCACTGCAATGCCTTTGGCTGCAATCTCTATATGCTGGTCGTTGAGGTAGCGGTAGACGTCGCGTGCGCTGTGACCGGTAGCCAGGATGACGGGGCCGTGAAGCTCCATCTCTTGGTTGTCGACATGGTTGACGGCACGGATGCCCACCACACGCTCGTTCTCAATGAGCAGTTCTGTCATCTTGGTGTTGAAATAAACCTGACCGCCCGATTGCAGAATCTGCTTCCGCATGTTCTCAATGACGCGCGGCAATTTGTCCGTGCCGATATGGGGATGGGCATCACAGAGAATAGATGTGGAAGCGCCGTGTTGGCAGAAGACGTTGAGGATCTTTTCCACGCTGCCACGTTTCTTGCTGCGTGTATAGAGTTTGCCGTCGGAGTAGGCACCGGCGCCGCCTTCGCCAAAGCAATAGTTGCTTTCGGGATCGACACACTGGTTGCGTGAGATCGCTGCCATGTCCTTCTTGCGCTCTCTGACATCCTTGCCGCGCTCAATGATCACCGGACGATAGCCCAGCTCGATCAGGTGCAAGGCTCCGAACAAACCACCGGGACCGGCTCCCACGACGATCACCTGAGGAGCGTCAGACACGTCGGGATATTCCACCCGCTGGTATTCGTCATCTTGTGGCAGCTCATTGATATATACTCTCACTTTGAGGTTGACCATCACCTGCCGTTGCCGGGCATCGATGCTGCGCCGTAATATTCTGACGCGGTTGATCGTACGGATGTCGAATCCCTTCTCCTTTGAGAGATAGGAAGCAAGGTTTTGCTCGTTGTATGCGATTTGCGGTTGTACGCGTATTTGGTATTCCTGAACCATGTTTGCTGGAATGTATATATTAAATAAGGTGTAGTGGAGTGGGGAGGCTTTGGATCAGTCGCTTCACATAGTCTCTGGTCCAATCGTCCTCATGATAATGTTTGTGGTCGAAACTTAGAATGTCGATGTCTATTCTGACGATGTTGTCTTTCCGCTCTTCCTGACTGGAATGCATCAGTCGCTCTATGGCTTTGGTCTTATCGTGAAGACAGGAAAGACTGTCCTCGATCGTCATGGTTGCAAGGCAGTTGAGATAGGGTGGCGAAACGACGCCAACGGGTTCTGTCCAGATGGAAGGCGTGAAGATTATTGACGCATATTCATTGCGGAGCAACTGTTGCGCCCGTTGAATATTCGTCTCCTGGTCGGTATTGGAACCTAAGCATAAGATGACAGAATGACTTTCCTTCATACCAAAGACAAACTACAGAATAGAGTGGGGGATAAAAACGAAAAGTGCAGTGCCGCCGTAACCGTCAACACTGCCCTCTTCATAGCCCACTTTCCCTCACGAAATGGGTTTAGCCTAAATACTTGATCAAGAGTTTGGCGTAGCCGCTCTCACGCAGCTTCACAATGCTCTTCTCGCGGATCTGGCGCACGCGCTCACGGGTCAGTCCGAGCTGGTCACCGATCTCCTCCAGACCTTTTTCGTGGCAGCCGATGCCGAAGCATTCGCGCACGATGGTGATCTCACGGTCTTTCAGCACGTTGCGGAGCACCACGTCGAGCTCCTTTGCCATGCTCTCGTAGTCGACCTGCTTGTCAGCGCGGCTGTCATCGCCGGAGGCGAGTACGTCAGCCATGCTGTTGTCGTCATCCTCCTGGAAAGGAGCGTCGATGCTCATGTGGTGGTTGTCGGCCTTGATGGTCTGGTCGATCTTTGCCTCCTCGATGTTTGTCAGATTGGACAGCTCCTGCACGGAAGGACGGCGTTGATTCTTCTGCTCGAACTTAGAGATCTCTGAGTTGATCTTCGACAGCGCACCTACCTGGTTGAGCGGCAGACGTACGATACGGCTCTGCTCAGCGATGGCCTGCAGGATGCTCTGGCGAATCCACCACACTGCATAAGAGATGAACTTGAAGCCACGAGTCTCGTCAAACTTTTCAGCGGCTTTCACCAGTCCGATGTTGCCCTCATCGATCAAGTCTGTGAGGCCCAAACCTTGGTGCTGATATTGTTTGGCGACGGAGACGACGAAGCGCAGATTGGCTTTCACCAATTTGTCCTTAGCACGTTCTCCTTCACGTCCACCGCGACGAATAGCCTGAGCAAGCTCAATCTCTTCATCTACGGAAATCATTGGGACACGACCAATCTCTACCAAGTATTTGTCCAATGCTTCACTGGAACGGTTGGTGATGCTTTTTTGAATCTTAAGTTGACGCATGATGTTATTTTTGACCTTTGAATAAACAAACTAATACCTTGACTGATTATATACGAGAAAAGTGTCTCTTTGAGAGACCCTTGATGTATATCCAAGTAGCATACAAAGGTAAGAATATTTTTGAAAACCGGCAAAAATATTAAGTGATTTTTGAATAAATAAAGTTTCATTATAGAAAAGTCCTATCCCGATTTTCGTCGGAATAGGACTTATATTATCGTTTTGTCCTTCTGCTTCTACACCGAGAAGCAGGCGGCAAAGTGTGTTTTACTTCTTGTTCAGAAGCAGGTCGGTCTGTACGGCTACAGCTACGGTAGCACCCACCATTGGGTTGTTGCCCATGCCCAGATAGCCCATCATCTCAACGTGAGCAGGTACAGAAGAAGAACCTGCGAACTGAGCGTCGCTGTGCATACGACCCATGGTGTCGGTCATACCATAAGAAGCAGGACCTGCAGCCATGTTGTCCGGGTGCAGCGTACGGCCCGTACCACCACCGGAAGCAACAGAGAAGTAAGGCTTGCCAGCGGCTATGCGCTCCTTCTTATATGTACCGGCAACTGGGTGCTGGAAACGTGTCGGGTTGGTGGAGTTACCAGTGATGGAGACATCCACATTCTCGTGCCAGAGGATGGCAACGCCTTCGCGGACATCGTCAGCGCCATAGCACTTTACCTTCAGACGGGCAGGATTGTTACCGTAAGGAATCTCCTCGACAATGTTCAGCTTGCTTGTGTAGTAGTCAAACTTAGTCTTGACGTATGTGAAGCCATTGACACGGCTGATGATCTGTGCGGCGTCTTTGCCCAGACCGTTCAGAATCACGCGCAGCGGTTTTTTACGTACTTTGTTTGCCATCTCAGCAATCTTGATGGCACCCTCAGCAGCTGCGAAAGACTCGTGGCCGGCCAGGAAGGCGAAGCACTCGGTCTCTTCACGGAGCAGACGGGCTGCCAGATTACCATGACCCAGACCTACCTTACGGTCGTCAGCCACACTTCCGGGGATGCAGAAAGCCTGCAGACCGATACCGATGGCCTCGGCGCACTCAGCAGCACTCTTGCAGCCCTTCTTGATAGCGATAGCAGCACCGGCAACGTAAGCCCACTTTGCATTCTCAAAGCAGATGCGCTGTGTGTCCTCGCAAATCTGATAAGGATCGATGCCCAGCTTGTCGCAAATTTCGTTTGCCTCTTCGAGGTTCTTGATGCCATTGGCCTGGAGGGCAGCGTTGACCTGTGCCTCACGACGCTCCTGGCTTTCGTATTGAACTTTTCTAATCATACTGTGGTTCCTCCTTATTCTTTACGTGGGTCGATAGATTTAACAATGCCCTGGTCGGCAGTGGTGCGGCCATAGCGACCTGTGAACTTCTTCACAGCCTCGTTAGCGTCCATACCGTTCTTGATGGCTTCCATCATCTTGCCCAGGTGAACATACTCATAGCCACACACGAAGTCGTCCTTGTCGAGGAACATCTTGGTGATGTAGCCCTCGGTGAGCTCGAGGTAGCGTGTGCCCTTAGCCATAGTACCATAGAGTGTACCTGTCTGAGAGCGGAGGCCCTTGCCCAGATCCTCAAGGCCGGCGCCGACAGCGAGACCATTCTCAGAGAATGCGCTCTGTGAGCGGCCGTAGACGATCTGCAGGAACAGCTCGCGCATAGCGGTGTTGATAGCGTCGCAAACCAAGTCGGTATTCAGAGCTTCCAGGATGGTCTTGCCCGGCAGGATCTCAGAAGCCATAGCTGCAGAGTGAGTCATACCGGTGCAACCGATTGTCTCGATGAGGCACTCTACGATGACGCCCTCCTTGATGTTCAGAGAGAGTTTGCAGGCACCCTGCTGAGGTGCGCACCAACCCACACCGTGGGTATAGCCAGAAATGTCTTTGATTTCCTTGGCCTGAATCCACTTACCCTCTTCAGGGATTGGAGCTGGGCCGTGGTAGGCACCCTTTTTGACAACGCACATGTTGTCAACTTCCTTAGAATAAATAATCATATTCGCTACAAATTAAATATGTAAATGTGTATTAGCTTGTGCAATTGCTATTATGTATTGCAAAAATACAAAAAGTATGTGGAATAGCTATAAGGCAGTTTCTTTTTTTAACTTTTTTAAGTGCCTCTTCCACCTTTGCTTTAGTGATGACCGATGAAGCCGAGCAAGAATTCCACGGCACCGTTGACACCGTAGCCGCCTACGTCGAGACAGAGGTCGTAGTTGCGGGCATCGTAGCGCTCACATCCCGTGTAGGTCTTGGTGTAGAGCTCGCGGGTGTAGTCGTTGTCCTCGATGAGTATCCGTGCTTTGTGCTCGTCGACATGATAGAGTTTCATGATTCTCTCTACGCGCTGCGGCATGGGAGCATGAAGGAAAATGCTGAGTTTGTTGGGATGGTCTTTAAAGACATGGAAGCCACAGCGTCCGACGATGACACACGATTCCTGCTCGGCTACTTCTCTCATTGCCTTGGCTTGTGCATAGAAGAGCTGTCGCGAGGTGATGTCGTTGGTAGTTGGTGTATATTCGCTGATGCTTACGAAGTTCTGATAGAACTTGGTGAAGTCTTCCCACCAGGAAGGTCTCTTCTTCTCTAAGGTGACGGCCTCCTCTTCGGTGAGATTGAATTTCTGTGCGACGGCTTTCAGTATCTGCTTGTCAATGAGCTTGACGTCGAGACGTCGTGCCAGTTCTGCGCCAATCTCGTGTCCGCCTGTACCAAACTGGCGGTTGATGGTGATGATGTATTGATCGTTGAGGTTCATAGTGTAGGGCTTTAAAGTGAACATAAAGAGTGGGCGAAGGGGATGAAAGCATCATCATACGCTCATTGCAAAAGTAGCCAAAAAAACGATATGTTCCAAATGTTTCCTTAGAAAAAATGTGTTGGAAGCAAAAGAAGACTGTTCTGTAGAGAAAAGAAAAACAAAAAAGCAGTGATAAGATTATCACTGCTCCTCTGAGGTGCCTGGCGGAGTCGAACCGCCTTGAACGGTTTTGCAGACCGTTACCTAACCGTTCGGACAAGGCACCAATGTCCTGCTTTAGTTAAGCGGTTGCAAAGGTAATAACATTTTTTGGAACGACCAAACTTTTCTTCTACTTTTTTCTTCGTGGACGCAAAATCATTCTCTTTGTACTTTACTTTTTTACTTTGAAGTAGCCCAGCTTGTGGCTGATGCCTTTGTTGCCAAGTGATCGCAACTGGTAATAGCCGGGTGACAGACTACGTACATCGGTTTGTTTGCCTTTGTATGGAATTACCATCATCTGCTGTCCCATCAAGTTATCGATGACGAGCCATTGCGCATCGAGTACTTTGCTCTTGGCGGGAAGGGAGAGCTGACCGTCGTGACAAGGGAGCAGTCCTGGAAGGTTATTGCTTTGTTTGGTGTGGCTTTGCAACGGCAGGCTCTCGTTGCCATATCGGTCCATGGCTGTCACGGCAAAGTAACGGCCTGCCGTAGGCACGGAGACCATCGTGGTGTTCAGGCGTGTAGCCACCAGATTACGGGTGTCGTGGATATCTACGGGCCATGTCCGGCTGCTATATATATTATAATAAGGTGTAGAGCCCTGCCACGAGAGCGTGTTGTCAGTGAGTTGCAGTCGTATGGGCGCTGCAGGAATAGTATTGCTTTCCCATGTCATGGCGGGAATCAAAGCCGGCGTGCCGTCGAAGGCCTGTGCGAAATGGTAGATGCCTTGGATGTCGTCGGTGAAGAATTCCCCACGGAAATAGGTATGTCCGAGATGGTATTTCCTGAGCAGATACATCTCGCGCGTGACGTCTTCCAACCGCCACTTGCCCTCTTTGGGATCGAGAAAGTATATGCCCAGTCCAGGTGCCACGATCTTGCCGTGGCTCTGTTCTGCCCAGTCAACGGCAAACGGGAAGAACTGCTCATTGCGGAAGTACATCATCGGGAACAGTTCGTCCATCAGTCCGTCTTTAAGCCAGCCTTGTGCATCCTGGCAGACTTTGTCGTAGGCATTCCAACCATGGCTCCAGTATCGGGAGAGATCATTGAACTTGCCAATTGGCGAACAACTGATCTTTACCCAAGGCTTGAGAGCCTTGACACTGTCGTGAATGGCTTTGACGATCCGTGTGATGTTGTTGCGTCCTTGCTCTTTGCTGACCTTCATCTTCCAAGTTTCGGGATAGCGGATGTAATCGAGATGGATGCCGTCGATGTCGTAGTTCTGTGTGATCTCCTTGCAGATGTCTGCTATGTAGCGTGCCGTCCTGGGATCCTCAGGATTCATATATCCGTCGGCATCGATCTTGCGGATGAGTCCCGGAAACTTTTTGCGCAGCTGTGTACAGCCGAGCTTGTTCCATTTGCCCACGGGTAGGGTGACGACCCACGCCTGCAACTCCATGCCTCTTTTATGGCATTCGTCGATGGCAAACTTCAAAGCATCGTAACCCGGTGACTTACCTGGGAAGCCGCTGAGACAGCCGTCGTATGGCTCGTATTTCGAAGGATAGATAACCGTGCCGCGAACACGTGTCTGAATGAGTACGGTGTTGATACCTGCTTTTTGGTACTGGTCCAGGAGCGAGCATAGTTCCTGTTGCTGAATCTGAGCGCTGTGCGCGCTTTGTGCATAGTGGTGAGGCCAGTCGAGTCCTCCGATGGTAGTGAGCCACACTGCTCTCACTTCGTGTTTGGGAGAGGCAAAGAGGGAAGAGGTGGACTGAGCTTTTATATTTGCACAAAATATGAAAGAAATCAGCAAACAGAATAAAGTACTTTTCTGCATCGTTACAATTATTTTCCACAAAGGTACTGATATTTTTTTTGTTTTCAAAAATAAACATTACTTTTGCAATATAATTCGTCAGTTTTCATCGATTATGATATCATTTACGATTGCGTTGTTGGCATTGCTTGCCGGCTATTTACTTTACAGTAAGTTCATTGAACGCATCTTTGGTCCCGACGACCGTCCTACTCCGGCGGTAGCCCATTCCGATGGTGTGGACTTCGTGACGTTGCCGAGTTGGAAGGTGTTTATGATTCAGTTCTTGAACATTGCGGGCACCGGTCCTATCTTCGGAGCCATCATGGGAGCGTGGTATGGTCCCGTGGCTTACCTGTGGATCATCTTCGGCTGCATCTTTGCGGGTGCTGTCCACGACTATCTCAGTGGTATGCTCAGCGTGCGCCACAATGGTGCCAACCTGCCTTTCTTGGTTGGCCGCTACTTGGGTGGCAAGGCTCGTGCCGTGATGTTGGTATTCTCAGTATTCCTGCTGATGATGGTCGGCGTGGTCTTTGTCTATAGTCCGGCTTTACTGCTGAAAGACTTTGCTGGCTCTACGACACTTTGGGTGATCGTGATCTTTGTCTATTATATCCTGGCCACCATGTTGCCTATCGACAAGATCATCGGCAAGTTCTATCCGATTTTTGCCTTTGCCTTGCTGTTTATGGCTGTGGCGTTGATGGTCTGTCTCTTTGTGAAGATGCCGGAGTTGCCGGAGCTGTGGAGTAATCTCGATGACTGCAACCGCAATACCAACACGGCTTGGTTGGGCACGACGGTCTACATGGCGAAGAATCCATTGTTCCCCTGCCTGTTCCTGACGATAGCTTGTGGCGCTATCAGTGGTTTCCATGCTACTCAGAGTCCATTGATGGCACGGTGCATCAAGTCAGAGAAGATGGGTCGCCCCATCTTCTACGGAGCAATGATCACCGAGGGTGTCGTAGCTTTGATTTGGGCCACTGTGTCGATGTACTTCTTCTATTATGGCGGTTGGCGCGAGTGTGTCGATGCTCAGACAGCCAACGAGTTCATTGCGCAGTTCCAGGGTGGTAACGGCAAGACGCTCATCCAGTTCTTTGCTGCACCGAGTGTCGTGGAGAAGGTATGTACCGGTTGGCTGGGTCTCTTTGGTGGCATCCTTGCCGTCTTTGGTGTCGTGGCCGCTCCTATCACCAGTGGCGATACCGCGTTCCGCAGTGCCCGACTGATCATTGCAGAGGCTTTGCATCTCGATCAGAAGAGTATCACAAAGCGCTTCTATATTGCTATTCCTATGTTCATCGCTGCCATTGTTCTGCTTCTTTGGCAGATGGAGAACCCCGACGGCTTCAATACCGTGTGGCAGTGGTTCGGATGGTCCAACCAGACGCTTGCTGTCTTCACGCTTTGGACGATTACCGTCTATCTCGTGCAGAAACGCAAGCTGTTTGTCGTGACACTTGTCCCGGCATTGTTCATGACTGTGGTGTGTGCCACCTTCTTGTTGGTATCACCTATGGCTGCTGGTATTGACACATCCATCGGATACTGGGGCTCGCTCGTTGTGCTTCTCATCGCCATCGTGTGGTTCTCGGTATGGTATAAGAAACAAGCAAAACATAATAACCAATAAATAAGTGAATATGAAAAAGATTTTATTGCTTCTTTTCGTTTTCTCTTTGAGCGTGGTAAGCGCCAGTGCCCAGTTTGAGGAAGGGAAGAAATATGCAGGAGCCTCATTGTCTGGCCTTGACATGAACTACAGTGGTAATGGCAAGTTCTCTTTAGGTGTCCAGGGCAAGGCTGGCTACTTCTTCAGCGACACCCTGATGCTGTTGGCTGAGGCCGGCTATGACCATCAGGGCAACCAGGACAATGGTGACGCTATCCATGTTGGAGTGGGTGGCCGCTACTATATCACACAAAACGGTATCTTCTTAGGTGCCAACTGCAAGCTGATGCACTTCAACCACAACTACAACGATTTCATGCCTGGTGTAGAAGTGGGTTATGCCTTTTTCATCAGCCACACAGTTACCATCGAGCCGTCGCTCTATTACCAGCAGAGCTTTAAGAACCATTCTGATTATTCCACGATCGGCTTCAAGGTGGGATTTGGCATTTACCTTTGATGCAGCAATATCCCTCAGTATTATTACAGCGGGCGGTTGACGAGTTCAGCCGCCTGCCTGGCATTGGCAGTAAGACAGCATTGCGGTTGGTTCTGAATCTGCTCAAGCAGCCCGAAGAATCTGTTGAGCATTTCACATCGGCGATTTCTCATCTGCGCAAGGACATCAAGTACTGTTCCGTCTGCCACAATATCAGTGACACTGATGTTTGCTCTATCTGTTCTGACAGCCATCGCGACCATGGGCTCGTGTGTGTCGTGGAAAATGTGCAGGATGTCATGGCGATCGAGAACACGCAACAATACGACGGGCTCTATCATGTCTTAGGCGGTATCATCTCGCCGATGGAAGGCATAGGTCCCGGTGACTTGCAGATAGCGTCGTTAGTAGAGCGTGTGGCGAAGGGTGGCATTCGTGAAGTCATTCTGGCTCTCAGTTCTACAATGGAGGGCGATACGACGAGTTTTTACATTTCCCGCCAGTTGAAACCTTATCCCGTGAAGTTGTCGGTCATTTCCCGTGGCATCTCTGTCGGCAACGAACTGGAATATACCGACGAGGTGACGTTAGGCCGCTCAATCCTTAGCCGCACGCCACTGGACAAATCATAGTATCATGAAAAGTGTATTGAATATCCTTCGACTTGAAGCAGGCTTGTCTGTACTGATCAGTCTGTGCTTTGTCGTGCTATACGAGAATGACATACTGCTCGTCGGACAGTGGGGCGCAGACCGCATCGCCGATTATTATTGGGCCATCTTCATGGAGGTGGCTACGATCTGCCTGATCCCTCTGAGTCTGCGACTGTTCAAGTGGAAACATGTAGAGTCGACCATTCATCGTGATGGCGACAAGGCTATGCTTCGGTGGGGCACTGTGCGCTTGGCGATGCTCTGCGTGCCGATGGTGCTCAACACTTGGCTCTATTATCAGTTTATGAATGTTGCCTTCGGCTATATGGCCATCATCGGACTGCTGAGTCTGGCCTTTGTCTATCCCACCCGTACAAGATATATCCAGGAGAAGAAATGAAACTCTCGGTAGTGATTGTCAATTACAATGTCAAGTACTATGTAGAACAGTGCTTGAAGTCGCTTCAGCGTTCATTTGCTACAGTGGACGCTGAGGTGTTTGTGATGGACAACCACTCTCGTGACGGTTCTGTTGACTATCTTTCTTCCCGTTTTCCTTGGGTGAAGATCGTCAGACTCAATCACAATCTCGGCTTTGCCAAGGCCAACAACAAAGCCATCATGATGAGCCATGGCGAGTACGTTCTATTACTCAATCCCGATACCTTGCTGAGTGAGTCGCTCATCCCTTGTGTCCTGTCGTTTATGGATGCCCATCCCCGCGTGGGTGCGTCGGGCGTGTGGATGATGGATGCTTCGGGCGAGAATGCCAAGGAGAGCCGTCGTGGAGTGCCCACGCCGATGACATCTTTCTATAAGCTTTCCGGCCTTTGTTCCTGTTTCCCTCACCATCCCCGTATTGGCAAATATTATATGTGTGCCCATCCTTGGGACCAGGCCGAACAGATCGAGATCGTCAGTGGCGCCTTTTGTCTGCTTCGCCGCAAGGCGCTGGAGGATGTAGGTCTTTTGGATGAGGACTTCTTCATGTATGGCGAGGACATTGATCTCAGCTATCGCATCCTCAAGGCAGGGTGGGAGAACTGGTATCTGCCCTATAAGATGCTGCATTATAAAGGAGAGAGCACCGAGAAGTCAAGCTTTCGTTATGTCCATGTCTTCTATGAAGCCATGCTTATCTTTTATCGCAAGCATTATCGCCACTTCAATGCTCTTGTCAACATTCCGGTGCAGACTGCCATCTATGTGAAGGCTTTCCATGCGCTGGTCAGTATGCAGTTGCATAAGATGCGTAAGAGCCTGGGATTTGTATCCAAGTCAGTCCGGCGAGATCCACTTTATGTGGTTTTTGCTTCTGCTTCTTCTCAATCCATTTGTGAGGACATCACCGCTTTCAATGGGCTAAACGCTGAGCTACATGTGGTCTCGCAGTGGGATGAGGTCTTGAAGATTGCGTCAGAGGTGCTCAAGCGTCAACTACCGCAACCAAACATAGTCTTCGATACCTCCTTGTTTTCTTATCAGAAGATCTTTGATCTGCTCAATAGCCATCCAAGGCAGTGCCTCGTGGGTTGGCTTGATCCTGAGGCTCAGCTTATCATCACGTCGAAAGATGTGTTTGCCTCAGAGTCAGCTCATAAGTAATACATATATATAATATGTAGTTATGGAAAAGAATCCTTCACTTTCCTCATCTTGTTCCCATCGTCGTCCCTTTGTACTGTTGCGTGCAATGGAGCCTGAAGACTTGGATCTGCTCTATCGTATCGAGAACGATTACGACCTCTGGCAGGTGGGCAGTACCAATGTTCCTTATTCCCGCTATGTCCTTCATGACTATATTGCCAACGCCACGGGCGACATCTTCACCGACAAACAACTGCGTCTGATCATCACCGACGGCAGTGGAGCAAATGTCGTAGGCATCGCCGACCTGGTGAATTTCAATCCTCAGCACCTGCGGGCAGAGGTGGGGCTGGTCATTGAGAAAGCCTATCGTGGACAAGGGTATGGCAAGGCGGCCATGGAAGAGTTGATCACCTATGTCCGTGAAGTGCTCCATCTCCATCAACTCTATGCTTTGGTGGCGCAAGACAACGATGATTGCTTGAGAGTCTTTAAAGCTGTTGGCTTTCAACAAAATGCACAGCTCAAAGACTGGCTCTACGATGGGAATGGTTACCATGATGTAGAGGTCTTGCAATTTTTTTTGTAAAAAAGTTGCCCGATTGTTTGGTGGTATCAGAAAAAACGAGTACCTTTGCACTCGCAATTCAGAAATGAAGCGCAAAGACACAAAAATGGTGCGTTAGTTCAGTTGGTTAGAATGCCTGCCTGTCACGCAGGAGGTCACG
>CAMCBZ010000008.1 GCA_945873145.1 uncultured Prevotella sp.
GGTGATGAGGTCGTCGTAGTGAGTGCTTTCATCGATGGACTCCTCGGTATAGGGCAGTCGCCCGGCCTCGATGACCGTGATGTACTGCTTGAGGTCGGCAACCGCCCAGTGACGAGAATGGCCGTCGTAGCTGTGGGCCGCCGCACCAAGCCCTATGTATGGGATGTCGTGCCAGTAACTGCTGTTGTGGCGGCTGCGAAAAGACGAGGGACGTTGGAGGACTTTGTCGTCGACTGACAGTTTGGCAAAGTTGCTGATCTCGTAGTGCTCGTAGCCAGCCTTGGTGAGTCGGTCGATGAGCGTGTCGTACATGCTGATGCTCAGTTCTTCGTCGATCTCACTGACCTTGCCTTGCTCCAACATACGGTAGAGCGGTGTGCCCTCCTCGTACATCAGTCCATAGGCAGAGATATGCTCAGGCTGTAGTCGCAGGGCATGTTTGATGTCGTGTTGCCAGTCTTCCATGGTCTCATTCGGGAAGCCAAACATCAGGTCGAGGCTGATGTTGCGGATGCCGTCGGCGCGCAGAATGGCGAAGGCGCGGTCCACTTCCTCTGACGTATGGCGTCGGTGGAGCAGGCGCAAACGGTCTTCGTCGAAGGTCTGTGCGCCCATGCTCACCCGGTTGACGGGCAGATCGCGGAACATCGAAGGGCGGATGTCGTCGGGGTTGCACTCCATGGTCACCTCCGCATCGTCGGCAACGGGGTACACCTTATATATATAGGTGAACAGCCGGAGCAGGTCGTCGTGACTCAGCTGGCTGGGCGTGCCACCCCCGAGATAGATCGTCTCTATGGACGGATGGGTCTTTTGCAGACTGATCTCACGGCATAGCGCATCGACATAGCGCGACCTCAGCTCCAGCAGCGTCGTGGAGTAGAAGCCGCAGTAGATGCACCGCGAGGCACAGAAAGGAATGTGAACATATAGTCCCGCCATGATACTCTATTGGTTATTTGCAACTGCAAAATTACTAATAAGTTTTAAAAAACAGTACTTAAATAGTACTTTGATTTGCAACCTATTGATTTTTTTCCTATCTTTAACCGCAAATAAGCGGGACAAGTCCCGTTTACCTTGACCGAGACATATATCTAACAACTTTAAACCCTTTTGATATGAGAGTATATCAGACAGACGAAATCAAGAACATTGCCCTGCTGGGCAGTGCGGGAAGCGGCAAGACCACCCTTGCCGAGAGTATGCTTTATGAAGCCGGCGTCATCAAGCGGCGTGGTACAGTGGAAGGGAAGAACACTGTGAGCGATTACTTCCCTGTAGAGCTTGAATATGGTTACTCCGTCTTCCCCACCGTGTTCCATGTGGAGTGGAACAACAAGAAACTCAATATCATCGACTGCCCGGGTAGTGACGACTTCATCGGCGGAGCCATCACTTCGCTCAATGTCACCGACCAGGCCGTGATTCTCATCAATGGACAGTTTGGCCCTGAGGTGGGCACCCAGAACAATTTCCGTTATACCGAAAAGCTGAAGAAGCCCGTCATCTTCCTGATCAATCAGCTCGACTCAGACAAGTGCGACTATGACAATATCATCGAGCAGATGAAGGACATCTACGGCGGCAAGTGCGTGGAGATCCAGTATCCTTTGGAGACGGGTCCCAACTTCCACAGCCTGATCGACGTACTCATCATGAAGAAACTCTCTTGGGGTCCCGATGGCGGTGAGCCCAAGCGTGAGGACATTCCTGCTGAGGAAATGGATAAGGCCATGGAACTGCACAAAGCTCTCGTCGAGGCTGCTGCCGAGAACGACGACCAGCTCATGGAGAAGTTCTTCGACACTGAGACGCTGACTGAAGACGAGATGCGTGAGGGCATCCGCAAGGGACTCGTCACGCGCAGCATCTTCCCCGTGTTCTGTGTCGATGCGCATAAGGATATGGGTGTACAGCGACTGATGGAATTTCTTGGCAATGTGGTGCCGTTCGTCAGTGAGATGCCGAAGGTGCGCAACACGCGCGGTGAAGAGGTGACACCCGACAGCAACGGTCCGGAGAGTCTCTACTTCTTCAAGAGTGGCATGGAGCCGCACATCGGCGAGGTGTCTTACTTCAAGGTGATGAGTGGCAGCGTCAAGCCTGGCGATGATCTCTTCAATGCCGACCGTGGTTCTAAGGAGCGCATGGGACAGATCTATGTCTGCGCCGGTGCCAACCGCATACCTGTGGATCAGCTCAACGCCGGTGACATCGGTTGTACCGTGAAGCTGAAAGATGTGAAGACCGGCAACACGCTCGACGGCAAGGGTACGGAGGAGCGTTTTGACTTCATCAAATATCCTAATCCGAAATACAGCCGTGCCGTAAAGGCCAACAACCCACAGGATACGGAGAAGATGATGGCGGCCCTGCTGAAGATGCGCCAGGAAGACCCGACATGGGTGGTGGAGCAGAGCAAGGAACTACGGCAGACCATCGTACACGGTCAGGGTGAGTTCCACCTGCGCACGCTGAAATGGCGCTTGGAGAACAATGAGAAGATCCCCGTGACCTTTGAAGAGCCAAAGATCCCGTATCGTGAGACGATCACCAAGAAGGCTAAGGCTGAGTATCGTCATAAGAAACAGAGTGGTGGTGCCGGACAGTTTGGTGAGGTGCATCTCATCGTGGAGCCTTATGCTGAGGGAATGCCCGATCCTGTGAGCTATAACTTCGGTGGTCAGGAGTTCAAGATGAACATCAAACAGAAGGAAGAGCGTGACCTGCCTTGGGGCGGAAAGCTGGTATTCATCAACTCTGTTGTCGGTGGTGCCATCGACCAGCGTTTCATGCCTGCCATCCTTAAAGGTGTGATGGACTGCATGGAACATGGTCCGTTGACCGGCAGCTATGCGCGCGACGTGCGTGTGGTCGTCTATGACGGTAAGATGCATCCCGTGGACTCCAATGAGCTCAGCTTCACCTTGGCAGCGCGTCATGCTTTCTCCATGGCGTTCAAGGAGGCCGGACCGAAGATCTTGGAGCCGATCTATGATCTTGAGGTTTATGTGCCGAGCGACTACATGGGTGATGTGATGAGCGACTTGCAAGGCCGTCGCGCCATCATCATGGGTATGGACGCTGAGGCAGGCTATCAGAAGCTCAGTGCCAAGATACCTTTGAAGGAACTGTCGAACTATAGTGTGGCACTCAGCTCACTGACTGGTGGCCGCGCCAGCTTCACCACGAAGTTCGCGAGCTACGAGCTCGTGCCGAACGACATCCAGCAGAAGCTCATTGCCGCTCATGAGGCAGAGGCTGCCGCTGAGGAATAGTCTACTTTTTCCATTTGAAGTTAATATACAAGAGAGAGGGTCCCAAGCCGTTGATGGCTCGGGGCCTTTTTCCGTTTTATGGCGATTCAATGATTATGCGGGTTTTGTAGGGTCGGCCACGGCGGGCCGCCCCTACAAAACTTTACTCGATGCTGGCCTTATAGGACGAGCGGACGAGGGGACCACAGACGGCAGAACGGAAGCCCATCTGCAGGGCCTGCTCGTGATACCACCGGAATTTCTCCGGCGTGATATAGGCTTCGACGGGTAGATGCCGGGCTGTGGGCTGTAGATACTGTCCGATCGTCACACGCTCGACACCGCAGTCGCGTAGGTCTCGCAAGGTGTGGAGCACTTCTTCCTCTGTCTCTCCCAGTCCGAGCATGAGTCCGCTCTTCGTGACGAATCCGCTGTCGTGGATATGCTTGAGCACATGCAGGCTGCCGTCGTAGGTTGCTACGCTTCGCACCGATGGTGTCAGCCGCCGTACTGTCTCGATGTTGTGTGCCACCACATCGGGACGACTCTGCAATACGATGTCCATCAGATCATCGCGTCCTTGGAAGTCGGGCAGAAGCACTTCTATCTTTGTCTGGCATCTCTGCCGCATGGCTTCTACGGTTCGGCGCCAGTGTTCTGCTCCCATGTCGGGCAAGTCGTCGCGGTCTACCGAGGTGAGGACGACATATCTCAGGTTCATCTCCTTCACCGATTCCGCCACGCGTTGCGGCTCGTCGGGGTCGAGAGGGAGAGGACGACCGCTCAGCGTGTTACAGAAGCGGCAGTGGCGTGTGCAGATGTCGCCGCCAATCATCAGCGTGGCAGTACCCATACGCCAGCACTCGGCACGGTTGGGGCAAAGGCCGCTCTCGCAGATCGTGTGAAGGCGGTTGCCATGGATGATCTCAGAGGTGCTCTCGCTCTGCTTGTCTGAGCTGAGGTCGATCTTCAACCATTCGGGTTTCATCACGTGGGGCTTGCGACCAAAGAGCACACGCAGCAGGCCGTCGATGGTCAGTCCGCGGATGATGTTGTTTAAGTCAAGCCCCTGCAGAGCTTTCTCTACGGCCTCGCGTGTGAAGGCCACGTCGCGTAGACGGGGCAAGAGCTCCTCATCGAGGTCACCGGTGAGGAAGTAGTCGCCGAAGAGGTCGATGTCGTGGATATGATTGTCTTTGATTTCCAGGCAGGCTTCTATCGTACCTACGCCGGGAAGGCGGTGTTTCTTGGTAAGCTTGAAGAGCGGCTGTTTGCCATAGATGAAGTCGTCGGTGGCAAAAGTATTTTGCAGTTCCCTGATCTCAGGCATCATCTCCTCAGTGATCGTGATGGCCTTGTCGCCACACATCGCTTGGCGGAAGGATGTTTTCAGCTCCGGCAGTGACATCGTCGTGTATTGGCTGATGTTGCCCACATGCTGTCGTACACTCTGCACGCCTTTGCTTTGCAGCTTTGCTTTGTCGGGCGTGATGACGTGTTCCAACATGCTGAGGTCTGAGTTGACGAGCAATGTGTTGTGCATGATGCTGCGGTCGCCGGTACGGTAGAAGGCGGCACCGGAGACCTTCTTACCGTCGAGCAGGATGTCGTTGCGCCCCGAGATCGTTACGGGAACGCCAATGCGATGCAGTGCGTCGGCGGTGAGATGCATGCAGTGCTCAAACATCTTCTGCACGTTCGGCTCACGGCTGATGAAGGAAAACATGACGTTGCCCTCATCGGAATATACGCAGCCGCCACCGCTCTTGCGGCGCGAGATGAACACGCCGTGCTCGCGGCAGTAGTCCACGTTCACCTCGTTTTGCAGCAGTTGGTTGCGGCCTACGATGACGGTGGGCTTGGTTTGCCAGATGAAGAAATAGTCGTCGTCGCGGAAATGACGGGCCACATACGCCTCGACGGCAAAGTCGTAGGTGATGGGGGGCAGCGTGGGCTGCTCGGGTAGTACTACGTAAGTCATGTGTTTTTCAGTTTAGCATCAGATGGCTATGCTTCTTTGTCTTCAAGGCTCTCTGTATTATCCTTAGGCAGGCGTACTTTGCGCTTGGGATTTTCCTGTGCGCCATATTTCAGGAGTTTGTTGGCTGCTGTGGCAATGCCCATGCCGGTGGGTGCTGTCGTTGTCTTCACGTCGTCGAAGGCTTTGCGCGTGCGGTCAAGCAACTGGTCGGCTGTTTGGAAGCGCTCATAGAAGAGTTGCACGCGGTTGATGATTTCGTCGGCGGCTTTGAGCATGGCATCCTGGTTCTCGGCCTGCCGCACTTGCCGCCACGTCATCTCCAGCACACGCAACATCATATAGAGGTTTTGCGAGCCAGAGATGATCACTCCTTGGTCATAGGCATCTTTCCACAGTGCCGGGTCGTGGGTGAGTGCCAGTTGCAGGGCGCTCTCGCTGTAGACATACATCACCACGAAGTCGAGCTGTACCTTGCCGTTGGCAGCATATTTAGCGTATTTCTTCCGTGCGAGCTCTTTGACATGACTGCGCACCGAGGTGAGATGACGCTGCAAAGCCTCGTCTCGTTCTGCGTCTGTCGTGGCATTGTGATAGTCCTCAAAAGCCTTGAGCGACATTTTTGCGTCGATGATCACATCGCGTTTGTCGGGGAAGTGGAGGATAACGTCGGGAATCATCTTGTGTCCGTCCTCTTCATGAACTGTACGTCCCTGCTCGTCTTTGAGTGTTACTTGCTCTTCGAACTGTACGCCCTCTTCGAGTCCCATCTGTTCCAGTAGCGTACGCAACCGCAACTCACCGAAGTTTCCTTGTGTCTTGTTCTCGCCGGTGAGTGCCTCTGCCAGTTTGTCTGCACGTTGTCCCACTTCATGGGCCTGTTTTAAGTTCTCTTGAATGCTCGCATCGAGTCGCGACATCAGCACAGTCTGGTCATGGTCGCTCTTCTCCACAGCTTCCTTCATCAGCTTCAGATTCTCATGGAGCGGGTTGAGCAGTGCCGACATCTGTTGCTGGTTGACACTGTTGAGGTCGGCGGCCCGACGTTTGAGGATCTCTTCCGATGCCGTGTTGATCTGCTCTTTGAGCAATGACGACTGCTGTTGCAGCTGGTCGGCCTGTTGCTGTCGCATGGTTTGCAGTTGCTCAGCCTGCTGTTGTCTCAGCGATTGCAGTTGCTCAGCCTGTTGTTGCCGCAGTGTTTGCAGTTGTTCTGCCTGTTGTTGCTTCAGCGATTGCAACTGCTCCGCCTGTTGCTGTCTCAGCGATTGAAGTTGTTCGGCTTGCTGTTGTCGCTGGTCTTGCAGCTGCTGTTGGTAGTTGGCTTGCAATTCTTCTTTCTGTCTGCTCAGGTCACTTTCCAACTTTGCAATCTGTTGTTCGAGCATGTTGGCGCGTGTCTCAGCCGCCGCATTCTTGCTGTGTGCGATGAGGTAGCCGATGACGATGCCGGCCAACAGTCCGATAATGATGCCTATCACGTCCATTTCATCCGAGTTATGATTATGATTGCAAAGATAGTAAAAACATTCGAATGGGACAAATAAAAAAGGAGTATGGCGAATGCCATACTCCTTATTATATATATGAGACTATACGTCTACATCATTAGAACTCCAGGCGGAGACCAATCTGTGCGTGCCAGCGGCTGCCAGTATCGCTTGCCACGGGCTTGCTGTTGGTGTTGAACTGGTAAACACCGGCACCGTTCTCAATCTTAGTCAGTGTCAGCGGGCTGAGGTTGTAAGCATTGCTGTAGTGAGCGCCCCAGTGCTTGTTGAGCATGTTGGCGAAGTTCATCACGTCGAAGGTGATTTGGAACTTGCCAATACCCTTGATGTTGTAGATGTTCTGAGCGATGTGGAGATCAACCTCGTTCTCCCAAGGAGTGAGGTTAGAGTTGCGCTTAGCATACTCGCCACGGTGATTTTTAGCATAGTCATCATTCTCAATCCACTGCTCGAAAGCTTCACGGCTCTGCTCAGCAGTCATGTTCTTTGCGCTTGCAAAGTTCATCTTTGCCAGCTCGTCCTTTGTCGGGATGTAGAGCAGGTTGTTGCCGCGGAAGCCATCATTGTTGTAATCAGCTTTCTCGTTCATCGTCAGAGAATAGCGGCCACCGCTGAAACCATTGTAGTTGATGGCTACCTCAGTGTTCATCCAACCGTTCCAGTATTTAGGAGAGTTGTAAGAAACCTGGATGCGAACCTGATGAGGAATGTCGAACTTCGACCAGCTCATCTCGTTCTTGTCATTGGTGTTGCGGCTGTAGTTGTATTTCCAGTTAGAGTAAGCAACAGAAGAAGTACCATCGTTGACACTGTAAGAGTGACCGAAGATATAGCTTGCCATAACATCAAGACCGAAGTCGAAGGACTTCTCAGCCTTGACAGAAACATTATAAGAATAGCCCTTGTTGGTATTCTTCAGATTGATGATGCTATAGTAAGGCAAGTTCTTTTCAATCTTGCTGTAAGAAGTAACAGCAGAAGCCTCTACACCAGGAACAGCATAGATCTTGTCGCCCTTGTCCTCATAGGCGAGGTTCTCAAAGAACACATTGTTGAGGTTCTTGGAATACAAGCCCTCAAGAGTCATCTTCACGTCGCCGGGAAGCATCTGCTCCAGAGCGAGGTTAGCACGGAGCACCTGCGGGAAGCGGAAGTTCTTAGCCACGGTCACGATGTCAGGGGACAGACCTGTCTTAGCGGTCTTAGCAGCTGCCATAGGATCTTTGGCGTACTGGCCGAGAGCAGGAGCGCTGTTGTTCTTCGTGTTGATGGTAGTACCCTTGGCCTCTACGCCATTGTTGACGAAAGCGTTGGAGAGCCAAACGTATGGAGCACGGCCGGAGAAGATACCTACACCGCCACGGAGCAATGTGCGATGGCTGGCATCAGTGTACCAGTTGAAACCTACACGGGGAGAAACGAGGAGCTTAGCGCTCGGCATCTTGCCTACCTCGACACCGAGGTTATGCTCAGAAGCGAAGGTGTTGAAGGCATCATTAGTGGTAGGAGAGTTCAATGTAGCGTTCAGATCGAAACGAATACCGTAAGTTACATTGATCAGCGGGGTGATGTCCCACTTATCTTGTGCATACAGACCGAAGAGACCGAACTTCATGTTCGGAGCCCACTTGGTGTCGCCACCTGTAAGCTCTGGGTCGGTATATTTATAAGTGAACTTGTAAGGAGTATCAGCAAGGAAATTATCGAGGTCGCTATAGTACCAAGCACCGTTTGCGCCCTGGATGAAGAGGTTCTTCATCTTGTAGAACTCGTTATGAGTACCGAATGTGATGGTGTGGTTGCCTTTGTACCAAGAGAGGTTGTCCTCTGCTGTCCAAATGTCCTGGTTAAGGTAGTTGGCTGCACTGCTGAATTCAGTACCGATGTTGACAGTGTTCATGGAAGTACCGTCACCACCGGCAACGCTACCGATCTGCACGCAAGGACCCATATAAGGTACATCGCGGCTGTCACGGATGAAGCTGGCGGATACACGAGCCTCGTTGTAGAGTACGGGGCTGATATGAGAGTTCAACTCAGCGACGAAAGAGTTCGTCTTGTTGTTCATACGATAGCTGGATTTGCTGAAGGTATAGGTGCTGCTGCTCAGACCGTCCTTGTCATCGTAAGAGTCGTTGTGCTGATAGCGGAAAGCCAAATGGTTGTTGACGTCGATGTTCCAGTCCAAGCGGGCCAGCAAGCCAAAGGACTTGGTGCCGAGCTCACCTCTGCCGTAGGAATCCTGGAAGCCGGTCAGCTTATTGTACTGATCGGCGATCTGCTTCAGTGTAGCTTCAGTGACATATTTGTTGGTATATCCTGGGTAGATAGTAGCAGGAGCTTCAGTCTTCTTATATTCAGCACTGGCGAAGAAGAAGAGCTTGTCCTTGATGATCGGGCCACCGAGGGTAGCACCGTAAGTCTTAGTAGAACGCTGCGAGAGTTTGTCCTCAACATAGTCGCGCAGGCGGTTGTACTTGCTGTACATGTCCTGGTTGGTGTAGTACATGTAAGCACTGCCGTGGAACTGGTTGGTACCACTCTTAGTGATAGCGTTGATAGCACCACCTGTGAAACCGCTCTGGCGGACATCAAACGGAGCAACGCTCACCTGCAACTCCTGGATGGCATCCATAGAGATAGGATTGGCATTGGTCTGACCGCCATTGGTACCGCTGCCGGCAAGTCCGAAGACATCGTTGCTCACCGTACCGTCGATCTGGAACGAGTTGTAACGGTTGTTGATACCGGAGATGGAAACACCGCCTAAACGCGAATTGGAGACCAGTGGTGACAGCTTAGCAACATCGTAGAGGTTACGGCTGATGGTCGGCGTGTTCTCAATGCGCTGCTGGTTGAAGTTAGCGGCAGCACCACCACTGTTGCGTCCACTCTTGCCAAGTACGGTGACCTCACCGATTTGCTGAGCATCCTCCTTCATGTCGATGTTCAGCGTACGAGGCTGTCCCAGCGAAAGTTGGATGTTGTCAATGACCTCATCCTTGTAGCCGATGTAGTTGACGGTAACCTTGTAAGGTCCGCCGACACGCATACCCTGGATGGTAAAGCGTCCGCTTTCATTGGTGACAGCGTTGTAGCGTGTACCTGAAGGTTCGTGGATGGCGGTGATCGTAGCACCGATGACGTTTTCACCACCAGCCACCACCTTACCGTTTAGGCCAGAAGTGGTGACCTGTGCCATCATGGTTGATGAAATCATCAACAGAAGCATGATGAGCATAAAATGCAATCTTCTTTGCATACCTTTAATAATGAATAATTAATACCTTAGGGCTAAACCCCTGCTTAACGAATTCACTGCAAAATTAAGCAAAAATTTCCATAATACTGTTGCAAAGCCACTACAATTTTCTATTTTTCTCGCAAATATATCAAAATAGCCAATATATGGGGTAAAAAAGTGTTGTCACGGGAGTAGTTGAACCGTTACGCAATGTTTTTGCTTAGGTTGAAGACGATGGGTGACAAGCGTAGCCGGGCTGTTACACAGTGTTTTTTTGCACAAAAAAGTCTTTTTCTTAAGGAAAAGTTTTATAGTTATGCTTTTTTTGTTAACTTTGTGACTAGATATAGAATTAAAAACAGAAAAGCATTATGATTATCGATTTCGACAAGATACCCGAAGCACATATCGACGGCTTCAAAGGTGGTAAAGGAAGACTCGACACACGCAACTACGACGATGGCAAGGCAAAAATCATGTATTCCACACTTCGTCCCGGAGCATCATCGGGGTTGCATGTTCATGAAGGCAACTGCGAGATTGTCTTCGTCATCAGCGGCATCGCTACTTTCCACTATGATGGTCAGGTGGAAGAGTGCCGCGCCGGTCAGTGCCATTATTGCCCCGAGGGACATAGTCACTACATGGAGAATCTGACCGATCACGACCTGGTCTACTTTGCCGTGGTGAAATAGTTCGTTTGCCATTTCCGTATTTGTTGCAGACGTCCTTCAGCTGACAGCCGTAGCAACGGCCGTGGGCATTGCGAAGGGCATAGACGATGCGATATACGACATAGGCGACGCAGATGGCAACGACGCATATTACTATGATGTGTTGTGTCATGGATCAATCTCTTTTTAGTGATACCTTATTATTATATATACATTAACGCTTAGACATACCATTTCAATATATGGCTCAACAAAATAATCATCTTGTCATCATGGCAGGCGGCATCGGCAGCCGTTTCTGGCCGATGAGTACAGAGGAGCGCCCCAAGCAATTCATCGATGTGCTGGGAGTGGGTCGCACGCTGATACAGATGACTTTAGACCGCTTTCAGGGCGTATGCCCGATGGAGAACGTGTGGATCGTCACCAACGAACGTTACGCCGACTTGGTTCACGAACAGTTGCCCGATGTGCCCGTTGATCATATCCTGCAAGAACCGTGCCGCAGAAACACGGCGCCCTGCATCGCCTACGTCAGCTGGCGCATCAAGATGACGGATCCGAAGGCCAATGTCGTCGTATCACCCGCTGACCATATCGTCACTAACGTCGACGAGTTCCGTCGCGTCATCACCTCCTGCCTGAAGTTCGCGGGTGAGACTGACGCTGTCGTTACCTTAGGCATGAAGCCGACACGGCCGGAGACCGGCTATGGCTATATCCAGGCTGATCTCACCTCTAACTCACCGCGCAACCGCGAGATCTACCGTGTCGACCAGTTCAAGGAGAAACCTGATCTGGAGACCGCGAAGCACTATATCAGTGAGAATAACTTCTTCTGGAACGCAGGCATCTTTGTCTGGAGCGTGGAGACCATCGTCAATGCACTGCGCGTGTACGCACCCCGCATCAACAATATCTTTGAGCGCATACAGAATGTCATGGGCACACCGCAGGAGCAGGAGACTATTAATAAGGTGTATCCCGACTGCGACAATATCTCTATCGACTATGCCGTGATGGAGAATGCCGAGGAGATCTTTGTCTTCCCGGCCGACTTCGGATGGAGCGACCTGGGCACGTGGGGATCACTGCTGTTGCAGAGTCAGCGCGACATGTACGGCAACGGACTCATCGGCAAGGATATCCACACTTTTGAGTGCCGCAACTGCATCGTGCACACGACGGAGGAGAAGAAAGTGATCCTGCAAGGCCTCGACGGCTATATCGTGGCTGAGCATGACAACACCCTGCTGGTCTGCAAGCTCTCGGAAGAGCAGCGCATCAAGCAGTTCCAAAACAATTAACCGTCCGTGGCCTTCGCCAAAGATAACTTTAAACACATCATACTATGCTGACCTTTCCTTGTGCCAAGATCAATCTTGGATTGAATATTGTCGCTGAGCGCCCCGATGGCTATCACGACATACAGACGGTGTTTTATCCCATTCCGCTCACCGACGCCTTGGAGATCAAACACATGGATCCAGCTTTTCCCTCAGATCATCCCTGTGATCTGAAGGTCACGGGCAATGCCGTAGACTGTGATGAGCGCAGCAACCTGGTGGTGAAGGCCTATGACCTCCTTGCCGCCGACTTTGAGTTGCCGCCGATCCATGCTCATCTCTTCAAGCGCATCCCCTCGCAAGCAGGACTGGGAGGCGGCAGTTCGGATGGCGCCTTTATGATCCGCTTGCTTGACGAGCGCTTCCGGCTGAACATCGGCATTGCCGAGATGGAGCGCTATGCGGCTAAGTTGGGTTCCGATTGTGCTTTCTTCATCACCGCCGAACCGTCGTATGCTACCGGGCGTGGCGAGATCCTGGAGCCTGCAGACGGCCCCAAGGGCAATCTCCACGGTTATTCGATTGTGGTGGTGAAACCCGATGTTGCTGTTTCCACCCGTGACGCCTATGCGCAGATCGTCTGCCACATGCCCCGCAAGTCGTGCCGCGACATCGTGCGTCAACCGATTTCTACCTGGCGCGATGAGCTGACCAACGACTTCGAGGGTCCGGTCTTCAAGGCGCATCCCGAGTTGGCACGTATCAAGCAGAGTCTCTACGACATGGGAGCGCTCTATGCTCAGATGAGTGGCAGCGGCAGTGCGCTCTACGGCATCTTCCGTGAGATACCGCAAGGATTGGAAGACAAGTACAAAGGTTGCTTCGTGGCATCCGCAGCGCTGTAGACAGACCGGTCTTTATCAAGCCCCAAAAGTGCTCTATTGATAAAAGTAGCGCAGACGTCGTTAGAACTTTAACGCTCCATCTTCGATGGAATAAAGAATATAACCGAATATTGAGAATATGATTTGATGTCAATATCGAATCAATCATGCGTTATTCTCAATATTCGGTTATGTTCTTTATTATGCATTGCGGAGCGTTAAATTACGCATTGCGGAGCGTTAACCTTTCATAGCGACGTTTTGTTTCCATTAAACGCAGGTGCCTGTTATTCTTCTTTCTCTGGCATGATCACTTTGCGATACTCGTTCTCGAAGTTTGGCGTGAACACCCCTTTGCCGATATTGTCCTTGATTTCTTCAGGGCTCCAGAATCGGCCACCGGCGAGCTCGTCCCTGCTTGGATGTACCTTGCCGTCGTAGACAGTAGTAAAAACCCACACGAGTTCCTTCTCACGCTGGCTCTCGAAGACGTAGTGCTTGATGAAGCGTGGCGTGTAGTCGGTGATGCCGAGTTCCTCGCTCACCTCGCGGTGGAGCGCCTGCTCGATGGTCTCGCCGTAGTCGACATGCCCGCCGCATGCCGTGTCCCATTTGTCGGGCTGGATGTCTTTCCAATGCGGTCGCTGTTGCAGGTAGAGGTCGCCCCGGCTGTTGAACACATGCAGGTGCACCACCGGATGGAGCACCTTGCTGCCATCGTGGGCTTTGCCGCGTGTGATCTTGCCGAGCACGTGGCCGTCCTCGTCGACGACGGGAAAGAGTTCGTCTTTGTTATCCATATTCATTTCGCGTCTGTTTAGCTTTTATTTTCCTTTTTATTTTGTTATCTCAAATCTTCTTGCTATCTTTACAAAAGAAAGAAACAAGATAAAGAATCATATCCTATGGAAGTAAATCTCGACTTGATGTCTTTTATCGAAACGAGCATCCTGCCTCGCTATGTGGCCTTTGGCCGTTCCCATGGCCTGAGTCATGTGCAGCGTGTCATCGCCAACTCGCTGGAACTGGCGCGCCGCACGGGTGCAGATATAAATATGGTGTACGCCATTGCCGCCTATCACGACCTTGGCATGAGCGGACCTCGTGCCATCCATCATATCACCGGCGGCAAGATCCTTGCGGCAGATGCCCGGCTGAAGAAATGGTTCTCGCCCGAGCAGATCACCATCATGAAGGAAGCGGTGGAGGACCATCGTGCCTCGGCCTCGCACGAGCCACGGAGTATCTACGGTAAGATCGTCGCTGAAGCTGACCGTGATCTCGATCCCGAGGTGGTGTTCCGCCGTGCCGTAGAGTTCGGTTTGGAGCGTGAGCCCAACAAAGACCGCGAGTGGCAGTGGCAGCGTTTCGACCGCCACATGGAAGAGAAGTACAGTGCCCGCGGCTATATCCGCCTGTGGATTCCCAACTCACCCAATGAGGAGAAGCTCAAACAGGTGCGTGACATCATCGCCGACAAAACCCGGCTGCGCGAGGTCTTCAATCGTCTGTTTGATGAGGAGAGCTCGTCAAAGCGCTGAACGTCTTCTTTCCTTTGACATAGTATTGCCAGACGATACTCATCGGTAAGCGTTCGGGCACCGTCGTGAGCTTTCTGCTCATCTTGATGGCCTCACGGTCAGCGTCGAAGTCATGGCGCCATTTATAGAAAGCACGGCGCGCGCGCAGGATGGCGATGAAGTCATGCCAGTTGCGGTTGACGATCAGCGTCTCCAGTGCTGCGATGTGGTCGAGCAGCCAGCGCATGTGCATCACGGGGCGGAGCTCCTCGTCGGGCAGGTTTTTGTAGAGCATCGTCAGGTTGTTGCGGAAGTTGAGGAAGGTCTTCATCGGGTTGCCCTGCGGCAGTGTGCCGCCGCCTACATGGTACACCTCGCTTTCGGGAATGCACACCACGCGCCGTCCGCGCTGTCGCAATCGCCAGCAGAGGTCGATTTCCTCGTTATGTGCAAAGAAGCGGGCGTCGAGAGCACCAGCCTCCCAATAGTCTTTGGCACGGATCATCAGACAGGCACCCGTAGCCCACAGCACATCCATCTTATAGTCGTACTGCCCATTGTCACGCTCCACGGTGTCGAAGACACGACCGCGGCAAAGAGGATAGCCGAAGCGGTCGAGAAAGCCGCCGGAGGCTCCGGCATACTCGAAGCTGTCCTTGTCGGACTCGCTGAGCAGTTTGGGTTGACAGGCCGCCACGTCGTCGTGCGTGTCCATATACTCTTGCAGGGGCGTGAGCCAGTGGTGCGTCACCTCCACGTCGGAGTTGAGCAGCACATAGTAGTCGGCCTCTATCTGTCGCAGCGCACGGTTGTAGCCGTCGGCAAAGCCGTAGTTGCGGTCGAGCACGAGCGTCTTCACTTCCGGGAACTTCTGTGCGAGCATCTCCATCGAGCCGTCGGTCGAGGCATTGTCGGCCACCCATACCTCCGCGTCGTTGCGCGAGTATTTCAGCACTGTGGGCAGGAAGCGCTCCATCATCTTCCGTCCGTTCCAGTTCAATATGACGATAGCTGTCTTCATCGTATAAGTTGTTTATTTCTTTATGTTGGGCTTTGCCAGCAGTGTATCTTCTTTACCACTCTTTCTGAAATCGCCGAGTGTCACGTTGAGGATCTCGTTGTCGTACTCCTCGCGCGCCTCACTGGCAGGCAGGGTGACGCGGATGTAGTTGTCGGTGAAGCCGTGCATGGCATGTCCGGCGGGAGCTTTCTCGAAGAGCACGGGTCGCGTCTGTCCGATATAGTGGGCATAGAAGTCGTGGGTCTTGCGGTCGGAGAGTTCCAGGAGTCGTTTTGACCGTTCCTTTTTATCTTTGTCGTTGACCACGTAGGGGATGGCGAGTGCCGACGTGCCTGGCCGCTCGGAGTAGGGGAAAACGTGAAGCTGCGTCACGGGCAGGCTGTCGAGGAACTCGTAGCAGTCCTCGAAGTACTCCGGTCGCTCGCCACGGCAGCCCACCATCACGTCGACGCCGATGAACGCGTCGGGCATAAGCTCCTTGATCAGGTGGATCTTATGGGCAAAGACATCACGCGTGTAGCGACGGTGCATGAGTTTGAGCACCTCGTCATTGCCACTCTGCAAGGGAATGTGGAAATGCGGCATGAAGGCGCGCGAGTGGGCACAGTACTCGATGAGCTCGTCGTCGATGAGGTCCGGCTCCAGTGAGCTGATGCGGTAACGCTGGATGCCCTCTACGCCATCGAGGGCTTTGACCAGGTCGAGGAACGTCTCGCCGGTGGTCTTGCCAAACTCTCCGATGTTCACGCCGGTGAGCACAATCTCCTTGCCGCCTTCGCGTGCAGCCTGTTCGGCCTGCTCCACGAGCGAGGCAATGGATGGGTTGCGTGAGAAGCCGCGGGCGTAGGGGATGGTGCAGTAAGTGCAGAAGTAGTCGCATCCGTCCTGTACCTTCAGAAAGTAACGGGTGCGGTTGCCGCGTGAGCACGACGGCTGGAAGGTCTTGATGTCCTTGGTCTTCTCGTGGTGGAAGGCGTGGAGATGTCCTTCGCGCGGCTGTGTCCACGCGTCGGAGAGATATTGTATGAGGTTGGCTTTCTCGTTGGAGCCGAGCACGAGGTCCACACCGTCGATGGCGCTCACCGTCTCGGGCTCGAGCTGGGCATAGCATCCTGTGACCACGACAAAGGCCCCGGGATTCTCGCGCACCATGCGATGGATGGCCTGCCGGCATTTGTGGTCGGCGACCTCGGTCACCGAGCAGGTGTTGATGAGGCAGATGTCGGCGTGCTCACCTTCGTGGGCGGTTGTGACGCCCATCTCGCTGAGCAGCTTGCCAAAGGTGGAGGTTTCGGAGAAGTTGAGCTTGCAGCCTAACGTGTAGTAGGCTGCCTTCTTGCCTTGAAAGGCACTGGTATTGATCATGCTTCTTTTCTTTTTTATGCAAAGGTAATGTTTTCCCGTGACAATCTAACCAGAGTGAGCTGGAAAAGTGATGTTTCTTTTCGTATCATAGACTTTTGTTGCATCGGGCATAGACAAATGTCTGATTGTGAAAAACGTCACGTGTTTTCTTTGTCATGTGGAGATAATTGCTTAATTTTGCGATGACGATACAACAATCGTGTTTACAGCTACATAGGCACTAATCTTTAGATATACACCTATAACTATTACTGAATTCTGTGTGGAGTTGCAGCTCCATGCAACAAAAGTAGAACTTATGAAGAAAATACTGTTACTCTCCGCCATGGCAGCCTTTGTCGCTTCCTCCATGGCACAGACCCTGCACGACGGCCCCACCATGGGATGGAGCTCGTGGAACACCTTTGCCTCCAAGATCAATGCGCAACTCATCGAGAGCCAGGCCAAGGCCATGGCCGACAAAGGCTTGAAGGCAGCGGGATATACCTACGTCAATATCGACGACGGCTTTCAGGGCGGGCGTGACAAGGCCACGGGACAGCTCATCATCAACCAAGACCGTTTCCCAGGTGGGCTGAAACCTGTTGTTGACTATATCCACGGGCTCGGTCTGAAGGCTGGCATCTACTCCGATGCCGGACACAACACCTGCGCCGGATACTACGGCGGGGAGAAGCAGGAAGATGGCACGGGACTCTATGAGCACGACCAGCAGGACTGCGACTACTTTTTCAAAGACTTGCACTTCGACTTCATCAAGGTTGACTACTGCGGTGGCGATGCCGGGCAGAACAGTGAACGGCTCGGGCTTAACGAGCAGGAGCGCTATACGGCCATCAGCAAGGCCATCAAGAATACCGGACGCGAGGTGCGGTTCAACGTGTGCCGATGGAACTATCCCGGCACGTGGGTGAGCGACGTGGCTACCTCGTGGCGCACGACCACCGACATCGCTGACGCCTGGAAATCGGTGCGGCGCATCATCGGTGAGAATCTTCCGCTGGCAGCTTACAGCCATCGCGGACACTACAACGACATGGATATGCTTGAGGTGGGACGCAGCATGACGGCAGAAGAGGACAAGACGCACTTCGGTATGTGGTGTGCGATGAACTCACCGCTGCTCATCGGCTGCGATATGACACGCATCAAGGACAACACGCTGAAGCTTCTGACCAACCATGATCTTATCGCCATCAACCAGGATTCCATTGGCGAGCAGGCCTATGTAGTCAAGTATGTCAACGATTGCTACGTACTCGTGCGTGATGTCGACCGTGCGCAGGGAACCCATCGCGTGCTCGTGGTCTACAACCCGTCGGACGCAGCGCATCAGGTCAAAGTGGATTTCCGCGATCTCTGCTTAGGCGGACGGGTAAGTATGCGCGACCTGTTTGAGCAGAAAGACCTCGGACGTTTCAACATTTCCTATACCGTTGACGTACCTGCCCATGGCTGTCGCATTTATCGTCTGCAAGGCCAGAAGCGACTGGAGCAAATCCGCTACGAGGCTGAGACAGCCTATATCAGCGACTATCAGGAGATCTACAACAACCAGGCGCTCAAGACGGGTATCTACGAGACTGCCGACGGACTGAGCGGACACTTCAAAGCTTCCTGGCTTGGCTGCAGCGCAAAGAACGACCTCCGCTTCCGCAAAGTCTACAGTCAACATGGCGGCGACTACCGTCTCACCATCGCTTATCTCTGTGGCGAGAACCGCAGCATGGATGTGGAAGTCAATGGCAGACTCGTGAAGACGCTCACCGTCAACTCCGGCAGTGCTTCCACAGTGAAGCTCACAGCTCCCGTCACCATCCATCTCAAGAAGGGCTACAACGAGATCCGTCTCTCCAATGCCAAGGGCTGGATGCCCGACATCGACTATATTGAGGTAGTGAAGGGAAGATAAAGAAGCGGAGCTTTAGCTTGTTTTCCTTTTACATGAATATCCATGAATTAACCACGAATTTCTCATAAATTTATTAATTTGTGAATAATTCGTGGTTAATTTGTGATGATTCAATGTTCAAAATAATAGAGTAGAACATTCATGAATTCTAATGAAATATGCTGTGCTTTATTGTCTTTAGATGGTAAAATTGCAGCATGCTGCAAAAATATCACGTAGAACAGATTAGAGATACGCTGGTTTTTATTATCTTTGCATGGTAAAATTGCAGCATGCTGCAAAAATATCATGTAGAATATGGAAATCAAAAGGGATATTCACCTCAAAAGACTCATTGCCAGCCAGCATGACGGTATGGTAAAGGTGGTCACAGGAGTAAGACGTTGCGGTAAATCGTACCTGCTTTTCAAGCTGTTTTGCGACTATCTTCACCAGCAGGGTGTAGATGATGACCATATCATTAAGGTGGCTTTGGATGACCGAATGAACAAACAGCTGCGTGATCCTGATGCTTTGCTCCAATATGTGCGTAACCTTATCGTAGACAAGAAGATGTATTACATCTTGTTGGATGAGGTACAGCTTGTGAGTGAATTTGAGGATGTGCTCAACAGTTTCCTGCATATCGACAATGCCGATGTATATGTTTCGGGCAGTAATGCAAGGTTTCTCTCCAAGGATATTATTACTGAGTTTCGAGGCAGGGGACATGAGATACGGATAGCTCCACTGAGTTTCCGTGAATTCATCTCGGCCTATCAGGGGCCGTCTGAGTCGGAAGCTCTTAGAGAGTATATGCTTTATGGCGGACTGCCACAGGTGGTGACGACGCAGGACGTTCAAACCAAGGTGAGTTACTTGACCAATGTCTTTAAGAACACCTATCTCGTGGATATCCGTGACCGTTATCGTATCAAGAATGATGCGGAGCTCGATGATCTGATCAACATCATGGCATCTTCTATTGGGGGACTCACCAATCCCACGAAACTGGCTAATACTTTTCATACGGTGAAGCACAGCAATATCAGTTCATCCACTATCCAGACCTATCTCTCTTATCTTGAGGATGCCTTTCTTATAGAAAAATCCATGCGCTACGACATCAAGGGAAAGCGATATATCGAATCGCCTGCTAAATACTATTTCGTCGACCTTGGATTGCGCAATGCCCGTCTGCAGTTCCGTCAGACGGAAGAGACGCATCTGATGGAAAACCTTATATATAATGAACTTCGTCTCAGAGGACTTTCGGTGGATGTTGGTTCGGTCACCAGAACAGAAAGGAACGAGAATGGCAACAGTGTAAGGAGACAGATGGAAGTCGACTTTGTCTGCAACCAGGGATATAGACGTTGGTATATCCAGTCAGCTTTTGCTCTGCCGACACAGGAGAAGGTGGATCAGGAAGTAGCATCTCTGCGCAGTATCAGCGACGGTTTCCGCAAGATCGTCATCACTGGTGGGTTGGCTCCAACCTATCAGAATGAGGATGGAATCATCTTCCTTAATATCCTTGACTTCCTGAAGGACGAGAATAGCCTGAACTTATAAAAGCATAAGAAACGGGTAGCGAGACGATCACACCTTGTTGAGAAAACTGACAAAAAACGGGCCATTATTTAGCGATTTTCTGCACGAAGGTGTACCTTGCCCGTATTTTTGCGAATTTTGGGCATGTTTTTGTAAATACCTAATAGATAAGATGTTAAGAGCTTTTCGATTTTGTCTTGGTGCAAATCCAGCGGTAAACACTTGTCAAAAAGCCGTTTTCCGATGAAATTCTCTAGAGAATTTGTGATCAGAAACGGTTTCTGATGCTGTCAGAAACCGTTTCTGACCAGGTCAGAAAGGCGTGCTGACCTTGTCATCTCGCCTTTTTCTCACCTACAAAGTGCCTTTTTGAAGGTCAGCCGTTGGCTTTCCGACTTTCTCATTCTCTAGATTGCAAGTTCTCGCGGAGGTGCTTTTGTCGGGATAATTCTGAGCGATTGATACTTCAACCGAGCTTTATGACCTATTCATTTGCCATGCTTGCATCCTTCGCTGACACTGTTTGGCGGTATTTCTTCGGCGAGACGCCCACGATCTTGGTAAACAGCCGCGAGAAATAATAGCTGTCGTCGATGCCTACCATCGTGCAGATCTGATTGACTTTGAGGTCTGTCGTCTCCAAGAGCTGGCAGGCCCGGTTCACCTTGAGCCGGTTGAAGTAATTGAGCGGTGACTGACCGATGCTCTTGCGGAAGATGAGGGAGAACTGCGAGACCGGGTGGCCGATGTAATTGCGCAGTTGCTATTTCACACACGTAACTATGTCGGTTGATCGCTACTGCTTCGACGTGGGGGTGTTGCCAAAGAGCAGGAAGTCGCGGTACATGCGCTGACTGGCAAACCTTGGCTTCACCTTCTCGTAGGCTGCATACTGACTGTCGTTGAGGATCTTCTTCAGCTTCTTGTCGTATTTGCTCTGCTTGCTTTCCATCTCTTTGAATGGATCAGAACTGCTCTCCGATGATGGCATGCCCATGCCGGGTCCCATGCTATGGCCGCCACCAGGCCCGCCGCCGTGACCGCCCATTCCGCCGGGGCCTCCTTGCATACCGCCCATACCGCCCGATGGAGGTGGCCCGGAAGGACGTCCGCCACCCATGCCGTTAGGTCCGCCTCCTTGCGATGGATGCTGTCCGTTCTTGCCGTTTTTGCCCGGGTGCATACCCTCGATGACTTCGGCATATTGACTGTTGAGCTTCTTGACCTTCTTAGCTTGCTTCTCTGTCAGGTTGAGATGGCTGTCCATATAGTTGTTGAGGCTGTCGACTGTGAAGTGTTCCCTCATGGGTGGTCTGCCCATAGGCTGTCCGTCACGTCGCTGCTGCGCCTTTTGTTGTTCGCTCTGCGCCATGGCCAGTGATGATGCAGCTAAGAGCATACCGAGTAATAATACTTTTCTCATTTCTTCTCTATGTTTATTGTTGTAGCTTTATGTAAGAGGTACGGCGTTTTTGCCGCACGTTCTTGCACAGCATGGATGCTGCACCTCCTACGTGTCAGTTGCAAAGATATACGTAAGATCTGGCAATGAGAAATCTATTCAGTCAAAGTGCTGTTTCATTCAATGATTCGGACGGAATTAGTTAGAACTGAAACACGAGGGGCCTTGTGCTTAGAACTCCACAGTGACTTTGGCGTTCAAGCGACGGCCGGTCAGATAGTTGGGCACGGCATACTGCTGACCGACGACATCGGTGACCCAATAGTAGGAGTTGACGTTGTTGATGCCTAAGAGGTTGAGACAGTCGAGACCAAGCCATACGTTCTTCAGCCAATGGTCGCTGTGGTGATCACGGTTGTCGTAGAGACGGTAGCTCATGCCGATGTCGGCCCGCTTGTAGGCCGGTGCACGGAAAGAGGCAGAGGTGAGCTCACGGTGTGGTGTGGAGAAGGGCAGACCGTCGGCATAGGTCAGTCGCAGGCTCATCTTCCACCGCGTGGTGCCCGGGAAATAGTCGGTGAAGAAGAGATGGGCGGCAAAGCGCTGGTCGGTAGGCAGCGGCAATGAGCGTCCGTCGACATTCATCTTGGTGTTCATAAACGAGAGTGTGATCCACGAATCAGTGCCGGGAACAAACTCACCATAGAGCTTTAGGTCCACACCAGCAGCATGGCCTGTGGCGGTGTGGTCGCCGTAGTAGACCACCTGTACGTTGCTTACCGAGTAAGGGATGAGGTTGTGGAGGAACTTATAGTAGGCCTCAGCCGAGAAGCGGTAAGGACGGTTGTTGACTTTGAAGCGGTAGTCCATGCCACCGATGACGTGGATGGCACGCTGACTCTTTACCTTGTCGTTGAGTGAGGCCACGGTCATGCCATTCACGGTAGACGTGTCGCGTAGCTCTTTGAAGAACGGAGCCTGGTAATAGAGTCCTGTGGCCAGACGGAAGGTCAGGTCGCGGTTCCACGAAGGCGTGATGCCGAGAGAGACGCGTGGAGAGAGCGTCGACTCCTGGTTGAAGTTCCAATGAGAGAAGCGCACGCCGTAGTTCAGCGTGTAGAGTGTGCTGGAGTCGTTGCGATGATAGCGCCATGTATCCTGGAGGTACACTTCCGTGCGGTTGGCGTCGAGCTTGTTCTTGGCTCTGAGCGAATAGATCATATACAGATCCTTGCCCGTGTGTGGGATGCTGTATCCTGCCGAGTCGCGCATTTCATACTCGCGCGAGTTTTCCTCGATATGTTCTTTCTTAAAGGTGATACCGCCCTCGATGTTGTGTGCGGCGGTCTTATGGTTGACCATGAGCTTCACGCTGCCCACACGTGCTTTGAGGTAGTTGCGGGCATGCTGGAAGTAGGTGCCCACGCCGAGGTCCTCGGATGTCTCAGTCTGCGTGAGCCAGTATTGCCCTTGTATGTCGTATTGCTCACGCTCGCTAGTGGTGAATGCCGAGCCGAGCAGTGACACAGAGGTGGAATCGCCCCAGTGGCGCGTGATGCCCACCGTGCCGAAATAAGTTTGGAAGCGATCCTTCTCCTGACCGTCGAAATAGACTTTGAACGATTTCACGTCCTCGAGTGTGCCGAAGGTCGTCTCGCGGCTCTCTGGCTGGAAAGTATAATGGTTGTCCGAGATGTTGCCGATGATGTCGAAACTCCACAGCTTGTTGGGACGCCAGTGGAGATAGGTCTGGTAGTCAAGGAAGTTGGGTTTGTACTCACCGTTGGTCTCCATCGAGCCGAGGAGATATTTCGTAGTCTTATAGCGCAGTCCGTTGGTCCACGAGAAGTTCTTACCGCCGAGTCCCACGTAAGCACTGGCACCGAGCAGCGACGCCGTCATCGTGGCCTCGGTACGCTTGGGCTGGCGATACGTGATGTCGAGAGCCGACGACATCTTGTCGCCGTACTTTGCCTCGAAGCCACCTGTGGAGAAGTTGATACGTTCCACCATGTCTGGATTAATAACCGAGAGTCCTTCCTGCTGCCCGCTACGTACGAGGAAAGGACGGAACACCTCCACATTATTTATATATACAGAGTTCTCGTCAAAGGCACCGCCGCGCACATTGTATTGCGACGACAGTTCAGAGTGAGTCGACACGCCGGCCTGACTCTGCACGAGCTCCTCCACAGCATTGCCCGTTGTCGATGGCGATCCTTTCATGTCCTTCGTGCTGAGCTCCTGCCCTTGTCCCGATTGTATCTTTTGTCCCGTTACATCTACTTGTCCGAGTGTGTTGGCCATGCCGTAGAGCGTCACTTGCAAGGTTTGCGGTCCTTTGGGTTTTCTCAGCACGCGTGTCTTCGTGCGGTAGCCGAGCATCGAGAACTTCACCACCACAGAGTCTGCGGAGTGAAGCGTAAGGCTGTAGTTGCCATGAGCCGAGGTCACTGTGGCCTTGCCCTGTTGCAGGCACGACACGCTGGCGAACTCCACCGGGTTGCCCTCCTCGTCGATGACGCGGCCGCGTAGAGTGAAGCTCTGTGCCATGCCGTCCAGGCCCAGCAACGTGAGTATCATCAAGATGAAAAGTCTTCGTATCATGGTATTAATAACGCAAGTCGAATAAAAATATTACAATGGAAGTTATACAAAATGGCACTCTCTAGTCATTTGGTAATTTGGTAATTTTTATGGGGGCAAAGGTTGACAAAATCAGTTTTTATTTGTAACTTTACCATTACAAAAGACAGAAGAATGAAGATCATTAGCGTTTTTGACAGCTTCAAGGGTTGCATGAGCAGCCAGGAGGCAAATGAAGCGTGCGCCAAAGGATTGAGGGCACAGCATGACGATGTGGAGATAAATCAGATAGAGGCCAGCGACGGTGGCGAGGGCTTCCTGCGCGCGATGAACCCCGACAAGGTATTGCACTGCCACGTCCACGACGCGATGATGCGATGGACGGATGCTGACTTTGGTATCAAGGACGGCAAAGCCATCATAGAGGTGGCACAGGCTGTCGGCTTGGCCAAGATAGAGCCTGAACTGCGCAATCCCCTCGTCGCCACAAGCTATGGCGTGGGTGAGCTGATGGTGCACGCCTGGGAAGCGGGTTATCGCGAGTTTGTAGTTGGACTGGGAGGCTCGGCTACAAGTGATTGTGGTTTGGGCATGTTGAAGTGTCTGCGTCATCATGCGCAGCAACGTCTGCATCAGATGTGGTACGATCCTTTTGACACATCAGTGCTCAGAACGCTCAAGGTGACCTTGGCTTCTGATGTGACTAATCCGCTGACAGGCCCTGAGGGTGCCGCTCATGTGTTTGCCCCACAGAAAGGAGCTGACCCACAGCAGGTGGAGCTGTTGGAGCGCAGGGCCGTGACCTTTGCCAACATGGCGGCCAAACATCAGGGCTATGACAAGAGTCAGCAGCCAGGCGCAGGGGCTGCTGGCGGACTGGGGTATGCTTTCATGCAGTTTATGGACGCACGGATGGAGAGTGGGGCAGAGTTGGTGCTGCAGAGCAACGGCTTCGACGCATTGCTAAAGGAGGCCGATCTGGTCATCACGGGAGAGGGCTCCTCGGACGCCCAGACACTCATGGGCAAGCTCCCCAGCGTAGTGCTCGATCATGCCCGAAAGGCAGGTGTGCCGGTCGTGCTTGTCAGTGGGCGCGTAGATAACCGGCAGGCGCTCCTTGATGCCGGCTTTTCCAAAGTGGTGTGTATCAACGATGGTTGTGATCCGAAAGAGAATCCCATGGATAAAAAAGTGGCCGCCCTGCGCCTTGGCAGGACGGCTGGAAGTATTATTCGAGTATAATAAGGCTTGTATCTTTCTATATCACTCTATAGGGTTGCCTTCAAATCGGTTATCGGGGCAAAAGCTATTGCTTGCTTTCCTCCCAAATCGACTTCATCGGCCAGGCTTTATAAGTTATAGTGCTGTTGCCGTGGGCAGAGAACACGCTGGCTCCCGTTTGGTTGATGCCCGCGTAGGTCAACAGCGTCAGCACCTGTTCACCATCGTTGACGAAGACTTCTATTGTTGATTTATCAACGAACACATTCAGCTTCAGACTCTTTCTGTTGCCAGGAACTTTGAAGTACGCCATTCTGTTGAACTTGGGTATCTCCACGTTGGAAGTGTGTGTGCGGTTGAGGACGAGATAATGCGAGCGGTTGTCATAGCTGAGGGTCACCTTTCGGCCGTCGCCCTCGCAGAAATTGAAGCCAGCCTCGTCGGCACCTCCGTCTTTTAGTACAATCTCCATCTCGTAGGTGTTGCCCATCTTTGCAATGTCGTTCAGAGGAGTCGTTCCTGCCTTAGGCTTGAAGGTGCGGCTCTTCGCTGCTCCTCGTAGTTTCTCTAAGGCTTGTACGGGAGTTTGACGCAATCTCAGTCCATCGGCAGTTTGATAAAGCGTCAACTTGCGGGGCAGCGACCACACGCCTTTGCCCCATTTTGAGGGAGCCGTGGGGGCATAGTCCCAGGTGTTTACCCACCCGATGGTGTAGATATCGTTGTTTCCAGGATTGTCATAATCCTGAAACGTCCGGGAGGCATAGTAGTCCAAGCCGTCGTCAATGTATTGTGGATAGCTGATAGTGGAGTCGGGAATGAAAGTCTTGCCGTCGAAGTCACCGACAAAATACTGTTCTCGGCTCCAGTTGATGGAGACGACCATCACCCATTTCTTCTCATTGGTTCTCTCTACGGGCAGTTGGAACATGTCCGGGCACTCCCACGAGCGTTCCGAGTCGCCCAATGGTCCGAAGTCACTGAGCCATTTCCAATGTTTCAAGTCGCTGGAGCCATAGAAAGCAACCTTTTTCTCCAGAGCTTTAGCCACCAGCATGACCCAGTCCCCCGTCTTTGGGTTGCGCAACACCGTGGGGTCGCGGAACTCCGTGCTCCAGATGTCAATGACCGGGTTCTTGTCGTAGTACTTGTATGTCAATCCACCGTCATGGCTGAAGGCAATGCTTTGGCTTTGTTTCTTCGTCTGTTCATCGTATGACGTGAAAGCGGCTATCATGGCATCTTTGCCATATCCTGCCGTGTTGTCCTTGTCGACTACCACACTTCCCGTGAAGGCGGCGATGCCCTTGGGCAAGCCTTGGATGGCATTGTCGTTGAGCTCTTTCCAGTGAACTAAGTCTTTGGTCGTGGCAGCTCCCCAGCAATAGGCCATGTATTTGTTGGCGTATTTCACTGCCCCACAAGGGTCTCCAATCCATCTGTGGGCGGGGGTGTAGTGATACTGTGGGCGATAGGTCTCGCGATAAAGCTGTTCTTCATCGGCATTGGCAGTAAGGCTGGTTAAGGTCATAAGGACGAGTATTGGTCGCCTAATAGATGAGAGAAAATTTAAATGTGTGTTCATGAGTATGGTTAAATTGTATGGATAGTTTTCAGTTGGAGTTAGCGATAGGTAAAATTATCGCCGCCCGGGATATTTAACTCTCGGGCGACGAAAGGATTATTTGTATTGTAGCGTTACATCTTACGAACCTTTGCCTTTCCGCCCTTGACCGTCATGCGGCTGTAGGGTGACGTCGGAAAGACGAGGTTGGTAAGTGCAAACTTTCCGTCGGCATCGAAGACCTCAATGCTGCTCTTGTCGATGAAGATGAGCACGCGGTTGACGCGTCCGTGTGTCGGAGCGATGGTCACACTGGGGAAGGCATCGCTGAAGTCGGTTTGCCCACTCTTCATTCGGTCAACGGAGAAACTCTGTTCGCTGGCGTCGTAGCGCATCATCACACGCTCGCCCTTGCCGTTGGCCAGTTCGATGGTGGCATTGGGACGCAGGCGGCTTACCTCGACCATACAAGCCTCGCTGACTTTGGCAGCAGGCTTGTTGAAGGCCTTGAGCACTTCGGGTGATGGCTTCACGCTGACATAATCCTCACCGCCCTCGTTGAAGAGGCTGAGGTCGCGCGGGATGGAGTTGGCCGAACGGTATTGCAGGGTGGGCACCACGGCGGCATACTGCCAGTTGCTCATCCAGGCCAGGGCGACGTGACGGCCGTTGGGCGCACCACTGAACGTGACCGTGGCATAATGGTCCTTGCCATAGTCCATCCACTTGGTCACCTCAGGCTTGCTCTCGCAAGTGAACTGATGACCATCCCACTTTCCGACAAAGTACTGCGTAGCCGAACCGCCGTAAGGACCACCGGGGTTGATGTTGCAAACGAGTACCCACTTGCCGTTTGCCATCTCTATCAGGTCGGGGCATTCCCATACACCCTTGTGGCAACCATAGCCTTCACCGAAGCTGCTCTCATATTTCCAGTTCTTCAAGTCCTTCGATGAGTAGAAGTTCATCTTCTGTCCCGTGGCCATCACAAGGTTCCACTCTTTCGTGGCTTCGTTCCAGATCATCTTCGGGTCGCGGAAGTCCGGCTCTTTGGCCGTGAGGGTCGGGTTGCCGCTGTATTTGGTGAAGGTCTTACCACCGTCGTTGCTGTAGGCCAGGCTTTGTGTCTGACTTTCGGCTGCCGATGTGTACATGGCCACAATGGCATTCTTGCCAAATCCGGCTGTGTTGCTGCTGTCTACGATGGCTGAACCGCTGAAGATCGTGCCCAAGTCGTCGGGCTCAATGGGCGTGCCCTCGTATTGCCAATGAACTAAGTCGCGGCTGGTGGCGTGGCCCCATGTCATGTTTCCCCAAATAGAACCGTAGGGGTTGAACTGATAGTAGAGGTTCCACACGCCGTCCTTATAAAACATGCCGTTGGGATCGTTCATCCATCCCCACAGGGGAGTATGGTGATAGACGGGTCGGTAAGCCTCTCGGTTGGTGGTGTCGAAGGTGTCGCTCTCCTTCATCAACTGCCAGCAGCTGTAGTCCTCAATGTTGCCGACCGTACGGTAGTTGCCTTGAAAGCTAAAGTCGAGGAGTACCTTTCCGTCTTTGCCGAACTTGCTGATGTCAAGAGGCACAAAATAGTCGGGCTTACCAGTTGCAAGACGCACCTTAATGTCTTGCATGGAGTGACTGTCCTTGATGACTTTAATGGTGGTCTCGTTTTCCTTCTCTTCTATAGGCAGCAAGATGTAGCGCTTCTGGGTCTCCACACTCATCATGGCGTGCTTGTCGGAAAGAATATGGCGTATGAACCACTGATGGCTCTGTGCCAGAAGGCTGCCCGTGCCCATGAGCAGGGCAGCCAAGAGGATTGAGAATCTTTTCATGTTGGAAACAGATGTGTACTGAATGGTTTACTTGTCGTAGCCTTTATTCTGCGTGTACAGTCCGGGGATGTAGTAGAGCTGGTTGTAAGGAACCGGCCAGAACTCATTCTTGCCCGGCGTGAAGTGCGCGTCCTTGTAGTACTCGGCATAGTGCTGTCCGTCGTAGACATCCTTGGCCTCGCTCTTGAAATAGTTGTTCAGCGTTTCCGAGGCGATGCCCCAGCGGCGCAGGTCGAAGAAGCGGCTGCCCTCCATACCCATCTCCAGTCGGCGTTCCCAGCGCAGGCACTTGCGGGCTGTCTCCTTGTCCTGGAAGTAAGACTCAGGATAGAGAGCGATGTCGCACTGGTCAGCGGCGTATTCGATGTGTTTCTTGATGGAGTTCTTGGCACGCTGACGGATGTCGTTGATGATCGTACGGGCTTCTTGCAGACGGCCCAACTCGATGAGAGCCTCGGCGCGCATGAGCATCACGTCGGTATAGCGCAGCACATAGTCGTTCATGTCGAAGGCCTGCCAAGGACGGTTGTAGGACTCACCCTTGGAGCGCTGCGGCACTTCCTTCATCGAAGTATAGTAACCGTAGGTGTTTGGCGTACGGGAGTTGGCCTTGGTGAGCGTGTATTCCGACTCATACTTGTAGGGGAAGGTCGGCATGCCTACCGTGTGGAAGAGCCGCGGATCCCACTTCTGTGCTGTCGGCTTGCCATTGACAGGATATTCGTCGCTGTCGTTGTAGTCGGTAAACTCCGGCAGACCGTTTCGGGTCTTATAGGCGTTGACGAGGTTCTGTGAAGGCTTGTGGAAATCCCATCCGCACGACCAGATGCCCCAGCAGCCGTTGAGCGTGTTGGACCAGTTGGCGCGACCGTAGCGGGTGTGGTCAGCAGAGTAGTCACTGGCCTGCACAGCGAAGATGCTCTCTTTGCTGTTCTTATAGTCGGGCAGGAAGATGTCGCCATAGTCCTCGAGATAGCCATAGCGTGAAGCCTTGACCACGTCGGTGTAGTCCACAACCTTCTGCATATAGTCCTTGTTGATGTGGCTCACGCCGTCGGTAGCCTCGTAGCCGTCGCCCCAGGCCAGGGTGAGATAGCACTTGGCAAGGTAAGCGGCAGCCGCAATCTTGTTGACACGTCCGCCCTCGCTCTGCTTCTCGGGCAGATTATCGTAGGCAAACTTAAAGTCGTCGATGACTTTGCCGAAGAGCTGCTCGTATGTGTATTGTGTGTTGGAGGTCTTTTCTGTAGCTTTATCCTTGTAGACCTGTTCGTCGATCCATGGCACCTGACGGAACACAGAGATGAGCTTGAAGTAGAAGTGTGCGCGCAGGAAGCGGACCTCAGCCTTGCGCTCTGTCGTTGTCTGCTCCCCGAGTACGTTGTTGCCGTTCTCTTCGAGGGAAACCAAAGCACGGTTGCAGCGTGACACGGCACTGAACAGACGGTACCAGAGTTCGTCGAGCTCACCACGAGTGGAGGTCAGCGAAGACCACACCTCTATGTCGTGATAGCCTGTGTCGCCCGTGCCGCCACCGCCTTTGAGGCAGTCGTCGGAGGCCAGGTCGCCGTAGGGCCAGAGGTTGAAGGGATAGGAATACCAGCAGTCGCCGAGCATGGCATAGGCACTGTTGACCATCTTCTCCGGGTCGGAGAAAGCCTTGTCTTCATCGACTACGGCGGTCGGTGTGTAGTCCAGGAAATCGTTGCAGCCGGTCAGACCCATGGTCATGGTAGCTGCCAAAGCGATGATATATATCTTTTTCATGATGTGATACCTTATTATATATATAGATATGACGTTGTTGGAATCATGTTTTTACGATGTGTTAGAATCCTACTTGCAAACCGAAGGAGACGGATGAAGAGAGAGGATAGTTCCAGTTGGGGTTCTCAGGATCCGAGCAGGTCAGTGAGCCGCTCTTGATGGTCAGCAGATTCTGTCCGGAGACATAGACTCGTGCGCTGGTCATGTGGAGTTTGCTGAGCACCGAAGCCGGCAAGCGGTAACCCATTTGCAGGGTACGGAGCTTGAGATAAGAGCCATTCTCCACGAAGTAGGAAGATGCACGGCCTTCGTCTGCGCGGTTCATCGTGCTCAGACGTGGAATCGACGAGCCGGTGTTGTTGGTGTTCCAAGCATTGAGCAGTCGACTACCCTTGTTCGATCCCGGGTCGGTGATGGCCCAGAAGTCGGTCTGGAACTTTTGGTTGTTATATACATCCTGATCGGCAACGCCCTGCCAGAACATGGTCATGTCGAAGTCTTTGTAAGTCAGGCCGATGTTCAGACCGTAGGAGAAGGCGGGGACAGGATTGTAGATCCACGTCTGGTCATCGCTGGTAATCTTACCGTCGTGGGTCAGGTCTTTATATTTCAGACCACCGAGACGGGCGTTGGGCTGACCGGAGGCATCTACTTCTTCCTGAGTCTGGAAGAGTCCGTCGGCGACATATCCAACGATAGAACCGTAAGCCTTGTGGCTCTGTACGAGGTCTTGTGTTGTCGTGTGGGCATAAGCGCCTGTCGTTGAGGAGGGCAGATAGGTGACGCGGTTGCGGAAGAAGCTCAGGTTGCCGTTGAGGTCGAGGCCGAGGCCGCAAGCCAAAGTCTTTCTGTAGCCTAAGGCGAACTCCATACCCCAGTTGCGCAGTGATGGACCGTTCTGCCACTGGTTGCCGCCCTCACCGGTGGCTCCGAGGTATGCAGGATTGATGAGCATGTCCTTCACATTCTTAATATAGGCATCAACAGAACCGTAGAGTGAGTTGCCGAGCGTGGTGAAGTCCAAACCTACGTTGTACTGTGTAGCAGATTCCCACTTGAGGTAGGGGTTGGCCAGCTGTGTGGCACGATAGCCAGAGGGGAACGTACCCGAGCCTCGCAGAGCGAGGTCATAGGCAGTGGAGGTGACTCGGTCGAGGCCGTAGTCTACGACATAGAGGCCGAACTGTGCGTTGTTGTCGATGGCCTGGTTACCGGTCTCACCCCAAGAGAGACGCAACTTGGCATCGTTGAGCCAGTTGTAGTGGAGCAACTGAGAGAAACGAAAGCCGAGAGAGGCAGCGGGGAAGGTACCCCAGCGGTTGTTCTTACCGAAGCGTGAGGAGCCGTCCTCGCGGATGGTGAACGATGCCAGCAGCAGGTCTTGCCAGTTGTAGTCGATCTTGCCAAAGAAAGAAGCCAGGCGATAACCAAACTTGGCACCGCTGTTGCTCATTGTTCCGGTGGCTGCATTGGGCCACATATAATCTACATCTTCCAAGGCATACCCCTCAGAGTAAGCCGAGAAGTCGATGACACTCTGCTTTGAGAGCTCACTACCCAGCAACATGTTGAAACGATGATCGCCGGGAAGCGTGAAGAGATAGTTGGCTGTATTGGACCATACCCAGTTGGTCTCGTTGTTGTTGGAGAGCGTTGTCTTGGCGATGTTGTTGCGAACCACGTCAGACTGGTAGGTGTGTGTCAACGAATTGATAAACGATGTCTTGTAGTCGATACCGAAGTTTGACTTCAGTGTGAGGCCTTTGATGGGTTTCAACTCCACGTAGGCGTTACCGAAGATTCTCCAGTAGTCGAGATGGTTGTCGCGGTTGTCATACTGCTCGCGGGCCGGGTTCTCACGGTCAGACATGGAACCGACAGGACCGGCGAAGGTCTTTCCGTCTTTCTCATATACCGGTACGATAGGCGGCATCTTCAGTGCGTTCTCCATCGGAGCGCAGTCCACCTGAGTAGAGTAGGTGACGGTGAGGTTCTCGCCCACAGTGACCATCTTGTTGAGATTCCAGGAAGTATTCAGTCGGGCGGCGATGTTTTGGAAGCTGGTGTATTTAAGGATACCATCTACATCTTTGTAGCCCAAAGAGAACATAGCACTATGCTTGTCGTTGGCGTGTGAGAGCGAGAGGTCATAGTTCTGTGAGAAACCGGTGTGCGAGATGGCGTCCACCCAGTCAGTATCAGAGAAAGGCATGGTCTGCCGCTCGTTGATATATCCGTTGTAGCGTCCGGCTGCTGTATAAGAAACAGTCTTGCCGGTTGCAGGATCATAAGCGGTGATTGGAATACCGGCGGCGGCCTTGAGGTCCACACCATAGTTGCCGGCATAGGCTACCGGGTCCAGTCCGTCGTTGAGAGCAGCCTGTGTCATGGCTGTGAGATAGCCACTGGTGTTCAGCAACTTCATCTTCGACTGGTTGGTATAGAACTGAGCGGTGAGGTTGGTCGAGAAGTCGATAGCCACCTTGTCGCCTTTCTTACCCTTCTTCGTCGTGATGATGATCACACCATTGGATGCACGTGAGCCGTAGATGCTGGCCGAGGCAGCGTCCTTGAGCACCTGCATGCTCTCGATGTCGTTCATGTTGAGTGAGTTCAAGGCCATGTTTGTCGGCACACCGTCAACGATGAACAGAGGGTCTTGTGAAGAGTTGAACGAACCAATACCACGGATGCGCACCGTACCCGTACCAATAGGAGAACCGTTTGTGGTGACGGTCATGCCCGGCACCTTACCTTGCAGGGAGCGCATGGGGTCGGGATCAGGAGATGTCTGCAGGTCCTTTGTGTTCACCACAGCCACCGAACCGGTCAGGTCGGCCTTGCGCTGAACAGTGTAACCCGTGACGACAACCTCGTTGAGCTCTTTGGCATTCTCCTTCAGCTCAATGGTCATGTTGCTGCCGGCTTTCAGCTCCTGCGTAGCATAACCTATATAGGAGACGACCAGTGGGGAGCCCTGTGGCGCCTTGAACGAGAAGTGGCCGTCGAGGTCGGTGACGGCACCATTGGATGTACCTTTCTGGATGACGGACACACCGATGATGGGCTCACCAGTAGCATCCTTAACTGTACCGCTGACGATGATGTCTTGTGCCCAAGCCGACACACTGACGGTTGCCAACGTCATTCCGAGCAAAGCTCTTCTGAAGTGTTTCATGATATTGAAATTTTAGTTATTAATCCGTTGAGGATGATTTGATTTCGGTTGCAAAGTTATGGAATATTGATATAAGTCAATTCAACGATCTGCTCAGAGGATGAAACAATTGATACATGTAACAATATTCGACGTATTGGTCAAAAATGTAAGATTACGGATTAACAATGTAATAAACGCAAAAACCCCAATACGCCCTAAATATTACTATTAAGGTGTATTGGGGTTGTTTGTTTTCTCCTTTTCAGGAGTGAGAAAGTATGATGGAGTGAACTACTTCACTCTGTTGAGCAGGCTCTCGGGCAACTTAGGCATGGCACCGGGCTGTGTGCAGACGTAGGCACTGACTTCCACGGCAAGCTTGTGGGCTTCCTTAATAGGCATTCCGGCAAGGATGGCAGAGGCAAAGGAGCCTGTGAAGCTGTCGCCGGCACCTACTGTGTCGTCCACTTCCACCTTCGGCGTAGGCTGATAGCTCTTCACGCCGGGAGCAAAGACATAGCTGCCATTGGTGCCGCAGGTGAGCACGAGCATCTTCAGGTTGTACTTGCCGAGGATAAGATAGCACTTGTTCTCGATGTCGAGACCGGGATAACCGAAGAGGCGGCCGATGGTGACGAGTTCCTCATCGTTGATCTTCAGGATGTCGCAGGCCTTCAGACTTTCCTGGATGATATCTTTGGTGTAGAAGTTCTGGCGCAGGTTGATGTCGAAGATCTTCAGACAGCTCATCGGCGTGGTGTCGAGGAAGCGGTGGATCGTGTCGCGAGAGATCTTGTTGCGCTGAGCCAGTGAACCAAAGCATACGCAACCACAGTGCTTGGCTACGTTTTCAATCTCAGGTGTGAAGGGAATGTTGTCCCAAGCCACGTTCTGCTTGATGTCGTAGGTAGGTATGCCTTCTTCATCGAGTTCCACCTGTACGGTACCGGTTGGGTAGTCGACACGTGGCATGACATACTTCAGATGCTTCTCGTCGAACTCTTTGAGTGTTTGATCACCTAATGCATCGTTTCCAATAGCACTGATTGCATAGGCATCATTACCAAATTGGCTGGCATGATAAGCGAAATTAGCGGGTGCACCACCCAACTTGCTGCCGTCGGGCAGGCAATCCCACAAGGCCTCACCGAGGCCGACAATGACTTTGTTCATAGTTATTATTTATTTGACGTTCTTGATATAGGTAAACAGATAGACGACACCGACGGCCATGACGAGCACGGCTCCGGCTTGTCCCATAGCATCAGAGGCAAAGCCCATCAGCAGCGGGAAGATGGTACCACCGAAAAGACCCATGATCATCAGACCACTGACCTCGTTCTGCTTGTCGGGTACGCTTTGCAGCGCTTGGGCGAAAACGAGTGAGAAAACATTGCTGTTGCCGTAGCCCACGAGGGCGATGGCGATATAGAGTATAAGTTTGGTGGTTCCGAAGAACAGACCGCACATCGACAGTGCCATCATCGTGATGGAGATGACGAAGAACAATCGGTTGTTGACAACGCGCAGGAAGAATGAGCCTGTCAGGCAACCAAGCGTACGGAAAATGAAGTAGAGAGAGGTGGCAAAAGCGGCATCGTTGAGTGTCATGCCCAGTCGCTCGATGAGAATCTTCGGTGCTGTGGTATTCGTACCGACGTCGATACCCACGTGGCACATGATGCCGATGAAGCTCAGCAGTACGATGGGTTTACCCAGCAGACGGAAGCAGGCTGCGAACTGTTTGCCCACTGTCGGTGAGGTCTCACCGGCAAAGGCAGGACCTTCCTCCTCAATAGGTGTGGAGAGGAGGAACAGCGAGGCGGCGATACCGATGATCATATAGATGGGGAAGAGCACGCGCCAGCCGAGACCGAAGGAGGGGATGGCCTGCGTAGCGCCCCAGGCAGCGATGTAAGGAGCCATGAATGAGGCGATGGCTTTGACAAACTGGCCGAAGGTGAGCGTAGATGCGAGATGACCACCGCGGACTACGGTGGCGACAAGCGGGTTGAGTGAGGTTTGCATGAGCGCGTTGCCGATACCCAACAGCGAGAAGCTGACAAGCATCAGACCAAAACTCTCGCCGAAGAGCGGCAACAGGAGCGACACCACGGTGACGATGAGTGACAGCAAAACGGTCTTCTTGCGTCCGATCTTGTTCATCAATACACCAGTCGGCACGGAGAAGATGAGAAACCAGAAGAATACCAAGGAGGGGAAGATGTTGGCGGTAGCATCATTGAGTCCCAAGTCCTTCTTCACAAAATTCGATGCGATGCCCACCAGGTCGACGAAGCCCATGGCAAAGAAGCAAAGCATGACACTGGCCAAAGCCAGCTTGTTGATCTTGTTGTTCATGTCTTTATTTATTTAGGTTTTTGTTTTCCTATTCCGAGGTAGCCTCACTTACGTGTGAGACCATCCTAAGATTGTTGCCACGAAATTACGAAGACTATTTCAAAGTTGTGTTATTCATTCGTGCAAATGCTGTAACTTTTTCGACATGTATCAATTTTCTCATTGAATGAAACAATTATTGACTCTCGTAGCACTCTTGCACTCACTCTTTTGCGTCTTCCTTGATGTCTGTTGGGTATTTGCCGTACTGCTTCTTGAAGCATGAGGAGAAATAGCCCGGCGTGCCGAAGCCTACCTCATAGGCCACTTCTGCCACAGTTTTATCGGTGGCTTTGAGCAGTTTCATGGCCCGTTGCAGGCGCATCTCTTTCAGCAGTTCTACGGGCGACATACCCGTCATCGCCTTCACCTTACGATAGAGTTGCACACGGCTGATGCCCATGTCGGCTCCAAGATCATCCATCTTCAGCTTCGTGTTGCTCATATTCTTGAGGATAGCCTGGCGCAGGGTGTCCATGAACATCTTGTCGGGTGTACTGAGCTTTTCTTCTTGTTCGTGGCTCTCCGTCGTTTGTTGCTTCTCTGCGGCAAAGATTTCTTTGAGTTTCTGTCGGTTAGCGAGCAGACTGGCAATATGGGCGAGAAGCACTTCAGCGCTGAAAGGTTTGGTGAGATAGGCGTCGGCGCCTTGGCTGAGTCCTTCGGCCTGCTGCTGTTCCGTGCTGCGTGCGGTGAGCAGGATGACGGGAATATGGCTGGTCAAGGGATCGGCTTTCAGCTTGGCGCAAAACGCCAGTCCGTCCATCACCGGCATCATCACGTCGCTGATGACCAGGTCGGGCACACTCTCGCGGGCCAGCTTCCAACCGCTCTGTCCGTCGCTGGCCTCAAGCACGTAATAGCGGTCGAGGAGCAGCGTGCGCAGGTAGCGGCGCATGTCGTCGTTGTCGTCTACGATCAGCACCGTGGCAAGTTCGTCGCTTTGATCACGCACCACAAGGTCGTGCTGACCGTCCTGTACCGACCGCCGGCTGATGGCGTGCACGTCATCGGACTGCGCCTCTTTGATCATCTTTTGCGTTTCCTTTTGGAATTGCAGTACGTCGGTGACGAGATGCAACAGCTGTTCGGCATTGCGCTGAACGATGTCGAGCAGTTCATGGTCACCCTCGCTGAGTGTCTTGCTCTCGTTGAGTTGTTGCAGCGGTCCGTTGATGAGTGTCAGTGGCGTGCGCAGTTGGTGGCTGGCGTTGGTGTAGAACTGGTTTTGCTCATTGCCGAGCTCCTTCATCCGGCGGTTGGCGCGGCGTGTGAAGACGATGGCCCGCCATACGAGCAACACGGCAACCAATAGAATCAGTGCCACGACGAGCGAAACAAAGAGCAGGTTGCGCTGTACGTGATAGAGTCCGAGATAATCTTCGAGCTTATTCTGAATGGTAATCAGGTATTCGTTTTGCCGCATCATCGCGTTGGCGTTGATGGCAATCTCGTCGACATTCTGTGGAGTGACGACCACGCTCTTGATGATATTCGTGCGCTGATAGGGCTTGTGCTCAAGGATTCTCAGTGCCAGGGCAATAATCTCTTCGCCGTGCGTAGGATAGATATAACTGGCGGCGAGCTTTCCCTGTTGTATGGCGTCAATACCTTCGCCGGGCAGTGCATCGATACCGAGGAAGTAGATGCTTTTCTCTTTTCCAAGTTCTTTGGCAGCCTTGTAAGCACCGAAAGAAGCCAAGTCGCTTTGGCAGAAGACAACGTCGAGCGGTTTACCTGCCTGCAACCACTTTTTCGTGGCAGCGTAGGAGTCTTCCAACGACCAGTTAGTTTTGATATGTTGGAAATCCAGTTCCGGGTGCTTCTTCATCACGCTGGAGAAGCCTTGGTAGCGCTCGCGGTCGGGCGACATCACCAGTTGTCCGGTGATCTCCAACACTACCGGGCGTCGGCCCACGTGTATACTGTCGCGACAAAGACGTGCAGCATACGTGCCGATGGCGCGTCCTGCCTCCACGTTGTCGCCGCCGATATAGGCCGTGTAGTCGTTTGATGAAGTCTTCCGCTCGAAGAGGATGACGGGGATTCCGCATTTCTTTGCCCGTTCCACGCAGGGTGACAGTGGCTTATATTCGTTTGGTGAGATGACGAGCAAGTCCACGCCGGCATCGATGAGGCTGTCGATCTGCTGCCGCTGTCGCTCGGTGTTGTTGTCAGCATTGGTGATACACACCTTCACGTCGGTGTCGTAGAGATGTTGTGCGGACAGCATCTCGTTGTTGACTTTGTCGCGCCAGCGTCCGCCGACACATTGCGATACACCTATTTTATATTTATAGGAGGCGCGCGGCGTGCAACCCGTGATGAGCAAGAGCAGCATCATGGGTATTAAGAGTAGTGGAACTATCCGTATGGTCTTAGGTTCCTTCATGTGGTATTGGCTTTTACGAGGGTCTTAGGTCGTTGTATCCATCAGTAGACCCTTACGTCGCTGATGACCGAGGAGCCGACGGCATCGTTGAGACGGCGTGTGATCTGTGTGTGCATCATGCTGAGGTCTTGTCGCAGCGCGGGATTGTCGATCTTCACGTGCAGCACTTGGTTGCGGATGAATTTCTCGCGGGTATAGCTTGAAATCATGTGTCCCATGACCTCATCCCAGGCATCCACGATGCGCCGCTGTAGCAGTGGCGTCTCCAGTCCTTCCTTTCTGAGCATTTCCTTCAGCAGGTCGCCAATCGGTTTTACTTCGCGCTTAAACATATATTATTATGAGTATAGGATGATGAGTTGGTACAATTTTGAACGATAACGACTGAGCGATAACGGCTGAGCGATAACTGTTAAACGATAGCGGTTGAACGATTATGCTTATCATTCAACCTTGCGTAGCGTTTCCGTCCTCCACATGGAAGAGCTTGTAGTCTTCGCCGACATGCTGTAGGATGTGATCGAGATGGTCGCGGTTGGTGTCCGTGATGAAGATCTGGCCGTAGTCTGGTCTGGCCACGAGCTTGATGATCTGTTCCACCCGTCGGGCATCAAGCTTGTCAAAGATGTCGTCGAGCAGCAACAGCGGCGTGGTGCCCGAGGCCGTCTTCTTCAGAAACGAGAACTGAGCGAGCTTCAGAGCCAGCACGTAAGTCTTCGTCTGTCCCTGGCTCGCCTCGCGTCGCATGGGGTAGCCCTCAAGGAGCATCTCCAAGTCGTCGCGATGAATGCCGTGGAGCGAATAGCCCACAGCACGGTCTCGCATACGGTCGCGGCGGATCACATCGAGCAAAGGACCACGCTGCCCGTGGGAGACATAGTGCAGTGACACCGTCTCGTGGTGATCGGAGAGCGTGTCGTAGATCTGTTGAAACACCGGCGTCATCTCTTCCACAAACTGGCTGCGCTTGTGAAAGACTTCTTCACCTGCCGAAGCCATTTCCTCTTCCCATAGGTCCATGAGCGAGGCGTCGGGCTCCATTTCCATCTTCAGCAAGGCGTTGCGCTGCTGCAAGGCTTTGTTGTAGCGGGTCAGCGCGTCCATATAAGTATGGTCATACTGCGCGATGACCACGTCCATGAGCCGTCGCCGCTCCTCGCTTGTACCGCTGACCAGACTGTTGTCCGATGGTGTGACAAAGATGAGCGGGATGAGCCCGATGTGCGTTGAGAGCTTCTTATAGTCCTTGTGGTTGCGCTTGAACTGCTTATGTCGTCCTCGCTTCATGGCCGCGTAGATGTTCTCCTGCTGTCCCTCGTCGCCCTCATAGTCGCCCTCGATGACGAAGAACTCCTGGTCGTGGTTGATCACTTGCGAGTCGATGTTGGTGAAGTTGCTGTGGCAGAACGAGAGGAAATAGACCGCGTCGAGGATGTTGGTCTTTCCTTCACCGTTGTTGCCGATGAAGCAGTTCACCTTCGGCGAGAGCTCCAGCGCAGTGCTCTTTATGTTCTTGTAATTGATGATTGATATCTTCTTCAGTCTCATAATACTATGGGCTCTATTTGGGCTTTGCCTTGCCTTACATGTGCAAAGATAAGAGTTTTGAAGCTAAAAAGCGAAAAAAGAGTCGCATAAATTTTAGTATTCGAGGGAAAATTGCTAATTTTGTACCGATATATTGCGCCGTGTCTGCAAGAGACAGGGTCGCTTTGTATCAACAACAGGTCAACGAAATAACAAAAAATCATTTCAAATAAATGGCAAACAACAACGGTCAGGCAACATTTGACGCTGCCTTTAAGTCACAAGAGTTTTTCGACAAGAACAAGAAGATTTTACTGGGTGCTATCATCGCAGTGGTAGTCATTGTCGCAGGATATTTCTGCTATAGCGCATTCATCGGCGGTCCCCGTGAGGAGAAAGCCAGTACTGCACTGGCCCGTGGTCAGGAGTACTTCAATGCCGAGCAGTTCGACAAGGCTCTCAACGGCGATGGCGCTGGCTATACAGGCTTTGTGAAGATTGCCGATGACTACAGTTCTACTGATGCCGGAAACCTTGCCAAGCTCTATGCCGGACTGAGCTATGCCTACTTAGGCAAGTGGAACGATGCCGTGAAGTATCTGGAGGACTACTCTCCCAAGGGCGACGCCATGGTCAGCCCCGCCGCCATCGAGGCTTTGGGCAACGCCTACGCGCATGTCGGGCAGATCGACAAGGCTGTGAGCAAACTCCAGGAGGCTGCTGACAAGGCCGACGACAAAGCAGAGGACGGCACCAACAACAGTCTGTCTCCTATCTTCCGTCTGCAGGCCGGCGAGCTGCTGGAGTCTCAGGGCAAGAAGGCTGACGCGCTGAAAGTCTATCAGGACATCAAGAAGAAATATGTCAACTCTCAGCTTGTACAGAGCAACGAGATTGACAAGTACATTGAGAGAGCCAGCATCTAAAGTCGGGCTCTTTCACACCGTTAGGGGGATTTAGCTAAAAATATTATGGCTACAGCATTACATCATTTATCTGATTACGACACAGCCAGCGTACCTGATGCCAGCAACATGTGCTTCGGCATCGTCGTCGCTGAATGGAACAAAGATATCACGGGCGCGCTGCTCGACGGCTGCGTGTCTACGCTTGAGAAGCATGGCGCACTGCCCGAGAACATCCATGTCAAGACCGTGCCCGGAAGTTTCGAACTCGTCTATGGCGCACAGCAGTTGTGCAAGAACGACGGTTTCGACGCCATCATCATCCTGGGTAGTGTCATCCGTGGCGATACGCCGCACTTCGACTATATCTGCCAGGGAGTCACCTTTGGCATATCCCGTCTCAATGCCACACAGAACATTCCTGTTATCTATGGCCTTCTTACCACCAATGATCATCAGCAGGCTGTAGACCGCAGTGGCGGCAAGCTCGGCAATAAAGGCGACGAGTGTGCTGTTGATGCCATCAAGATGGCAAAGTTCTAATGGTAGAATATCATCTTTATCAGCAGACTTTATGATTCTCTACGATCTCTTGCAGGCCTATCGTTTCGACGAGATTATGGCCACTATTAATAATATGTACCCCGGCACATCAGGTTACCGTGACCAGCTCCACCTGGCCTACGACCTGTTGCTGAACATGCGTCCTGTGCCTTCCAAGAAGCCGATACGCTTCAAGATCATTGACGGACCGGGCGATCTGAAGTATATGGGAGCAGAAGACCGCGACTTCAACACCACGTGGGAGGTATGTCTCGGCAAGAACCTCGTCAGAGAGAAAGGCGTAGACCTCACCGACGACGAGCTCGTCGCCAACTGTCTTGTCAACATCTGCTTCACAGCCCGCCATCCAAAGGCATTTGACAAAGCCTTTGAGGAGCTGCATCAAGAGTGACATCCTTTATCTTTCTTCTCATAGTCAGGGTAGGAGAGATCCTATCCTGATTTATTTTTCTTCTATCCATTTTCTTTTTCCTATTTATTTGCTACCTTTGCAGCTATGAATACAGAAATGAATCTCAAAGTCCTTTCCGAGAACGATCTTTTTTGGTTGAAAGAAAAGATACAGTCTTCCAATCATATCGTGATAACCGGTCATTCGCGTCCCGACGGCGACGCGATGGGCTCATGCCTGGCGTGGGCTACCTGCTTGCGTGAGGCTTTTGGCAAGGAGCCTACCGTCATCATGCCTAATGCCTACCCTGATTTCTTGCAGTGGCTGCCGGGCACGCACGCTATCATCCGCTATGACAAGCATCCCGAGAAAGTGGAGCAGGCCCTCAACGAGGCCGATCTGCTCTTTTGCATCGACTTTAACGATAACAACCGTGTCGACACCATGGCAGAGATCCTCACCGCCTGCCAAGCACCGCGCGTGCTCTTCGACCATCATCTCGGGCCACAGATGCAGGCCGATGTGAAGGTCAGCTCTGAAGAGTTCTGCTCAGCTTCCGAAGTTGTCTTCCGTGTTGTCTGGCAGTTGGAAGTCTTTGAACAGCTCAGCAAGACCTTTGCCATTTGCGACTATTGTGGCATGATGACCGACACCGGAGGCTTCACCTTCGCGTCCTCACGCCCGGAGATCTTCTACATCATCTGCCAGTTGCTCACGAAAGGCATCGACAAGGACAAGATCTATCGCAACGTGTTCAACAACTACAGCGCGTGGGCCATCCGTCTGCGCGGTTATCTGATGTCTCAGAAACTCAATGTTTTTGATGACATCCATGCATCGTACTATACGCTGACACGCCAAAATATGCTCGACTTCCACTACAAGCGTGGTGATGCGGAGGGACTCGTCAACGAGCCACTGCGCATCAAGGGCATGAAGGTCAGCATCTCGCTGCGTGAGGACGACCGCATCGACAACAAGATATGGGTCAGCCTTCGCTCTGTCGACGACTTCTCGGTAGAGGACATGGCGCGCCGCTTCTTCAATGGCGGCGGACACTTCAATGCCAGCGGCGGGCATCTCGACTGCTCGATCGAGGAGGCAGAGAAGATCACACGTGAAGCCTTTGCGTATTATCGTGAGCAACTGAAAGGCTGATGACGGCATTTAATGTTTTTTATTCATCTACATCAGTACTATCCAGCCTTTTTTTGCTACCTTTGCAATATTAATCAACAATAATAGACAGACAATGAGGAAACTGGGCTTTTTGTGCCTGATGCTGATAGGCTTGATGATGATCGCCTCCTGCAACGACGAGGAGACTTATGCTGACCAGAAGAAGCGTGAGAAATCGGCTATCAACAAGTATATTGCGGACTCGGCAGTGAACGTAATCTCTGAGGATGAGTTTCTCAAGGACACGACAACCGATGTGAAGAAGAACGAGTGGGTGCTCTTTGAGTCCTCCGGCGTGTATATGCAGATCGTACGTCGCGGTTCAGGAAAGCCTTTAGCTTATGGCGAGAGTGCTACCATTTTGTGCCGTTTCACCGAGCGCAATCTGCTGACCGATAGCATCCAGTTGAGCAATGTTCTTTTCCCGAGCGTTTCTCAGACGTTCGATAAGATGAGCGTGACCAATAACTATGGTACCTTCCGTGGTTCGTTTGATACGAGCAGTCTGATGTACCGCGCCTATGGCAATGGTTCAACAACCGTTCCTCAGGGCTGGCTCGTTCCGCTAACGTTCATCAACTTAGGACGCTATATCAAAGATGGCGACGAGATTGCTAAGGTGAGGCTTATCGTTCCTCACGACATGGGACAGACCTATGCCACGGCCAGTGTCTATCCCTGCCTCTACGACATTACCTACCAGCGTGGACGATAACCGACAGTAATAAATCATAGATGATTATCAATATATGACTCTGATTAAATCTATTTCCGGCATTCGCGGTACGATTGGCGGCCGCACAGGGGATACTTTGAATCCCCTGGACATTGTGAAGTTCACTTCCGCTTACGCTACGTTCATCCGTCGCAGCGCAAAGTCTAATGCCAACAAGATTGTTGTTGGGCGTGACGCCCGCATCTCTGGTCCGATGGTCCGCAGTGTTGTCTGCGGCACGCTGATGGGCATGGGCTACGATGTGCTTGACATTGGCCTGGCAACGACGCCGACTACCGAGCTCGCCGTGCGCATGAGTGGCGCCGACGGCGGTATCATCATCACGGCCAGCCACAATCCCCGTCACTGGAATGCGCTGAAGTTGCTCAACCACGAGGGCGAGTTCCTGACCAAGGCTGACGGCAATGCCGTGCTGGACATTGCAGAGAAGGAGGATTTTGAATACGCTGATGTGGACCACCTCGGACACTATACCCACGACGACAGCTTTAACCAGCGTCATATCGACAGCGTGCTGGCCCTCGACCTCGTGGACGTGGATGCTATCAAGAAGGCTCACTTCAAGGTGTGCGTCGACTCGATCAACTCTGTCGGCGGCATCATCCTGCCGCATCTCCTCGATGCGCTCGGCGTGGAATATAAGTTCCTCAATGGTGAGGCTAACGGCGATTTCGCCCACAACCCGGAGCCCTTGGAGCGCAATCTTGGCGGCATCATGAGTGAGGTTGCTAATGGCGGCTATGACCTCGGCATCGTAGTCGACCCTGATGTAGACCGTCTGGCCTTCATCCAGGAGGACGGTAAGATGTATGGCGAGGAATACACACTGGTGACAGTGGCCGACTACATCCTCGACCATGTCAAAGGTTCTACCGTGAGCAACCTGAGCTCTACGCGCGCCCTACGTGACGTCACCGAGCGTCATGGCTGCAAATACTACGCAGCAGCCGTTGGTGAGGTGAATGTCACTACGAAGATGAAGGAGGTAGGAGCTGTCATCGGTGGTGAGGGCAATGGTGGAGTCATCTATCCCGAGAGCCACTATGGTCGTGATGCCCTCGTGGGCATCGGCCTCTTCCTCAGCAGCATGGCACAGAAGGGCTTGAAGGCCAGTCAGCTGCGTGCTACGTTCCCGAACTATTTCATGGCCAAGAACCGCGTGGACCTGCAGCCTGATACTGACATCGATGCTATATTAAATAAGGTGAAGGAGCACTTCGCTTCTCAGCCCGACGTACAGGTGACTGACATCGACGGTGTGAAGCTCGACTTCCCCGACAAGTGGGTGCACCTGCGCAAGAGCAATACGGAGCCGATCATCCGTGTCTACAGCGAGGCACATACCGCCGAAGAGGCAGATGCGCTCGGCAAGGAGCTGATGGCGTTTGTGAAGAAATAATTAACAGATAAAAGCAAAGAGGCCTTACCCTTCATAGGGTAAGGCCTCTTTGCTTTTATCTGTTGCCGATTGAGTTATATTTTCTCTTCCTCCTCCTCTTCTTGCATCAGATCCTCTCCCAGGTGCGTCGTCTGCTCGCGCTTGATGCGTTCGCGGATCATCTTTGGCTTGGTGGCATAGACGATTGTACGGATCGAGACGTTGTAACTGAAGTATTGCCATGCCCAGCTGAGCATCACCATCAGCTTGTTGCGCACACCTAAGATGGAGCGGAGGTGAACAATGAGCCACAGCACCCACGCCATGAAGCCCTGCGTGCGTATCTTGCCTAAGTCAGCGACAGCCTTGTTGCGGCCAACGGTGGCCATAGAGCCAAGGTCGTTGTAGTGGAAGGGCTTGAGGTCCGTGTCGTGGTGAGACAGTCTTTTGAGGTTTTCGGCAAGTTGGTTGGCTTGCTGGATAGCCACCTGCGCCAACTGTGGATGGCCTTTGGGATAGGCGGGATCTGCAGTCATCAGGCACTGGTCACCAATGGCGAAGATATTGTCGTAGCCACGCACACGGTTGCAGCCGTCGACGAGAATGCGGAAACCACGTCCGAGATTGTCGCCTTCGATGCCTGTGATGGGTTGTGCACGGATTCCGGACACCCAGAGGAAGGTACGCGTGGCGATCGTAGTGCCGTCTTTGATGATAATGTGATAGTCGCGGTAGTCCGTTACCATCTTGCCGAACTGCACGTCGACGCCCATGCCCTTTAGATATTTGAGTGCCTTCTCTGATGCTTCCTGCGACATACCTGCCAAGAGACGGTCACCGGCTTCAAGCAGATAGATGTGCATGTGCGATGCGTCCATGTCGGGATAGTCGTAGGGGATGACATAGCGCTTCATCTCCGAGATCGCACCAGCAATCTCCACGCCCGTAGCACCACCGCCTACGATGACGACGTTGAGCAGTTCCTGCCGCTCTTCCTCCGTGGCGCAGGTCAGTGCACGTTCTAAGTTTGAGAGCAGTGCATTGCGCAGACCCATGGCCTCAGACAGTGTACGCATCGGTATGGCCCACTCTTCTACGTTCTTGTTGCCAAAGAAGTTTGTCGTAGCTCCTGCCGCGAAGACAAGATAGTCGTAGTCGATCTTACCGATAGATGTTTGTAGAATCTTCTTGTCGGGGAACACTGAGCGGGCTTCAGCCATGCGAAAATAGAAGTTCTTGCGCTTGCGGAAGATCTGTCGGAAGGGAAAGGAGATGGAGCTGGGAGCCAGTCCGGCAGAAGCCACCTGATAGATCAGTGGGGGAAACTGATGGTAGTTGTTCTTGTCGATGAGTACTACTTGCAGGTTGCTGTCTTTGAGTTGGTTGGCAAGCCGCAGGCCTCCTAAGCCGCCACCGACGATGACCACTCGCTTCTGACCGTTTCTATTGATATTGACACTCATTATTATATATATGTAGTTATGATTGGAGAAATCTCCTTAGAAGTCTTTTTGGCGACTATTCTCGCCTTATCCTGATTGATGTTACAAAGGTAATGCAAAATTCTGAATCCTGCAACTCCATCAGTACTCTTTTGTTCTCGCGTGTCGATTTATATGATTTAAAGCAATGTCGTACTTTGATTTTTCCCGACAAAAGTTTGTCGTGGAGAGTTGACAATCTAGAGATGAAGAAATGAGACTTTTGGATTCGCAAAGTCATTTTTGCTAGAAAAGACTGAGAAAAAGGTACTTTGACAAGATCAAAAAGGCACTTTGACGAGAAATTCTCTAGAGAATTTCTCGTCATCTCGGTAGTTTTACACGGTCAAAGTGCCGAGATGATTGGCAAAAATAGCCTTTTTGAACAAGTAAAATGGCAAAGATGATGGCTATAAAATGCCTATTTTACATGTTCTATAGCATAAATTACTGATTATCAAAATGTTAGTAGAAATGCTCGAAAATGGGCTTCTTTTGGGCCAGGGACGTCCTTGCTTCTGATTTTTCGATTCTCAGAGGCCGAAAAATGTCAGTTTCTTGAACAATCAGTCTCCTTGTTGTAGTAAACAAAAACACCCTGATCGAGGAAGCAAGACTTGCTCGGTCAGGGTGCTTTTATATAAATTTGTAGGTGCTTGCACGCGATACCGCTTCTTTGATGCTGTCTGTGTGGTATTACGAACAAGTGGTGAAGTCCTACTTCTTCGTGATGGCTTCCATGATGATCTTGGCCAGCAGCGTAGCGCCTTTCCGTGTCGGATGGATGCCGTCGCGCTGCATGATAGCGTCGAGCGTCATGCCGTCTGTAGGATGGAAAGCCGTGTGGAGATCGAGGTACTGCACTTTTTCCTTATGTGCCACCTGCTTGATGACAGGCGCGATATGGTTGGCGATGATGCTGTCGTTGATGCCCCATGAGGGTCTGATGGCCGGAATGGGAGAGCAGAGCCAGATCTTTGGATGCGAGGGCAGTGCTTTGAGCGTGTCGGTGATCGCCATCAGGTCGTGCTTCAACTCAGCGTTGTGAGCCCAGTTGTGAGGCTTGGTGTCGTTGGTCCCAAGTTTCACGATGACGATGTCCGGTCGGAAGGCTTGCGCATCTTGCCATGCCTCTTCATGCACATAGGGCAGATCGCCCTTGCTGAGCAGCGTGCGGGCCGAGACGCCGAAGTTCTTGACGAGATAGCCCTTGCCGAGCATACGCTGCAGCTGTGCTGGATAGCCCTGTTCGTCGCTCATGCCGATGCCGAAGCCGTCGGTGATGCTGTTGCCGATGCATGCCACTCGGACGGCGTGAGGCTGTGGGCTGGGCAATGCCTTCAGCCATGCCGTGAGGTCGTCCATCATCTGCGGATGGGAGGGGAAGGAGGTTCTGATGCCGAAGCCGTGGCCACCATGAGGATAGATCAGCAGTGAGCAGGTGTTGCCACAAGCCCTCATGCTGCTGTAGTAAGCCACGCCATTCTGTACGGGCGGCACCACCTCGTCGTCGTTGGCCAGCAGGATGATGGCCGGAGGTGTAAGGTGAGCGCGTACCTGCGTCTCGTTGCTCCACTGCCTGACGATCTCTTTGTTGTCTCTGTCAAAGCCGAGGAAGTTGTTGCGCGAGCCTTCATGGGTGCCTCTGCCCATGGTGATGACGGGGTAGAACAGGATGCTGAAGTTGGGTCGAAGCGCCCAAGGGGCATGTGTGCTCACCGACGCGGCCAGATGTCCGCCGGCCGAGAATCCCATGATGCCGATGTCGTCGGGATTGATCTGCCACACGTCGGCCGAGTCGCGCAGTGTTTTCATGGCCTGATAAGCGTCAGAGAGGGGAATGTTGCGGTCGCCTCTCGGCATACGGTATTTCAGCACGGCATAGGCAATGCCCTGATTGTTGAAGTACGGAGCCCAGTCATGCCCCTCGTGTTGCAGGGCGAGAAGAGCATAGCCACCACCCGGACAGTCGAGAACGGCACGGCCTGAGGGATGCTCTGGGAGGTAGACGGAGAGCGTGGATCCCCCGTCCTGGCTGTTGCGGAGTTCGAAATGACGGGCCGACTGAGCGGCTGCCGTCATCACAGCGAGCGCGGCGAACAGCAATGCCGCGATGCGCTGGTGCATTTGTTTTTTCATCGTATATGCTTAGTTATTAAGTATTCTCAATCAGAATCAGTGTTTTCCATTCCATCTTGCGGTTTCCTGCTCGATGAGTCCGTCGATGGGAGCTTGGATGACCTTACCCATCTTCATGCCTTCCTCCCGCATCACCTCTTCGAGCGGCTGGTGGTAGATGAGCGCGATGCTGCCGTTGAAGCCGATCGGCAACTGGTTCCAGCCGTCGTATTGCTTGACGTTGCGACAGAGGAAACGGCGAAAGCCCTCCTTGACGAGCGTGTAGATGGCTGGCTCGGAGAGGTTCTCTTGCAGGAAGGGAACGAAGGAAGCCAGGAACGTGTTGGGCTTGGGCTGACGGTAGACGCGGTCGATGATGTCGGCGGCAGTGAGGTGGTATTTGTCGTTGAAGCGCTGGATGATCGGCTGCGGCAACTGATTTTTCAGTATGTCGGCGACGAGCGTCTTGCCCAAGACGGCTCCGCTGCCTTCGTCACCAAGGATAAATCCGAGCGCGGGCACGTTTTTCACGATCTTCTCGCCGTCGTAGGCGCAGGAGTTACTGCCCGTGCCCAAGATGCAGGCGATGCCGGGCTGGCCACCGCAGAGCGCTCTTGCCGCACCGAGCATGTCGCTGGCCACCTCGCAGACACCGGTGACGTGGAGATGACGGCGCAGGGCACTCTCCACCACGGGAATCTTTTCCGGTGTGCACCCCGCGCCATAGAAGTGGAGGCTGTTGAGCGTGCATGCGGCCACCTCTTGCTGAGAAGAAGTCGCGTCGTTGCTGCAAGCCGATAGCAACTGGGGTAGGAGAGCGATCTCCACTTCGTTGGCGATCTCGTCCTCGCTCATTTGGAAAGGATTCATTCCTTTCGTGCGGATACGTGCGGCAACGGTTCCGTCGGCGATTAGCGCCCAATCTGTTTTTGTAGAACCACTGTCTGCGAGCAAAGTGTAAGTCATATTACGTATTGTTGTTAGTTTTTCCTTATGCAAAGATACAGATTATTTTTGCAATGACAAAGTACTTTCGATATATTATTCCGGTGGTACGTCCTCTTTCCAATAAAGAAAAGAGTAAATATGAAAAGGGAAGAAGAGGGTGAAGGAGAGGCTTCGTGAGGTTGTGAGGAGGCCTGAAAAGGGCATAAAAAAAAGCGATGACCTTCTCAGGCAACCGCTCTTAATCTTCAATAGGTATTAGTTCCTTCAAGGTAAAAAGATTGTTTTCAGGATAACACTGCAAAGATAATCATAATTTTTAAAACAGCAAACTTTTTACCTACATTTTTTTAAGAAAACTTATTTAAATGTTAAAAATAAGGTATTTGAGTTGGTGTGAGCACTACAAAAAACATCTCGTGAGAATCGCATTATCGAGAATGCTCTCTTAGAGGAACAGAGTGCTTTTCAAGCTTTTTGGACACCTATATCAACGTACACTAATATTGATTATCAATGCGTTAAAAGCCTATCACAAGTCCTCGCCCCTCAAATGGCAAAGGGCACAAGCACTTGGCGCTGACACAAAGTGTTTGTTGGTTTTGGTCTAAATCCATCATCATACAAAAACAAGCCACACGATCCAGTCTGCCTCCCTTTGCCGTGTAGCTCAGGGCGATAGGGACTGTTGATCGTGTGGCTTGTGCTTGCTCAAAAAAGCTGTTTGCTACATGGCGAAGACGTTGAAGCCTCCGTCCACGACGGCTACGGTGCCGGTGACAAACGATGCGGCGTCACTCATCAGATAGTGAATCGTGCCGCAGAGCTCTTCGGGTTTACCCATGCGGCCGAACGGTGTCTGGCGGATCACATCGTTGCCACGTTGGGTGTAACTGCCGTCGGGATTGGTGAGCAGCGCACGGTTTTGCTCGGTGATGAAGAATCCCGGAGCGATCGCGTTGACGCGGATGCCCTCGCCAAACTTCTTTGCGGTCTCGGTTGCCATGTAAGCGGTGAAGTTGGAGATGCCGGCCTTGGCAGCCGCATAACCGCAGACGCGGGTCATCGGGCGGAAGGCCGCCATGCTGCTGAAGTTGATGATCGAGCCCTTGCCCTGCTTCACCATCGGTTTGAGAAACACCTGGGTAGGAATCACCGTACCCGTGAGGTTAAGGCTGAGCACCTTTTGGAACTGCTCGGGATCGAGGTCGAAGAAGTTCTGATCCGGTGCGATGGTGGCGCCTTTCATATTTCCTCCTGCGGCGTTGAGCAGCGTGTCTACGCGTCCGAAGTCCTTTAGGATGTCCTCACAGTTCTGCTTCACCAGTTCCACGTTCATCACGTCGGTCTTATAGAATTTGGCGATGCCGCCTTTGTCAGTGATCTCTTTCACGATCTCGTTGCCCACCTCTTCCTTACGTCCGAGGATCGCAATCTTGGCTCCTTGCTCTGCGAGGTACTTGCCGATGCAGCGGCCAAGGATACCTGTGCCGCCGGTGATGACGACAACATAGTCTTTAATGTTGAATAGTTCGTTCATGGTTTAATCAAAAAATCCTGGTTGTTCGTATTTGATACCTAATTCCTTATCCACAGCGGCGAGGATACCTTGCACCTGTCCCATGGCAAACATACGGCCAAGGAAACTGTATCCAGCGTTGTATCCGCGCTTCTCGTCACCGAGCATCGTCATGCCATGGTCTACACGCATGGGCAGCACCTGTGCATTGGGCGAAGAGAGCAGGGCTTTTCCAGCCTTGCGCTGCTGCTCCTCCTGCTCGAAGATATGGGCCAAAGCCACGAGATCAGCGCGGCCGCCCAGGTGGCTGGCCTCAGTGAAGTCGCCATTGGGGAAGACGTGACAGCTGCGCAGATGCACGAAACTCGTGCGGCTGGCAAAGCGACGCGCCATCTCCGGCAGATTGTTCTGGGCACCCGCAGAGAGCGAACCGGCACAGAAGGTCAGGCCGTTGTGCTTGTTTGGAACAGCGGTGAGCAGCCATTCGATGTCGTTGGCGCACGTGATGATGCGTGGCAAGCCGAGGATTTGGAATGGTGGATCGTCGGGATGGACACACATATACATGTCGCACTCGTCGCAAACCGGCATGATCGCGTCGAGGAAATACTTCATGTTGGCGCGCAGCTGCTCGCGGTCGATGCCCTCATATTTCTTTAGCAGTTCACGGAAAAGGCCGAGCGGATGCTCGTCGCCCTCCTTGAAGTTGCCGGAAACGAAGCCTTGTGTCTTGATGACAATGTTCTCTACGAGGGCATGGTCTTTCTCCGGCGTCATCTGCTGGCGCAGTTCTGCCACCTCTTTTAATATATCTCTGCCGTTGGGCTTACCGTCGGGACCGAGTACTTGGAAGTTTTTCCAGTCCTGCTCAGCGCCCTCACGCTTCAAGAGGTCGATGTCGAAATACGCGAATTCGGGTATGCTGAAATAGAGATTGCTCGATCCGTTGGGGTTGAGATGGAGCAGATCGGTGCGTGCCCAGTCAAGTACGGGCATGAAGTTATAGCAGATGGTGTGGATACCTTCAGCTGCCAGGTTGCGCAGACTCTCGCAATAGATGCTGATCTGCTCATCGCGGTCAGGCCCACCATATTTAATAGTTTCAGTGACAGGCAGCGACTCTACTACGCTCCATCTCATGCCGTGTGACTCGATGTAAGCTTTCAGGTCGTGGATCTGCTGCTGCGTCCAAACCTGTCCGAGCGGCACATCGTGCAATGCGGTGACGATGCCTTGCACGCCAATCTGCCGGAGCATGTCGAGCGTAATGAGGTCTTTACGGCCAAACCATCTCCAAGTTCTTTCCATATTTGATTAGTTTTTAGTGAATGATATAGTATCGAGGTCCATCGCCAAAAGCATACTGCAAAAGCCTACTTTGAGGATTGATCTTCTGGTTTGCAAAGATAAAAAAAATACTTCAAACGCACAAAAGAAGTTGAGTAATATTTTTGTTTCCGTCTTCAGCCTGATGTTTATGCGACTATCATATTTATTGAAACTCAAATTCTCCCAAAACAATGGTTGGCGTTGAGTATTGTTATCTGTTTCTAATGTATTATCCATTGATAATAAAGATATTTTGCTTGGAAAGCATATCTATTTTTTAAAAATAACAAAAAACATTGATGGTACTTGAAAAAAGAAGCGAGAAAGTTTGCGTATTAAAATGATTTTATTAATTTTGCAAGGTAAGAAAGCATTTACCAATACATCAACAATATTATGGCTAAGTACAATATCACAGAAAAGAAAGAAAAGGAAGCTGCCTATCGCTCGCTTGTCAGTCCGAAACTTATGGATGAACTGGAGGAAAAGATCAACAACATCATCATCATTCAAAAGAAGTATAAGGACAAGAACTACTCCGCCAAGCAGCTAGCAGAGGACCTTGGTACCAATACCCGCTATATCTCTGCTGTTGTGAACGTGCGTTTTCACATGAACTACACCTCGTATGTCAATCAGTACCGCATCCAGGAGGCTATGTCGCTCTTGGTAGACCGCCGCTATCAGGACCTGAATATGGAGGACATCTCTGATATGGTCGGATTCTCCAACCGCCAGTCGTTCTACGCCTCGTTCTTTAAAGTCAATGGCATCACCCCACGTGAGTATAAGATCAAGCATCTGGCTACACATCCCTCACTGCTCGACCGCCCAAAGAAGCGTGGACGCAAGCCGGGATCAAAGAACAAGGCTAAAACAGAATAATTATTTTGTGGGAAGGAGGAGAAAACGTCTGCATAACATATTGCAATCACAGTCATAGGAGATCATTCATGCGTTGAATGGTTCTCCTATTGGCGTCTTCTTTACTACCATAGTGATGGAAAACAACACATTCGCCTTTGCCGGTGAGCGCTTCGCTGACCTGCAGATGCTGAGATACCGCTTGAATGGATTCGAGCAGTTGTCTCTACAACAAAAGAAATATATCTATTATCTGTCCAAAGCCACACTGACCGGTAGGGACATCACCACCGATCAGTTTGGCAAATACAATTTGCCGATACGTAAGTTGCTGGAGAACTTGTACCTGCATTTCCCCGGTGACCACGAGAGCAAGGACTTTCTTGCGATGACCGTCTACCTGAAACGCGTGTGGTTCTCCAATGGCATTTATCACCACTATGGCTGTGAGAAGTTCCAGCCCGACTTCTCGGAATCGTGGCTGCGCAAGGCTGTCGACGACACCCCCTTTGATTCTCTGCCCGGCAACTACCGCTCCAAGCAGGAGATGATGGACGTGCTCTGTCCAGTCATCTTCGATCCTGACGTGCTGCCGAAGCGCGTCAACCAGGCCGACGGCGAGGATCTCGTGAAGACATCGGCCTGCAACTATTACGATGGCGTGACGCAGCAGGAGGCTGAGAAATACTACGAACAACTGCGACAGCAGGTCGGTGGCAACGAGCAGCCTTCGTTTGGACTGAATTCCAAACTCGTTAAGAAAAACGGAAAACTCGTAGAAGAGCGCTACACGACGGACGGACTCTATGGCGAGGCCATCCGCAAGATCGTATTCTGGTTGGACAAAGCACGCGAGGTAGCGGAAAACGACCAGCAACGGCGCGTCATCGCATTGCTGACAGACTACTATCGTACGGGCGATCTCAAACTGTTTGACGAGTATTCCATCGAGTGGCTGCGTGAGAACGAAGGCGATGTTGACTTTATCAATGGATTTATCGAGGTGTATGGTGACCCCCTAGGACTGAAAGGATCTTGGGAGGGTATTGTAGAATATAAAGATGAGGTAGCCACAGAAAGAACGCGCAAGATAGCCAGCAACGCACAATGGTTTGAAGATCATTCGCCTGTGGACCCGCGATTCCGCAAGGCTCAGGTCAAGGGCGTCTCAGCGAAAGTGATCTGTGCCGCTATGCTCGGCGGCGACGAATATCCGTCGTCGGCAATCGGCATCAACCTGCCCAATGCCGACTGGATACGTGCGAGATACGGTTCGAAAAGCGTGACGATCGGCAACCTCACGGAGGCTTATAACCAAGCCGCCAAAGGTTCAGGTATGAACGAGGAGTTTGTCATCGACGAGCCGACACGCGAGTTGATCCGCAAGTATGGAGACCTCTGTGATGATCTCCACACCGATTTGCATGAGTGTTTGGGTCACGGCAGCGGTCAGCTCCTGCCTGGCACGTCGCCCGACGCGCTGAAAGCATACGGCAGTACGATTGAGGAGGCACGCGCTGACCTCTTCGGACTCTATTATCTGGCCGATGATAAACTCGTGGAACTTGGGCTGACACCCAATAAGGAGGCTTACAAGAGTCAGTATTATCACTATATGATGAACGGTCTGATGACGCAGTTGGTGCGCATCAAGCCCGGACATGTCATCGAGGAAGCGCATATGCGCAACCGCGCGCTCATCGCCCGCTGGTGCTATGCCCACGGCGATGGCGTCGTGGAAATGGTGAAGCGCGACGGCAAGACCTATTTGCGCATCAACGACTATCAGCGTCTGCGTCAGCTCTTCGCTGAACTTTTGGCTGAGATCCAGCGCGTGAAGAGCGAGGGAGACTACGAGGCTGCCCGACAGCTCGTGGAGGAATATGGCATCAAGATCGACGCGGACCTGCATCGGGAAGTGCTGGAACGTTATCGAAAACTCGACATCGCGCCCTATAAAGGCTTCCTCAATCCTAAGATGATCGCCGTGACCGATGATCATGGCGAGATCACGGACATCCGTCTCGACTATTCCGAGAGCTATGAAGAGCAGATGCTCCGCTACTCCAAGGAGTATGCTACGCTATAACAGCACAATTTGACTACGAAATGACAACAGAAGAAGTACAACAAAAGATAAAGGAACTCAAGCGCAGCTTTCGCTTGGTGATGAACGGCCCGGCGTCGCAGTCGATGCGTGAGAAAGGACTCGACTATCGTCTCAACTGGGGCGTTCCGGTCATCCAACTCAAGCAGATGGCCAAGGAACTCGGCAAGGACTATGATCTCGCCATCGCCTTGTGGAAGGAAGATATCCGTGAATGCAAGATCCTGGCTACCCTCGTCATGCCGGCGGAAAAGATGCCGCAGGAGGTAGCGGAGATTTGGATGGAACAGACCCACACGCAGGAGATGGCCGAGATGCAGGCACTCAATGTCTATCAGCATGTGAGCTACGCACCGATGATCGCCTATCAGTGGATTGCACGTTCCGAAGATGTCTACCAGATCTGCGGTTACGACATCCTCGGCCGACTGTTTATGAATGGACAAGAGCCCAATGAACGTGGCATCAACGAGTTTCTCGATCAGGCTGCCACGGCTTTGCAGGTACCGTCACTCGGTGTCCGTCATGCTGCCCTCAACGCTGTTTTGCGCTTTGCCGACCTGGGTGTCGTTTATGAGCGCATGGCTCACAATGCATTGAAAAAGATTGGTATCGACATATAAAAACTCTTTGTCGAGACCTCGGAACCTCAGCGATTGTATGCAAGGATAATTACTTTATACACATAAATACAAACCAACATTAAGATCAGAGAGATGAAGAAAATGAGTTTTTTCGTAGCCGGCGCAGCATGTCTGCTGGCTACCAGTTGTGGTACACTGGGCACTGGTAGTGCATCCTCCAATGCGGGCACAGATGTGCTCAACGGTGTTATTGGCGTATTGAACAATGCCAACACCATCGGTGACGTGATCAGCAGCGTCATCGGTTCCAACAAGCTGACAAAATCTCAGCTTTATGGCACTTGGAAATACAATGGTCCGGGTTGCGCTTTCACGTCTAACAGTGCTTTGGCAAAGGCCGGTGGTGAGGTCGTCGCCTCGCAGATCAAGTCTAAGCTCAAGGAAGACTACAGCAAGGTGGGCTTCACATCCAAGAACACACAGATCACTTTTAACAAGGACAATACTTTCACGGCATACGTCGACGGCAAGAAGTTCAGTGGCAACTACACTTACGATGAGTCAACCAATGCCTTGAAGCTGAGTGGACTGCTGCTCTCGCTCAACGGTTACGCTACCCGCAACAGCCAAGGAGTGGCGATCCTCTTCGAGTCAAAAAAAACTCTTGACACTTATCCAGACCATGGCGTCGATGAGCGGCAACGCTACGCTGAGCTCTATCGGCGAGATCAGCAAGAACTACAACGGCGTGAGACTGGGATTTGATATGGCCAAGTAATTGGTTCCAAATATGATAGATGATGGTGGAAGAAGGGACTTCGGGTCACTTCTTCCACCATTTTTTCGTTTCAGTAGAGTGGTTTTTGAGTCAGTCATTATTCAATACCTTATCCTTTTGTCTTCCATTGCTCAAGTACGCTGACTTGTCTTGTTGAGTTCCCATAAATATCTTGAGCTTTGAAAAAGTTTCTTAAATATAGCGCTCTATATTTCCAATTTAATATTATTTATTACCCTTGATGCTCTGCTCTTGAGAGAAAGTTGTACTTTTGCCATAAAAACGAACAGCATTAAAGCTTTATAATATGGCAGAATCAGTAGACATTAGAGAATTGAACATAAAGATTGAGCAGAACAGTGCTTTCGTCACGAACTTGGTGACAGGAATGAATCAGGTCATCGTCGGACAGAAGCATTTGATCGATGCACTGCTCATTTCGTTGCTCAGCGACGGCCACATCCTGTTGGAGGGTGTGCCTGGTTTGGCTAAGACACTCGCCATCAAGACACTCTCTCAGCTCGTGGATGCAGACTTTAGCCGTATACAGTTTACCCCCGATTTGCTGCCTGCCGATGTGGTAGGTACAATGATCTATTCCCAGAAAGACGAGAACTTCCAGGTCAAGAAGGGTCCGGTCTTCGCCAACTTTGTGCTGGCTGATGAGATCAACCGTGCACCGGCCAAGGTGCAGAGCGCTTTGCTCGAAGCTATGCAGGAGCATCAGGTGACCATCGGCGAGAAGACTTTCCCACTGCCCAACCCGTTCCTCGTCATGGCTACACAGAACCCTATCGAGCAGGAGGGTACCTATCAGTTGCCTGAGGCTCAGGTCGACCGTTTCATGCTCAAGGTGATCATCGACTATCCGACGCTCGAAGAGGAGAAAGCCATCATCCGCGAGAACCTGCAAGGGAAGATGCCTGAGGTGCGTCCCGTGACGACAGCAGAGGAGATCATCCGTGCCCGTGAGGTGGTGAACATGGTCTATATCGACGAGAAGATCGAGCAGTATATCGCTGACATCGTCTTCGCCACACGTTTCCCCGAGCGCTATGGCATGCCCGAATTGAAGGATCTGATCACCTTCGGCGGTAGTCCGCGTGCAAGTATCAACCTTGCCAAGGCTGCCCGCGCCTATGCCTTCATCAAGCATCGCGGCTATGTGGTGCCGGAAGATGTGCGCGCTGTGGCTCACGACGTGCTGCGCCACCGCATCGGACTCAGCTATGAGGCTGAGGCTGCCAACGTCTCCAGCGAGGAGATCGTCAGCAAGATTGTCAACAAGATCGAGGTGCCTTGATCATCAGACATCCGTTTCGATATATTTATAAGTTATTAAGGAGTCATCGTGGACACTAACGAGATACTACATCAGGTCAGAAAGATAGAGATCAAAGCCCGGGGATTGAGTCAGAACATCTTCGCGGGACAGTACCACTCTGCCTTTAAAGGCAAGGGTATGGCTTTCTCCGAGGTGCGTGAATATCAGTTCGGCGACGATGTCCGGGATATTGACTGGAACGTCACGGCCCGCTTCCACCATCCTTATGTCAAGGTCTTTGAGGAGGAGCGTGAGCTCACGGTGATGCTGCTCATCGACGTCTCGGGGTCGTTGGACTTCGGTACTACGCAGCAGATGAAGCGCCAGCTGGCTACAGAAATCGCTGCGACGATCGCTTTCTCGGCCATTGAGAACAATGACAAGATCGGTGTCATCTTCTTCTCCGACCGTATAGAGAAGTATATTCCGCCAAAGAATGGACGCAAGCATATCCTTTACATCATCCGTGAGATGCTCGACTTCCATCCGCAAAGCACACGCACGGACATCGGGATGGCCACGGCCTACCTCACCCGCGTGATGAAACGCCACTGCACTTCCTTCATCATCAGTGACTTCTACGACCGCAAAGACTTCACCAAAGAGATGGAGATTGCCAACCGCAAACACGATGTGGTGGCTATTCAGGTCTATGATCCGCGTGCCAAAAAATTGCCCGACGTGGGACTGCTCAAGGTGATGGACGCTGAGACCGGACACGAGATGTATATCGACACATCGAGCAAGAAACTGCGCCAGGCCCATACACGATACTGGATTGAGCGTGAGGACAAACTCAAAACGGTGTTTGCCAAGAGCCGCATCGACTGGACGGCGATTGCCACAAATGAGGATTTCACGAAGGCACTGATGCTGCTGTTCAAGCGTAGAACGTAGATGCAGATCGTATCTATGGAAAAGTTGGATGGTGTTGGCAGAAAGATCAAGCAGTATTGAAGAAAAGATCAAAGGTATTTGAGAAAAGATTAGAAGAGTAGAGAATAGAGGTTATGACCAAAAAAATATGGCAATATGTTTTGACGTGCATGATGTTGCTGTTGTCACTCAACGCTTCATCACAGGTCACCGTAGAGCAAAATGTGGACTCGGTGGGGATTCTCATCGGTGAACAGGCCCATTTGCAGCTTACCGTCACGATGCCCGCTGGCTCTACCATTCAGTGGCCGGCACTGAAGGAGCGCCAGATGGTGGTCCCGGGTGTGGAGGTTGTGAAGGTCGCTGACGCTGATACCTTGTCCACAAGTGGCAAGGAACTCAAGGTCAGCAAAGTCTACACGATCACCTCGTTTGACGAGCATCTCTATTCCATTCCTCCCTTGCCGGTGAAAGTCAACGGTAAAAACTATCAAGGAGGCGTCGCTGCGCTGAAGGTGATCACGATGAATGTCGACACGCTCCATCCCAACCAGTTCTTCCCGCCAAAGGATGTCCAGGACAATCCTTTCTCGTGGGCAGAGTGGAGTCCTTATTTCTGGTTGTCGCTGCTGATGTTGCTGATCGTGCTCGTGATGGGGTATCTCTACATCCGTCTGCGTAGCAACAAACCGGTGATCACGCGTATCCGTATCGTGAAACACGTGCCTGCTCATCAGCGCGCCCTCAATGCCATCAGCAAGATCAAGGAGGAGCATCTCACCACCAGTGAGGATCAGAAGACCTACTACACGCAGCTCACCGACACGCTGAGGAAATATATCCAGGAGCGCTTTGGCTTCAATGCTTTGGAGATGACGTCCAGCGAGATCATCGAAAGACTCAATGAGTCCGGTGACAAGAAGATGATTGACGAGCTGCGCGAGCTGTTCACGACAGCAGACCTCGTGAAGTTTGCCAAATATTCTACGCTCATCAACGAGAACGACCTCAACTTGGTGAATGCAATTAACTTCATTGATGAGACCAAGCAAGAGAACCAGCCCACCGAGGAACGTATCGTGCCACAGCTGACTGAGGGCGACAAGCGCACACGACAGAACCGCATCACCATCAAGTCGCTGCTCTGGGCGTTGGGAATCATCGCCGCGGCCTGCCTGGTGTATGTCTGCTATCACGTCTGGCTGCTGCTTGGATGAGCGAAACATTAAAGATTGACGATCATGGAATTTGCTGATAAACAATATTTCTTGCTGCTGTTGCTGCTCATCCCTTATATCCTGTGGTATTTCCTTTACCGCAAGAGAGATGAGCCGACACTGCGTATGGGCGACACCTACTCCTATCAGAATGCGCCGAAGAGCTGGCGAGTGCGCCTCGTCAACGCCCCGATGGTCCTGCGTTGTGTGGTGTTTACGCTCATCGTCTTCATCCTGGCGCGTCCTCAGACTCATAACTCTTGGGGACACAAACAGGTAGAGGGCATCGACATCATGCTGGCCATGGACGTGTCCACTTCCATGCTGGCCGAGGACTTGAAGCCCAACCGCATTGAGGCGGCCAAGGATGTGGCCGCAGAGTTCATCTCCGGCAGACCCAACGACAATATCGGTCTGACGATCTTCGCGGGCGAGGCGTTCACGCAGTGCCCGATGACCACCGACCATACGTCGTTGCTCAACATGTTGCAAAGCGTGCGCACCGACATTGCTGCCCGTGGACTCATCCAGGACGGAACGGCATTGGGTATGGGACTGGCCAACGCTGTGTCGCGGCTGAAAGACTCTAAAGCCAAGAGCAAGGTGGTGATCTTGCTGACAGATGGTAGCAACAACATGGGCGACATCTCGCCGCTGACGGCTGCCCAGATCGCCAAGTCGTTTGGTATCAGAGTTTATACGATTGGCGTAGGAACCAATAAGGTAGCACCTTATCCCGTACAGGTCGCAGGTACGGTGCAGTATGTCAATATGCCGGTGGAGATTGATACGAAGACGCTGAGCGACATCTCGGCGATCACCGACGGCAATTTCTATCGTGCCACCAACAACCGGCAGTTGAAGCAGATCTATCACGACATCGACCAACTTGAGAAGACGAAGATGAACGTCAAGAAGTATTCGCGCTACTACGAGGCTTACCAGCCTTTCGCCATCGCCGCGATCTTCTTCCTCCTGTTGGAGATCCTGCTGCGCAACACGGTCTTGCGTCGACTGCCTTAAGGATTAGCATGCTGATGCCCCTATATATAATAAGGTGTAGGTAACCTATGTTCATGGAACATCGAAGCTATGTTCATGACGCAGGGAACCTGTATTGCAGATGTAGGGAACTGAAAAGAAGAGAATTCAGAGGCCTGAGGCCGAAGAAAAAAGATAAACGAAAAGACAATGAGATTTGAAGATCCAACATACTTATGGCTACTCTGCCTGCTGCCTCTGCTGTTTTTGCTGAGGGTAGCAAGCCATTTCAAGCAGAAGAAGCGGCTTCGCCAGTTAGGTGATCCTCAGCTGTTGAAGCAGCTCATGCCCGACGTTTCCAAGGCAAGGCGTGCGGTGAAGTTCTGGTTGATGATGGGTGCCTTGGCCATGCTCATCCTGGTTTTGGCTCGTCCGCAAATGGGAACGCATGTGTCACACGACAAGCGTCAGGGCATCGAAGCGATCATCTGTATGGACATCTCCAACTCCATGCTTGCCCAGGATGTCGTGCCGAGCAGACTGGAAAAGAGCAAGATGCTCGTCGAAAACATGATCGACCACTTCACCAACGATAAGGTGGGACTTGTGGTCTTTGCCGGTGACGCCTTCGTACAACTGCCGATTACCGCGGACTACGTCTCTGCGAAGATGTTCCTGCAGGATATTAATCCCTCGCTGATTGCCACACAAGGCACAGATATCGGTCATGCCATACAGTTAGCCATGCACAGTTTCACGCAGGCTGACAATATCGGACGGGCTATCATCGTGATCACCGATGGTGAAGACCACGAAGGTGGTGCTGAGGAAGCGGCTGCCGAAGCCAAGAAGAAAGGCATCAACGTGTTTATCCTTGGCGTCGGTGATCCTCACGGTGCACCGATTCCTACCGGCGACGGCTATATGAAGGATGCTTCAGGACAGACCGTGATGAGTGCACTCAACGAGCAGATGTGCCGCAAGATAGCGCAGGCTGGCAGTGGCATGTACATTCATGTCAACAACACGGCAGACGCTCAGAACGAGTTGAACAACGATTTGGTCAAGCTGCAGCAAGGCACTACCGACGCTGTGGTCTATAGCGACTATAACGAGCAGTTCCAGGCTTTCGCCATCATTGCGCTGATCCTTCTCGTCTTGGATGTGTGTCTGATGGAGACACGGAATCCATTGCTGAAGAAGGTAACGATCTTTAAGAATAAAGGAAAGAAATAAATAATGGACATACGTAAGTATATTCTTTTGATCCTGCTGGCTCTTGCCGGTGTCACTCAGATGCAGGCGCAGGCCGACCGACAGTTCATCCGGAACGGCAACAAACTCTACCGGCAGCAGAACTATGCCAAGGCTGAGACGGAGTACCGCAAGGCCTTAAGCAAGAATGCACGCAACACGCAGGCGATGTACAATCTCGGTTGTGCGCTGATGATGCAGCAGAAAGACTCTGCCGCCATCGTACAGCTGCAAAACGCCGGGCGCAGTGAGCAGTCTCCGCGGCGCAAGGCAATGGCTTATCACAACATCGGTGTGATCTGCCAGCAACATCAGATGTATGGCGAGGCCATCGAAGCTTACAAGGAGAGTCTGCGCAGCAATCCGGGCGACAACGAGACCCGCTATAACCTTGCTCTCTGCCAACGCTTGCAGAAAAAGCAAAAGCAGAATGGAGGCAAGAATAACCAGAAGAATAAGAACAAGAAGGACAATAAGAAACAACGGAATAAGCAGAAGAACAATAATCAGAACAAACAAGATCAGAACAAGCAGCAAAAGCAGCAACCCAAGGATCAGATGAGCAAAGACAATGCACAGCAGTTGCTCAACTACGCCATCCAGCAGGAGAAGGCTACGCAAGAGCGTCTGAAACGCAATGAACAGCAGCCACAACGCAGAAGACTGCAACAAAACTGGTAATAAAGTGTGCTTGAAATCTGATAAAGTGTACTTGATATGATGACGCGTCGAATAATTCACATATTTGTTTTCACCTTGATGTTGGCGGTCGTGGCGTTGACATCACAGGCTCAGATTGCCGTGTCTGTCCCCTCGCATGTGGAGGCGGGAGAGAACTTCCGGCTGTCCTACACCATCAACACGCAGGATGTCGATGAGTTCCGGGCCGGAAACATTCCCGGCGGACTGGAGCTTATTGCCGGTCCTTACACCTCGCAGCAGTCGAGCTACCGCATGGTCAACGGTCACACGAGCAGTTCGTCTTCCATCACCTTCACCTACACGCTCTATGCCGCCAAGGACGGTTCGTTTACGATTCCGCCGGCTCATGCCCGCATCAATGGCCGTATGGTAGCCTCGCGGGCCGCCAAGGTGGTGGTCAGCGGACGGTCTCGCAACAGTGGCGGCGCTCCGAAGATGCATGGTGAGGACGAGAGTCGTGAGCCGAGCATGGCGTCGGCAGGCACCCGCATCACGGCCAACGACCTGTTTATCAAGGTCACGGCCAACAAACGACGGGTACATGAGCAGGAGCCGATACTGCTTACCTATAAAGTATACTCCCTCGTGGACCTCACACAGTTGGAGGGCAAGATGCCCGACCTCACTGGTTTCCACTCTCAAGAGGTGCCCCTGCCTCAGCAAAAGAGCTTCCATCTCGAACGCGTCAATGGTAAGCCCTATCGTGCTGTGACGTGGAGTCAGTATGTCATGTATCCGCAGATGACGGGCAAACTCCAGATTCCGAGCATCACCTTCAAGGGTATCGTTGTGCAGCAAAACCGCTCTGTCGATCCTTTCGAGGCTTTCCTCAACGGAGGATCTGGCTATGTCGAGGTGCACCGCAACATTGTGGCACCGGGACTGACCGTGCAGGTCGATCCTTTACCTGCCAAGCCTGCCGGCTTCTCCGGTGGCGTGGGCAGGTTCAATATCTCCGCTCAGCTCACCAAGAAAGAGGTGAAGGCCGGTGATCCCGTCACCCTCAGAGTGGTGGTAGGCGGCAATGGCAACCTCAAGCTCATCAAGCAGCCTGAGGTCAACTTCCCCAAGGACTTCGACAAATACGACGCAAAGGTGACCGACAAGACCAAGCTGACATCCACCGGTGTGGGTGGCAACATGATCTACGACTTCCTCTTTGTGCCGCGCAACCAGGGCACTTACACCATTCCCGCTGTGTCGTTTACCTATTACGACACCGGCTTGAATGCCTACAAGACCATCAAGACACAGCCGTTCAAGCTGGTCGTAGACAAGGGCGACGGCAACAGCACGTCGGCAGACTATGATGCTCAGAAGGACAACGACATTCACGACATCATGTCGGGCAAGTGTGAGCAACGTCAGGTGGGCAACTTCTTCTTCGGTTCCACATCGTGGTGGATCTCGTTGCTCTTGCCGTTGATCGCCTTCATCGTGCTGCTGGTCATCTTCCGCAAGCGTGCTTTGGATCATGCCGATGCCGTGAAGATGCGTGGCAAGAAAGCCAACAAGATTGCCCGCAAACGACTGAAGAAAGCCAGCAAGCTGATGTTCCAAGGCAAGAGCGAGGCCTTCTACGACGAGGTGCTCCGTGCGCTGTGGGGCTATGTGGGCTATAAGCTCAACATTCCGGTGGAACAGCTCAACCGCGACAATATCACAGAGAAGCTGCAAAGTCACGAAGTTGACGATGCCACCATCGGCAAGTTCATCTCGGCCCTCGACACTTGCGAGTTTGAGCGCTACGCTCCCGGTGATGCCTCCGGCAATATGGAGAAGACCTTCAACAGTGCGATGACGGCCATCGAGGAGATCGAGGAGGTGATGAAACGCAATGGCGGACGCAAGAGATAATCGTCCGGCCGTTGGCAAAGTAGAAAAGATTAGGAAGAAATCAAAGATGAAGAAGCGTATCTCAATCATAGGAAACAGCGTCAGACGCCTGCTCATGCTCGTGGCAGGCGTGCTGACGTGCACGCTGTCCTTTGCCATCACAAAGGACAATGCCGACACGGCCTATAAGCAAGGCAAGTATCAGCAGGCGATCATCGACTATCAGGAGTTGCTCAAGGAAGGCGTTTCGCCGGAACTGTACTACAATCTTGGCAATGCCTACTACCGTAGTGACAACCTCGCGCAGGCAATTTTAGCTTACGAGCGCGCCGCTCAGCTGTCGCCGGGAAACAGCGACATCCGTTTCAACTTGCAGTTTGCGCGCGCCAAGACCATCGACAAGATCGTGCCGGACAACGAGATGTTCTTTGTCACATGGTACAAGCGGCTTGTCAACTTCACGAGTGTTGACAACTGGGCACGCACGGGGATTGTTGCTGTTGTGCTGGCTTTGCTGTTGATGCTGGCTTATCTCTTTGGCCCTCAACTGATGGTCCGCAAGATTGGATTCTATGGCAGTGGTGTTGCTTTGCTGTTGTTTATCGTCACTACCTTCTTTGCGTGGCAACAGAAACAAAACCTTGAGCAGCATTGCGGTGCGATCATCATGGCACCGTCCGTGACGATCAAGAAGACGCCTGTCGCCAATGGCACCGACGCTTTCGTGCTTCACGAAGGTACCAGAGTGGACATCACGGACAAGAGTATGAAGTCGTGGTACGGTGTAAGGGTCGGAGACGGTCGTGAAGGATGGATTCCGGCTTCACAAGTAGAGATCATTTAATCGTTTTTTATCATGGCATTGGACGGATTGATCTCTTTTGACCAGCATCTGCTGATGATGCTCAATGGGAGTGATTCCATGTTTTGGGATCACTTCATGCTCATTTTTACCAACGGCCTTACGTGGATTCCCTTGCTCTTCACACTATTCCTACTCGTGATGAAGAACAATGAGACGATGGTGCAGATAGGTCTTGTGGTAGGCTGTGTGTTGTTGGGTGTCTTCTTTTCCGGCGGACTCAACGACATCGTCATTAAGCCTTTAGTAGCCCGGCCGCGTCCTTGCGACGACCCGCTGATGAAATACTCGGTAGATGTGGTGAACAACTACCGCGCCTCAGGCTTTAGTTTCTTTTCCAGTCATGCTGCCAACACCATGGCCATCGCCGTGTTCATGATGTGGCTTGTGCGTAGTCGCCTGTTGAGCCTTACGCTCTTCTCCTGGTCGGTACTCAACGGCTGGTCGCGCGTCTACCTTGCCCAGCACTATCCCTCTGATGTTCTCGTGGGCTGGCTTTGGGGCGCGATGATGGGCAGTCTGGCTTATTACGTTTTCTATAGACTCTATAATAAGGTGAGTCCCCCCGTCAACTACATCTCGTCTCAGTACACCACCACGGGCTACAGCAATGTCGACATCCACAATGTCATGCTCGTGCTCATGCTCACGCTTTGTGTGGCCGTGATCTGCGCCCTTTTCACCATGACTGGCAGCTATTGATCTCACCCAATCTCTTGAACAATTATATACAACGACAATGGATACAAAACATATACATATCAGTGATTATAACTACGACTTACCCGACAGTCGTATTGCCAAGTTCCCGCTGAAAGAGCGTGACCACAGCAAATTGCTTATCTACGACCATGGTACGGTCAGTGAAGATATTTTCTACAACCTGCCACAGCACCTTCCTGCCGGTGCGCTGATGGTGTTTAACAACACCCGCGTCATCCAGGCGCGTATGCATTTCCGCAAGGAGACGGGTGCACTCATCGAGGTCTTCCTCATGGAGCCTGCTGAGCCCGCCGATTACGAGCAGATGTTTCAGACCACCGGTAAGTGCAGTTGGCTGTGCATGGTCGGCAATCTGAAGAAGTGGAAAGAGGGTACACTCCACCGCGACTTTGAGATTAAAGGTCACAAGCTTACTCTTAACGCCACGATGGACCGCAGTCGTACTGCTGAGAAGAGCGGTGGCACGAACTATTGGGTCGACTTTGAGTGGGACAACGATCAGGTCAACTTTGCCGACATCCTTGAGGCTGTGGGTGAACTGCCCATCCCTCCTTATCTCAACCGCGAGACGCAGGAGAGCGACAAAACCACTTATCAGACAGTCTACTCCAAGATCAAAGGCAGCGTGGCAGCGCCGACAGCAGGACTGCATTTCACCGATCGCGTGCTGAAAGATGTCGACGATCATGGCATCGTACGTGATGAGGTGACGCTGCATGTAGGTGCCGGAACGTTCAAACCCGTGAAGTCGGAGGAGATCGAAGGCCATAACATGCACACAGAGTACATCGTCGTCCACCGTCATACCTTTGAGCATCTCCTTGAGCATCAGTGTCGGGCTATTGCTGTGGGCACCACGAGCGTGCGCACCTTGGAGAGCCTCTACTATATGGGCGTGAAGGCTTTGACCCATCCCGATATCTCGGAGGAAGAGCTGCACGTCAATCAGTGGGAACCCTACGATCTGCCGCATGACGAGCAGGGACTCGTGATCGTCGACGGAAAGAGCGTCACTGTGGAGCAGGCCATACGTGCCCTTCTCGACTATCTCGACCGCGACGGCCTTGATGCCCTCCATTCCAGTACTCAGATTATTATTGCTCCGGGCTACACCTATAAGATTGTGAAGATGCTCATCACCAATTTCCATCAGCCTCAGAGCACGCTGCTGCTCTTGGTCAGCGCTTTCCTTCATGGCGACTGGCGCAAGGTCTACGACTATGCGCTCAGCCATGACTTCCGCTTCCTGAGCTATGGCGATTCCAGTTTGTTAAAAGTTTAAGTATATGAAGATAGGAGACAAAGTAAGTTTTCTCAGTGAGGTCGGCGGCGGAAAGGTGGCTGGCTTCCAGGGCAAAAACATCGTGTTGGTAGAGGACGAGGATGGTTTCCAGATCCCTATGCCTGTCAATGAGGTCGTCGTCGTCAAGCAGGACGACTACACCACCGCCAATGTCATCAACAAACGCGCCGAGGCGGAGGAGCATCGCGCTCAGGAGACACCCCTCAACCGTGGCGGACGCTCGGTCAAGGCGATGATGCAGGACGGTCAGGACGAGGAAGTGGATATGACCGTAGAGGATACCGTCGACGACACAAAAGAGGTGACCTATCGTCCGCAGGCCGTGGAGCGGCAGGGCGGCAACCAGCTCTCGGCTTATCTCGCCTTTGTGCCGGACGATGTCAAAGAGCTCATCAACAACCCGAAGTTTACGGTGAACCTTGTCAACGACTGCAACTATTATCTGAAATATACCTATCTTCAGGCTGAGGGCAACAGCTGGACGGTGATCTCCGAAGGTGAGGTGGAACCCAATACGGTGCTTCTCTTAGGAGAGCTCGGCCGTGAGGATGTCAACCATCTCGACCGCGTGGCTGTGCAGCTCATCGCTTATAAGCGTGAGAAGCCGTTTATCCTCAAACCCACGGTCGACGTTCAGCTGCGTCTCGATCCGGTGAAGTTCTATAAAGTGCACACGATGCAGCCCACCGACTTCTTCGAGTCTCCCTGTCTGCTCTACACGCTGGTGGAGAACGACAAGGTTGCCCGGCCACTCGTCGTTGACGCTAAGAAGCTCAAGGCAGAGATGTATGCCGGAAAGCAAAGTGATGGCGCTGCTCAGGCTCCTACCGCCAAACAGCGCGAGCAACTGGTGAGCCGCTACTCCGACGACCAGAGCAAGGGCAACAAGCACAACTCGCTTTATATCCGTCATCGCGGTCTTGACGACGCGCTTGTGGTGGACTTACATGCCGAGGAGATCCTTGATACCACACAGGGAATGAAACCCGGAGAGATCCTCGACTATCAGCTCAAGGTCTTCCGTGACACCATGAACGCGCATCTGAACCGTAAAGGTCAGAAGATCGTCTTTATCCATGGCAAAGGGGAGGGCGTGCTGCGCCGTGCGCTCATCAACGACCTCACCTACCGCTACAAGAAGTGCACCTATCAGGACGCCTCATTCCAGGAATATGGCTACGGTGCCACGATGGTCACCATCAACTCTTAAACGTAAGCAAAATGGAATACGGATATATCAAGGTGGCTTCGGCAGTGCCTCTTGTCAGTGTCGCCAACTGCAATGAAAACGTCAAGAACATCGAGAACCTCATCGCGCAGGCCGAAGGGCAGGGCGTGGAGATCATCGTCTTCCCGGAGCTTTGCCTCACTGGCTACACTTGTCAGGATCTCTTCCGGCAGCATGTGCTGCTCGATGCTGCCGAGGTGGCGGTGATGAAACTTCTTGAGTTCACCAACCAACTCGACATCATTGCCATCGTCGGAGCCCCCGTGGCCGTGGGAGATCTGTTGCTCAACTGTGCCATCGTCATTCAGAAAGGCCATGTGCTCGGTATTGTGCCGAAGACCTACTTGCCCAATTACAGTGAGTTCTACGAGAAGCGCTGGTTTGCTTCTGCTCAGGATCTGCGTCCCTGCACGTTCCACTATGCGGGCCATTCTGTCTCCATCACCTCCTTGCCACAGCTCTTCCGTACGATGGACGGCGTGACCTTTGGCATCGAGATCTGTGAGGACGTGTGGGCACCGACACCGCCGAGCAACCATCTTGCCCTGGCCGGGGCCGACATCATCTTCAATCTCAGTGCCAGCGATGAGCTCATTGGCAAGCACGACTACCTGCTCAGCCTGCTCAGCAATCAGAGCGCACGCACCATGAGCGGTTATGTATATAGCAGCGCGGGCTTTGGTGAGAGCACGCAAGACGTGGTCTATGGCGGCAACGCGCTAATCTATGAGAATGGTAAACTGCTGGCCAAGGGAGAGCGCTTCTCCTTGCAGCCTCAGTTGAAGACGGCGCAGATAGATGTGGAATACCTGCGGTCGGAACGACGGATGAACACGACGTTTACCAATGCTCAGCGCCGGATGATTAACGAGGACATCCGTTTTATCGATGCCGATGTTGTCGACCATCACGATTTCGTGTTGGAGCGTAGCATCAATCCGCATCCTTTCATCCCGCAGAGCGGCGACATGGAACGGTCGTGCAATGAGATCTTCTCCATTCAGGTCATGGGTCTGGCACGCCGCATCGTCCACACTCATGCCAAAACGGTAATCGTCGGCGTGAGTGGGGGCTTGGATTCTACGCTGGCCTTGCTGGTTTGTGTGAAGACTTTCGACAAGCTCGGCATGGACAGAAAAGGCATCGTCGGTGTCACCATGCCGGGCTTCGGTACCACTGACCGTACCTATCACAATGCCATCAGCCTGATGAATTCCTTGGGAGTGACCATCCGTGAGATCAGCATCGCCAAGAGTGTCACGCAACACTTCGAGGACATCGGACATGACATGCAAGTGCATGATGTCACCTACGAAAATGGTCAGGCCCGTGAGCGTACGCAGATCCTCATGGATCTCTCCAACCAGCTTGGCGGTCTCGTCATAGGCACTGGTGACCTCTCGGAGCTCGCTTTGGGATGGGCAACGTACAATGGTGACCATATGAGCATGTATGGTGTCAATGCTTCCATCCCCAAGACGCTCATCAAGTATCTCGTGGAGTTTGTCGCCAAGACGGTTGACGACAAGAGTGCGTCGACGCTCTTCGACGTCATCGCCACGCCGATCTCGCCCGAACTGATTCCCGCCGACGAGAACGGCAACATCAAGCAGAAGACCGAAGACCTTGTGGGTCCTTACGAGCTCCACGATTTCTTCCTCTATTATTTCCTGCGTTGTGGCTTCAGTCCCCGCAAGATCTTTATGCTGGCCTGTCATGTCTTCGACGGCACACATCCCCAGGAAGGTGTCTCTATCTATTCCGAGGATACGATCCGTCACTGGCTCCGCACGTTCTGCCGCCGCTTCTTTGCCCAGCAGTTCAAGCGCTCCTGTCTGCCCGATGGTCCGAAGGTCGGCTCCGTCAGCCTCAGTCCGCGTGGTGACTGGCGTATGCCAACTGATGCCCAGTCGGCGTTATGGTTGGAAGAATAAGGACGTGGTCAGAAAATAAAATGGTGTAAGCAAACTGTAGGAAAACGTTCTCTGCTGACTCTCCAATAAACAACAAAGCCCCAAGCAACCTGATTTGATGGTTGCTTGGGGCTTTTGTCGTTGATGTAAATAATTATTTCGCGTTGAAGTAGAACGGCAGAGCTAAGCCGTTGGCAAGCAGGTTTGTTCCACCAGTGATGTTCTCGTAATCAAGGAAGACACCACCTAAGACGATCTGCATTCCGAGGTCCTTACCGCTCTTCACGCCATAGGAATTGGGGTAGCCGCCGTAGAAGGCCAGTGTGATTGTGTGCGATTTTCCATTAGCCATCGTCGTGAATGTGAGCTTCTGGGGCTGGATGTGGAATGTCACGGGAGAGAGATTGTAGTAATAGGTGTAGCATTTCAGTATTTGCGTAGGAGCATTCTCCAAACATTCCTTGGCAGTGGCATCGGACACGAAATGCGCGACCGAGTTGACATGGAAATTGTAGATCGTTACTGTCGAGTCGGTATCAAAGTTTACGCTCGTAGCTACGGAGTCGACCTTAGCGGGCTTGGTGGTGAAGATGGAGTCGTAGTAGACCAGTTGGCCACTATGCTCTCCGGCTACAGACAGGTAGGCTGTGTGCTGCTCTTCCTTAGTCAGACCTTTGTTGTCGTCATCGTCGCTCAAGCAGGATGTCATGGTCAGTGCTGCGATCATGCACAGCAACAGTGTCAGAATTGAAGTTTTTCTCATTTTACTTTTTATTTGATTTAATGGAATGTTTTTATTGCTCAAATGCAAAGATACGAAAAAACTTGCACGTAGGAATGAAGAAAATCAAAAAAAATAGGTCCGTCCGCTCAGAGAAACTTATGCGGACGGACCTTCAAGACTATTCTGTCGTGTAGATCCAGTAGACAAAGACCATGAGTGCGATGGCGAAAATAGACAGCAAGATGAAAATCAACTTCTCTATGATAGGCTTTCTCTTCATGCTGTTGAAAGCTTCCCGCTTGTATTGCTCAGAACTATCCAAATGATGATGGTGATGGTGCTGCTGCGGTGCCGTTGAGCCAGATGTCGAATGCGACGTTGTGTCCTGTGTTGAAGTCATATAAATTATTGATTAGAAGCGGAAGTCGAGCTGCACGTCGATCATGTTGTAGTTTGGCTTAGCCAGATTACGGTCGTTGACGCGCATGTATTCCGCATTGAGTTGTACGTTCTTATTGAACAGATAGTTGAAGCCGGCCTCGTACTGTGTGCGGCTTGATCCCCACTCAGCCGACTGACGGTAGAGGTCGTAGCGGGCTTTGGCGTAGAGCTTCTTGCTGACTACTGGGGCAATGACAAGTGCGTAGTAGGCATCGGCCTTGCTGCCGATGGCCTCATTGACGGTGCAGTCAGTGGTACCATTGCCGCCGGATTCCGATACCTTGAAGGCCTTTCCGGTGGAGTGAACATATTCCGTACGGAACGTCCAGTCGTTGGCTTTGTATTCGCCAGAGATGGCATAGCGGTGCTGCGGCAGTTTGCGCACCTCGCCTTTGTGCTCGCCGCTGGCGTCGGTCCAGTTGCCTTTGCGTGCATAGGAGCCCTCGCTGCCAAAGACACCGATGCGCATGCCGGCTACCGGCATCACCCAGATGCCGCCGATGACATCCTTTTGCTGGTCCACATCCTTGGTGTTGATCCCCTGTCCGTTGTAGACACCTATCTGATAGTGCAGCAAGTTGCGTTTCTGGGCATTGGGCAGGAAGTCACCCTGCACCTGCACGCCGATGTCACGTCCGTTGCTGGCCTTGACACCGCTGCGGTCGGAGAAGTAGCAGAGCTTGTTGATGGCTTGGGCATAACTGAAGAATCCTTGGTCGATAGGATGCATCGGGTTCTCAAAGGTGAACGCACGCTTGAACTGACCGACTTTCACTTTGAAGAAACTATATTTCTGCCACTCGGTGAACGCATCTACGACACGCGGGGAGTTGCCGAGCGTGGACGTGTTGCCGTTGAACTGCAACTGCACTTTCCAATACCAGTCGTGCTGGATGCGCCCTTCGAGGGCGATACGGCCCAGACGCAGGTTAAACGAGTTAGCCTTGGCGTTCTCTTGGTCGCTATATTGATATTGTGTCATCACATAGCCCGAGAGCTTCACATCGTTGATCCATTGTGGCAACTTGGTTTCGGCTTGAGCCATTGAGGCAAAACCCAAAGACAACAGTGCCACGGCAAAAAGTTTCTTCATGTTTTAGTGTTTATTTGTCTCTTGTGAACAGATCCTTTATAGACTCAACATAGTTAAAGTGAAGAGTCAGTTGATAAAAGGCCATTATTTGTGCAAATATAATTAAATTATAAGAGGTATGTTTCGCCACATTAAAAAAAATTAGTTGATAGTTAAATAAAACCGATTTTGTTTGGCGGAATGAAATATTTGTCGTATCTTTGCACCCGCAATTCAGAAATCAACCTGCTGACTCTTGCAAAAGAGATCGCTTGTTGAAGAAGAAAAGCAAAGCGGGGTGTAGCGCAGTCCGGTAGCGCTCCTGGTTTGGGACCAGGTGGTCGCAGGTTCGAATCCTGTCGCCCCGACGTCAAGAGAGTTTCTCCTTGTGAGAAGCTCTCTTTTTGGTTATATACGCGTCCTGCTGTTTCGTACCCATCCTGCTGTTTTTGAGAGGGATGATGATTTTTTATGGTAATTAATTTAATTTGTTATCAGCTTATCGCTCATCTTCGTACCTTTGTATGTGAAAAGACTTGGGCTTGGATAGCAGGCCCTTTAGTTTGACAAGAGGTTTCTCACTATAAGTTAAAATAATGAATATAAGAACTTGTTGACATGGAATTAAGATTTGATTAACACATTTATGAATGTAAGGTGACTTGTAAGGCAAACGGTCAAAGTTTGATAAAAATGTAAAATGTTACGGATATTATTTGTATTCTCCGTAACTTTTAACAAGAGACGTTCTTTATTCTCAACAAGTAGTTGTATCTTTGCACGCAAATAAGAATAACATGAACAGAAATAAAGTCATTGACACGCTAAAACAGCGAGGTGGATTCATAACCACGGGTGAAGTGAAAAGCCGTGGTGAATATGAGCAACTTCGCCGTGCAATAGAAGATGGAACGCTTATGCGGCTTCGTAATGGTGTCTATGTGGAAATGTCAGCGTTGGCAAACAACATGATAGATGTGGAACGTATAGTTCCGCATGGGGTGCTTTGCTTGTATAGTGCTTTTGCTCATTATGGACTTTCCACACAAGTGCCTTCCGCTACTTGCATAGCCATTGAAGCCAAGCGAAAGGTGCGTTTGCCAGACTATCCTCCTATTGATCTCTATTATTGGAAAAAGGAGAATTTGGAGTTTGGTATAATCAAAAAGAATATATCTGGTTATGATGTACTTATTACAGATATGGAGCGAACGGTCTGTGATGCTGTTAAGTACCGAAACAAGATAGGGTTTGATGTGTGCGGTGAGGTGATAGACAACTATCTCAAAAAGGATAACCGCAATATATCTCTACTCCATGAATACGCACAGAAACTAAGAGTGAAAAATATAATGACTACGTATTTGGAGACAAGACTATGACAAAGAATATAGGGAAGTCCATTAGGACACGTTTGTTGAACCTCGCCAAAGAGGAGAAGCAAGAGTATATGAAAGTGTTGGTTAGATACTTGCATGAACGCTTGTTGTTCCGTATCTCTGCAAGTCCTTACAAGAGCCATTTTCTTCTGAAAGGCAGTTCGCTATTGTTTGCCTTGGATGGGTTCAAGGCTCGTCCAACCATTGACATTGATCTGTTGGGAGAACGCATCAACAATGACAGAGATAACATAAAAGAGGTTTTTCAAAAAGTGTGCACCATTGAATGTGAGGACGATGGAGTTACATTCGATGCAACTTCACTTGAATTGGAGCCAATAGCCGTTGAAAAGAAATACCCAGGCACTTGTGTAAAAGTAGTGGCACACTTAGACACAATAGTGCAACAAGTGTCAATTGACATAGGCTTCGGTGATGTTGTAACACCTTATCCTCTTTCATTAGACTATCCGTTGTTGTTACCAGATGTTCCTGCCGTGGAACTGTATGCCTATTCATTGGAAACTTTGATAGCAGAGAAGTTTCATGCAATGGTTGACCGTGACGAAAGCAATAGCCGCATGAAAGATTTCTTTGATGTGTATCAGTTGTTCACCAACCATGAGATAGACAAGGAACTTCTTGCGGAAGCCATTGTCGGTACGTTTAAGAACAGGAATACTCCTTACCGAGAGAACCTTGCCCTTTTCACAGACAAGTTTGCAACGGATGCCACACGCAATATTTGGTGGAAAGCATTCTTGAAAAAGATACGTTGGAAAGAGCAGATAGACTTTTCAGTTGTGATGAAGTGCATCAAAGAGAACCTACAGGCATATTGGAACAAAGAAACATTAGGATGATAGCGAAAGGGCACATTTGATTTTGGATGGTGCCAAGGTAAGGAGATGCCTACAAAAGAAATCATCGTATTGGCTTTATGCCCCTAGCCAAAAGGTAAGTATTGAAGATTATGAAGAAGAAACTCAATTATGATTATTGCCAAACCGCTCCTGTCTTGGGTTCCTCCAAGGGTGGAATATTCTCTCACACCAATAGCCAAGGACTTCTTGCGAGAAATCAGTTACGTCATAGAATGGGGGCAGCTGCATTTTGAGCAGATAGTGAAGGGTAGAAAATAATAATATATATACATTTACATTCTTTAACTGAACCTTGTGCAGTCATCAAGCAGACTCCAAAAATCAGTATTGGAATCTGCTTTTCTATTTGTATAAAATGTAGGAAAACAGTATGATATGCTACTTTTCTATTGGTTCTTATAGAATAAAAGGGGATGATTGGCAATCACATCCTTTAAGGGAAGTCATTTCGTCCCTACCTCTCTAAAATATCATTTGATAACTTTTGTTTGTCACATTATGGGTGCGGTTGAAACGCCCCATCCGATCACTATTCTGTAGTTTTTAATGTAATCGAAAGTAAAATACGTTAAATCTCACGCTTTTCGTATCTACACAGAATCTATATTGCCACTTTTCTACCGTTTAGAGCGTATAACACTGGCAATCAACTAATAATAGATACGATGGATCTACTTCATTGCAAACCATCCGCATAGGAGAAGGAACGACAACAATCGGACAAAATGCCTTTAATACTTGCAAAAGTCTGACAGACATCTACCTGCCTTCTACGCTTGCTTCGTTAGGCGAGCCGGATGAGGTATCTATCGATGACAATCCGGGCTCTATATTTGGCGACTGCCCACAGCTGAAAACCATACACATGGACAAAGGTGAGAGCCCAGCGGCGAAGCTGATCGATGGCGTGCTCTTCAGCAACGACGGCACTCAGCTCATCTGCTATCCTCCCAAGCTGCCCATGTCTAAAACGCATGGCAACTATATCGTGCCGCAGTCGGTTACCACTATTTACCAATACGCGTTCAACTTCAACGCGCTCTCACATGTAGTGTTGCCCAACGACCTGAAGAGTATTGATAGATATGCTTTCTTTGATGACCAAAATAGACCCACGGCAACGCACGTGACCGAAATCACCCTGCCTGCTTCTGTCAAGTATTTGCCACAGCTTTGGAATGCCGGTTCCCATATTCAGACAATCGTGTATTGCGAGAAGAAGCCGATGGATACAAGACCTACGGACTGTCTAACGACATGTTCAAAGCTATGGCAAAAGAGGGATTCCTACGGGAAAATCGCGCCTACCTGCGTCTGCCCAAGACCGTACAGGCCAAGAGCTTCTCGCTGAACGACATGGTCACGAGCATAGAGCCTGTTGCCGTGAGCACGGCAAAGACCTCACCTTATTATTATACGTTAGATGGCCTCCGGCTGCAAGGCAAGCCACACACGCCGGGCGTATACATCTTCAACGGACAGAAGATGGTGATAGCCAAGTAACCATTCACCTTCTTAATTTTAATTGTTATCTCTGTTCAATTGCTGCGACGCCCTGCAAACGTACCATGCGATGATGTATTATAATGTCTGATGGGTGCGGACGGCCACAAGGGCCGCGCCCTGCAAACATTCCCTTTACTGCCAAAAACCGCGCCAGCCTGTTTTCAAGGTTTTACTTGTTTTGTAAAAGGATTGTGTTTAAGAGCTCTCTTCTCCAAACATAGGGGTTGGTCCTGTGCGCCTATTCGTGCCACGGAAAATATCCATTGCGTCCGTTTTTTTACCGTCTTGTCTTGTTCATTCGCCAGCAAAACATTATATTTGCATTCATAATCAAAAACGAAAAGGGAATGAGAAAAGGACTTGTACTGGAAGGAGGCGCCTTGCGGGCACTGTTCACGGCCGGTGTCATAGACGTAATGATGGAGAACGGCATCACGTTCGATGGCCTTGTCGGCGTGTCGGCGGGTGCGGCCTTCGGCTGTAACTATAAGAGCCACCAGCCGGGCCGCGTCATCAGATACAACAAACGGTATGCCCACGACTGGCGTTATTGCAGCGTGAGGTCATGGGTAAAGACTGGAGACTTGTTCAATGGGGAATTTGACTATCACCTTCTCCCAGACCAGTTGGACGTGTTCGACACCAAGACGTTTGATGCGAGTCCGATGGAATACTATGCCGTGTGCACCGACCTTGAGACGGGGAAGCCGGTCTACAAGTTGCTCATGCAGCATGGCTACGAGTGTTACGAGTGGATAAGGGCTTCGTCGTCCATGCCTCTGGCAGCAAAGATTGTGGAGGTCGGTGGTCGTAAGCTCCTGGACGGTGGCATCGCCGACTCCGTTCCCTTGAAGTTTTTTGAGCGCAAAGGCTATGACAAGAATGTAGTGGTGCTCACCCAGCCCTTGGACTATATCAAGAAGCCGAATTCCTTGTTGCCGCTGTTCCGCTTGCAGTTGCACCGTTATCCTAACTTCCTTCGCGCAGTTGCCAACAGGCATGAAATGTATAACGAACAGACAGCCTACGTCCGGCAGCGCGAGCAGGAAGGTGCCGCCTTCGTCATACGTCCCAAAGAGATACTGCCCATCAAGCATCTCACCCACAACCCGGTACTCATGCAACAGGTGTATGACGATGGGCGAAAGGTGATGGAAGAAAGGATGAATGAGCTGAAAGAATTTCTGAAAACGACTTGAGCGCTTCGGCTTGCCTTCGCCCTCAGAAATGACATTCGTTGGGTATTCATTGAACCTTGGCCCTTTCTGAATTGCAAAAACTTCGGAACAGTGGATATTTTCCGTGGATCGTGTATGAGTCTTTTTCTTTGGTCACAGATCCGTAGTTGGGTAGAGGAACCGTTGCCCAAGGTAAATAGTTTTTTTAACCAAAACCAAGAAAACTACTTTGTGTCAGCGCTGCTTCTATATAACAAGACCGATAAGGTCGTTATTTACTGCCTTTGTTTTCGGCTTGTCCAAAAAGTTTGCTGCAAACGTACCATGCGATGATGTATTATAATGTCTGTTGGGTGCGGACGGCCACAAGGGGGGTGCCTTGCCACAAATCGGCAATGACTATAGTCTTATTATAGTTAGGCCGCTGAGGGCAGCGGCCCTCCCGGGGACGTTTTCGGGAGGTCCGCTTCCGGGAGGTCCGCTTCCGGGAGGTCCGCTGCCCTCAGCGGACACCATTGCAACGTCCAATTCCCAAATGCTGCGATGGCCGCGCCCTGTAACAAATCGGCAATGACGGACAATTCATACCCTTCCCACAAGATGGGTGCAAAGCCTGTTCATGGCATCCAATCATTGTTCTCATGGCATCCAATCAGTATTCGTATGGCATCAAATCAGTGTTTTCACGGGGTCGAAGCAGTGGGCTTGTGAGGTTGAAGCAATGTTTTCAACATTGTAACGCTATAGAAAAAGATCGTTCGCTAAGTAGGAAATGATCTTTTCCTACGCAGCGAACGGGTGTTTGTCAGGCAGCAAAATCAATTGCCGCCTTGGCCGCCGGCATCAACAGCTTTCAGAACTTGACGCTTCTCCATACACAGGGCCGACCCCGTATTTGGTGAAGAGAGCTCATAAACACGATCTTTTACAAAAACAAATAAAACCTCTTGCTGTGATGCAAGGGCTGCGCCCTTTGTTTCTTCTTTGGTGCCGGCTTGCTCCGAAGCAAGCTTCGGCAAGCTGGCACCGGAGAAGAAACAGCCTTAGTTCCTCAGGCTTGCATCACAGCAAGGAAAACCTTGAAAACAGGCTGGCGCGGTGCTTGGCGTTAAGAGATGGTAATTGGGAATTGAAAGTTACATCGCGATAGCCTGTTTTTAAGGTTTTCCTTTGTGGCGCTGACACAAAGAGGTTTTCCTGGTTTTTGTTAAAAAGCTTTTTACCTTGGGTAACGGCGCCTCTAACCAACTAAGGATCTGTGACCAGTGAAGAAGACTCATATACGATCCACGGAAAATATCCACTGTACGGTTGGTTTATTTGTTTTTTGTCCGCAGAGGGCAGCGGACCTCCCGGGCAGCGGACCTCCCGGGTAGTGGACCTCCCGGGCAGCGGCCTTACCCTATAAGTGAAGCCATCTCTGTAACTCTCTGATGATAGTCTTCAATATGGTTGCCCCTATGACGAAAATAGGATAAGTTATTCTGTGGAAAGTGGAAAATCATTCCTCGAAATGATATTTGTCCTTAAGAACTTTATAGTCCTCTTTAGCTTTGCGGAGAAACTGCTGGTATTCGGCCGACTGAGGGTTAAAGGGACGGTGCTCAAGGGCTTTGCGGATCGGATGCCACTGCTCAAGGAAGTGGAGCGTGGCAGGAGAGAAGAAGGCTTCGGACAGACGCTCGTAGATGTAGCTGACAGCCTGGTCGGTAGGGTGGAGCATGTCTTCCTGATAGAAGCGGTAGTCACGGAGCTCATCGTTGACAATCTCGTAGGAAGGGAAATAGGCAACCGTCTGGTCGTCAAACGCTTTGACGACCTGGTCGACAGCTAACAGCAGCGTAGCCTTGGACAACTGACTGCCATGATAACCGTATTTGCGATAGCGGATTGGACTCACGGTGAGCAGGAAACGTGTCTTGGGAAATGCAGAACGTATCAGCCTGATCGCCTCAGAGAGTGCCTCTGCACACTGCTCGACCGTCAACAGTTCTTCGTGGAAAAGTTTTTGCGGCCGCTTTTGGCAGTTGTCCACAATCTCACCCGTGGCGATGAGACGATAGACATGATTTGTGCCGAGCGTGAAGACAGCGGTGCCGGGTTCGTCCGTGCTGAAAGGCAGCTGACCGGCATCGCTAAGCCGCCTGACCGTATGGAGCACGCTCACCGGATTGTACATCACGCCGAAGGGATTGACGATCGCGCGGAACTTCTCTTCCTTGAAGCGCCTGCCGATGTTGTCGGCAAAGCACGAACCCACGAAGAGCATCCGCTCGCAGGGCTCGATCTGCCACGGCGAGGGCGCAATGGTGACGGGAGTGGTGAACTGCATAACAGACTATCTTATCAAATCTTGTTTCCAGACTTTGCTTTCTCCAATACCGCTTTCAGGAACCGCGGCGTGTATCCCAGTTTGCTCTTGGCCACCTCTTCGGGTGTACCCTTGGAGAGCACCTGACCACCGCCACGGCCACCTTCGGGTCCCATGTCGATGATATAGTCGGCCAACTTGATCACGTCGAGGTTGTGCTCGATGATGATCACCGTGTTGCCACGGCTGACGAGCTTCTCCAAGACAGCCATGAGGATGCGGATGTCCTCGAAGTGCAGACCCGTTGTGGGCTCATCGAGGATGTAGAGCGTCTTGCCTGTGTCGCGCTTGCTGAGCTCTGTGGCAAGTTTCACGCGCTGACTCTCACCACCGGAGAGCGTCGTGGAGCTCTGTCCGAGTTTGATGTAGCCAAGTCCCACGTCCTGCAGCGCCTTGATCTTTGGCAGGATGGTCGGCACATTCTCAAAGAACTCCACGGCCTGGTTGATGGTCATGTCGAGTACGTCGGCGATGGACTTGCCCTTGTAGCGCACCTCCAGCGTCTCACGGTTATAGCGTTTGCCGTGACAAACCTCGCAAGGCACATAGACGTTGGGCATGAAGTTCATTTCTATCGTCTTGTAACCATTACCGCCACAAGCCTCGCAGCGGCCGCCCTTGACATTGAACGAGAAGCGTCCCGGCTTATAGCCACGGATCTTAGCCTCGGGCAATTCCACAAACAGATTGCGGATGTCGCCGAACACGCCCGTGTAGGTGGCGGGGTTGGAGCGTGGTGTACGTCCGATAGGACTCTGGTCGACGTTGACCACCTTGTCGATATTTTCGATGCCGTCGATGCTGTCGTAGGGCATAGGCTTCTTCAGCGAGCGGTAGAAGTGCTGCGAGAGGATAGGCTGCAGGGTCTCGTTGATGAGCGTCGACTTACCCGATCCCGACACACCGGTGACCACGATCAGTGTGCCGAGAGGGAAAGAGACGTCGATATGTTTCAGGTTGTTGCCCGACGCACCGTGGATGGTGATCGTCTTGCCATTGCCTTTGCGGCGCTCAGCCGGAATCTCGATGGCCCGCTCGCCATTGAGATACTGAGCGGTGAGGGTGTCGGTCTTGAGCATCTCTTCCGGTGTGCCCTCGAAGACCTCCTCGCCGCCTTTGCGTCCTGCTTTCGGTCCGATATCCACAATCCAGTCTGCGGCACGCATCATGTCCTCGTCGTGCTCCACGACGACGACGGTGTTGCCCTGATCGCGCAGCTCCTTGAGAGAGTTGATGAGCCGCTCATTGTCGCGCTGGTGCAGTCCGATGCTGGGCTCGTCGAGGATGTAGAGCACGTTGACGAGCTGCGAGCCAATCTGTGTAGCCAGACGGATGCGCTGGCTCTCACCGCCCGAGAGCGTAGCCGACTGCCGGTTGAGCGAGAGATAGTTAAGACCCACGTCGAGGAGAAACGACACGCGCGAGCGCAACTCCTTGATGATTTCGTGTGCAATGCGCTTCTTGCCCTCTTCGAGATGCTCCTCGACCTGGTCGAGCCAGTCGCGCAGCAAGTCGATGTCGAGGTTGCTGACCTCGCTGATGTCCTTGTCCCAGACGCGATAGGCGAGGGCTTCCTTCTTCAGCCGCTTGCCGTGGCAGACGGGGCACTCCTTGTCGGCCAGGAACTGCGAAGCCCATTTCTGTCCGGCGGCACTGTCATCGCTCTCGATGAGCGTGCGCAGGTATTTCACGATGCCGTCAAAGGCCACGAAGTAGTCCGTCGAGGTGTGCACCTTGTCTTTGTCGATGCGTATCTCTTCGAGCGAGCCGTTCATCAGTTCGTCGACAGCGTCCTCGGGTATGTCCTTGAAAGGCGTCTTGAGGTTGCAGTCGTATTTGCTGAGAATCGACTCTATCTGCCAAAAGATCATCTGGTTTTTGTATTTGCCTAATGGGGCGATAGCTCCTTGATGGATGGAGAGGGTAGGGTCGGGGACCACCTTTTTCATGTCCACCTCGCTGACCACGCCGAGTCCTTTGCAATGCGGGCAGGCACCTTCGGGGGAGTTGAACGAGAAAATGTTTGGAGCCGGATCGCCATAGGAGAGTCCCGTGGCGGGGTCCATCAGTCGTTTGGAGAAGTTGCGGCATTCGCCACTCTCCTTGTCGAGCATCATGATGGCACCGTCGCCCTGGCGCATGGCCGTGGCGATGGTCTGTGCCAGACGCTCCCCGTCGTCGGGGCGGACACGCAGCTTGTCGATGACCACCTCGATGTTATGGTTTTTGTATCGGTCGGTTTTCATGCCACGGACGATCTCCTTGATCTCACCGTCAACGCGGACATAGAGATAGCCCTTGCGCCGCAGGCTCTCGAAGAGCTCGCGGTAGTGGCCCTTGCGCTGGCGGACGAGCGGCGCGAGGATATACACCGCCTTGTCGGCATATTCGTGGAGGATCATGTCGACGATTTTCTCCTCAGTGTATTTCACCATCTTCTGTCCGCTGAGGTAGCTGTAGGCCGTACCGGCGCGTGCGTAGAGCAGTCTGAGGTAGTCGTAGATCTCCGTCGTGGTGCCCACTGTGGAGCGTGGATTCTTGTTTGTTGTTTTCTGCTCGATGCTGATGACAGGGCTCAGTCCCGTGATCTTGTCGACATCGGGCCGCTGCATGTTGCCCAGAAAGTTGCGGGCGTAGGCCGAGAATGTCTCTATGTAGCGGCGCTGGCCTTCGGCGTAGATGGTGTCAAAGGCCAGTGACGACTTTCCCGACCCCGAGAGTCCGGTGATCACCGTGAGTGAGCCGCGCGGAATCTTCACGTCGATGTTTTTCAGATTATGGACGCGGGCGCCGTAGACGTCGATCCATCCGTTCTGAAACTGAGGGTAGAGACTTCTGTCTTTCTTATTCATTGTTGTTGCTTGTCGTTTCTGAATATCCGCGTAACAGGTTCACGTCACGCTTGATATGATAGTTCCGCCCGTTGGCCCCTTTGGCCTTGACGAGCACGTAATAGACACCCTGCGCCACGTCCTTGCCGTGGAATTTGCCGTCCCATCCTCCTGCGGGGTCGTCCCAGGAGTAGAGTTTCTGTCCCCAGCGGTTGAAGATGGTGGCATGGAACTCCACGATGCTCTTGTATCCGCTCTTGGCCTTGTAGACATCGTTGAGACCGTCGCCGTTGGGCGAGAAGGCGTTGGGCATCTCCAGCTTACTCTCCGCGATGGCGATGGAGAGCGGCGTGCCCTCGTTCTGCCAGTAGGTGTCGGTGTAGGCGATGGTGTCGTTGCCCTGCACGAAGGTAGCCCAAAGCTCTACGAGATGCGTCCCAGCTTTGGTGAACGTGTATTGTGTGTCGGTCTCGTATCTGACCAGGTAAGGATTAGAGCGCTGTCCTTCGAGATAGAAATGCCATTCATAGTGAGCCGTCCACCCCTCGGTGTCAGTGGCATTGGCGTGGAACGTAGCCGCTAAGGGAGCCTGGTCATCGGCCGAGGTCACGGTTTGCTCGTTGCCTTCGCTGTCGGTGTAGGTGAACGATGGGGCGATGGCGGGTGTTGACTGTGCTCTGCTGAACAGAGGACAGGCCAACAAGAGTGCGGGGATTATGATACGAGTAATGTTCATTACGATAATGGGTTGATGCAAAGTTAGTGATTTTTATAGGAAATGAAGTGTAGATACGGATATTTTTTGTATTTTTGCAAGTGATTATTCATTGAAGTATTCATTCATACGATTATAAAAAAGAAAAGATAGAAATGATTCAGCGTTTTATGGGCAGAGCGTCGCGCTGGCGGCTGCTTCTGCTGTGTCTGTTTTTTGTAGTGGCTGTCCCTGCTTGTGCACAAGACACGTCCAATCATATCTATAAGGTGAAGAAGAGTGACACACTCTATGGCATCGCCCACTATCACGGTATCACCGTAGATCAGCTGATCAATGCCAATCCCGAGATGAAACTGCCGGGCTACCAGCTCCATAAGGGCGATCACCTCTATATCCCGACTCCCCGCAATGCTGCCGCTACGAACAGTGACACGTCGACGCCGGTGGCTAAGAGCTCTACGGCCAAGCAGGGCAAGGTGCTGCGCGTGGGCGTGGCACTGCCACTTCACAATGTCGACGGCGACGGTAAGCGTATGGTCGAATACTACCGTGGCATTCTCCTGGCTTGCGACAGCCTGAAACGGGCTGGATATTCCATCGATATTCATTCCTGGAACCTCGATGCTACGGCTGATCCCACGATCATGACACACGACCCGGCAGCCGCTCAGTGCAACATCATCTTCGGTCCCCTCTATTCCGTACAGGTGCATGCGTTGGCTGAATTCTGCAAAGCACGCGACATTAAACTCGTCATACCGTTCTCCATCTCTGGGGACGACGTGACCAGCTATGCCCAGATCTTTCAGGTTTGGCAAAGCGACGACAAACTCAACAACAACGCCATCGAGGCGTTCCTCAAACGCTATAAAGACGCGCGTGTCGTGCTCATCGACTGCAACGACAAGACTTCCAAGAAGGGCAGCTTCACATTTGGCCTGCGCAACAGACTCTCCGCCCGTGGGCAGGACTATCGGGTGACGAACCTCAACAGCAGTCTGGACATGTTTGGAAAAGCCTTTGACATGAACCGCCTCAACGTGGTGGTGCTCAACACCGGGCGCTCGCCCGAGCTCAATCAGGCAATTGCCAAGTTGCGCGCGCTGCGTGCCCAGCAGCATGGCTTGCGGGTGGCGTTCTTCGGCTACAACGAGTGGCTGATGTATGCACCGGGCAATGTTGATACGTTCTGCTCTTTCGATACCTGCGTGCCCTCCTATTATTATTACAACAGCGTGGATCCGCGTACGAAAACTTTGGAGGCAGAATATCAGAAATGGTTCCACCAGCAGCCGATGTATGCCTATCCGCGATTCTTCCTCACTGGCTACGACCATGCACAGTTCTTCCTCCGTGGACTGGCCAAATACGGCAAAGCCTTCAAGGGTACGGCCGGGCAGAGTACTTACCGGCCTTTCCAGACTCCACTCGTCTTTAAGCAGGTGGGAGACAAAGGCATGCAGAACGACAACTTCCAGCTGATCCATTTTGCAACCGGCGGTCGTATCGAGTCACTCACCTATTAACATTCGAAATCATCGCACATGAAGCATCTGCTTTTCATTGTATTCTTTCTTGCTCTGCCCTGGTCGCTCGCTGCCCAGATCGGTGAGCATCGCAACACGCTGTCGGTGGGACCGACGGCGGGATGGAACATCACCAACATCAAGTTCACGCCGAAAGTAGAGCAGAAAGGCTTGGGAGGCTTTTCCGGCGGCGTAGCTCTGAGATACACCGTAGAGAAGTATTTCTCCACCATCTGCTCCATACAGTTGGAGATGAACTACGCACAGATGGGTTGGAAGGAGGATATCAAGGACATCAACGACAATCCCGTCATCAATGCTACAACGGGTGCGGCCGAGAACTACAGCCGTACGATCAACTACATCCAAGTGCCCCTCCTGGCGCATCTGGCGTGGGGCAAGGAGAAGAAGGGACTTAACTTCTTCTTCAATGCAGGACCGCAGCTGGGTGCGTATATCAGTGAGTCGACAAAGAGCAACTTCGATTTCGACAAGCGCAATACCAGCGACCGCGTCAGCAGCGTCGTAGCCCAGGACACCATGAAGGTGGAGCACAAGTTCGACTATGGCATTGCGGCAGGTCTCGGCGTGGAGTATACCATTCCCAGGGTGGGGCACTTCCTGCTTGAGGGCCGCTACTACTATGGACTGGGCAATATCTATGGCGACACCAAACGCGACTATTTTGCGTCGAGCAATTATCAGACTATCTGCATCAGGCTGACCTATCTCTTTGATCTGGCGCACTAAAGCAAATCAGAGTCTCGTGAATTATTAACTACATAAATTTAATGCTATGTTTGAAAATCAACCCAAAGGGCTTTATGCCTTAGCCTTAGCCAACACAGGAGAGCGTTTCGGCTACTACACGATGCTGGCTATCTTCGTGCTCTTCTTGCAGGCCAACTTCGGATGGGGCGAGGGACTGGCCGGTACGGTCTACTCCACGTTCCTCATGCTCGTCTATTTCCTGCCGATCGTCGGTGGTGCCGTGGCTGACAAGATCGGCTTCGGGCGCTGTGTGACGCTTGGCATCCTTGTCATGTTCATCGGCTATCTGCTCCTCGCCGTGCCCGCCGGCAATGGCGTGGCTGCTATCGCGATGATGGCTGCCGCCTTGCTGCTGATCTCTGTCGGCACGTCGCTCTTCAAGGGCAACCTGCAGGTGATGGTCGGAAAGCTCTATGACGATCCCCGCTATGCTACCCAGCGTGACAACGGTTTCTCTATCTTCTATATGGCCATCAACATCGGTGCGCTCTTCGCTCCGACGGCTGCCGTGAAGCTCCATCAGTGGGCTATGGACTCGCTCCACGCTTCAGAGGCTTCGGCCTATCACTATGCCTTTGGCGTAGCCTGCGTGTCGTTGCTCGTCTCCATTCTCATCTATTATGGATTCCGTTGGACCTTCGCTTCGGTAGACAACACGGCCAAGAAAGCTGAGAACAAGGATACTGTCGCCGAGAACACGGTGGCACAAGAGGAGACCCCCGAGGAGAAGGCTGACACACACAGCCGTCTTGTGGCACTCTTCCTTGTCTTCGCTGTGGTCATCTTCTTCTGGATGGCTTTCCATCAGAATGGTCTGACGCTGACCTATTTCGCGCGCGACTTCACGCAGACTTCCGCAACAGGTTGGGTGGGAATGCTCTTCGATGTGACTAACCTTGTGGCTGTCATCTTCATCGTCTATGCGCTCTTTGCCCTGTTCCAAAGCAAGACGGGACGCGGTAAGATCATTTCCTTGGTCGTCATCCTGGCTGCTGTCGCCTATCTCGTTGTGCGCTATACCCATGAGGCTGGTGCCGTGAGCATCGAGGCTCCTATCTTCCAGCAGTTCAACCCGAGTTTCGTCGTGATGCTCACCCCGGTGAGCATGGGACTCTTTGGCTGGCTCGCCTCCAAACAAAAGGAGCCCTCTGCGCCTCGCAAGATTGGTTTCGGTATGCTTGTCGCCGGTTTTGCTTATATGATCATGATCTGTGCCTCTGTCGGACTGAGCTATAATCTCAATGACGCGCAGCGTGTTTCTCCTCTCTGGCTCGTGACGACCTATCTCGTGTTGACCTTTGCCGAGCTGTTGCTCTCACCGATGGGCATCTCATTCGTCAGCAAGGTGGCCCCGAAGAAATATCAGGGTCTGATGATGGGCTGCTGGTTCGGTGCTACCGCCATCGGCAACTTCCTCGTTCAGATCCCTGCTTATCTGTGGAAGGCAGTGCCACTGACGATGGTCTGGGGTGTGCTCGTCGCCCTCTGCCTTGCCAGCTTCATCTTCATCTTCTCTGTGATGAAGAAGTTGGAGAAGGTGTGCTAATTACCGTGATTTAAGATTAATACTACTCACACGCTGACATCGAAAACGTTGCCAGCGTGTGAGATTTTTAATAATTAGAACCATTCTGCCTATAAAAGATTTATATTGAATCATTTGTTGCTGCTATGGATAGAACAGAACAACTAATTGTCGAGCGTCTGAAGGAAAATGATGACAAAGCCTGGCATTATCTTTTTGACAGGCATTACCCGGTATTGTGCCACATTGCCTCACGCTATGTGCACGATGACTTTCTGGCTGAGACGATTGTTGGAGATGTGATATTGCATTTGCAGCATTGGGTATCAACAAAATGTCCATTTGCAGGGCGCGGCCCTTGTGGCCGTCCGCACCCAAGATGGGAAATTGGTT
>CAMCBZ010000009.1 GCA_945873145.1 uncultured Prevotella sp.
AAGTTCTTTGGTTAGGCAGCGGCATCCGTCCGCCACGGACAATCCCCCTTGGGCCTACTTCTTCCAGTTGCGGATGCTGCCCGTATCGTATAGGTCCTGCGTCCTTTCTTTGGCGTATTTCAAGAACGAGTGGTCCACCTCTCCCTCTTGTATTTCAGAGACGATAATCTGTGCCGAGGCCCTGCCCGTCTTGGCAAGGCTGCGGTATTTCTTCTCATAGGTGTCGATTACATTCCTGAGTTCATCGTTCATCTTGGCATACTCCGGACAGGATGAGCGAAAGTGTTTGTAATTCTTTGCCCTTTGGTTCCAGTCAGCCTTCTTCACTTCAAGTGACGTTCTGACCTTCTTCTGTTTTCTGTCCTGAGTGATGCGTAGTACCACGGGGTACAATCCTTTCTTGTTGGGCGACGTCGCCAGCTGAAATCCGAATGATGTTGCCATAAAAAAGAGGGTTGGTGAGTGATTGTTGCAAAGGTAGGAAATCGGCTTCATATCCACAAGTTTTTGGGAAACTTTTGGGAAACATTTGAGAAACATTTCAGTTATTTTAATACTTTCTATTACATTCAAATTATCAAGTTATCTTTGTAACACACTGTATATGTGTGCATTATAAATATAACAGAAAATATCAGAAAGTAATACTTGTAGGTAAGCGTCTCCGCAATTGCGTATTGTAGCTAAAAATATAAGTGCGTATCTTTGCATCGGAACTAAAAAGATGAAAGATATGTATGATACAGCAAATGAACGTTATCAGAAAACACTGACGGTCTTTGAAAAGTCTCTCAGAAGAGGCCGCCAGACGAAACTGTCAGATATTTGTCGCGACAATAAGGTATATTATCGTGGCATGTTGAAATGGCTTTATAGATCAGGCCGCACAATCGCCGATATACGTAAGGGCATTGTGTCTGAATCCGGGCCCGTCGCCTCTTCTGAGCCAAAGTCACAATCATCCTTTGTTGAGTTGTCAAATGTTCCCAAAGCAGAAAATAGCGGTTTCTCGTCACACATACTTGGCAACGTCAAGCTCAACCTTGGCAACAGCATCAGCCTTACCATGGAAAATGCAGACGCCGGTGCATTGGCAGAGCTTGTAATAAAGATAATGAAGGAGGCGGAGGTATGTTCGGACTGAATGATAGCATGCATTATTACCTCTGCACAAGGTGTGTGGATATGCGTAATGGCATTAACGGTCTGTCAAAGATAGTCCGTGACGAAATGAGGCTTGCCCCATTGGGCGGCGGTATTTTTGTATTCTTCTCCAAGAACAGACAAAGCGTCAAGATACTCAGGTGGGACAGTGATGGTTTCATTCTCTATCACAAGCGTCTTGAGCGCGGCACGTTTGAGATGCCTTCTATAAATGTGTCAACAGGACGCGCAGAGATGCCCTGGAGAACGTTTTCTCTCATAATGCAGGGAATTTCTACCAAGTCGGTGAGATACCGCAAGAGAATGAGAATTGATGTTTGATACGTCTTGTAATATTTTGATTATCAATAAAATAGTTGTAAAATAGTAGGCTGAAAACTTTGTCATTACGTGAAAATTTATTATCTTTGTAGATGTAATGACAAGCAATCAGATCATAGAAAGTCTCAAGGAAGTAATCGTCTCGCTCAAGGCACAGCTCGAAGTGTATCGTCTTGAACGTGAGCAGGACAAGCGCCAGATCAATGCGCTGATGTCCATAATCACTGGTCTGAGGAAAGAGATATCCTCTCTTCGCGAAGCCATTGACGGCCGTAATGAGGACCTTGAGAAGGCAAAGAGTATAAACAAAGGCCTGTCCAAGATCATTGCCAACAAAGCAGAAAAGCAACAGCCCCCCAAGCCGTCAGAGGAGGAAAGGCTGGAACTGGAGAAGAGACGGGCTGCGGCCGCCAAGGCTCGCGGCAACAACGGAGCCAAACGCAGCACCCACCCGGAGAACTCGGCACATACACAGATAGTCTACGTCACCCCTGACGCACCATGTTTTAATCTGTCACAGGCAACACTTGTCGGCGGCACGGACCAGGACGGCAATCCCACTGCATATCTTGAAAGCAAGAGGTACCGCTATCACAAAGGCTATATGGAGACGGTACTCTACCGTGCGCCGCTGTACAAGCAAGATGGTCAGCTGTACCGGGGAAAAGCACCGAGGACCCCGTTTCTGAACTCCTCTTATGAGTCATCCGCCATAGCACACGTAATGCATCTGCGATATGGTTATGCGATGACTGTGGAGAGCATCTGCCACATGCTCCGTGAGCAAGGCTTCGACATGAGCAAAAAGACGGCAGACGGCCTGCTGAGGAAGACGTCAGACATATTGGGAAATCTTTATCAAGCCCTGCGTGACACTGTGCTTAAGGCTGACTATCTTAATATAGACGAGACTTACTACAAGATATTGTCAGAGAGGAAGCCGAAGGCAAGTGAGGCCAGCCAGGCTGAAGACGCAAAACAAGCCACTGAGGATGAACAGAAGAAAGACTGTCCATCCCCGACGGATGTATCTCCGGCCAGAGGCTCAAGAAAAGGCTATCTTTGGCTTGTTGCCAGCAAGTCCCTGAAACTGTCGTATTTTATATACGACGGCGGATCAAGGTCACAAAGGATTATACTTGACGAGCTTGTCAACTACCATGGCTATGTACAGTCCGACGGCTACTCCGCTTATAAAAAGATGGAGACAGATGAGTATAAGGACATACGGCGTATAGCCTGCCTGCAGCATATAAAGCGGAAGTTCCTGGACTGCGGAGAAAGCAACAAGGAAGCAAGAGAGATTGTGAGGCTGATCAACAAGCTGTACAGAGAAGAGCATAAGCACAGGAATGACAAAGACTGGACAGCCGACGATAATCTCAAATGGAGACAGGAATACGCGCCGCCCATACTCAGAGAGATAAAGGAAAAGCTGGACATCCTTCTCGCTCTCCCTGACAAGGAGCTCCCGCCGAAGAGCGACCTCTATACGGCTATGCATTTTTTGGACAGCGAGTGGAATGCCATGGAAGGCATCTTCACTCGCGGAGATACCGCGTTGGATAATAACCTCTGCGAATCTCAGAATTTATATGTAGCCAAATCAAGGCGCAACTCCTTGTTCTTCATTACGGACGAGGGGGCCAGGCGGGGAGCCATGTTCTACTCGCTGACCCTGTCTTGCATGCTTAATGGTGTTGATGCCTTTGAATACTTTACGGATGTCATAGACAAGCTCGCCCAGATGAATCCCAAAAGCCCAATAGAGAAATATCGAGATCTGCTGCCTGACAAGTGGACTAAACAAAATTAGATGTAGTAAGTACCCCATGGCGAATCTGTCATGGGGCTTATTTTTTATGGGTTGACGCAAACGTGGAGACGCTTACTTCTCTACAATAGAAAAGCAATTTGTCTATTTCCGTCTTACTTGGGATCAGCTTCCTACTTCCTTTGAATGTTGTACCCTTTCCCTTAACGTTAGCATTTGTTGCTGATATATTCGGCTTTACCACCACTTCGAACACCGTAATCTTGTCCACATTGAAGTCTATAGGTGGATTGCCGTTTTCCTTGAACAGCTCCTTCACGCGGCTCACGCCACGGTTGAACATATTCACATAGCCAAGGTTCTTCAATGCCTCGGCTATGATGGGGTTGCAGTAGTCGTTGACGTGCGGAAAGTTCTCGGGGCGTGCCTTGCCATAGAGTCCGCCAGCGTTCATTATCTCTAAGCGGTCGCTGAACTCGTAATAGCGTATCGGCATATTGGAACTGTAGTCGCGGTGCATGACGGCGTTCAGCAGCAGCTCTCTTATCGCTTCCCTCGGATAGTTGACGACTTGCTCCTCGCGAAAGGCAGTCACAGGCACCGGCCTCGTCGTTACGACACCGTTCTCCCTAAAGGTGTCGAGTTGGGCAAGAATCGGAAAGGACAGGGGACTCCCTAAAACGTTTCACGCACTGAGCAGTTCCTTGCCGAAGCGGTGTAGAGCTTCCTTGATTTCAGTCACTCGTTTCTCGCTTGGCTTGGAGATGCCGTAGATGTAACGGGCAAGGAGACTCTTGTTGATGTTGAGCGAACGGGCTACCTCTGAGATATTCAGCCATGGATATTTGGCGAACAACGCACCGATTTCGTTATCCTTTGGTTCGGAGGTCTCTAAGAAACTGGATATGTGCATGTCTGCGTCTATCGATTCCCAACGGATGTCTTCGCCGTCATCACCAACAACATAGTCGTTGCGCTGCTCAGTAGTGGCCTCCATTAACTCGGGGTAAGCTTCCAACGGACGGCTGAAGGTCTTGCCGGACTGAGTTTTCATGTAAATCCTGTTCTTGTCGAACCACACATTCTTAATCTTCTCCATAGTAATTCTCCTTTAGTCGTCAAATCGTTTATGCCACTCTGCTATAAACTCATCCCTATAGTTCTCGCATGTTGCAACAGCCTTCTTTTCTTTGGCAGCTTCTTCCCAGTCATATCATAAATGGTTGAGCCTCCAGGCAGAGATGAGATCTTGGCGGCATTGATGTCGGTCAGGGTAGATTTCTTTTGGAACCGTATTTGGTTAGAACTACCAAGGGGCTGGATAATCAGCTCGGTTGGGGTCAGTGATACAATCTTAAATATTAAGGTGAAGTCGTCTGCCAAGCCAATATGTAGCTTGTCACCGTTAGTTATGGAGAAGTCGAGAATCCAAGTAGCATTATATTCGTCCGCGAGCTTTTCCTCATAATCACCGTCGCTTATAGCACCTTGCCACTGGCCATAGAAGACGCCAGATGCGTATCGTGTGTCGGTATTGCCATCGCTTTCTTTGTAAGAATATATGTTATTGCCGAAGTATAATGTGTCTATTGAGACAAGATAGTTGTCCACCGGCAGCATTGCGGCTGAGCGTTCCCACTTTCCGACGAGGTTGGCCTCGTCAAGGCTTGTGCCTGTAATGATAATGAGCTTACAAGCACGGCTACTAACATCAATAATAGTTTTTTCATAATTATGTGGCATTTAAAAATTTGAAGCATTACACAAATTGGTTCATCCGGAAATAGTGCTTGCGGATGATCCAGATACGCAGGAGCCAAAGGACGAAGAAGCCGTTGCTGGCAACCTCATAGACGGTGTCCCAGTAGTTGCCAAAGTCGAAGAACCACTTGATGAGCCACAGCACCAGATCGATGTTGAACAGCCAGTTCCACCAGCGCTCGCGGTCACCAAAGGTCAGCGTGAGCGTCTCTCCATCTGCAATGTGCACCTGCGCGGTGCTCTCGATGAACTTATAAGCCGAGCGGACGGTGATGGCATAATCGCCTTCCGGCAATGCCACGCGCACACTGTCGTTGCCTCGCATCAGTCCCAGCATTTGCCCATTGATCAGCAAATAGTGGGGTAGGGGAATCCACTGCTTCCTTTCAGGTTTAATCAACAATACAGAACTCATTATCGTCTCCATTCATCATTCAACAATCAACATCCAACATTCATCATTCTCAATACCATTCTTTGATGGTGAGATAGTTCTTGGCATACAATTCTGCTTGTCCGGGAGCCGTCTTCTTGATGAATCGTGCGGGAATGCCGCCCCAGATCTCGCCATCAGGAATCTTTGTGCCGCCGACGACAACAGCACCTGCTGCCACAATGCTACCCCGACCAACTTCCGCATGGTCGAGCACCACGGAATTCATGCCTATGAGCGCGCCGTCGTGGATCGTGGCAGCGTGAACAACAGCTCCGTGTCCCAGGCTGACGTCGTTGCCAAGAATTGCTGGTCCGCCCGCCGTCTGATGGATACATGCCAAGTCCTGTACATTGCAGCGGTCGCCCATCACGATTTTGTCGACATCGGCGCGAAGCACGGCACCAAACCAAATGCTACAGTCATCGCCCATGGTGATGTCGCCTGCTAAAGTAGCATTGTCGGCGATCATACAACGTTCGCCCCACACCGGGCTTTTCCCTTTTACTGTGATCTTCAACATGGTCTTATTTCTTTTCTCCATGCAAAGATAATCATTTCCGCGGAATTATCGTTTCCTGAGTGCTATATATATAATAAGGTGTGGTGATAGCCTCAAAAGGAGACAAAAAGCAGAAAAAGAAGGCTTCTGCAACGTTTCATAAAGTTTTTGTAACATATAAGAAACACACATGAACGAATAAACACTAACTTTGCGCAAAATTTCAACCTAATAATTATTATTAACTTAAAACTACCGCTAATGCAAAGTATTAGAATGATGGAGAAGAAAGGGCTTGCCCTATTCTTGCTCAGCTTGAGTTCAGTGGCTGTTTTCGCACAATCCCAGATACGGGGAAATGTGAAAGACTCGAATGGTGAGCCGATCCTTGGTGCTACAATCAAGGTCAACGGTTCAAAGGTGGCCACGGTCACGGACTTGGACGGTAACTTCAGCGTGAATGCCAAGCCTGGTTCTACGATCACCATTTCCTATGTGGGCTTTGAGACACAGACCGTGACGGTCAAAGGCGCTAACCTCGCACCTATTGTATTAAAGGAGGACGACCGGACGCTCAACGACGTGGTCGTCATCGGTTACGGTGTGCAGAAAAAGAGTGACCTGACCGGTGCTGTGGCTTCAGTGAGTGGCGACGCCATCAAAAACCTCTCTACGAGTGATGCCGGTGCAGCCCTGCAAGGTAAGGTCACAGGTGTGCAGATCATCAACAGTGGTGCGCCGGGCGCCGGTGCCGAGATCCGTGTGCGTGGCTACGGTTCCAATGGTAACAACGCTCCTCTGCTCATCGTTGATGGTTTGAAGGTCGACAACATCCAGTACCTCGACCCTTCGCTCATCCAGTCTGTGGAGGTGTTGAAGGATGCCGCTTCCGCTGCTATCTACGGTGCAGAGGCTGGTAATGGTGTGGTGCTGATCACTACTCGCAATGGATCCAACAGCGGTGGCACGGCCCATATCAGCTACTCGCTGAAAGCTGTCAACCAGAGTCTTGGAAAGAAAGCCGACCTCTTCGACGCGCCCGAGTATATCGCCTATCACAAGTATTTGGGCGACATCACCGACGCACTCCTGAAGTCGAACAACTATCATGGACAAAACACCAACTGGTATAAAGAGGTGTTCAACAACAGTTGGAGCGTAGAGCACAACGTCACCGTTGAGGGCGGCAACAACAAGGGCCACATCCTTGCAGCCTTGGGTATCCTCAACGACGACGGTATCGTCAAGGGCAAGAAGGATGTCTATAAGCGTTTCACCGCACAGCTCAATGCCGATTACAAGTTCTTCGACTGGTTCAACATCACCAGCAACACCTCTGTGGAGAAGTGGAGCACCAAGTCGCTGACCAACGGTTATCAGTCGTTCCTCAACTCTGTCGTCTCCATCGACCCGCTGACGCCTGCCTATATCACCAGTCTTGACGACATGCCCACCACGATGCGTACCAAGTGGGAATCGCCCGACCACGGCGGTGTGACCACGCCTCCCGGTTTTGATGAGGCCCATCCGGTTTGGTACGGTACATCGAAGTATATCGAGGAAGCCACAGCCAATCCGCTGGCTATGCGCGACCGCCAGAATGCCAGCAACAAAGGCATCAACGTACGCGGTACGTTTGCGGCCAACCTCATCCCGGTGAAGTGCCTCACCATCACCTCACGTCTCGGCTACCAGATCACGCAGAGCAACACCCACAGCTATACCGGACCTTTCTGGCTCAACACGCTGTCGCAGAGTGACCAATACTCGATCTCGGCAGGTACCAACACCGGACTGTACTATCAGTGGGAGAACTTTGCCAACTTCACAAAGAGCTTCGGCAAGCACAATGTCAATGCGATGATCGGTATGTCGTTTACGAAGAACCGTACCGACAACTCCAGTCTGTCGTCGGCTGACACCAAGCAGATCCTTGAGGGCGATGCCGCTCCGCTCTTTCAGTACATCAACTTCCTGAACTCCAATGGTAAGGCGAAGCTGAAAGGCTCTAACCTTCCGACGATCAACACCCACTTGTCTTACTTCGGTCGTCTGAGCTACAACTACGACCAGCGCTACTTCTTCCAGTTCAACATCCGTCGCGATGCCTTCGACAGTTCCAAGCTCTCAAAGGAGAACCGCTGGGGTACCTTCCCCTCACTGTCGCTGGGATGGGCGATCAGCAACGAGAAATTCTTCCGCGACGCAGTGAGCACAGACGCTGTCTCCTTCCTCAAGATCCGTGGATCATGGGGACGCAACGGTAACGTGAGTGTGCTCAACAACTATCAGTGGGCTTCCACCATCAGCGTTGGCGGTTACTACAACTTCACCGACGATGCCACCACAGCAGCTACCCTGTCCAACTTCCCCAATCCTAAGCTGACCTGGGAGACCGCCGAGCAGTATGACTTGGGTCTCGATGCCCGCTTCCTCAACGACCGGCTGACGCTGGGCTTCGACTGGTATCGCAAGACCACGAAGGATCAGCTCATCAAGGTACACCTCAGCCCGGAGCTCGGCTTCGCTGATGCCTATGTCAATTCTGGTGAGATTCTCAACACCGGTATCGACTTGGATCTGGGCTGGAAAGACCATATCGGCGACCTGAAGTACAGTGTCAGCGCCAACGTGTCGACCTTGAAAAACGAGGTGAAGAAGATGAGTCCTATCTTGCCACGCTACGACGAGGTGGGTATCAATGGATTCAACAACAAGCTGAACCCCTCTTTGGAGACCGGACACCCCATGTGGTATTTCCGTGGCTTCAAGTATGCCGGCGTAGATCCAGAGACCGGCGGTGCCCTCTACTACGACAAGGACGGACAGATCACCAACGCGCCGACCGACAACGACAAGCAGGATCTCGGATGCGCACTGCCTAAGGTCACCTATGGCATCACCCTCAACCTGGAATACAAGGGCTTTGACTTCACCGTCTTCGGTACCGGTGCAGCCGGCAACAAGATCTACAACCTCATGGTTTCTGCCGACCGTCCGCTGATCAACGGCATCGACACCTATTGGAAAGACTCCTGGAAGCAGAAGGGCGACCACAGCAAGTATCCCGACATGAAGCAGGTGGCTACCGACTGGACATTCTTCAGCTCCGACGCTGCCATCTTCAGCGGTGCTTACTTCAAGTTCAAGCAGATACAGCTCGGCTATACCCTGCCACAGAGCATCACCAGAAAGTTCATGGTCAACGCGCTCCGTTTCTCTGTCTCTCTTGACGACTTCTTCACCATCACCAGCTATCCGGGTGCCGATCCTGAGACCTCATCACTCAACAGCGGTGTGTCACGTGGCTTCGACAACGGCAACTATCCTATGTCCAAGAAGGTGGTCTTCGGTGTGAACGTTACATTCTAATGATTTAAAACGAAACAACAATGAACAAACATATAATTCCATTGTTCGCGCTGCTTGTCGGCGTGGCAGCATTCTCCTCCTGCGAAGATCAGCTGGATATCCCTCAGAAGGGTGTGACGAGTGAGAGTGAATTCTATAAGACTGACGCCGATTGCGCTAAGGCGCTGGCATCAGCTTACGAGGGCTTTATGGTCAACACGCTGGGACGTACCACGATAAGCGGCGGTCCGGGCATCTACACGCCGGCGCGTGTGCTGGCCAACGACCCGGGCGACGACGTGCTCTATGGCGGCGGCAACTATGGCGACCATGAGTTTGGCGGTGCCGTCAACCAGTTCCGCTACTTGAGCAATCCCGAAGCCATCAACTTCCACTATAAGGGCCTCTATCTCTCGGTGCACAGTGACAATCTTGTCATCGAGAAGTTCAAGGAGTCATCGACGGCCTATCAGAAGCAGGCCGTTGCCGAGGCACGTGTGTTGCGGGCTTACAACTTCTTCCTGCTGTCGTGCTACTGGGGCCAGCCGCCTCTTGTCGACCATCTGCTCGAAGCGAACGACTTGCCTTCCAACAGCGAGATGACGCAGCAACAGTATTTCGAGTGGGTTGCCAAAGAGTGCCAGGAGGCTGAGCCCGACCTGACTGAGCGCAAGAGCACGGCGGACAAGTTCGGTGCCTATCGCGTCACCAAGGGCTTTGCCCACGCGCTGGCCGGCAAGGCGCTGCTGTTTGCCAAGAAGTATGACGAGGCCAAGGCCGAGTTCAAGAAGGTCATCGATTCCGGCAAATACGCTTTGGTGCCCGGCAGTCAGTTTGCCAACCTCTTCCATGTCGAGGGCGACGGCGCACCGGAGAAAATCTTTGAGATCAACATGCGCTACAACCCTGCGGCCGGAGACTGGAGCACCGGACAGGGACTGGGCTATATGAACCATTCCACCTGGATGGAGTCCAACTGCTTCAACTGGCGTGCCGGCAACTTCGTCGTCAATCCTGCCTATACCTACTGCGGCCTTGACGGATGGGGATCCATTGGTGTGCCGGAGTGGTTTGGCAAGGCTTTCCATGACAACGATGGTGATTCGCCACGCTTCAAGGCTACTCTCATGCACATCGACGACGCTGTCTACCAGACTTCGGGCATCCAGGGTATGAAGTATCAAAACGACGCACTGAACAACATGCCGCTTGAGGAGAAGAAGAAGTCAAACAAGATCGGTATCAAGGATCCTACCCAGGGACTCTATTGCCAGAGCTTCTATCTGCCGTTTAAACTGCTGATGCGTGCCAGCGACACCGACGACGGCGGTGTGCACGGCAACAATCTCAGACTGAACAACATCATCGTCATGCGCTATGCTGAGGTGCTGCTCGACTATGCCGAGTGCTGTCTGCAGACCGGCGACAATGCCGAGGCAAAGAAGTATATCAATCTGATCCAGGAGCGTGCCGGTTCCAAGACCATCAGCGCCAATGTAGACATGGAAGTGCTGAAGAAGGAGAAGATGTTCGAGATGTGGTTTGAAGGTTGCCGCTTCCAGGATATTCTCCGCTGGAACGACCCTGTCGGTCTGGCTCACTTGAAAGAAGCGGGCAAGCAGGTGCCCCACCTCTTCGACAAAGTCTTCCGCCCTGTGCAGTCGGGCGACGAGAACGTTGTCTGGGAGAATGGCACGGAAGCCAACAGCCGCTTCTATATCACCCACACTCACGAGGCGATGGACAAGGGCTTCAAGGTCGGCTTTGAGGACAAAGACCGTCTGTTCCCCTATCCTTCCGACGTGATCAATATGAATCCTAATCTGAAGCAGAACCCGGGATGGGAGAGTGCTTCTACTAAGTAGTCTTTCCAGAGTGATGGCCTCCTCCGCCTGCGTGGAGGAGGCTTTTCGCTTTTCATTTCACTGATGATGAATCTTTCTCTCTCTTATTATTTAAGTTTGCTCGCGGTAACGTTGTTGCCCACTGCCGCACTGTCACAGACTGTAGCGTCAGCCTCTGACCGTCTGGTGATGGGCAACAGCCGCGAGATGTCTGCCGGAGTGACCGTTGGCACTGCCGACGGCAACGAGCATCATCTGAGCCGATACGCTTCCCTGCCGGGCAAAGGCAGCTGGCTGCGCTACGGGCGCGTCGACTTCTCGTCATTGACCGACGCCTATCTCACGCTGAGCGTGCGGGCCCGGGACAACGCCGAGCTGCTCGTGCGCGAGGGCAGTGCCACGGGCAAGGTCATCGCGCGGGTGGATGTCGTCGTGAAAGGCGGAGGCGGACCGTTCCGCCGTGACTATAGTGGACAGTGGATGTCGCTGGCAGTGCCGTTGCTCTATACGCCGCGGGGCGTTGCCGAGATCGTGCTGACCTGTAACGACAAGGGCGTGGATGTGGGCTGGCTGCGCTTCAAGAACCGGCCAAAGTACTTTGTTCCGGCTACTTCTGTGGCTGTGCGTCCCGATGCCCAAGGCTATTTGCGGCGCTGGTTGCTGCTGGAACCGGTCCGTCAGGACATCCGCTCCAACGTAGTCTTCACCGACAGCTATCTGCAAAAGGCCTTCAGCAAGGAATACTTCAAAGGGCAGATGACCCGGTTGCCGCACGATGGTCAGCAAGTGCGGGTCGGCGACCAAAAGCTGAAATGGCACGCGCTCGACAGCGAGAACTACAATGTACGTCTCTTCCGCTTTGCCGAACGGTGGGGACAGCAAACCTATGGCTCACTCTTCTGGGCCGTGACTGTCATCGACTGTCCGCGTGAGATTCAAGGCGTGCGCCTGTCTGTCGGTTCCAACGGAGCCTCGTCGTGGTGGCTCAACGGCGATCATGTGCTCACGCTCGAAGGCGACCGCCGCATGGTAGAGGACGATGGCCGGTCGGGGCGGCTCACGCTTCATGCGGGTCGCAACATCCTACGCTGTGCTGTCATCAACGGGCCGGGACTCAGCGATTTCTGTGCCCGCTTCCTCGATGATGAGGGCCGTCCTGTTGTAGAACCACTAACGCTAATCCTTCCGAAGAAATGAAAAGACTCTATTCCCTCTTGGCTTTGGCCGCTATGACGGCCTCGGCTTTTGCTCAAGCCGGCGCTCCCTATATCCACGATCCGTCAACACTGGCCGAATGCGATGGTAAGTACTACACGTTTGGGACGGGTGGCGGCGGACTGATCTCTGACGACGGATGGACATGGCACAGTGGTGCTGTCCGTCCCGGTGGCGGCGCTGCTCCCGACGTGATGAAGATTGGTGACCGATACCTCGTTATCTATGGTGCTACGGGCGGCGGTCTCGGTGGCGGACACAATGGCCGCATCCTCACGATGTGGAACAAAACACTCGACCCGAAGTCACCCGACTTCCGGTTCTCCAAGCCTGTGGAGGTCTGCTCGTCCGACGGTTTGGAAGACCAGGACGCGATCGATCCCTGCCTCTTCCTTGACCCGAACACGGGGCGGCTGTGGGTGACCTATGGCACCTATTTCGGCAGCATACGGCTCATAGAACTCGATCCGGCAACGGGCCAGCGCATTGCCGGCAACAAGGAGCGCGACATCGCCATCGACTGCGAGGCCACGGATCTCATCTATCGAGACGGCTGGTATTATCTGCTTGGCACGCACGGCACCTGCTGCGACGGGCCTAACTCCACCTACAACATCGTGGTGGGACGGTCGCGCAGCGTGGAAGGACCCTATCTCGACAACGTTGGCCGCGACATGCTTCACGGTGGCGGCCGCATGGTGGTGGCTGCCGGTGACCGCAAGTACGGCCCTGGACATTTCGGCCGCACCATCGTTGACAAGGGCGTGGAGGTGATGTCGTGCCATTTCGAGTCCGATCTCGACCGCAGCGGGCGCAGTGTCCTGGGCATCCTGCCACTGCTCTGGCACAATGGTTGGCCGGTGGCGGGTAAGCCATTCTGTGGTGGCGACTACGAGATTGCCTCAGAGCGGCGCGGCTATTCCCTTGAGCTTGCTGTGGACTTCGTCAGGATGGAACGCGACATCGAACCGTTTTTCCGCATCGATCCCAACAGTCCGGTAAAGCGACTGGACAGCCAGAAACTTGAGGAGGTGGAACCGTCGTGGCCCAAGGGCGACATCCGTGTGCGCTGCAGCGACTATATGTTCCGACCCAATCAGCTGTGGACGATCGTAGCGGTGCCCGAGAAGGGTGGCTACCTGAGTGCTCCTTATTTCAAGATCATGGTTCGTGGCACGCACCGGGCTTTGGCTGCTACCGCCGACAAAGAGTTGACAACTGTGCCGGCATACGAGGGCGCTGACAATCAGCTATGGCGTATAGAGCAGTTGACCGACGGCGCATATCGCATCATGCCCAAGGCCATTCCCGGCATGAGAGGCGACAACACCCGCTACTGCCTCTATTCCGCCGGTGACAGCACGCCGACGCTTGCGCCCTACGACTTCGACAGCGACAACTCGAAATGGCGTCTTGAACCTGTCGGAGAACTTTAGACCTGCATGATTATTCATGGGCATTCAGTCTCAACTGGGTGCCCATGAGGCTTTTTTACGTGAAGGTTAGGTAGTTGTCTCTCTTGCACTTTTCAAGACGAAGCCTTCCCGCTGTCTACGTTTTTGTGGAATATACGAATGTAGTATGCCTTTTGGTAAGTCATCCAATACGTTCTACTATATGTCAAAAGCGTTGAAACTACATGGTCAAACGAACGTTAGCCAAATGGACAACAAACGTCAGCCGATTGGCTGACGTTTGTTTGACTATATGTCTAACGAACGTTTGACCATCAAAAAATAACGAAAATGATGACTTGATATTTGCTGTTTTTATTGTGTAGATAACCTGCAACTGACTCACTTACAATCTTTTGTAAGTACGTGAGCTTGGTAAACTCCATTCTTACAGACTGATCTTTTGCTTCCAGAATTCACCATGACTCTGCGTGTGCTTCCAGACTTGTCTTTTTGAGAATGCCTTCTTACAGCTTACTTGTGCGTGTATTTATCTGTGAATGTAGCCTTATTCGCATTGAAAAGCCGTGGATTTTTTGGTGATATGGAATAATTTTACGAACTTTGCGTTACGGAAAGTTCGTAACGATGCTTACGTAATCACCGTTAATTCTAACTGTCATGGAGAAGCTAAGCAACCCTTTTCTCGTCTACGGCTATGAGAGTCCGGAGTATTTCTGCGACCGCGAGGCAGAGACCACGCAACTGATCTCTGACATGAACAATGGATGGAACATCACGCTTTTCTCGCCCCGTCGCATGGGGAAGACCGGGCATTCATCAAGAATGCTTTTTATCGACTTCAACACGAGGCGAAGGACACGGTGTGCGTCTACGTCGACATCTTTGGCACCAACGACTTATCTGACTTCGTGCAAGCGTTCGGCACTGCCCTTCTCAAAGCCCTGCTCTCCAAAGGCGAGAAGGCTTTGCGCCGTGCCATGCAGTTCTTCGCTGCATGGCGGCCTGTGGTGAGCATGGACCCGATGACGGGCGAGCCTTCGGTGTCGGTGACACTGGAGTCGAGGGATAGCACGGTGGACCTCAAGCAGATCTTCGATCTCATGAAAGACTCCGGCAAGCAGATTTATGTGGCTATTGACGAGTTTCAGCAGATCATGTCCTATCCGGAGAAAGGTGTGGAGGCCCAGCTGCGCTCCTACATACAGTTTTTGCACAATGCGCATTTCATCTTTTCGGGCAGCAAACGCCACTTCATGGCCGACATCTTCCTTTCGCCTAACCGACCCTTCTTCCAAAGCACGCGTCTGATGGAACTGCAAGCTATTGATGAGGCTCCTTATTACACGTTTGCCAGTCACTTCTTCCGGCAGCAAGGGCATCAGCTCGATAAGGATGTCTTTCACTATTTCTACAACATGCTGGAGGGGCACACGTGGTACGTGCAGAGTGTGCTCAAGCAACTCTATGCCGACGGTGAGGATGTCGTGACCGAACACCAGGCTGATGAGGCCATCAGACAACTGGTGCAGGACAACAATGCCTATTACGAGACGATCTTTTCGTTGCTGCCCGAGAAACAGCAAAAGCTGCTCGACGCCATTGCCCATGAGGGATATGTCTCAGCGCCAAACAGCGGACTGTTCATCGCTCGCTATCGGTTGACAAGTGCCAGCAGCGTGAGCAGTTCACTGAAGAGCCTGACCGATAAGGAACTGGTGTATAAGTCTCCTGCCGGCTACCAAGTCTATGACCGCTTCTTTGGGTTGTGGCTGTCCCGGCGATGAGCAGGGAGGCTACTGGTCCTTTTTCAGGCTTATTCCTTTGTGTTCTGCGGAATATTTCCTATATTTGCAATCGGTAATAACAGCAGTAGAAGATGAACTATCCAATAGGCATACAAGACTTCGCAAGTATCATCAATGATGGTTTTGTTTATATAGACAAGACCAACATGGTTTATGAATTGACCAAAGACAAAGGCGTCTATTTCCTCAGTCGCCCCAGGCGCTTTGGCAAGTCGCTGTTGGTGTCTACTATCAAATACTATTTTGAGGGTCGCCATGACTTGTTCAAGGGCTTGAAGATAGAGAGCTTAGAGACGAAATGGGAGACTTATCCCGTCTTCGAGATTGACTTCAATGGTTCCAACTACACGGAGGCGGATGCACTGGAGCAGACACTCAATGGCTATTTGGTCAAGTGGGAACAGCAATATGGCGTGAAGCCTGCTACCGACCAGCCCGGCCGGCGCCTGGCCGACGTGCTGCATCAAGCTCATGTACAGACGGGTAAGACCTGCGTGGTGCTCGTTGACGAATACGACAAGCCCATGCTCGACGCGATGGACACGGGATTGAAAACCCGTGTCGGTGACAACGAGATGCTCATTGAGGATCATAACCGTGAGACGCTCAAGGCGTTCTATTCCGTCTTCAAGCTTGCCGACGCCGACCTGCGCTTTGTGTTCCTCACGGGTGTTACCAAGTTTGCCCAGGTGAGCGTGTTCTCGGGATTTAACAATGCACAAGACATCAGCATGTCTCCTCGCTTTGATGCCATTTGTGGCATCACCACAGAAGAGTTGAACTCCATCTTTGCGCCAGCCATCGAAGAACTGGCCAACGCAAATGCTGTTTCCGTTGCAGAGACGAAATCTCAACTTAAACAGCGATACGACGGGTATCACTTCAGTGAGGCTATGACAGACATCTATAATCCATTCTCCTTATTGAACACTTTCAAATTTGAAAAGGCAAAGGACTACTGGTTCGCTTCCGGCACGCCGAGCTATCTGATGCGACTGCTCGCCCACAGCAATGAGAATATCCAGGACATCATTGCCCGCAGCTATGAGGCTCAAGAGTTTGTGGACTACCGTGCTACAGTGGAGGCGCCCGTGCCGATGATCTATCAGAGTGGTTATCTCACCATCAAGGGTTATAACCGTGAGGACGAGGAGTACAAGCTCGACTTTCCCAACCACGAGGTTGCTTCGGGCTTTCTTGCCATCCTTGCCTCGGGCTATTTCCATACGCCTACAGAACCTAACAGCTGGGCCAACAAACTGAAGAAAGCCCTGCACCATGGCAAGCCGGAGGACTTCCGCAATCTGTTGGACGACTTCCTGGCGAGCATTCCGTATTCTGTGCGCGAGAGCAACAGCGAGAAGAGTCATGAGCGTCAGTTCCAGTACACAGTATATCTGATCATGCGTCTGATCGGCAGTTGCCGCAACACGGTCTACCACGAGAAGGCGACGTCGAAGGGCCGTGCCGACTGCGTGATAGAGACACCGCGCTATGTCTATATCTTTGAGTACAAGCTCGACCGCCCTGCCGCTGAGGCTATGGCGCAGATCTCTGACCGCGGCTATGCCGAGCCCTACGCCCACGACAGCCGCGCCGTCTACGCCATCGCCTGCTCGTTCTCGTCAGAGACCGGAACCATCAGCGACTGGATGGTGAAGCAAATTCATAACACACACGATTCAAGCATACACACATTAGCATAATGCCAAAGAGGATCCTTACCCCCAAACAGTCTTTGCTGAAAGGCTATATGACCTTGCTTGTCAGCAAGGAAGCTGTTTCTGTTTTTAAGGAAGAGATGCGTACGCTTGCCGACCGCATCAAAACCGAGGAAAGCGAGGAATATAACAAGAACCTCATCATGCAATCTTCGAGAAAATCAATGGTTACAAGGACGGGTCTTTCTTCACACCGGGCTACATCACTCAGCACATCTGTGACACGGTCATTCGGCAGGCCGTGGTGGAGCAGTTCAACCGGAAGAAAGGCTGGCACTGTCGTGATGTGGAAGAAATAGCAGACCTGTTGGGACCGCTCAACCGGGAGACGCGCACGGAAGCCAACGATATTGTCAACTCTATCCGCATCTGCGACCCGGCCGTGGGTAGTGGGCACTTTGTCGTCTCAGCCCTCAAATGGTAAATGAACTTTATAGAGAGGATTGAGTTAAGTATAAGTCTGCCCATCAGAGCTATCACTGACAGCCTTTGTATGGCATTCTTTTCAGGCTTATTCCTTTGTGTTCTGCGGAATATTTCCTATATTTGCAATCGGTAATAACAGCAGTAGAAGATGAACTATCCAATAGGCATACAAGACTTCGCAAGTATCATCAATGATGGTTTTGTTTATATAGACAAGACCAACATGGTTTATGAATTGACCAAAGACAAAGGCGTCTATTTCCTCAGTCGCCCCAGGCGCTTTGGCAAGTCGCTGTTGGTGTCTACTATCAAATACTATTTTGAGGGTCGCCATGACTTGTTCAAGGGCTTGAAGATAGAGAACTTGGAGACGAAATGGGAGACTTATCCCGTCTTCGAGATCGACTTCAATGGTTCCAACTACACTGAGGCGGATGCCCTGGAGCAGACGCTTAATGGCTATTTGGTCAAGTGGGAACAGCAATACGGCGTGAAGCCAGCTACCGACCAGCCCGGCCGGCGCCTGGCCGACGTGCTGCGTCAAGCTCATGTACAGACGGGCAAGACCTGCGTGGTGCTCGTTGATGAATACGACAAGCCTATGCTCGACGCGATGGACACGGGTTTGAAGACCCGTGTCGGTGACAACGAGGTGCTCATCGAGGATCATAACCGTGAGACGCTCAAGGCTTTCTATTCCGTCTTCAAGCTTGCCGACGCCGACCTGCGCTTCGTGTTCCTTACGGGCGTCACCAAGTTTGCGCAGGTGAGCGTGTTCTCGGGATTCAACAATGCAAGAGATATAAGCATGAATCCTCGCTTTGATACTATCTGTGGTATCAGTAGGGAAGAGTTGAACAAAGTCTTTGCATCTTCTATAGAGGAATTGGCCAATACAAACATGCTTTCTGTTGAAGAAGCTAAGTCTCAACTGCAACAGCGATACGACGGGTATCACTTCAGTAATGGGATGACCGACATCTACAATCCCTTCTCGCTATTGAATGCCTTTGCAGATGACAATATTAGGGACTACTGGTTCGCTTCCGGCACGCCGAGCTATCTGATGCGACTGCTCGCCCACAGCAATGAGAATATCCAGGACATCATTGCCCGCAGCTATGAGGCTCAAGAGTTTGTGGACTACCGTGCTACAGTGGAGGCGCCCGTGCCGATGATCTATCAGAGTGGTTATCTCACCATCAAGGGTTATAACCGTGAGGACGAGGAGTACAAGCTCGACTTTCCCAACCACGAGGTTGCTTCGGGCTTTCTTGCCATCCTTGCCTCGGGCTATTTCCATACGCCTACAGAACCTAACAGCTGGGCCAACAAACTGAAGAAAGCCCTGCACCATGGCAAGCCGGAGGACTTCCGCAATCTGTTGGACGACTTCCTGGCGAGCATTCCGTATTCTGTGCGCGAGAGCAACAGCGAGAAGAGTCATGAGCGTCAGTTCCAGTACACAGTATATCTGATCATGCGTCTGATCGGCAGTTGCCGCAACACGGTCTACCACGAGAAGGCGACGTCGAAGGGCCGTGCCGACTGCGTGATAGAGACACCGCGCTATGTCTATATCTTTGAGTACAAGCTCGACCGCCCTGCCGCTGAGGCTATGGCGCAGATCTCTGACCGCGGCTATGCCGAGCCCTACGCCCACGACAGCCGCGCCGTCTACGCCATCGCCTGCTCGTTCTCGTCAGAGACCGGAACCATCAGCGACTGGATGGTGAAGCAATTGGTTGGGACAACGAAGGAGGAATGACTCAGCTGTTTGCATAAGAGACTTTAGAATTGATAGTTTGCAAAACAAATAGAGGAAAATGGTATACAGCAACAAAGATAAACTGGATTGGACAATGGTCTTTATCTATGAGTTCGGCAAACGGTTCGGACTCACGGTGAAACAGGCATTCAACTATTTGAGCCGGTTCAAGGGCATTGAATTCATTGACAAACATTACGACTATGCTCACACACAGTCGTTTGAGTCGATGATTGACGACATTGCCACGCTGTGCAGAAGAATGGGAGGAGAGCTGGGATGAAGTTATATCACGGAACCAATATGAACTTTGATCGCATCGACTTGAAGAAGTCGAAGCCGGGCAAGGACTTCGGACAAGGTTTCTATCTTTCCGATGATCTTGAGTAAGCACAAGCTCTTGCGCAGGCTCGTGTTGATATTGCCGGTGGTGTACCGACAGTTCTTACCTACGAGTTTGATGCCGACTTGATGACTTCTGGCGAGTTGAAGGTACTGACCTTTGATGACTATACGGAGGAATGGGCAGAGTTTATCCTTACTAACCGCAACAACAGGACAGATAATCCCGTCCACGACTACGATATAGTAAAAGGACCTATTGCGAATGATAGAGTTGGCCTACAGTTGTGGAAATTCAATAACCACGATATTGACATGGCAACACTGATAAAACGATTGAAGTTTATGAAAGGCATTACCATCCAATATTATTTTGGTACACAGAAGGCAATCGATCATCTTGTGAGACTATGAGTGAGATAGATGAAATGAAAAATAGCATGGTAGCAGAACTGGCAACGATGCTGATGGAGAAGGACAAGAAATTGAACTTGGATCAGGCTTTGTCGTTGGTGATTAATTCCGACACTTACCAAAAGTTGTTGGATGATCGCACACGCCTTTATTTCCAAAGTCCCAGATATGTGTACTCTTTCTTAGAGCATGAGCTAAAGACGGGACAAGTGGGATAGTGTTTATAAAACCATTCATGTCCAGAAGGTTCTCTATAGCTTCCGTCCCGTTATGCCAATACCGAGTGTCGCGGGAAGACTTTTTTATGTGCCTTTAATCAGATATCTTGCGAAGCCCTTACGAAGCGTTGCGGGAAAAAGGATGGTTCCCTGGCCAGCTGCCGAATTTCCCTATGGAGGATTTGAATAAACTGCTTTAAAAGTCACTATGCATTTATAAATAAGGTCTGGTAGTTAAACGGAAATATTTTAAGTATTGCAATTAGTATTCTCAACGGTAAAGTTAATGATTCAAGTTAGAATTATGCATTTAATGTTGCAGTTATAGAATATTATTGCTAAATTTGCGATGAATAAAGTGAAAGTAATATGGGAACTGTATCAATGAATAACTTATGGAGTTTTATCCAGGGACTGTCGCTGACCGCCAGTGACAGAAGATGGCTAGCCTCGAAATTGCTTGAGCCTTCTGGTTCAGACATGATACCATCAAATGATACCGCCACCGATATTGGAGGGTATATCATTTCGCCGAAAAGAAGGAAATTGATGGGATGTGTGACCATTGACCCAAAGGACATAGAATCAGACGAAAGGCTTAAATATATCTTGAGTAAATGAAGAGGGTGTTTCTTGATACAAATGTCATCCTTGATTCAGTGTTGGCACGTGATAATTATCTAAGTGCTACTGCTATTCTCACGGCAGGTGACTATAAAGCCATTGACTGCTATGTTTCGTTTTTGACAGTAGCTAATGCTGCCTATACCTTAAAGAAAGGGAGAACAACCAAGGAGATGCGCAATCTGCTGAAGGATACATTCGATGACATAACTGTTTTGCCGATGAATAATGACCAACTAAGGTTGGCTTACGAGATTGATGCCTCTGATTTCGAGGATGTACTGCAATATGAATGTGCTAAAGCTGCGCAATGTGATGTAATTGTTACTAGTAATACAAAGCATTTCAAGTTTATAGATGATATTGATGTGGTTTCAACTATAGACTTTGCAGAACAGTTCAAAACAAGAAAATCAGAGGACAATAAGAACGGATGGTCATAAGTAAAAGATGTGAAGAATGAAAGGGAATGATTAAATACATATTTCTGACTAATTGGAAGACCAAAAACGCGCAAGCCCCCATTGGACACCGGTCCAATGGGGGCTTGCTATTGATAAGAAGATTGTCAAGCCACCATCATGAGATGATGGCTTGTTGCAATCAACAATTGATGTGCTTTACTCTTTCGGCAGCATGACGATGCTGACCTTGTTGGCACCGGCGAGGAACTGCTTGACGAAAGCAGAGATGGAGGCAGGCGTCTGAGCCTCTACCGTCTTCTTGTAGTCGGTGTAGTTGTCCTGATGGAGCTTATAGTCGTTGTAGACGATGCCACCCCAGAAGCCATTGGTCTTGGCGTTGGTGTCGAACTGCTTGACCATCAGTTTCTGTACCTTGGAGAGCATCTCCGCATCGCACTTCTCGGCGAGGTCCTTCACAGCCTCGTCCATGATCTTCAGGGCGATCTCTTTCTTCTCAGGCTTCATCGGGCAGTAGCCCACGAGCTGTGCGATATGGTAGCCGTCGTCGGCAAGAACCTGTGCGCCCTGTGCACCACAACTGTAGGCGGCGCTGGCTTCCTCGCGGATCTGCTTGAGATAGACCATCGAGAGAATCTGTCCGGCAATGTCCATCTTCACGGAATTGTCGAGCGAGTAGGGCAGCTTCTTGTTCATCCAGAACATGTAAGCAGTAGACTTCGGTGTCTCCATCTTGCGGTAGAACGTGTTGTCGACAGTCTTGTCGGTCACCTCGCTCACGCGCTTGCTCTCTGGGTTCTTAGCCTTGGTAGCAGGCAGGGCACCGAGATACTGGCAGATGAGCGGACGGATGGTAGCCTCGTCAAAGTTACCGGTGATGAAGAATGTCCAGCCGTTGGCATTGGCTGTGCGCTCCTTAGCCATCTGCAGGATACGGTCGTAGTTGATGTCCTTCACGTCCTTGAGCAGCATAGGAGCCTGGCGCCAGTCGTGGCTGTAGAGCGTAGCGGTGACAGAGTCGCTGAGTGCTGTCTGTGGGTCGAGCTCACGGTTCTTCAGTCCTACATTGTACTGCTGGATGAGATTGCCGTATGAGTCGGGATCTTTCTTGATGTTGGTGAAGTAGAGATAAGTCATCTGCAGCATGGTCTCCACATCCTTCGGTGTAGAGCTGCCGCTGATGTTCATGTGGCGGTCGCTCATGGTCAGGTCAGCATTGGCGATCTTGCCGGCGAGCGCTTTGCTCAGCTCGGTGTTGGAGAAGTCGCCCAGTCCGCAGATGCCGATCACATCGTCAAAAGCTTGCAGGTTGGCAAAGTCGTTCTTACCGTAAACCGATGCGCCTTGTCCGCCCTGTCCGCTAAGGGTGACCTGGTCTTTCTTGAAGTCAACCTTCTTCAGCACCACGGTGACACCGTTGGAGAGTGTGAGCACCTTGTAGTCGAACTTCTTGCTTGCTACCTCTTTCTTGATCTTGCCGGCTGTAGGCATGGTCTTGATGAGCGGCTCGTTCTTCACATTGTCTACATAAGCCTGGATCTTCTCGGCACGTGCCTGATGCACGGCGTCGAGGAGCTGTTCGGCCGTAGGATAGACGGCACCGTCCTTCTCGTTGTTGAAGTTGATGATGACGAGGTTGGTGTCGCTCTTGCAGATCAGCTCAGGGAGCACCTGGTTGATAGCCTCCAAGGGGATGGCGGGCACGAGCTTCTTCATCATATTGTAGGTGTAGTCGATGCTGGGCATAGGCTCGTTGTTGAGGAAGTAGCCCAAGCAAGCCTGATAGAAAGAAGAGTTGGTGCGCTTGTCTTTGTTGGAGTACATCTTGTCGAGACCGCTGAGGAAGTTGCTCTTATAGCGCTCGTACTCAGTCGGTGTGAAGCCAAACTCAGCAGCCTGGCGCACGACGAGATAAGCAGCCTTCAGAGCGTCGGCTGTCTTGCTCATATCTTTTGGAGATGCGCTGATGTCGAAAGCATCCTTGGTCTTGGCGAAGATGTAGTTGCCGTCGCCGGCCTCTGCACTGACAAAGGGACAGTCGGCTTTCTGAGCAGCTTCGGTGAAGCGCTGGGCCAGCATACCGGTGACAGCCTGCTTGGCATAATTCTGGATCAGGTAGGGCAGCGTCTGTTTCAGGCTGTCGGGAAAGACATCATGCTTCATCATCAGGTCGACAGAAGACGTAGGATATTCCTTGTCCTTGTCGATGATGACGATAGGCTCAGCGTTGTCGGGCACGGGCTCGTCAACCAGCTTGGCCTCGTTGGCCGGGTTCTTGATGTTGCCGAAGAGCTTCTTGATCTGAGCCTCCGTGCGGTTGACGTCTACGTCACCGACGATGATGAGTCCCTGATGATCGGGGTGATACCATTTATGATAGTAGTCGACCAGCTCTTTGCGCTTGAAGTTGTCGACGACCGACATCAGACCGATAGGATAGCGTACGCCATATTTCGATCCGGGATAGAGCTTCGGCAGGTTACGCTCAAACATACGGCTGGAAGGAGAAGTACGCAGACGCCACTCCTCGTGGATGACACCACGCTCCTTGTCGATCTCACTCTGCTCAAGAGACAGACCGCATGACCAGTCGCGCAGGATGAGCAGGCAGGAGTCGAGTGTACCCACGTGCTGGGTAGGCACGTTGTCGATATTATAGACCGTCTGGTCGATGCTGGTGTAGGCGTTGAGGTCTGCACCAAACTCGATGCCGTGTGCGCGGCACCACTCAATAAGGTCGTTGCCCTTGAAGTGGTCACTGCCGTTGAAGGCCATGTGCTCAAGGAAGTGTGCAAGTCCGCGCTGGTCCTCGTTCTCCTCCAAAGAGCCTACTTTCTGTGCAATGTAGAAGTTGGCACGGTGCTCAGGCCAGTTGTTGCGGCGGATGAAGTAAGTCAATCCGTTGCTGAGCTTGCCAATCCTCACAGCAGTGTCCACGGGTACAGTCATGTCGGGCATCTGAGCCCATGCCTGCGCACCGACGAAGAGCAGCAAGGTGGCAATAACATTTCTAAGTTTCATAAAAAAGTATGTTAAGATAATAATAATATTGCAAAGATAGTGTGTTTTATGATGAACCGCAAGAAAAGCGCAATGATGTCATAGCTTTTTAATGTTTTTTATTTTGAGCAGAGCCATTTGTGTTACTGCCTTTCCCAAATAGAAAAGACGAAGAAATAAACAGCAAAACATTTGGCTGAGAGATGCAAAAGAACTACTTTTGCAGTTATGGACGAAAATACATGTATTCAACTCTTGGAAGCCCACGGCATCAAGCCGACGAGCAACCGCATCCTTGTCGTGCGCGCCTTAGCCACTGAAGACGCCCCCTCGTCGATCAGTGACTTGGAGCGGGGACTGCTCTCGGTGGACAAGAGCAGTATCTTCCGCTGTCTCATGGTGTTTCGTGAGCATCATCTGGTTCACTCATTAGAAGATGGTGACGGGCAGGTGAAGTATGAGATTTGCCATCGCCACGGCGACAGCGATGATGATCTGCACGTCCATTTCTATTGCAGGCAGTGCCATCGCATCTTCTGCATGGAGGACACGCCGGTGCCTCAGGTCGCTATTCCCGAAGGCTTTCAGATGGAGAGCATCAACTATATGATCAAGGGCCTCTGTCCCGAATGCGCACGTAAGAGAGAACAGCGCCTATGAGTCCTGCTGCATTCTGTGCCACGCTGTTGAGATGGTACGCGGCCAATGGCCGTGACCTGCCGTGGCGCCATACCCGTGATCCTTATGCCATTTGGCTCAGTGAAGTCATCTTGCAGCAGACACGCATCAGTCAGGGCACCGCCTATTGGCAGCGTTTCATGCAAGCCTGGCCTACGGTTGAGACGCTCGCCGCGGCCACAGAGGATGAAGTGCTGAAAATGTGGCAAGGCTTAGGATACTATTCGCGTGCCCGCAACCTTCACACGGCAGCGCGGCAGATCGTCGCTTTGGGGCAGTTCCCTCGTACTTTAGAGGAGATCCGACTGCTCAAAGGCGTGGGCGACTACACGGCTGCCGCCATAGCTTCATTGGCTTTTGGCGTCACAGCTGCTGCTGTCGACGGCAATGTTTATCGTGTGCTCTCCCGTCTCTACGCCATCGACACACCCATCAACACCACGGAGGGCAAGCATCTCTTCACCCGTTTGGCCGATGAACTGATCCATGCCGCACCGCATACCGCACTGTCGCCTCAAGGTGAGGAGACCAGTGGTGCCAGTCTCTTCAACCAGGCGATGATGGACTTTGGTGCTACGCAGTGCACGCCGCAGTCGCCCTCGTGTCTGCTCTGTCCCTTTTTGGAAGACTGTGAAGCGCACAGGCGGGGCATAGCCGAAGAGCTGCCCGTGAAGCTGAAGAAGACTAAGATCACCATCCGACACCTTATTTATATATATGTCCGCTGCCATGGCTACACCACCATCCACCGTCGTGGTGCCGGAGATATCTGGCAAGGACTGTGGGAGCCGCCTCTCTTCGAAGATCAGTCCCTGCCACAATGGCCCGGTCATCTCAGGCAGTTGGCCACCGGCGTGAAGCATGTTTTGACCCACCGCATCCTCATGGCTGACTTTTATGTCCTCGATACCGACCAGCGTCCGCCGTTGCCCGAAGACTATATATGGGTGCCGGAATCCCGTCTCAGCGACTATGCCGTGCCGAGGTTGGTGGAGAAACTGGTGGAAATGATTGCTTGATATTTTTTTGTACCAGTACTACCCTTTTATGATTAATGCCATGAGCCAAAACTCATTATTTTTGACTCATGGCATTATTTGTGTTGTGGTAAGCGTACCTATCTCCTATCTATTTGACTCATATCCTGGATTTTGCTTCAGGTTTCCGTTGGTTTCCATTGCGCTGAGCGGAATAGGGAAGATCGCAGTGTGTCCATCAGTGATTGCAGTATGATTAAACTAGTTTTTGGTTGTAAAGGTTCCGAAGCGTATCATTTGTGTGCGGCGTTGTGCCTCACAGGCAAATTCCCAACCCCATTCGTCATACAGTCCTCCAAATTTGACAGGTGTCTGGTCTCCAGTCTCCAGTTACGTCAATCTTGTTATCCCAATCAAGAGTCCCATATTTTAATGGCAAAGAGATGTTGAGGCCTGCCACTTTTCCTTGAACTAGCTGTCCTGCATCCAGGACGCTTCCCGTGTTGAAGTCCTTGGCTTTCACGCTTGCCACACTGCTCGTCACATCGGCCTTCTTCTGTGTACCATATCCGACCACAACGACTTCGTTTAGATCAGTAAGGTCTTCTTCAAGTGAAAAGTTATGATGAGTGGAAGTAGCTCTTTTTTCATGTCTTTATGGTTTTTGTCCAAGGCATCCGTCATCTTCACGTGATACCTTATTCGGGTTAATACTTGGCTTGCTTTTGTCTATTATCTTAGTTTGCTATTCTATCGCCTTGCGCAGTCTGCCGACGGCTGCGTTGATCATATCTTTGGTGCCACTGCCGTCAGAGACATAGCGTACGACCATTTTTCCATAAGCGACAGCTTTGCGGAGCGTGTCAGGGGACGATTCGTCAGTATTGCCAGCCCGGCGTAGCAATGCTGTAAGCGGCTGTAGGTCTTCAATCTCAGCCAAGTTGCCTGGACGCATGGTATTGATTGCCTTGTTGAGGGTTGCCGTAACAGACTCCAGGTCGTTTTCTTTGATATTCTTCAGATCCGTTTCCATGAGCTTTTGTGCAGCAGAGATGGCATCTCCTAAACGCTGGAAACCATGTGGTGCCCAGGGCGCGTAATCAGGAACCTTCTTTGTCAGACTGTTCCATCGTGTTTGTTCTTCGACACGTTCAGTAGCAATGGCAATCAATGATCGCAGTTCAGCAATGGCTTGAGATTTATTTTTTTGAGTATGATTCTTGTCATTGATACCAGCGAATTGAAGTCGGTAATAGTGAGTAGAATTGTAATTGCGATAGTAATCCGGCTCAAAGATCTTGTTGCCGAACTTTAGTGTGAACAGATTTCCCTTTTCAGTTGTGGGCTTAAGTTGATCAAGTTTTGGATCAAGACTCAGTGTAGCTTGATGCCACGTCGTAGTTCCAGTGCCTGTCATAGCCAAGGGACCATACATGATGACGCCTGTCCATGCTGCCTTCAGCGGAGTACCGTCATTGCTTGCGACCTCTGCCGGTAGTTTGTCTGGTCCATACTCTATGTGCTTCGTAAAGGGCATGATCACCTCCACTTTGTCTGCTTGAGTCCAATGGCGATATGGTATCGTTGCATAAGAACTGGGTTGATAGTGGTGTGCGATGCTTTTCCCATTGAGTAGAATACGGAAACCTTTGGTAGCCCAGTATGGAATGCGAAGTTTTAAGGTGAAGTCCCCTTCTCCATTGACAATGCGTATAGTGGAGTTTTGAGCCGGCCATGTGCAGTTCTGCTCAATGGTTAGATGCTTGTCACGCCATTGCAGAGTGGTGGGCATGTAGAGTCCAATCCACAGTGTACTGTCATTGTGGAAATAGGTAGCCTGCTGATATTTGGTATGGTTCTCAGAGCCTGTGCCTCCACAGCACGTCGATTGGGGAGTTTCATTGCCGAAAGGTTTGGTGGCATTGAGGCCAACAGCATACTGGTAAGTGGTCTCATATTTATTGGGATTGAGTGAGCCTACTATCTGATTATACAGGCCGCGCTCATAGTAGTCCAAATAACTTGCGTCATTAGGATTGTATTCATTAAGATCCTTTGTCAGTTTAAGCAGGTTATACGTACAACAAGTTTCGTTGAGCTCCGGGTTGGCCTGCGCCTCACCTTCTTGCATACCATTGGTAGCCATTGAGAGAATTTGAGTATATGGTTGGCGAAACATCTCGCCATTGCCTACTCCTCCCGTAGCATACATGTAGCGGCCTTGAACGAGATTCCAGAAGTTTTGTGCAATATGATAATAATAAGGCTGGTGGTTGCTTTTGTAAGAGCGTAGTGCCCCGATGATCATCGGGATATGCTGGTTGGCATGGCGCGTGCGAATGTCGTCGATGTTTTTAGCCAAAGGCTCAAAGAACTTAGGAGCATCAAAGCAGTTGGCTGCTTCTAAGAGATGAGCTTTGTCCGTGCTGTCAGTAACCATTTCAGAGAGTCTTGACAGACTTTCAGACATTCCGCCAACCTCTCCTGCAATGTACATATCCCACATTTCATAGCGGTTTCCCGGCTTTGCACGTCGTTCTGCTTGTGTGCCGTCTTTCTTCACATAGGTGCGATAGTGCATACGATTCCACACCCACAACCCCATGTCTTTGGCAATGAGTAAGGCTTTGTCGGCTATATTCTTATCGTCGAAGTAGGTGGCAATGTCAATGAGCCCGGCGAGTTGCTTGTGTACTGAATAGTATGGTGCCCACACCCAGTCGGAATTGTTGTAAGGCCGGTACATCTCTATTAAGGCACAATGTTGTGCAGGTATGGCATTGAGATAACCATAACCATATTTTTCGGGATGCTTCTTATAATTGTCGAAATCAGCCCAGGTGCCTTTCATATTACGAAGTTCGTTTTCTGGTGCAAAGTCTCTTGCCTCCCAATAACGGCCCAAAGAATCATTCCACACAAAAGTTTTCTCCTGACATTCGCGGAGTTCATTGACCATACGGGTGATGTTTGCGCGGAGGATAGCTTTCTGATGTGGATCCTTGGTGACAGCATAAGCTTGAGCTATTGCTGACATATAATGGCCGGAGCCATGTCCTTTAAGTTTAGTGTCGGGTGAGTCCCAGCCATCAGACCGTTTATACCCTTCAGTAGGTAAATTATAGGTGTCGCGATAATTGTAAAGTTGTTGCGTCACATCCCATGAGCATATTTCATCCAAAGCTTCATCACGATTGTGAGTGAGTCGGTTAATACCATTAATAGTAATGTCGGAAAGGGGGAAGGTTTGAGCAATCGTATGCTGTGGCGTTGCAGGAATATTGCCTACGACCTTGATGCTCGCTGTGATGGGATAACCGTTATCGGTAGTCTCGTCCCCAACAATATATCCTTTTAGTTGATATTGGCTTCCGGCCGGATGCATTTGGGCATTGGCTTCGTCTTGTTCTGTGGAAAGCGGCGAGTTTGCCCATTTCACTTGTCGATACTCAGAATATCCGTCCCGGTAAGTAACCCAAATGCGGTTCGGCATATTGGGTGAAGTGCCAACGGGACAATTCACCACTATAGGGGCTACTTTCTTGATAGTACGTGGCATAGACATAACCAACAGAGGACTGGCTGCCATAGCAATAACTATGATGATGTGTCTGGATAGTTTCATAAAGACTTCATTTACATTTTTTTTATTCTGTTCGCAAAATTAAGAGAATGGTGTTTGATACTTGGAAAAATCGTCTAAATTTGATGTAACAATCGTCCAAAATAGTAATTTGGACGATTATGTTATACTTGGATGCGTTAGTTGTTTGCTCTTTTTTCCGTAACTTTGTGCTATCCAAGACCTATCTATATACATGATGAGAACAATCTTTGGGAGAATGATGAGGATTGTCATGGCATTGCTTGGTTGGGCAATGACAGGCAGTGCGTCGACGGCGTTGACCGGCATGATGACAGCGACGGGCGGTGCTGTGGCGACAGTGGGATTGCCCTACCGCAGTCTGACGATGGAGGAAGGACTGCGGTCCAACACTGTGCGCTCGCTGCTGCAAGACCGTGACGGCTTCATCTTCATGGGCACCGACAACGGGCTGTGCCGCTACGACAGCCACGAGATCACCTATTATTATAATCCTCTACGCGGCTCCGATCCCTTTGTCTCCACCCTTCATGCCTTTGGCAATGGACTGCTTGTGGGTACAAGCCGCGGGCTGTGCTATTTCGATACCCGTACAGAGCAGTTCTCAGCCTTTCTTACCCGCATCAAGACGACGGTGAACCAAGTTGTAGATGACCGCGACGGCAACCTCTGGATCTGCACACAACGGCAGGGCGTGTTCCGTTATAACATGCGGACACATGACCTCCGGCAATATCCTTTCCCCAAAAACGGTGGCGACATCCGTGCCCTCTGTGTCGGCATAGACAACCAGGTGTGGGCCTACACCACCAAGGGACACCGTTGGCTCTATCGGCTCAACAAGGCGAGCCAGCGGTTTGAGCAGGTGACGATGCGGCAGGTGCCTGCTGATGGAGGCGGCATGAGCATCCTGCAAGACGGCGACGGCACGCTGTGGCTGGGCTCGTGGTCTCATGGCCTTTTCCGCATGAATACCGACGGAATGTTGAAGCAAGTCATCAATCCGACACTGACGGGCGTGGGACTTCATATCCACACCTTATTATATATAGGTCCTCACACTTTACTCATTGGCTGCGACGACGGACTGCTGCGCTACGACACTGCTACCAATCGTTGGAGCCGTTATCCCGAGAAAGCACGAAGTATTGGAGTCTCCAACGACGACCGCTTTGTCTATACCGTCATCCGTGACCGTGAGGGCGGACTGTGGTATGGCACATTCTATGGTGGCGTGAAATATGTCTCGCCTGTCAGTCATCGCTTCGTCAGCTTCTCGGCTGCCGAGGGACAGCGTGGCAATGTGGTGGGACATTTCTGTGAAGACGGCATGGGTCACGTGTGGATAGGCAGTGACGACGGCGGCCTCTCTTGTTATTCGCTCAGCCATCATGCCATGATGTCCTTTCCTGCTCAGCAGCGGCTGTCCACGCTCAACGTCCATGCACTGTGGGCGGAGGGTAATGCTTTGTGGATCGGAACCTATAGCGACGGCATCCTGCGCATGGACATCAACAGTGGCAACGTTACGGCAGTAGGCGGTGAGGATGAGCACGCCGTGAAGAGTTGCTATGCGCTGATGCGTGACTCGCGCCGGCGTCTGTGGGCAGCCACGATGGAGGACATCAGGCTCTATGACGAGACCACCCATCGCTTTCGTCGTGTATGCCATACCGGTGTGATGATCCTTGACATCGATGAGGACCGGAAAGGCAATCTTTGGTTCTCTACGCAAGGGGCAGGCCTCTATCGGCTGGACCCGCATACAGGACGTTTCCATCACTACATGCCCTCACGTGCGGAAGGTTCCCTGCCCTCCGCACAAGTCAACGCTATCGACCGTGACGAGCGGGGACAGCTGTGGATCGCCACAAGCAATGGCCTCTACTGCTACGACGCACGCAGCGACCGCTTTCGTCGGGTGAACATTGCCGCGCCTTCTCAGGAGATGAACAGTGTGGTCTGCGATGGCTATACGCTTTGGATTGGCACCACACTGGGACTGGTGCGCTACGTTCCCGGTGAACCCATACGTATCTTCAACCGCTACGACGGCCTGGCCAGCAATCAGTTCCAGTCCAATGCAGCCTTGAAAGCTTCCGACGGCAGTCTGTTCTTCGGCACGGTGAAAGGCTTCAGCACCTTCTCGCCCTACACGATACAGCTCAACCGTATGGCGCCACGGGTGTTTATCACAGCGCTGTCGGTGCTCAACCAGCCACAGCGTGTCGGCTCGAAACTGCTGCCAGAGACACTGGACGACATTCGGCAGTTGGACTTAGGATACAAGGACAACATGTTCACGCTGACCTTCTCGGCACTGAGCTATTGTGCGCCGGAGAAAAATCGCTTTGCCTATCGTCTCGACGGCTTTGACAACAACTGGATCGAGGCGGGCAACCGTCATACCGCCACCTATACCAACTTGCCCGCAGGAACTTATACGTTCCGCGTCAAAGCCACCAACAACGATGGCATCTGGAGCCGTGAGGAAGCGCGGCTGGTCATCGTGGTGCATCCGCCATTTTGGTGGTCGTTGCCTGCCAAGCTGGTTTATCTTGCCGTGTTGCTACTCCTTATTTATTATTATACTCAACTCAGATTGCGTCGTGCTGAACGTCGTCATCAGCGCGAGATGCAGCGGCTCAGCGAACAGAAAGCCGCTGAGGTACGTGAGTCGCGCCTGCGCTTCTTCACGATGATTGCCCACGAGATACGCACGCCGGTCACGCTGATCATCGGTCCTTTGGAGAAGCTGATGCAGAAAAAGGAGGCGCGGGCGTCCGACGATCTGAATATCATCGACCGCAATGCCCATCGGCTCTTGGAACTCGTCAATCAGCTGCTCGACTTCAACAAGGTGGAGCACGGCTTTGAACTCCACTTCGAGCGTCAGTCCATTGCGGCTATCATGCATGCAGTGGCTGAGCGCTTCCGTCCCTCCATGGAGCAGCGGGGTATCACCCTCGACGTGACTTATCCGCCACAGGACTTCCTCGCTGTTGTAGACGCGGAGGGACTGACCAAGATCATCAGTAACCTGATGACCAACGCCACGAAGTACACTCACGACCATGTAGACCTTTCCTGCCATGTCGATGCGGCTGCGGGACGCTACATGATCAGTGTGGCAGACAATGGAGCGGGCATCAGTGCTGAGGATCGTGAGAAGATCTTCCGGCCTTTCTTCCAGGCTAAGGACAACAAGCCGGGCACGGGTATCGGCCTTTCCATCGTTCACAACCTTGTGGAGGCGCACGATGGTGAGATCAAAGTGGAATCGGAACCCGGACAGGGCACCCGTATGATCGTGGAACTGCCCGTCACGCCAGTGCCGAGCTTGGCCAGTCTCACGGTAGAGGCGACAAAAGCAGTGAAAGCTGAAGGCGAGAATGAAGAGACAAAAGAGGGAACAGCTGCAGATGAGAAGATGGTGGTTGAGGCTAAGAATCAGCAAGAACAGCGCACGCAGCAGGAAATTGTGCTCATCGTGGAGGACGATCCTGATATGAGCCACTATATCGCGAAGAACTTCCAACCTCATTATCAGGTGCTGACGGCCGGCAATGGATGTGAGGCACTCGATGTCTTGTCAAAGCATGCCGTGACGTTGATTGTCAGTGACTGGATGATGCCGGAGATGGACGGAGCAGCGCTGTGCCGCAGTGTAAGGAGTGATGCCCGTACGAGTCACATCCCCTTCATCATGCTCACGGCCAAGACCGATGATGCCAGCAAGACGGAGAGCATGGACTGCGGCGCCGACGCTTTTATCGAGAAGCCTTTCTCCATGCAGTATCTCGAAGCTTGCATCCGCAACATGATCGCCATGCGGCGCCGGCTGATGCAGCGCTTTGCCGCCACGCCCACCGAGCCGGTACCAGAGTTGGCCAAGGCACCGATGGACAACGCGCTGTTGCGACAAATGAATGAGATCATAGAGGAGAACATAGACAATCCCGACTTCAACGTGCAGATGTTGGTCGAGCGGCTCAACATCAGTCGTTCGGGACTCTTTGCCAAGGTGAAGGCGATCACTGACACCACGCCTAACGAGATGATCCAGATCATTCGTCTGCGCAAGGCAGCCCGTCTGCTCAAGACCAAGCAGTATCGTGTCTCGGAAGTCGCCTATCAGGTGGGCTTCAACAACCCGTCTTATTTCTCAAAGTGCTTCCAAAAGCAGTTCGGAGTGAAGCCAGGGGAATATTAAAGAGACTTGCAACCTCACCAGCCTCACCCCCTAACCCCTCTTCAACCAGCCTCACCCCCTAACCCCTCTCCAAAGGGAGAGGGGAGTGATTACCGCCAAGGGGCGAAAGGAAGGGCATTCTACCTTTTCGTTGCCAAAACGATAGCATGGGTGTTGCCATTCTCTCCCTCTTAGGGAGAGTTAGAGTGGGTCTATTCCACGTTACTTCACGCTCCACTCAAAGAGTCCGCAGGAGTATTTCGCGGGTTGCTTGACGTTGAGACGGAGCGCCTTTGTCTTTACGGGCGCAAAGTGGACGGTGCAGGGCTGTCCTTTCTTTACGGGATAGCTGTCGGCATCGGCCACAGACTGCCACTGACCTTGTGCGTCTTGGTATTCAATGTTCCAAGACTCCGGAACCTTGCATCCGCCCCACGGCTGGTCGTCGTACCAGTAGACGGTGGCGGACTGTACTTGCTGCGGCTCTTTAAAGGTGTAGGTGATCCACTCCGTAGTTCCTTGTTTCGGCCACCAATGGAAATAAGGTACCGAACGGTCGTTCTCGTCGGCAGGCACCAGTCCGTCGGCAATACTCTTCATTGATGCTGAGGGTGTCGACGAGGCAATAGTAGCTTGCGAAGCCAGCGTGGCCGGTGTGGCCGGACGGGTGGCACGCACATCCTGCGGTATCCACACCTTCATGTTGCCACTGCCACGATGGCACCAGGCGAAGTAGGGGATCAGCGTCAGTCGCTCGTCCTGTGTGGTCAGCCTTCCTTGTTTGTCGTAGGCCAGCAGTTGGGCATCGGTGGAGAGTGTGGTGATGTCTTGTGTCTTGAAGATCGTGAGTTGCTTTTGGCGGTCAGCGGGGATGAAGGCAGACATCGGCTTCTCGCCGGCAGCGAACGTAGGACTTTGGTTGACGAGCATGCCCATGATGTCGAAGTTGTTGTCCGGCCACTCCGCACAATAGACCAGCGGGCCGCGCTCCACGGCCACCTGACCGCGGTCGGCGACGACTTTGTTGTTGGCGCGTACGGTGCGCACGTCCATGTCGAAGTGGATGCCGACGACATCACCTTTCTTCCATGCACGGTTGATCGTGTAGTATCCGTCTTTCTCAAGCTGGGCATCGGCCTTCTTGCCGTTGACGAGCACGGAGTAGGAAGGACGCTTGCCGTCGGAATACTCATAGAGGTCTGATGGCACGGGACGTCCCTGCACCCATCCGGGGATGCGTATCTTCAGCGAGAAGCGTCCGGCGCGGTTGTTCTCGATCTTCAGAGCGATGTCGCCATTCCAAGGGTATTGTGTCTCTTGGTTCAGCTTTACCTCTTTGCCCCCGACGTTCATCGTGGCGCTGTTGGCCAGGAAAAGGTTGACATAGAGGTTGCGGTCCTTCACGGCGTAGACATATCCGGGCAGCGAGGGGATGAAGCGGCAGATATTGCTTGGACAGCAGGCGCAGCCAAACCACGGCTGGCGCTGGTGCTGTCCCATGGACTCCAGCGGATTGGGATAGAAGAACTTTCCGCCGTCGAGGCTCGCACCGCTGATGAGACCATTGTAGAGCGTGCGCTCCAGCACATCATAGTATTTCGACTCGCCGTGGAGCAGGAAGAGACGATAGTTGACATACACGTTGCCGATGGCGGCGCAGGTCTCGGCATAGGCGCTCATGTTGGGCAACTCATAGTTGGCGCCGAAGGCTTCACCGTTGCTCGTCGCCCCGATGCCTCCGGTGATGTACAGTTTCTTGCTGACGATGTTGTCCCAGATGCGGTCGATGGCATGGATGTAAGCCGTGTCGCCGGTGAGCGCTGCCACATCGGCCAAGCCCGCATACATATAAGCGGCGCGCACGGCATGACCGACAGCTTCGTCCTGGTCAACCACCGGCTTGTGGCTTTGCGAGTATTCCGACCGCACTTGTGTCTTACCGCGATAGTCGAGGAAGAACTTTGCCTCGTCGAGATATTTGCGTTGTCCGGTGACGAGATAGAGCTTGCAGAGTGCCATCTCGGCAATCTGATGTCCCGGCACCACGCAGGCCTGCCCTGGTTTCGGTCCCACCTCACGGACGACACAGTCGGCGTAGCGGATGGCGATGTCGAGGAAGTGGCGGCTTCCCGTGGCCTGGTAGTGTGCGATGGCGGCTTCTACCATGTGTCCGAGGTTATAGAGCTCATGGCTGAGATCCTCTTCTTTCGACCACCGCTTGTCGCCGGCCCACTCGTGGGGATGTTGCGGGTTTTGTGTTCTGCCAGTATAGAGATAACCGTCGGGCTCCTGCGCACTGCCGATGATCGTGATCACGCTGTCGATATAGTGTCTCAGTTTGGCGTCGGGATAGGTCTGGAGAATATAGCTGGCTCCCTCAATGGTCTTGTAGGGATCGGTGTCGTCGAAGCTGTAACCAGAGACGGAAAATACTTTGGACGGATCTTTGAGGTGTTCGGCGGCATGCTCAAAGTTCTTGTAGCGTCCCGTCTCCTCGCATTTGCTGAAGGCGAGTGGTATGGTGACCTTGCGGCTGGCTTCGAGGCGCTGCCCCCAAAAACTGTTGGGAGCCACCTTCACGGAAGTGAAAGTCACGGGAGTAATCGGGTAGCCGCTGAGTCGCTTCTGTGCCTGTGATGGCAACAGCATGACTATGGTGGCGGCAAATGTCAAAAGTCGTTTCATATAATATATATATTAGGATTTTCTTCCCGCAAAGTTACGCTATTATTTCCAAACCATACGCAACGATCGTCCAAGAATCATGCAAGAATCGTACAAAAAGCCTCACCCCCGTGCCCCTCTCCAAAAGAGAGGGGAGTGAAATGCTGCAAGGGGTGAAAACGATATCAGAATTTGGTAAAGGTTTAAAACCAATTACATGGTGACTCATCTCAACCATATTTCTGTTTCAGACTTCAACGCTCCATTTCCGATGGAATAAAGAATATAACCGAATATTGAGAAAAGCTCTTAAAACAAAGCAATGTTAAGGGTATTGCAATGTTATGACAGAGCAATGTTGAGGGGGATTGCAATTCCCTCCCTTTGGGGAGGGGTAGGGAAGGGCTTGCGTTTTTGTTGGATAAACTGACAAAAAACGGGGTCTGAGAATGCGATCTTTGCGAGCAAGAGGCCTCTTGGGCGAATTTTTGCGAATTTTGGGCGTTTTTATAATGTGTTGATTTACAGAGATGTATGAAAAACAACGTTTTTGCGGTTTTGTCAGAAAGGTACTTTGACCAAAAATTCTCTAGAGAATTTTTGGTCAAAGTACCTTTTTCATCGTGTCATCTCGGCTTTTTGATAGTGAGAAAAAGGCTTTTTGATGGTATGACTCCACTGTTTTGAGTGAAAAACCGTGCTTTTTGCCTATTTTGAACATGGTTTGGTCGTTCAGAGCTCTTTCTTTCTTCTCTAGAATGAAAGGAAATCCTGACAGACTTTTGTAAATGTTATTACAACGAAAAGAAGAATTTCGCAGGAACATAAAAAGGATAGGCGCGACTAGCGCAGTGTGCGTCTTCGAGGCACGTAGTGAGCAGATAAGCATAAAACAGCAACCCCGGGCTGCGGCCGCTTCGCGTCCTTAGCCCGGGGCTACTGATGATTCAGCCTCTTCGAGGCTGGTCTTGTTGATTCTCGTCCTATTCGTATTTGTTCGTCATGCAAGCGATGAGGCACGTTAAAAGTAATTTCTTGTTACGCTCTCAACGCCCGTGTGGCATTGAGCACGCAGAGGACCATCACACCGACATCACCGAAGACGGCGAGACCCATGCCTGCCAGACCGAGGGCGGCGAGGACGAGGATGGCGACCTTCACACCGATGGCGAAGCCAGCGTTTTGCCGTGCGATGCGCAGTGTGTGGCGCGCCACGCGGATGGCTACGGCGATCTTCGACGGCTTGTCGTCCATGAGCACCACGTCAGCAGCCTCGATGGCAGCGTCACTGCCCAAGGCTCCCATGGCGATGCCTACGTCGGCGCGCGCCAAGACTGGTGCGTCGTTGATGCCGTCACCGACAAAGGCCAGACTTGTTCCCGCTGGTTTCTCATGCAGCAAACGCTCTACATGTTCCACCTTGTCGGCAGGCAGCAGTCCGGCATGATATTCGTCGAGACCGAGCGCATCGGCTACGAACATTCCCACCTGCTCATGATCGCCGGTGAGCATCACCGTGCGCTCGACGCCAAGACGCTTCAGGCTTGCCACCGCCTCACGGGCGTCGGGCTTCACCTGGTCGGAGATGACGACATGTCCCGCATAGCTTCCGTCGACGGCGACATGCACCACGGTACCCACATGTCCCTGACATTTCACGCAGCTGTGCACTTCGGCACCCACCTTGCGCATCATCTTCTCATTGCCTACGCAGACGCGGTGGCCGTTGATCATGGCCTGCACACCATAGCCAGCTACCTCTTCGATGTTCTCGACGCGGCAGTCGTCGTGCTCGTCGGGATAGGCCTGGCGCAGCGCCGCGGCGATGGGGTGGGTGGAGAATCGCTCCACGTGGGCAGCGAGATGGAGCAGCTCGTTGGCATCCATCTTGTCGGGGTGCACGGCATCCACGGCAAAGACACCCTTGGTCAGCGTGCCGGTCTTGTCGAAGACCACCGTAGAGCAGCGTGCCAGCACATCCATATAGTTGCCACCCTTGATGAGGATGCCTTTGCGCGAAGCCCCGCCGATACCGCCGAAGAACGTCAGCGGCACCGAGATGACCAGGGCGCACGGACAGCTGACCACCAAAAACGTCAGCGCACGATAGAGCCATGTGCCGAAGGCGTCGGCATAGCTCGGAGCGAAGAAAGGCGGGATGAAGGCCAGGGCAAGTGCCATGAGCACTACGATGGGCGTGTAGACGTGGGCAAAACGGGTGATAAACGTCTCGCTCCGTGACTTGTTGGCACTGGCATTCTCCACGAGGTCTACGATCTTCGAGGCTGTGGACTCGCCGAAACTCTTCGTGGTCTTGATGCGCAGCACACCGGAGATGTTGACACAGCCGGAGATGACCTCACCGCCAACGTCTACGCCGCGTGGTATGCTCTCGCCGGTGAGGGCTACAGTGTCGAGGCTGGAGCTGCCCTCAATGACGGTGCCGTCGAGCGGAATCTTCTCGCCGGGCTTCACCACGATGGTCTCGCCGACCTTCACGTCAGCGGGGGCTACGACGGTGACCTGGCCTCCGCGCTCTACGTTGGCGGTGTCGGGACGGATGTCCATGAGCTTCGTGATCGACTCGCGGCTGCGGTCCTCGGCATAGTCCTCAAAGAGTTCACCGACCTGGAAGAACAGCATCACAAAGACAGCTTCGGGAAACTGTGGTTCGGCGCCGGGTAGAAAGCCGATGAGCAGAGCGCCGATGGTGGCTACTGCCATGAGGAAGTCCTCGTCAAAAGGGTCGCCCTCGCGGATACCTTCCCATGCTTCGCCCAGCACATCGTAGCCTACGATGAGGTAGGGAACGAGGAATACTAACAGCTGTCCCCAAACGGGCATCGCTATATTACGGGTCACGAGCCATGCTGCCAACAGGAGCACGGCGGACAGAATGATTCTTAGCAGTTTTTTGTTCATCGCTTTCCTTCGTTTTATGTTTCTGGGTGCAAAGTTACGAAGTTTGGCGTGCAACCGGGTTGCAAAGTGGAGGAAGAATCTAACAACGTCACCCAGCCTCACCCCCGTGCCCCTCTCCCAAGGAGAGGGGGAGTAAAATGCTGCAAGGGACGAAAGACGGGCGTGAGTTGCTGATAGTTCGGCGAGGAGTGAAAGAGGGATGTGAGTTGCTGATAGTACTGCAAAAGGCGAAACAAGGGCGTGAGTTGCTGATAGTGCTGCAATGGACGAAAGAAATAAGACAAAACGAGGGCGTGAACAGTCAAAATCAATAAGTATTGTCGCTGATATTGATTTTCTTTCCATCTTTTTGCCTTTATGAATGACAATGTAAGAGATAAAAACGTATATTTGCAAGCAAGAAAGGGCATGGAAAGACCGTGCTGAGGTTAACCAGTAAACGGAGGTACGATGAAAGGCAAAGGCTATATCTATAATCATAACGACAGGCTGGTGATGATCTTTCTGCTGTCACTGGCCCTGGTAGGTATGCTTCTGATAATCTTTGTGGGCGGCGACGGCTCGACGATGACGCCAGGTGAAGACGCAACAGCTTTGGCGACAAAAGATCGGAAAGGCAATCTGACCTATGCTCAGCCCGTGGCTCATCATGCTCTCTTCGCCTTCGACCCGAACACAGCCGACAGCACCGAGCTGCTGAGACTGGGACTGCAACCCTGGCAGGTGCGCAGCATCTATAAATATCGGGCGGCAGGCGGCGCCTACAGCAGGAAGGAAGACTTCGCACGACTCTACGGATTGACAAAGAAACAATATGAGGAACTGGCACCCTACATCCGTATCAGTAGTGACTATCAGCCGGCGGCAGACTATTACGGATACGAAAGGCGAGGATACAGCGGTGGGTCGGCAAGGACGATAAGCGCTGAAAGTGATACCACACGGCACTATGACTATCCTCATAAACTCAGTGCAACAGAACACGTGAACCTGAATCTTGCTGACACCAATATGCTGAAACGTGTGCCGGGTATCGGCTCGTACTGGGCACGCCGCATCATCAACTATCGCGACCGCTTAGGCGGCTTCGTGTCGCAAAGCCAGCTGAAGGAGATCGACGACGAATTCCCACAGTCAGCTATTCCCTTTTTGAAGATAGCGTTGGGCGATGTGCACAAGCTGAACGTGAACACGTTGACATTGGGCGAACTGAAGCGGCATCCCTATATCAACTATTACCAGGCTAAGGCCATCGTGGACTACCGCAGGCTGCGGGGTCCTATTCATAGTCTGAATGATCTGAGGCTCTGCAAGGACTTCCCGCCGGACGAGATCAAGCGATTGGAACCTTATGTGACGTTTTAAGTGAAAAAAAGCAGTGTACCTATAGTTGGGCACACTGCTTGGCTTATGCTTATGCTTTTGCAGCGATGCACTCGATCTCGACGCGCGCGCTCTTCGGCAATGTCTTGATGGCGACAGCAGAGCGGGCAGGGTAGGGAGCCTGGAAGAACTCAGCATAGACGCTGTTCATGTCGGCGAAGTCAGCCATGTCAGCCAGGAAGACTGTTGTCTTCACCACGTCGGCCATGGTCAGTCCGGCTTCCTTCAGGATGTGCTGGATGTTGGTAAGACTTTGGCGTGTGAGCTCTTTGATGCCTCCTTGCGCAAACTCACCTGTAGCCGGGTCCACGGGGAGTTGTCCACTGACGAAAACGAAGTTTCCGGCTTGGATGGCCTGGCTGTAAGGGCCTATGGCTGCCGGAGCGTTGTTGGTTGCAATCTGTTTCATGATATGTTGTTATTAAAGTTGAACGATACACCTATTTATATATAGGACTTCTTGTTGCTGTCTTGTATGTTGCGTTTTACCTTTGTCTTAACGATGATGCTGCTTGACGATGGCCAGCGAGAAGACGCTGATGTGTACATCGCCTGCTAAAGATAGCTGAGAGGCCAGTGCCGTGGTGGTGGCTCCCGTGGTGACCACGTCGTCGACGATGAGCACATGGCGGTGACGGATCGCGTCGGCATCAATGAGCTGGAAGGCGTCTTTCACGTTTTCGAAACGTTGCGCAGTGCTCAGGCTGGTCTGACTCTTGGCAAATGTCGTGCGGCGTGCTACGTGAGTGAAAACCGGTATGCCGGTAACCTTGCTGATGCCTTGCGCGATGATCTCGCTTTGGTTGTAGCCCCGTTGTCGCAGTCTTACCTTTGCCAGCGGCACGGGTATGATCGCGGTGATGCCGTCGAGAAAGCCCGTTTGCAGCATTTGTCGCCCAGCCTCTTGTCCCAACCAGAGTCCCATCTCGGGACGGTTGTGGTACTTCAGGTCAAAGAGAAAGTTGCGACGGTCGTCATACATATAATAGAATAAGGAGGCGCCTCGCTCGAAGTTCCGTATCTTGCCATAGAGTCTGTCGACCACCAGATTGTCGTAAGGACGCTCCAGAAATCCCGTGTAGGGTAGTTCGAGCAGGCAGGACGAGCAGAGCTGAGGCTCGCTGAGAGACAGCCGCCGCCCACAGATCGGGCAGAATCGCGGCATGACGAAGTCGAGCAGACGGTCAATCCAACTCGTCATCGCCGTCGAGATCTTCCTCGCTCACACTGTCGATGCACTGTCGGATGAGGTCGAGCGAATAGCCTCGTCCCATGCCAAACTTGATGAGTTTCATGCTGCGCTCGTAGTCGCTGTCGGCCTTGATGGTCGGCCATTTGGCGCGGAGCAACGGACGCAGCTGTTCGAGGTAGGCGCTGTCGGGCACACGGTCGAGCACGGGCGTATAGACATCAGCCGACACGCCTTTGGCGTAGAGCGCCTGCTCGATCTTGCGGCGTCCCCATTGGTTGAAGCGTATCTTGTCTTCGACGAAGGCCTCGGTATAGCGGCTGTCGTCGACATAGTGGTTGGTCACGAGATAGTCGATGACCGTCTGCCGGTCTTCGGCGCTGATGCCCCACTGCCGCAGTTTCTTGTCCATCTCGCCCGTGCAGTGCTCGGCTTTGGCACAGAGGGCGGCGAGCTTTGCCGTGGCTCGCGCGGTTTCCTCGTTGATCATGGTCGGTTTCCTTTTATAGATTTTATAGAAGCGATAGAGACTATAGTATCTATAGAGACTATAGAATCTATAGAGATTATAGGCACTATCGATGCTATCAGCTTTATTGATGCTTTAGCTTATCCTTGCTTTCTTGCGGTCGCGAACCGCTGCTTGCCGTAGTCGTCTTCGTGGATTGTCACCGCTTCATAGCCCAAAGAGACCAGCAGGCTGCTGAGTGTCTCGGCATAGAGCGGGTTGATCTCGAAGCAGAGACGGCCATCGGGTCGCAGTCGTCGCAGCCCCAGCTCAGCGATAGCACGGTAGAAGCGCAGCGGGTCGTCGTCGGGCACGAAGAGTGCTGTCGGCGGTTCATAGTCGAGCACATTGCGCGCCATCGTCGTGCGCTCCTTGTCAGCGATATAAGGCGGGTTGGAGACGATGCAGTCGTAAAGGCTTTCTTCTTCACTTCCTTCTCCTTTTCTCGCTTCCGCAAAAACGTTTTCTTTTGCTTCCGCAGGCACGCTTTCTTTCGCTTCTGCAAGCACATCTTTTCTTGTCTCCGCCAGTACATCTTTTTGTCGGAAGAGCACCTGTGCACCCAGCAGCAAGGCATTGTCGCGTGCTTGTAGCAGGGCCTCGTCACTGATGTCCCAGGCTTCCGCCAGGGCTTGCGTGGCTTCCAAAGCAATGGTGATGGCGATGCAGCCCGACCCGGTGCCTATGTCGAGAACATGCGCACCGGTGCGCAGACCGTCCAAGACCAGGCGGCACAAGCCTTCGGTCTCGGGGCGTGGGATGAGCACGCCGGGAGCGACATGGAACGAGCGACCGTAGAAGTCGGCCTCGCCAAGCACATACTGTACGGGCTCTCCGGCCTCCAGCCGCTGCCATATTTCATGCAGCTTTGTTTCGTCGTCTGCCGATAATTCACTAACTTTGCCACAGACAAGGTCAGTGAGGCTGAAGCCAAAGGTCGTCTCCAACACCAGTCGGGTGATGGCCTGCGCCTCCTCTACGGCGTAGAGGGGCGTGAGCTGATGCCATAGTTGCTGATAAGTCATAGTGCAAAGATAATAAAAGAATAGCATTTCGGACTATGAACACAGAAGAAATCAACAGGGAAACAGATGAAAAATACATGCGGCGCTGTTTGGAACTCGCCGCCAACGGACGGCAGAACGCCAAGCCGAACCCTATGGTCGGTGCGGTGATTGTCAGCAGCGACGGCCGCATCATCGGTGAGGGCTATCATGTGCGCTGTGGTGAGGGACATGCTGAGGTCAACGCCTTCGCTTCCGTGAAGCCTGAGGACGAGGCGCTGCTGGGCGAGGCCACCATTTACGTATCGTTGGAACCTTGCAGTCACTGGGGCAAGACGCCGCCGTGTGCCGACCTGATCATCAGCAAACATGTGCGCCGTGTGGTCTGTGGATGCATCGATCCCTTTGCCAAAGTACAGGGACGTGGCGTGAAGAAGTTGCGCGACGCGGGCATTGAGGTTACCGTCGGCGTGTTGGAGCAGGAGTGTTTGGCGCTGAACAAGCGGTTCATTACGTTCAACACGCATCATCGTCCTTACATTCTGTTGAAATGGGCACAGTCTGCCGATGGTTTCATCAGCGGCGAGGGCGGACGACAAGTCGCTCTTTCGTCGCCGTTCACTCAGATGCTTGTACATAAGTTGCGGGCGGAGAACGACGCCATCCTTGTCGGTCGCCGTACATTCGATGGTGATCATCCTCAGCTCAACGTACGTCTGTGGGCCGGTCGCGATCCCGAGCGTCTCGTGCTGACTCATCATTGTGAGAGCATCCCTGAGGGCTTCCGGGCTTTCGACAGCATCGACAGCGTACTTGAATATCTATATTCCGAGGGCAAGCAAAGTCTGATTGTAGAAGGTGGCGCCCAGACTTTGCAGGCATTCCTCAACCGTGGGTTGTGGGACGAGATACGCGTGGAAACAGCACCCGTCACGCTCGCTGCCGGTGTGCGTACGCCACAGTTGCCCGAAGGAATAGAGTTGGAGAGTCAGCAAGACTACGACGGACAGATCATCCGAGTCTATAGAAAAGCAACTCAAAAAGTTTGAGTTTCCTGCTTATAAGTACTTTATGAGGGGATCGGGACGTTAACTTGACATCTATATAAGCACTTTATTAGCTTATTTAGCTTCAACGCGCCATCTTTGATGGCATAAAGAATATATACGAATATAACAAATATAGCGAATATATACAAGCCTCCTATCGCTTTGCTTTTATTGTAGTGAAGGTTAGGAGGGGAATTTTGTGATGCTCTCTCCCTCCCTTTTAGGGAGGGCAGGGAGGGCCTCTTACCACTTCAGCGCTCCGTATTTCTCCTTCGCCCAAAGTTGTACGGCATTGATCAAGTTTTGCCACACCACATAAGCGCAGGGCGCGATGGCTGCGTAGGGGTTGAGAAAGGTCAGTGTAAGCCAAATGCCTACCACCGTGTTCTTCTGTCCTAAGGCCTGTCCGGCGCTGATGCTGTCACCGTAGTGCGCGCCGACGAGCTTGCCCAATCCAAACTGGAAGACTGAGATGAACAGTGGGATGACGCAAAGGGCTACCAGCGTGATGCCCGACACGGGCGCGTGGAGAATGCTCTGCATGGCCAGTCCCATGATGATGGAGAGGTTGAAGCTCCACAGATAGAAGCCGAGATTGCGGCGGTCACGAATCCATTTGGCCACATGCGGCAGGTAGCGGCGTGTGAGCAGGGCCAGGCACAGTGGTACGATGAGCACGATGAACACCCGCTTGAGTACCATCAGAAAGGCAAAGAGAAAACTGATGTCAGCACTCTTCTCCACCATTGGGAAGAAGAGCGGGATGATGACCGAAGTGACGCAGTTGGCGATAAGTATATACACGGTCATCGACTCGATGCTGCCTCCAAGCTTCTCGGTGATCACCGGTGCGGCAGCGGCCGTAGGACAGATGAAGCAGATGAACATGCCTTCGAAGATGAGCTTCCAGCCTGGCGAAGGCGCAATGGCTACCAGTGCGACGCAGATGGCTGAGAGCGCGACACGGATTCCCTGCAAGATGAAATGCCATGTGCGGGGTCGCAACTCCTTGACTTGTATCTTGCAGAAGGTGACGTAGAGAATGAGAAAGATGACGTAGGGCAACAGCGCCACTAACTTGGGTCCCATGAAGTCGCCAATAGGTTCCAACACGGGTATCTCGGAGAAGAGCAGATAGACCAAGGAGCCCACGCACAGCGCGACCACCAGCGTCCACTGCTTCAAGAATGTCAAGAGTTTGTTCATACTAACGATTCCTTTCTTACCTTATTTATAGTTGATGTAAATCCATGTTGTTGATTTCATCAGAACTATGTCTTACTAAATGTTTTATTCTTCTTTCAGCCCTTGCACATAGTCGAAGAGCTTCTTATAGAACGGATGTTTCGTCATCGTGGCAGCATTGCCGAGGATGATGAGCTTCATGCGGGCACGGGTGATGGCTACGTTCATGCGGCGCAGGTCGCGGAGGAATCCGATCTGTCCGTCGTCGTTGGCACGCACCATGGAGATGAGGATGATGTCGCGCTCCTGCCCCTGGAAGCCGTCGACAGTGTTGACGGTGACGAGATGACGGAAGGGTTTGAAGAAAGCATCGCGCTTGATGAGTCCTCGCAGATACTGCACTTGTGCACGGTAGGGCGAGATGACACCCACGTCGATCTGCTCGTCGAGGACACGCTGCTTGCCGATCTTGGTATAATAGTTGCGCAGCGTGTTGAGCGTGAGCAGCGCCTCACCTTTGTTGACGCGGCCAAAGCTCTCACCGACAAACTGCTCACGGAAGTTGGGCTCGTCGGGGCCTACCTCCATTTCCGACGTGTCGATCCACTCCATTGGTATGTCGTAGTCGAGGATGCCACGGTGTGCGGTCTGCGGCGCGCTCTCCACCTTACCACCATAGAACCAGTCGGAGCTGAAGCGCATGATGGCGTCGTTCATGCGGTATTGCACCTGCAGGAGCGAGACGCACTCGGGCTTGTTCTCCACGATACGCTCCATGAGTGTCTTACCGAGTCCTGCTTTCATGGCGGCAATGCTCTTCACAGTGGGAGGCAGCTGACAGTGGTCGCCGGCGAGAATCACGCGTCCGGCACGGCGCATGGGTATCCAGCAGGCAGCCTCCAAAGCCTGTGCTGCCTCGTCGATAAACAGTGTGGAGAACTTCATGCCTTCGAGCAGACGGCTGGCCGAACCGACAAGGGTGGACGCAATGACGCGCGCCTCACCGAAGAGCTCGGCATTGATGCGTATCTCCAGTTCGGTGGCACGACTCTTCAGCCGCTCCAGCTTTTGATGATATTTCTCGTCGCGGCCGTGCTTGCTCTTGCGCAGTTCACGCATCGCCTTGCGGATAGCCCACAGCTGGGGATAGTCGGGATGGTCAGCAAAGCGACGTTCATAGGTGAAGCCAAGCATCTTGTCGTTGACACGTGACGGGTTGCCGATACGCAGCACATTGATGCCCCGGTCTATGAGTTTCTCGCAGATCCAGTCTACAGCCATGTTGCTCTGTGCGCAGACGAGCACCTGGCTCTCGCGCATAAGTGTCTCGTTGATGGCTTCGACGAGTGTTGTGGTCTTGCCCGTGCCCGGTGGACCGTGCACCACCATGACGTCCTTGGCGCAGAGTACCTCATTGACAGCGTGTTCCTGTGTGGCATTGAGCCATGGGAAACGCATGGGACCGAAGTGGAAGCGCTGGGCCGGCACATGACTGTAGAAGAGATCACGCAGGTAGGCGAGGCGTCCGCTCTTGGCGCGCATCACACGGTCAAGGGCGTCGAACATCGTGCGGTAGCTGGTCTCGTCGAACGAGAGCTGCACGCCCACGGGTGCCTCGCAGCTCTGCACGTCGAGGGCATGGCCTTCAGGAATGGTCACCACCATGCGGTCGCCGTCGACATACGACACCGTGCCAGTAAAGCCGAAGAGCTTCGTCTTCATCTTGGCGGTAGCCCCTGCCTTGTCGTTGCTGTGGCTCTCCTCCATGCGGAAGAAGACCACGGGCTTGCCGTATTCGAAGTTGTGCTCGATGCCTTCGTCAGCAGTGCGGTAGACCTCTAACGCAAATTGGTTGAGCGAGTTGTAATAGCTCTTTCCTACGCGTATGGGATACCAGGCATCGCCACGCTTGACGCGGCGAGCCATGCCCATGGTGTCGGCTTGTTTGCGGAAAGCCTCACGCTCGGTCTGGTACTCCAACTGCAACAGCAGCCGTTGTTGTTGAAGGGCTTGTATGGATGATGGTTGTGACATTGTATTGCAAAGATAGCGCAAACAAGTGGAATGGCAAAGAAAACGACAATAAAAAAATGGTGAGATGCGGTGAACATCACCGGCATCTCACCAGCACTTCATGCAAAGATCTTACTGTGCGACCATATATATGGACTCAACTATCCAACAGCTTCGTTGCTTCTGTCACAGGCAAGCGGTGACAGGCGTGGAGGCTTTCTTCTTCGAGTCGCTTGGTCTTTGATGAATTTATGCTTGTACGCTTATCGGCTGATAGCCCTTTGAGACTAACATTAAATAGGAGATGGGAAGAATCAATAAGCGTAAGGAGGACTGCTCAAAAGGAGCAATCTTCTTACAAGAGTGGCGTATAATAAGATGTAGTATAGTCATGTCTTGCATATCTTGCCGGGAAAGCTATGCTTCTCGGTGTGTTGCTGCAAGACGGGACGCAGTGATATTCTATTTAAAGGAGGAAGAGCCGTCCCACCACTTTCAGCCTCCTGTGCGGAAGACCGAATCGCAAATGTGGTGTAATCCCCCCACATACCAGTGTGCAATTCATTGCTTGGTATGCTTGCGTTGCAAAATTAGCGCTTTTTGTCGAAACGATGCTGATTCCGTGGTTAAAAGTAGTTAACCGAAGAGTTGTTGTTTCTTTCTTAGTTTCGTGTTACCTTATTTATATTGGTGCTTTATTTTTCTATTCCACTCGTTTTCACTATCTTTAGATAAGATAGGATGCACTCGGGAATACGAAAATAAAGCTTGGGCTTTATTTCCGTATTCCACTCGTTTTCACTATCTTTGCATAGCAAAAACATTGTAAGCCATGAGAAAGATACAGATTATCAACGGACCCAACCTCAACCTGCTCGGTGTGCGTGAGCCGGGCATCTACGGCAAGAACTCGTTTGAGAGCTATCTGCCCACACTGAAAGCACTGTTCCCCGACGTGCAGATTGACTATTTCCAAAGCAATATAGAAGGCGAGCTCATCGACAAGATGCAGCAGGTAGGCTTCGACTACGACGGCATCGTACTCAACGCCGGTGCTTATACCCACACGAGTATTGCACTGCTCGACTGCATCCGTTCGCTGCGCTGCCCCACGGTGGAGGTGCATATCTCCAACGTACACCAACGTGAAGAGTATCGCCATCACTCGATGATCTCGGCAGGCTGTCTCGGCGTCATCTGTGGCTTTGGCCTGCAAGGCTATGAGCTGGCTATCCGTGGCATCCTCGCACACCAAAGCGACAAGGCATGACCGACACACAACAGCTCGACGACTATATCGTCAACCACAGCGATCCGGAAGACGAATACCTTTACCGGCTCTACCGCGCCACGAACATCCATACCATCCACGGACGCATGCAAAGCGGACATCTGCAAGGGCGACTGCTGAAGATGCTCGTGCTGATGCAGCGACCAAAGTATGTACTTGAGGTTGGCACGTTCTCGGGCTACTCGGCGATCTGCATGGCTGAGGGACTGCGCGAGTCGGGCGTGGCCGGCAGTAAGCTCTTCACCTTTGAGATCAACGACGAGATGGAGGACTTCACCCGCCCATGGATAGAGGGCAGCACGGTGTCGCCGTGGATAGACTTCCGCATCGGCGACGCTTGCGTGGAAGCGCCGCGTTTAGGCGTAACCTTCGACATGGCGTTTGTCGACGGCGACAAGCGACGCTATGTAGAAACCTATGAGGCGATCCTGCCACTGATGAATCCCGGTGGTATCATCCTCGCCGACAACACGCTGTGGGACGGACATGTCATCGACCCGGCCTATGACCACGATCATCAGACGCTCGGCATACGGGCATTCAATGACCACGTGCGCGACGACAAAAGGGTGGAAAAGGTCATCGTGCCCGTGCGTGATGGACTGACCATTATCAGAGTGTTGAATGATGAATGTTGAGTGATGAGTTGTTCAATGTTGAATGATGAATGTTGAGTGATGAGTTGTTCAATGTTGAATGATGAATGTTGAATGATGACTTGATCAGTGTTGAGTGATGAATGGTTAGGGAGAAACGAATGTGGAATTAACAAAGCATTATCTACGTTATCTGAAGTTGGAGCGGGGCTACTCGCCCAACACTGTCGAGGCCTATAAGCATGACCTTGACTGGCTGCTGGGCTACTTAGCGCAAGAAGGAGTCGACCCGCTGAGCGTCAAGCTCGAAGATCTGGAGCATTTCGCAGCGATGCTTACCGATCACGGCATCAGCGCAAAGTCGCAGGCACGCATCCTCAGCGGTGTGCGCTCGTTCTATCGTTACCTGGTCTTGGACGGCTATCTCGACGTAGACCCGACAGAACTGTTGGAGTCTCCTCATCTGCCGCAGCACTTGCCGGAGTATCTGTCCACCGAGGAAGTGGATGCTTTGGAGAATAGTATCGACCTGACGAGCAACGAAGGTCACCGCAACCGCGCCATCATCGAGGTGTTCTTCTCCTGTGGTCTGCGTGTCTCGGAGCTCACCAACCTCAAACTCAGCGACCTCTTCCTGCCACAAGGCTTCATCCGTGTCAACGGAAAAGGTGGTAAGCAGCGGTTGGTGCCCATATCAGAACGTGCCATCCATGAGCTGGAGCTGTGGTTTGACGACCGCCGACAGATGGACATCAAGCCCGGCGAGGAGGACTACGTCTTTCTCAACCGACGCGGACACCACCTCACGCGTACGATGATTCTGATCATGGTGAAGCGACAGGCTGAGGCTGCGGGCATCAAAAAGACGATCTCGCCGCATACACTCCGCCACTCCTTCGCTACAGCATTGCTCAAGGGTGGGGCCGACCTGCGCATCATCCAGGAACTGCTCGGACATGCTGACCTCGGCACAACGGAGATCTATACCCACATGGACGACGAGTCGCTGCGGCAGGAAATCCTTTTGCATCATCCCAGAAACATCAGGCACGAGGCTGAGAAAGGCTGAAATCTTCACTTTCAGACGGAATACACTGATGCGTTTCAATATTATTTCTTAACTTTGCAGCCAAAAGCAAAACGACAAAAACATGAAGATCAATCAACCTTCTTTCGAGATATGGGAGCAGCAACCCGGTGTGGATGGCGTCTACCGTCAGGTGGAGCGCTGTGGAAGAGTGTGCTACAAGAGTGAAAATCACCAGACCGCCGACTCGGCGCGCCCTTTCGTGGAGCGGATGATAGCCAGCAAGCATACGGCAATGCTCGAGCATGCCACCATCTACCTGACGCTTGACGAGCACGACGACCGTGTCGCCTTCTACCGCCAAAACCGCTTCACGCATGTCAACATGGTGAACGGAAAGGCTTACGTCACCACTAACTTGCGCGTGCTGGTGGAGAACGACAGAATGGACGACCTGAAGGAACTCTGTGAGCCGACGGCTCACCATGAGCGCCGCGTCACGGTGCATTTCACCACTCAGGTAGCTATCACACGCGAGTTCAACCGTCACCGTGTGAATTCCATGGCAGAGCAAAGCACGCGCTACTGCAATTACTCTAAGGAGAAATTTGGGGCAGAGATCACCATCAACCTGCCCCAATGGGTGAAAGACCTGCCTGACGGCGCGTGGACATCGACGATCAAGGAAGGCACGGTAAGTCTCGACGATGACGCTTTCCTGGCTTTGACCAAAAAAGTTGTTGCGGGTGAGGCCGATGCTGCCGACAACTGGCTCTTTGCCAACTTAGCTGCCGAGCGTGCTTACCTCAATCTGACAGCTTTGGGACGTAAGCCTCAGGAAGCCCGCGTGGTGTTGCCGCTGGACACCAACACGGAGCTGGTGCATACTGCTTTCCTTTCTGACTGGAAGCATTTCTTCGATCTGCGTGCCTTAGGCACTACGGGTGCTCCCCATCCCGACGCCAAGGCAGTGGCCCTGCCGCTTTATGAAGAGATGAAGAGCCGCTATTCGCTCTGATCCTCTTCCTTGAGCGTTTTTTCGCTTGACATCTTACTCACTTAACCGACAAGCCGGCCTTATGGGTCGGCTCAGTTTTTTCTCATTCCTTTCTTCCGTTTCTGACATTTCATCTCCAAGACTATGATATTCCATCCGCTCGATACAACTATGCAGCCGCCGGTCAGGTTGAACAATCCGTTCTACTACGAGCCGGATGCGCTCTGCTGTTTGGCGATTGCGCAACTGGCGGCTTATCTTCGTGGCGACAAAGAGCAGACCTTTGCAAAGGGCGCGGTGGACGCTAACTTCCAGGCCGAGATAGCCAAGGGCAAGATGTTTGGCGTGGTAGTTGTGCGGCAAGATGGCAAGCTGGGCTACATAGCCGGTTACAGTGGACAGATTGTCGGACGCAGCGACTGGCCCGATTTCGTACCAGCCGTCTATGACTATCTCCAGCCCAACGGCTATTTCAAGACGCACGAGGCCGGGATCTCGGCTCTCAATGAGCGCATCCGCGACATGGAGCAGGGACAGGATTTGCGTGATGCCCATCGGCGGTTGGAGACCGTAAAAGCCCGGCAGGAGCAGGCCATCCAAGACTTTAAAGCCAGTCATCCCAGCGGGACGAGGGTAGGGGAGGGCAACGAAGATTATATACGGCGGCGGCAATTCGAGAACGCTGAGCTCCATCGGTTGCGAAAAGATCACCGGGCTCAGGTGGAGCAGGCATTAGCGGTTGTCAACGAGTTGGAAGGCACGTTGCGTCGTCTTCGCCAGCAACGTCGACAAAAGAGCGACGACTTGCAGTCATGGCTCTTCCGTCAGTTCCGCTTGCGCAATGCCCGCGGAGAGGTAAAGGACATCGAGACCATCTTTCACGATTACGGTCAGCAGCAAGGACGAAAGATGGTAGCTCCGGCAGGTAGTGGCGAATGCTGTGAGCCGAAGTTGCTGCAATATGCCTTTGAACATGGGATGCAGCCGTTGAGCATGGCTATGTTTTGGTGGGGCGAAAGTCCGAAGGAAGAGGTGAGGCACCATCTCCAGTGCTACCCGGCCTGCAATGGTAAGTGCAAGCCTCTGCTGTGGTGGATGTTGCAGGGCATGGATGTGGAACCGAATCCTCTTGACGATGCGCGTCATCAGGAGTTGCCCGTGGTCTATGAGGATGCTGACATCTGCGTGGTGTGCAAGCCGGCGGGAATGCTCTCCGTGCCGGGGAAGAGCCCGCGGGAGAGTGTCTGTAGTCTGATGAAAGCCCACTGCCCGGAAGCCGAAGGACCGCTGATCGTCCACCGGCTCGACATGGCGACGAGTGGACTGATGGTGATTGCAAAGACATGGGAGGCTTATCACAACCTGCAAGACCAGTTTTTGCGGCATGAGGTGAAGAAACGCTATGTGGCTCGGTTGAGCCATGAGATGAAGACGGAAGACGGCGTTTTGTCGCTGCCACTCCGGCCGGACTTCGACGACCGTCCGCGACAAATAGTTGATAAGTCCCATGGCAAGGCGGCGACGACCTATTTTCAGAAGATCGATGACCGCCATGTGGCACTCTATCCTCAGACGGGTCGTACCCATCAGTTGCGGGTGCACTGTGCCCATCCCGATGGTTTGAACAATCCAATAGTGGGCGATGAGCTCTATGGTCAGCGTGGTCGCCGGTTGTGTCTGCACGCCGAGCAACTCTCCTTCCGCCATCCCCGTAGCGGCAAAAACGTTACCTTTGAGTGGAAAATAGACTTCGACGAGGAATAAGATGGGTAAGAGATAGAAAGCAGACAACCGTTATAAAGAAGTAAAATGGCCACAAAAAAACATGGTCAAACGTTCGTCAGCCGAAAGTTAAACGTTCGTCAGCCAATTGGCCGACGTTCGTTAGACAATTGGCTAACGAACGTTTGACCTATAAGTTGAAACGCTTTTGATGACGATCTGCCACAAGGATTGCGTTGAGTATCAGCTAATTTTTATGTTTTGTCAGTTCCGTTTCAATCTTTAGCGGAACCAAGCCGTGGATCGACTCTCCAGCAGCGAGCCGGCGCCGGATCTCCGTGCTGTTTTCCGGAAAGAGCGTGGTGGAGTAGACATGTACGTTGGTTGGCAGGGATGTAGTGTCGATGGGATAGCCGGGTCGAGGATAGACAGCGAGTTCGTAGCGGCTGAGAATCTCCTCGTGGTGCGCCCAGCGGTTAAAGGCCAACCAGTTGTCGGCACCAATGATCAGCACAAGCTCGTCGTCGGGGCGCGACAGACTCAGATGCTCAAGCGTCCGCCACATATAAGAGGGCTTGGGCAGATGGAACTCCACGTCGCAGGCTCTCATCTTCGGCTCTTCCTGCAATGCCATCTCCACGAGGGCCAGACGATAGTCGTCGGCCATCAGGTCGGTGGCCTGCTTCTTGAAAGGATTTAGTGGAGAGACGACAAAGAGTATCTCGTCAAGACGTGCCAACCGGAGGAGCTGACGCGCCAAGGCGATATGTCCTACATGGATGGGGTTGAAGCTACCACCAAAAATGCCAATGCGAGCCATAGCGTAGTGCGCTTATTTCTCAAGGAATTCCTTGACGAGACGATAGGTCTCCTCTTCGGCCTTCTCCAGGTCGTCGTTGACCACTACATGATCGAACTGAGGGGCGAAGGTCAATTCATACGAAGCTTTAGCCAATCGCTGTTCAATGACTTCCGGTGCGTCTGTTGCTCTATGAACAAGCCGGTTGCGCAGTTCTTCGATCGATGGTGGCTGGATGAACAAGCTCAGGGCGCGGTCGCCATACTGCCGTTTGATGTTGCAGCCGCCTTTCACGTCAACGTCAAAGACAACGTTTTCGCCTCTTGCCGTCTGCGTCTCTACCTGCGATTTCAGTGTGCCGTAGAAGCGGTCCTTGTAGACCTCTTCGTATTCCAGGAACTCGCCGGCCTGTATCTTCTGTTTGAATTCGTCGGCGGTGAGGAAGAAATATTCCACACCATTGCGCTCGGTGCCACGCGGTGCACGGCTCGTGCAACTGATGGAGAAGGCCAGTTTCAGTTCCGGATGTTCGTTCATCAGCCAGCTCACGATGGTGCTTTTGCCACTGCCTGATGGTGCGGAGAATATGATGAGTTTACCCATGATGCAATGATGAATGTTGAATGATGAAGGATGAATTGATGCAATGATGAATGAAGGACAAGCCAGGAGGACGCTGCTGAGCAGCGTCATACAGAACCAAGCGACAAGCAGCAGAACCAAGTGTCAAGCAGCAGAACCAAGCGACACGCAGCTATGCTACAAAACTGCTGCCTCTGCTACGACTCTTGGAGCATATCACTCCCCTCCCTCTTGGGGAGGGGCTGGGGGTGAGGCTTGAGGGGTTGGAGGTGAGGCTTGAGGGGCTGGGGGTGAGGCCGTCCTGTTACAATGCGTTGAGCACTTGTTCCTTGATCTGCTCGAGCTCGTCTTTCATCTTCACGACGATGTTCTGCATTTCAGCCTGGTTGCTCTTGGAACCCGTAGTGTTGATTTCGCGTCCCATCTCTTGTGCGATAAAGCCCAGCTTCTTGCCGTTGGGCTTGTCCTCGTCGAGCGTCTCGCGGAAGTATTTCAGGTGATTGGTCAGTCGCTGCTTCTCTTCGCTGATGTCCAGCTTCTCGATGTAGTAGATGAGCTCCTGCTCCAACCGGTTCTTGTCGTAGTCGACCTCAGGGATCTGTTCCAGGCCTTTGACGATGGCCTCTTTGATCTTTGGCACACGGCTCTTCTCGTAAGGCTCGATAGATTTCAGCAGTGCCTCGATGTTGTCGACCTTCTCGTGGAACTTCTTCTCCAGTGCGGCACCTTCCTGACGGCGGAAAGCCTGCAGGTCGGCAAGGGCTGCCTCTATGCCAGCGCGCACGGCTGTCCACTCCTCCTCGCTGAGCTCCTCTTCTTCCGGTTTGCCGAGCGTGTCGGGCAGGCGCAGCAACACGTCGTACCAGTTCTGCGGCTCCGGAATGCCGGTCTTGGCTGATACCGCCTTGATCTGCTTGTAATATGACTCCACGATCGCGGCATTGATGGGCATACTGGCCTGTGTGTCGTCTTTCTCAATCCAAACAGAAAAGTCCACCTTGCCACGGATGAGTGCCTTTGCAATCATCTGTCTGATCTCCATCTCCTTTTCGCGGTAGACGGGAGCGATGCGTGTGGAAAGGTCGAGGGCCTTGCTGTTGAGCGACTTCACCTCAATGTGTATCTTCTTGGCTTGAAAGGTCACTGTAGCGCGGCCATAGCCTGTCATTGACTGTATCATAACGACTTGATATAATTTAGTTCGTGCAAATATACAAAAAATCGGGGATATAAGTGCCTGCAAACCGACTATTTCCTTTATTTTCTTAAAAAAGCAGGTTGAATACTCGCTAAGTGCTACAAATTAACTATCTTTGCACAGAATAGACATACTTGATAATAAGCAAGTGAGAATATACTAAGATTTTTAGATTATGTCTTGCATATTGAATATAGAAACGAGCACGAATGTGTGCTCCGTAGCCGTCACGCAAGACGGAAGCTGTTTTTTTGAGAAAGAAGATCATAGCGGTCCCAATCACGCCGAGCGCTTAGGATCGTTTGTCGACGAGGCTCTTTCTTTCACCGATAACCATGCCATCCCCTTGGATGCCGTTGCCGTGAGTTGTGGTCCCGGCTCTTACACGGGTTTGCGTATTGGCGTTTCTATGGCCAAGGGCATCTGCTATGGACGTGGACTGAAGCTCATTGGCGTGCCCACATTGGAGTTGCTCTGTGTGCCGGTATTGCTGCATGAGATGGTAGAGGAAGAGGATGCACTGCTGTGCCCTATGCTCGATGCCCGTCGCATGGAAGTCTATGCTCAGCTCTTCGACCGTGCGCTCCATGAGGTACGACCGATCCATGCCGATGTGGTGGACGGCGAGACCTACAAAGAGTATCTCGACGAGCATCCCGTCTACTTCTTTGGCAACGGTGCGCTGAAATGCAAGGATGCCATCAACCACCCCAACGCACACTTCATCGAAGGCATTGAGCCGATCGCCAAGAACATGCTGCCACTGGCAGAAAAGCGCATGGCTCAGGAGCAGTTTGAGGATGTTGCCTATTTCGTGCCGTTCTATCTCAAGAACTTTGTGGCTAAGTTGCCACGTAAACTCCTGTAAGCAGATCTCTTACTACTCCACACAAATAAATGGCGAAAGCCACACGTTACCACACATGAATATTAAAGGATTAGACTATAACACCCAGCGCGAGAAGCTCGTCCTGCCGGAATATGGCCGTGAAGTGCAGAATATGGCAGACTATGCCGTAGGACTGAAGACCAAGGCCGAGCGGTTGCGCTGTGCATATACCATCGTCGCTACGATGGAACGGATGTTTCCGCAGGTACGCGAGAGTGCTGACTATAAGCAGAAGCTGTGGGACCATCTGGCACTAATGACCGATTTCAAACTGGACATCGACTGGCCATACGATGTCAGTGAGGCCAAGGTGATCCTTGACAAACCCAAGCCGGTACCTTATCCGATGTCGCGTATTCCCGTGCGTCACTATGGTTCGATGGTCTTTGAGCTCTTTGATCAGCTGAAGACTATGGAGCCCGGACCCGAGCGTGACCGCCTCGTGGCACTGACAGCCAATCAGATGAAGCGCGACCTCGTGCAGTGGAGCCACGGCTACAGCGACAATGAGAAAGTCGCCGATGACCTGGCGCGCTATACCGACGGTAAGATTCAGCTCGACCTGGATACGTTTAAGTTTGAGAAGATCAACATGCGCGAGCACCAGCAATCTGCTCCTTCCAAAAAACGCAAAAGAAAGTAATAACGACAGCTTATGGCATCATTCATTATCGAAGGCGGCCATGCCCTGAGTGGAACCATCACACCGCAGGGTGCCAAGAACGAGGCTTTGGAGGTGATCTGCGCCACGTTGCTCACAAGCGACGCGGTGAGAATCACTAATGTGCCCAATATTCTCGATGTCAACAATCTGATCAGACTGCTCAAGGACATCGGAGTGAAGGTGACAGCCAATGCGCCCGGTGACTATACATTCCAGGCCGATGAACTCAACCTCAACTATCTCGACAGCGTGGAGTTTGTGAAGAAGTGTTCGGCCCTGCGTGGCTCTGTGCTGATGTTCGGTCCTTTGCTCGGTCGCTTTGGTAAGGCCACTGTGGCCAAGCCCGGTGGTGACAAGATCGGCCGACGCCGTCTGGACACTCACTTCCTTGGCTTCAAGAAACTCGGCGCCAAGCTGGAGCACAGTGAAGATTGCAGCGTCTTTCAGATACGTGCCCAGCATCTCAAGGGCACCTACATGCTTCTCGACGAGGCCAGCGTGACCGGTACGGCCAACATCATCATGGCTGCCGTGCTGGCTAAAGGCACGACGACGATCTACAACGCCGCCTGTGAACCTTATATCCAACAGCTCTGCCATCTGCTCAATGCTATGGGCGCCAACATCAGTGGCATCGGCAGCAACCTGATCACAATTGTCGGAGTAACAAGTCTGCACGGTGCTGAGCACCATGTACTGCCCGACATGATCGAGGTAGGTTCGTTCATCGGCATGGCGGCAATGGTTGGCAATGGCATCCGCATCAAAGATGTGTCCCTGCGCAACCTCGGCATCATCCCTGATGCCTTCCGTCGGTTGGGCGTGAAGGTGAAGGAAGAAGGCGATGACCTCGTCATTCCACACCATAACCACTACGAGGTGCAGTCGTTTATCGACGGTACGATCATGACATTAGCCGACGCTCCATGGCCAGGACTGACTCCCGACTTGCTGTCCGTGCTTCTCGTCGTAGCCACACAGGCGCGCGGTTCCGTACTCATCCATCAGAAGATGTTCGAGAGCCGTTTGTTCTTTGTCGATAAGCTCATCGACATGGGTGCTCAGATCATCCTTTGTGATCCGCATCGTGCCGTGGTCATCGGTCAGGATCATCGCATCCGTTTGCGTGCCGGTCGCATGACAAGTCCGGATATCCGTGCGGGTATTGCTTTGTTGATTGCAGCCATGAGTGCCAATGGCACCAGCCGCATCGACAACATCCAGCAGATCGACCGTGGATACGAGAATATTGATACGCGACTCAATGAGCTGGGTGCGCATATCGAGCGAGTGGACGATTAACGCAATGAAAACAAGACCATGATACGACGCGAGGATGTCTTTAAGATAGGGCGCATGGGTAAACCCCATGGCGTGAAAGGCGAATTGAGCATGCAGTGCGACGACGATGTCTTTGACCGTGTCGATGCTGACTATCTCGTGCTCGACATCGACGGCATCCTTGTGCCGTTCTTTATCGAGGAATATCGCTTCCGGTCAGACGACGTGGTGCTGATGAAACTGGAGGACATCGACAGCGAGCAGCAGGCACGTGAACTGACGGGATGCGACGTGTACTTCCCTCACAGCCTTGCCGACAATGGCGAGTCGACGGAAGTGTCGTGGCAACAGCTACAAGGCTTTGAGGTGCTTGACCATCAACATGGTGGTCGTGTCGTCGGTCACGTGTCAGGCGTTGATGTCTCTACGGTCAACACGCTGTTGGAAGTAGAAAGGGAAGACGGCAGCGAGGTGCTCATTCCTGCTTCGGAAGAACTGGTCGTCGACATAGATATGGCGGGCCGTCAGATCGTCTTGGACATTCCCGACGGACTGCTCGACTTGTAGGCATTGTCGCTAAGTCTGCAACGGCTACACCTTATTATATATATAGCATTTAAAGATAGAAATGACAAAATACGCAACTCTTCACAACGATCAGCAGCCGCGTAAGCAGTCGATTTGCATACTCGGCTCCACGGGTAGTATCGGCACACAGGCTCTTGACGTCATCGCCCAGCACCCCGACCGCTATGAGGTCTACTGCCTCACGGCGAACAACAGTGTGGAGAAGCTGGCCGCACAGGCCCGACAGTTCAATCCGGCCGCTGTGGTCATCGCCAATGAGAATCACTACGAGGAATTGCAGGCCGCGCTTTCTGACCGTCCCGACATCAAAGTCTATGCGGGAAAGAAAGCTTTGGAAGAAATCGTGGAGGCCGGACCGATAGATACCGTGTTGGCTTCGATGGTGGGCTTTGCAGGTCTGGTACCTACCATCAACGCCATTAAGGCCGGCAAGAAGATCTGCCTGGCCAACAAGGAAACGCTTGTCGTCGCCGGTGAGCTCATCCTTAGCTTGGTGGCCCAATACCATGTAAGCCTCTTGCCGGTTGACTCAGAGCACAGTGCCATCTTCCAGAGTCTGGTCGGTGAGGATCGAAACGAGGTGGACAAGATTCTGCTCACCTGTAGCGGTGGTCCCTTCCGTCTCTACACACATGAGCAGTTGGAGCATGTCACCGCAGCCGATGCTCTCAAGCATCCCACGTGGGACATGGGCGCCAAGATCACGATCGACTCAGCGTCGCTGATGAACAAGGGCTTTGAGGTGATGGAGGCTAAGTGGCTCTTCGGCGTGCCTGCCGACCGGATACAAGTGTTGATCCATCCGCAGAGCATCGTGCACAGTGGAGTGCAGTTCATGGATGGCGCCGTGAAGGCTCAACTTGGTGTTCCTGACATGAGGCTGCCCATTCAGTATGCTTTTTCCTTCCCCGAGCGTCTGCCTCTCAATGGTGAGCGTCTCGATCTGTTTAAGGCACAGAAGCTGGAGTTCTTTGAGCCCGACACTAAGAAGTTTGAATGTCTGGCGCTTGCGTATGAGGCAATCCGCCAGGGCGGTAATATGCCGTGCATCCTCAACGCAGCTAATGAGGTAGCTAACGCTGCTTTCCGTCAAGGCCGTTGCTCGTTCCTTGGTATGGCCGACGTCATCCGCAAGACCATGAAGCAGGCTACATTTGACAAGAACCCAGACCTCGACATTTATCTGCAAACTGATAAGGAGGCAAGGGAGATCGCAAGACAATTTGTGGAGGGCACGCTGTAGAATAAACGGGCCGCCGAGCAACAGCGGCAAACCGAAATAACGGGCCGCGCAAGTAATGGGCCGCTGCACAGCAGCGGCAAACCGAACGGATGACTCGGTGATGACAAGCCACGACAAGCATGTAAGCAAGCCACGGCAAGCAAGCCTCGGCAAGTAATTCGCAATTAGTAATTCATAAGTTATAAATGGAAATCTTTCTGATTAAGCTTCTCCAGTTCATTCTGTCCATCTCGTTGCTGGTATTGCTCCACGAGGGCGGACATGCGCTGGCATCCAAGCTCTTTGGCGTCAGGGTGGAGAAGTTCTTTATTTTCTTCGACGTCTCCATTGGCAAGTGGAGCGGCAAGCTCTTTAGTTTCAAACCCAAGAACAGCGATACGGAATACGGCATGGGCTGGCTGCCGCTCGGTGGCTATTGCAAGATCGCCGGTATGATCGACGAGAGCATGGACACCGAACAGATGAAGCGAGACCCGCAACCGTGGGAGTTCCGCACCAAGCCGGCATGGCAAAGACTCATCATCATGGTGGCTGGTGTGACGGTCAACTTTGTGCTGGCTCTGTTCATCTACTCCATGATCATGTTCCACTGGGGCGAGAGCTACGTGCGTGTGGCAGACATGAGTCAGGGCATGAAGTTCAACACAGAGGCCAAACAGCTGGGCTTCCGCGACCACGACATCCTGGTGGGTACCGACAAGCGTCCGTTCAAGGACTTCAATGTTGATGTCTACCGCGACCTTTCCGAGGCTCACTATGCCGACATCATCCGTGACGGCAAGAAGATGCGTATCGCTTTGCCAGGCCATATCAATCTATTGGGCATGCTGAAGTCTACGCCTCGTTTTGTGGCTCCGTTCACTCCTGCTGTCGTCGATACGGTGTTGCAACGCCTGCCGATAGCAGAGGGCAGCAAGGACTCTATTGAGACACCAGCCTGGAAGATAGGTCTGAAGAAAGGTGACAAGATATTGGCACTGAATGGTAAGGCTGTCGACTCCTACAATGAGTTTACCGATGAGATCAGCCGCATTGACGATCAGCTTGCAGCGACAAAGAGTGCTGCCGACAGCCTACGTCTTCGTAAGGTGACGCTTGTGGTGAGCCGCGCCGCGACGGGTAAGCAGGACACACTCGCCACGACGCTCACTGCTGACTTGAAGGTTGGCTTCGCCGTGCAGAGCATCTATCAGCTCTATGAAAAGGAGATGACGCATAAGAGCTACAGCTTTCTGGAGAGCTTCCCCGCAGGATGCAAGTATGGTTGGGACGTGTTGGCCGGTTATGTCAGCGACATGCAGTATGTCTTCACGGCTGACGGTGCGAAGAGCTTAGGCGGTTTTGGTTCCATCGGCAGCCTCTTCCCCAGTCAGTGGGATTGGTTTATGTTCTGGAAGATGACGGCTTTCCTGAGCATTATCCTTGCTTTCATGAACATTCTGCCTATCCCTGCCCTCGATGGCGGACACGTGCTCTTCCTGCTCTACGAAATCATTGCACGCCGCAAGCCTTCGGATAAGTTCATGATCTATGCCGAGTACACGGGCATCACCATTCTGGTCATCCTCATGGTGGTGGCCAATCTCAACGACATCCTGCGATGGATCGGCGTCATGCAATAAGACGTTTATTCATCATATACCATAAAGGGGCGGCTCCATCACGGAGCCGCCCCTTTTACATAACATTATCTTATTCTTAATTAAAGAGAGAGATTCTTCTGTTATTAATTAATGGGAGTTTTATCTAATGAGAGCCAAACTCATAAGGCGAGGTTCAGTCGTTGCTTATGACGACGGTCTTTCCTGAATAATTTGTCGCGACGATGTTTCCCGCAGCGTCCCTGACGAGTTTGCCCTTCAGACCAGTGAAGACGATGTTTCCCGCTCCGTCAATGATGAGTACTTGACCGTTACGGTATTTTTTCATGAAGTTTTTCTCTTTGTCATAGACAATCGTCTGAACAGCGCTTGCATCGTTCTTTTCGGATTGTTCAGCAGTCTGCCACTCCTGCTGAAGCATGGATGCGATATCTTTGTAGCCTTTTTTGTTGAGTCGTCGTACCACAGAGTTGATGATAGAGTCAACCTGCTCGTTGGAGAATGTGCCGTCTGTCACTATGTGCAGCCTCTTTGTCGCCTTGGCGATGGACTGATAATCTGACATTGATGGCAAGGAAGTAGTGACGTTCGTTACAGTCACGCTGCCGGGTCTTTGTCCGTACACCTTTGTCAGCTTTCCGGTTATCTTGCCTCTCTTAGCCTCGTTCCATTCCAGCGCATAGGCATAGCGTCGGTTGGAATTGTTCTGGTCGGCAAAGCATTCCAGCACAAAGTGGTCATAGCCTTTCCCTATGTTTATGCCGCCCACATCGTATGTAGTGGCCAATGATTCTCCATCGCCTTTGAACACGCTGTAGGCTTTGGCAGCATCTTGGTCGAAGGCTTTGATGGCATTCTGCACGATGAGAGAGTTTCTTTTCACAGTAAACCCATAGATCTCCCGCGACGATCGCAGGTCCAGAGTCTTAGGATCTTTCTCGGTCTCATTGGTCGTCGTTACTCCGTCTTGGCGCATAATGACATCCTTCATCTTTTCTATTCTTTCCTGAGCCTGCCCAAAGAGAGGTGTCATAGCTAACAGACAGGCTGCGATGCAATGAATTGTTCTCATAGTTCAATGATGTTATAGGGTGAATAATGTTGCTGTTTATCTTTGTTGTCGATCAGTCGTTTGGCTTGTACAATTTCCTCGTGAGCCTGTGCGATCATCGCCTTGCTTACGAGCAAATCGGCCAGCATCAGCGAATGATCAGCTTTTACGCTGTCATTTATTATTTGCCACTGGTCTACATCATGTTGTGCTTCTGCTAATAAAAGGCTGTCTTGGTGATCAATCGATGTTGCTTCTTCGGGAATGGTTGTCATCTTTGTCGAATTGTGTGTAGCCGCAAACACATGCGTGGTAGACCTTTGATCAGAAGTAATTGGTGCGACCGCTGGTCTTTCATTTCTCTTAGATTCAGCCTTTAGAGCAGTATGTTGCTTCAGAGAAGGAAGCGTTTGTTGCTCACAGACCTTGTCTTTCGTAACTGTGAGGCTTTGGCTGCTTTGTTGTTTTGGCCATAATCCCCATATCAGTGCTCCGGCCAAACAAGCGGCAGCGAGCCAAGGCAGGGCCATACGCTTCTGTTTGGAATGTTTGGGCAGCATTGGTGCAGGAGCTGGTCCTGCAATGTTGATGTCATTGTCGTCTTGCAGGAACTTCCCTTTCATACCATCGTCAAACCAGGCAAACATCTCGCGATAGTCCTCCCACTCCGGTGGTACGGATTGCGAGCGGAAGTATTCGCTGAGCTGACGTTCTTCTTCCAGTGATGTCAGCCCATCGAGATATTTGTCGAGCAGCGACTGTATGTATGCTTTTGTATATGCTTTCATAATTGTTTCCTCCTTTTTCTTATCTCTTCCAACAACCGTCGGCGCGCTCTGGAAAGTAGTGTGGCTACCGACCGCTCTTCTATACCCAGACGTTGAGCAATGGCTTGGTTGTCGAGTCCCTCCACCTGCCGTAAGTGCAGTACCGTGTACTCTGTACTTGGCAAATCAGCCAGTTGCTTCCGCAACCATTCGTCGGTCTCCTGCTCTTCCAAATGAGTATCAGCGTGGTTGCTGCTGTCTTGTGACTCAACGGGAATCTCCTCTTGTGGAGCTCGACGCTTTTCGCGTCGTAGCCAGTCGATGGTTAGGTTGTGAGCGATGCAGACAGCTAAGGCTTCAGCTTTTTGACTTGTGTCGATCTTGGGACGGACTTGCCATAGTCGGATCATCGTCTCTTGCGCGATATCCTCGGCTTCCTCCGCAGGAGCACCGTGCCGCCGGCTGCTCTCCACAGCTTTGCGCCGTAGTGTCGTTGCCTGGGATATGTATGCTTGACTGTCCATCTCTTTGTTGCTTTACACTTCTATAACGTTTCTATCTCTCTGTTATCAACAAAGAGATTGCTGCTTTTAACAATATTTTATATACAGTCAGTAGTGTTGATATAAGAAAAAGAATCCGTAGATACCTATAAAAGTATGTACGGATTCTTTAGAAGATGGTTGTTGCTTCCTGGTTTTACATCACCACTTCCACCTTGTGCTCACCCTCAGACCATGGGACGAGGTTGCCGCTGACAGCCTTTCCGTCGAGCGAAATACGCTTCACGCCCTTCTGATGTCCGTCGGGATTGACCACATGAATATGATAGAGCGCACCACGAAAACGGCGTTTCACCGTGTATTCCTTTGCTGTCGAAGGCAAGCAAGGATCGATGCGCAGCCCCTCGTAGTCGGGTTGAATACCCAGGATGAACTCACTCACAGTGTACCACATCCAAGCGGCGGTACCCGTGAGCCATGAGTTCTTGCCTTCGCCGGGACGTGCAGCGTCCTTGCCGGCAACCATCTGACAGTTGACGTAAGGCTCCACCTTGTGCAGCGTCTGGTATTTCTCCTCCACATACGAAGGCAGAATCTTGGTGTAGTGGCGCCAGGCATCGTCGCCGCGTCCGGCCACCGTCTCACCGATGATCACCCACGGATTGTTGTGACAGAAGATGCCGGCGTTCTCCTTATAACCTTCGGGATAGGACGAGATCTCGCCCATCTCTACGTGATAGGTGGTGAAGGCCGGGTTGTTGAGCACGATACCATGCTCGCATTCCATGCGCTCCTTCACTGAGTCGAGGGCACGCTCGGGGTAGCCTTTCTCCTTGCCGATAGCGGCCATGGTGCACCAGCCCTGACTTTCGATAAAGATCTTTCCCTCCTTGTTTTCGTCAGAGCCAATCTTGTGACCGAAGAAGTCGTAGGCACGCAGATACCACGCTCCGTCCCATCCCGACTTCTCCACAGCCTCGACCATGTCGTCCACAGCTTTTTGTGCGCGGTCGGCCTCATCATTGTGACCGAGATGACGGCAGAGAGAGACGTAGTCACGACCTGTGACAACGAAGAGTCCGGCGATCATCAGACTCTCAGCCTTAGAGCCTTCGCTCTTGTTCTCCGTTGTCTGGAAACTCTCGTCGGGATTCCATGAGAAGCAGTTGAGGTTGAGACAGTCGTTCCAGTCGGCGCGTCCGATGAGGGGCAGACGGTGAGGACCCAGGTTGTTGATGACATGGTTGAACGAGACCTTAAGATGCTCCAAGAGCGAGACCTCAGAGCCCGGCACGTTGTCGAAGGGTACGGGCTCGTCGAGAATCGAGAAGTCGCCTGTTTCCTTGATGTAAGCCACAGTGCCAAAGATGAGCCAGCAGGGATCGTCGTTAAATCCGCCGCCGATGTCGTTGTTGCCACGTTTGGTCAGCGGCTGGTATTGATGATAACATCCGCCGTCGGGAAACTGAGTAGCAGCGATGTCAAGGATGCGCTGGCGAGCACGTTCCGGGATCTGGTGCACAAAGCCGACAAGATCCTGATTGGAGTCTCTGAATCCCATACCACGTCCGATGCCGCTCTCGAAGAAGGAGGCTGAGCGACTCATGCAGAATGTGACCATACACTGATACTGGTTCCAGATGTTGACCATACGGTCGAGCTTGTCGTTGCCACTGTCGACCACGAAGATGTCGAGCAGCCGGTCCCAGTACTCGCGGAGCTCGTCAAAAGCCTGATCGACCTGCTCGCGAGTGGCAAAGCGGTCCATGAGCGCGTGTGCTTTCTCCTTGTTGATGACCTTCTTGCTTTCCCATTTCTTGTCCTGCTCGTTCTCGACATAACCCAGCAGGAAGATGAGGTCGCGCTTCTCGCCCGGTTTCAGATCCACCTCGATATAGTGGCTGGCGACGGGACTCCATCCGTGAGCGACGCTGTTGCGCGGTTTCCCCTCAACGACGGCCTGCGGTGCCGAGTACTCGTTGTAGAGTCCCACGAAGCTCTCGCGGTCTGTGTCAAAGCCTTGGATGGGTGTGTTGACGTGGTAGAAAGCATAGTGGTTGCGGCGCTCGCGGTATTCTGTCTTATGGTAGATCGTAGAAGTCTGCTGCTCTATCTCCACCTCACCGGTCGAGAAATTGCGCTGGAAGTTCTCCATGTCAGTGGCAGCGTTCCACAGGCACCACTCCTCAAAGGAGAAGATCTTGAGATGCTTGACTTCGTTGCTGTTGTTCTCCAAGGACAGCATTTGCACCTCAGCTGCCGTGTGCAACGGCACGAAGAAGAGCACGCTGGCCACCACACCGAGCTTGCTGCCTGTGATGCGTGTGTAGTTCATACCATGGCGGCACTCATAGCTGTCGAGCGGTGTGCGGCAAGGTTTCCATCCCGGGTTCCACACTGTGTCACCGTCCTTGATGTAGAAATAGCGGCCGTTGTTGTCCATCGGCACGTCGTTGTAGCGGTAGCGTGTGATGCGGCGGAACTTTGCGTCTTTGTAGAACGAGTAGCCTCCGGCAGTGTTGGAGATGAGCGAGAAGAAGTCCTCGTTGCCTAAATAGTTGATCCACGGCCACGGTGTCTGAGGATCAGTGATGACGTATTCGCGATGCGCATCGTCGAAATGTCCATAGCGTTTATTGTCCATGTCTGTCATATATAGTAAGTCTTTTGAATGTCTTCAGTCAGGCTTTATTGATTGCCACGGCTAAATTAGTTATTTTTCTCCATCTTTGCATCATTATTGGGTGGCGTTTCAAAAATTATCACTACATTTGCAAAGATAATATAGATCACAAGACAAAATATAACTAATCATAGAATAATTACCCATGAAGAACCTACTTTTAGCACTCAGCCTGGCTTTCCTTTCCTTACCCTCTTCGGCACAGAACCTGCAGAAAGGCGACTACGGCTATCTCTATTGCCATATGAGCGATCGCGGAGAGTACACCGCTTATGCCGTGAGCCGCGACGGATACCACTATACCGACATTCTCGGCGGCAATGCCATCTTTGATCCTAAGGAGCATGCCCGCATTGAGGGCGGCACGCGCGACGCTTACATCACCCGAGCCTACAACGGCAAAGGCTATCTCATGGTCACCACCGACATGTGTGTGGCCAAGAGTCATAAGTGGGACAACTACGGCATCGACTTGCTCAAGAGCAAGGATCTCATCCACTGGACGTCCGTGACCTTTGACTTCCGCAAGGGCATGAGCATCTTCTGCGACGGTGCTACGGCTCCCTCTCCTTATAAAGACTGGTCGACGATCAACCGCGTGTGGGCGCCACAGATCTTTTGGGATCCCAGCTACGTGTGGCCCAACGGCGACAAGGGCGGCTACATGATCTACTACTCCATGCTCAACCGTCCAGAGGAAAAATACGACCGAATGTACTACAGCTATGCCGACAAGAACTTCCAGCGCATCACCACGCCGCGTCTGCTCTTCGACTGGGGCTATGCCACCATCGATTGCGACATCAACCTGCTCAGCGATGGCAAGTACCACATGCTCATCAAGAAGGAAGGCGGCAAACCCGGCATCTACACAGCAACATCAGACCATCTCACCCATGGCTGGGGCGAACCCATTGACGACGACTACGTGAGCTTTGAAGGCCGCAAGAACTGCGAGGGCTCCTCGGCGTTCCAGCTTATCGGCGACAGCACGTGGCGCGTGGCCTACATCCAGTATAGCGATCATCCCAAGCACTATCGCATCTGCAAGGCCAACAGCCATCTGCGCAACTTCCACGATCCCGTCGACATCGAGGGCGTCACAGCTCCCCAGCACGGCTCGTTTATGCGCATCACCAAAAAGGAGTATGACAGGCTGATGAAGCTCAATAAGAAGAAATAGACCAAGGCCCCTCCCCCAAAGCCCTCTCCCTAACCCTCCCCCAAGGGGGAGGGAATGAGCCCACCCTTGTTCCCCCAAAAAGGGAGAAGAGAAAAATGATTAGAAGGAAGAAGAAGGATCAGAAGGGAGGAGAAGGATCAGAAGGGAGAAGAAGAATCAGAAAGGGAGGAGAGACAGACATTTATTTATACATTATTCTTTATACACTATACATTATACTTTATACACTATACACTATACATTACCATGACTAAAGAAGAATTGATGCAAGAAGCTATAGCACTGAGCATAGACAGCATACAGCATGGTGGCGGACCGTTCGGAGCAGTCATCGCGCGTGGCGGAGAAATCATCTCCAAGGCCAGCAACAGCGTGACCAAAGACCATGATCCGACAGCTCATGCCGAGGTCAACGCCATCCGTATCGCGTGTGGCAAGCTGCAGACCTTTGATCTCCAGGGTTGTGAGATCTATTGTTCGTGCGAGCCCTGTCCGATGTGTCTTGGTGCCATCTATTGGGCACATCTCGACAAGATCTATTATGCCAACACACGCAAGGACGCAGCCGGCATTGGCTTCGACGACGACTTCATCTATCACGAGATCGCCCTTCGTCCGGAAGATCGCCAAAAAGCCATGGAGCGTCTGTTGCCGCAAGAGGCGATCAAGGCGTTTGAGATGTGGCAGAATAGCAAAGATAAAGTCGAATATTAACCGCTTCGGTGGAAATCGTTGACTGATTCGTTAAAAACCCTCAATAAATCTGATGATCGGTAGCCATATTGCCAGAGAAAGCGTATTAAAGATAGAATATTAAGAAAACATCCATCGTATTAGGAAGCTACAAATGAAAAAAGCAATGACACTGGCCTTGCTGCTGGTCTTTACCCTGCTGGCCAACGCACAAATGCTCAACCCCGTGAAGTTCTCTTCGCAGTTGAAAACGAACGGATCGGCCGAGGCTGAGATTGTGTTCTCCGGAAGAATCGAGAGCGGATGGCACGTCTATTCCACTGGACTCGGTGCTGACGGTCCTATCTCCGCCACCTTTAATGTCAACAAACTCGACGGCGTGCAGCTCGTCGGCAAGTTGAAGGCTGTGGGGCACGAGATTTCCTCTTTCGACAAACTCTTCGACATGAAGCTGCGTTATTTCGAGAATAGCGTACAGTTCGTGCAGAAGATCAAGTTCACCAAGCCCACTTACTCCATCAACGCTTATCTGACCTATGGTGCCTGCAACGACCAGAACTGTATGCCGCCGACAGATGTGGACTTCAAACACGCGGGCAAGAGCCCGGCCGTCGACGCCGCTGCCGCGAAGACCGCTGCCGCATCAGCTGCTACTGTGGCGGGTGCTCAGGCCGGTGCCCCAATGTCGGCACAGGAGCAGGCTCTGATGCTCAAGGCTCAGGAAGGCGACCCCGAGGCTGCCGCCGCATTGGAGCAACTCAAAGCCGACTCGCTTGCCAAGCTGCAGGCCGACTCTGCTGCTCAGGCTGCCGCTGCGGCCAGTGCCTCTCTCTCCAGTGCCGACAAGGACATGCTCTGGCGGCCCGTGATCAAGCAGCTCCAGCAGTTTGGCGGTACCGGCGACATTGCCAACCACTCCTTATTATATATATTCCTCATGGGACTCGTCGGCGGACTGCTCGCTCTCGTCATGCCCTGCATCTGGCCAATCATCCCGATGACGGTCAGCTTCTTCTTGAAACGCTCTAAAGACGACAAGAAGAAGGGTATCCGCGATGCCGTTACTTACGGCATCTCCATTGTGGTCATCTATCTCGCGCTTGGCATTGGCGTGACGGCGATCTTCGGTCCCAACACGCTCAACGCGCTTTCCACCAATGCTGTCTTCAACATCTTCCTGTTTCTCTTGCTGGTCGTCTTTGCCGTGAGCTTCTTTGGCTGGTTCGAGATCAAGTTGCCGGATAGCTGGGCCAACAGCGTTGACTCCAAAGCCAGCAAGACCACGGGACTGCTCTCTATCTTCCTCATGGCGTTCACCCTTGTGCTCGTCAGCTTCTCCTGCACGGCGCCGATCATCGGCCTGCTGCTGGTTGAGACGGTGACATCGGGCAACTGGATCGGTCCTGCCGTGGGTATGTTTGGCTTCGCCTTGGCGTTGGCCATTCCTTTCTCGCTCTTTGCCATGTTCCCGACATTGATGAAGAAGAGTCCGAAGAGCGGTTCTTGGATGAATCAAATCAAGGTGGTGCTCGGCTTCGTCGAGCTTGCCTTCTCACTGAAGTTCCTCAGTGTGGCTGACCTGGCCTATGGCTGGCACATCCTCGACCGCGAGGTGTTCCTCTCGCTTTGGATTGTCATCTTCCTGGCTTTGGGCTGCTATCTGGTCGGCTGGCTGAAATTCCGCAGCGACGAGATCGGCGGTGAGCTCCATCGCCCCATGCCAGTCCCAGCTGTGATGCTTGGCCTGTGCTCCATCGCCTTTGCTATCTACATGCTGCCCGGCTTGTGGGGTGCCCCCTGCAAGGCTGTCTCGGCTTTCGCCCCACCTATGAACACTCAGGACTTCAACCTTAACACGAAGACCGTCGAGGCAAAATACAAGAACTACGAAGAAGGCATGGCAGCTGCCAAAGCCTTGGGCAAACCGGTGATGCTCGACTTCACGGGCTATGGTTGCGTCAACTGCCGTAAGATGGAGGCCTCGGTTTGGACGGATCCTCAGGTCGCTGACAAGCTTGAGAAAGACTATGTGCTCATCTCGCTCTACGTCGATGACAAGACGCCACTGCCGAAGCCTATCGAGGTCAATGACAACGGACAGCACCGTACCCTGCGCACGGTCGGCGACAAGTGGAGCTATCTCCAGAGTCATAAGTTTGGCGCAAACGCTCAGCCTTTCTATGTCACGGTCGACAATGAGGGCAATCCGCTCAGCGGCTCATTCAGCTATAAGGAGGATGTGCCCGCTTATCTCGACTTCCTGCAGAAGGGCCTTGACAACTACAAAGCCGGAAAATAAACCTGTGGCCCTTCGGGGCTACAGTTTTCGCTCAGCTAATTGATGCTTACATACTATGAATAACAACAGCGAACTGAACCGTTCCATTATCTCACTCATAAAAAAAGAGGTCGTCCCTGCCATTGGTTGTACAGAGCCAATGGCCGTGGCCCTCTGTACGGCCAGGGCCACTGAGGACCTGGGCAAGCGCCCGTCAAAAATCTCTGTGCTGCTGAGTGCCAACATGCTGAAAAACGCGATGGGGGTAGGCATTCCCGGTACGGGTATGATCGGACTGCCCATAGCTATTGCGCTCGGCGCGCTCTGCGGCAAGAGCAAATACCAGTTGGAGGTGCTGCGCGACCTGACACCAGACATTTTAGAGGAAGGAAAGAAATATATCGCAGGCGATCATATCGACATCAAGCTTAAGGAGAATATCTCGGAAAAGCTCTATATCGAGGTCACCTGCGAGGCTGATGGCGAGAAAGCTACGGCCATCATTGCCGGGGGCCACACCCATTTCGTCTATGAGGAAGCCTGTGGCAAGGTGCTCCTGGACAAGCGGGCTTGTCTTGGCGGCAGTGCCGATGAGGAAGAGCTGCAGTTGACCCTGCGCATGGTGTGGGACTTTGCCACCACAGCACCGCTCGACGACATCCGCTTCATCCTGCAAACACGAGACTATAACATCCGTGCGGCAGAGGAGAGCAAAAAGGGCAACTATGGTCACTGCCTGGGTAAGACCATCGACCGTCCTTTGAGTCATGGCATCTTCGGCAAGACGATCTTCTCGCATATCATTTCCGAGACGGCTCTGGCATGCGACGCTCGTATGGGTGGTGCCATGATTCCGGTGATGTCAAACTCTGGTTCGGGCAACCAAGGCATCTGCGCCACCAATCCCGTCGCCGTGTATGCCGAGGAGAACGAGAATACCGAGGAGGAGCTCATCCGTGCGCTGACGCTCTCGCATCTCACGGCCATCTACATCAAGCAAAGCCTTGGCAAGCTCAGTGCGCTTTGCGGTTGTGTGGTGGCAAGCATCGGCTCCAGCTGTGGCATTGTCTACCTGATGGGTGGTGACTTCACGCGTGTCTGTCATGCAGTGAAGAACATGATCGCCAATCTCACGGGTATGATCTGCGACGGCGCGAAGCCGAGCTGTTCGATCAAGATCTGCTCCGGCGTGTCCTCGGCTCTGCTCTCTGCTCTGCTGAGCATGGAGGGCGAGCACGTCACCGCCGCCGAGGGCATCATCGACGAGGACGTGGACAAGAGCATCCACAACCTCACCAGCATCGGCAAGGAAGCCATGTGCTCCACAGATGATATGGTGCTCAACATCATGACGCACAAAGGCGGGTGCTAAGCACTTCTCTCTGATACTATATAAAAAAAGGCTCACTCGAGCTAACAGACGTTGATGTCTGTTGCCCAAGTGAGCCTTTTTTGCTATATTCAGTCTACTCTACCACCTTCCTGAGTTCTTCCGGCAGTTGCAGGCTGTCGCAATGGACGTGCTCAAGCAGTTCCTGACCTTGCTTGGTGAGGTGGAAACGCATGCTGCGGCCGTCCTCCTTGCAGATGTGGCGACGGATGCTGCCACTTTTCTCCAGCGAGGCGATGACCTTCGAGGCGTTGGAGCGGGTGAGCCCCATCTCGTCGGCAATCTCTCCGGCCGAGAGATTCTCTTTTTCCGAGAGCAGGCAGAGGAGCATCATTGCGTTGATGTTCACGCCCAATGATGCCTCCACCTGTGCCTCAAAAGCCGCGATGGCCTTATAGATCTTTCGGAGTCTACAGATACATTCTGTTTCCATTTCGTGCGCACAATTTTACTCGGGGAGGAGGATCTCCTTGATGGCCTCGTCGAACTGCGCACGGTTCATGGCGCCTACCTGCACCTGTGGATCACCCTTCTTGGGGATGAAGAAGATCGTAGGGATGGAGCGGATGCCAAATGTGGCGGCAAGCTCCTGCTGCTGATCCACGTCCACCTTATATACATCGATCTTTCCGGCGTATGTCTTGGCGATGTCTGCTACGATCGGTGCTGTGGCCTTGCAGGGACCGCACCAAGTAGCATAGAAGTCGATGATCACCGGTTTGTCACCTTCAAACACCCACTCCTTGGGATGCTCGTCGTAGTTCATCACCTTCTCCTTGAACTCCTGTGTTGTTAACTCCTTTACTTCCATATTCCTTTTCTCCTTTTTCTTTGTTGCTGTTTGCTCTTGCGCGTTGGCGTTGCTACGCTTCTGACCGCCGGGCTGTGAGGTTTTGCCCGTGCATGAAATGCTGAGGGTCATCGGAAGCAGAAATAAGAGCGACAGCAGGGTTGAACTTTTACTCATATATATACTTTCCGTTGGAAAACAGTGCAAAGATAGTGTTTGTTTTCCAAAGTAACAAATTTCCAAAGGAAAATAACGATTTTCTAACGTATATTAACCAATTATGAGTGTTATAGCTTATCATTGTCTCTCTCTGTCGTCGTCCTGCTGCTTATGCCTTCTTTTGTCTGCGAAACTGACATTTTTCCGCCCTCATACAGGCGATTTTCAGCAGCAAGATGTTCTTAGGGCTGATTTTTGCGAATTTCAGCGATTTTTTATAAGATGCTGAAACATAATGCTTTATGGGAAAGTGCTAAAATCTGTCAAAATAGAAAAGGTACTTTGGCGAAAAATTCTCTAGAGAATTTTTCGCCAAAGTACCTTTTTTTATGATCATCTCGGCGTTTTGACCGGGTTATCTCGGGTTTTTGACACTACAAACAGGCTGTTTTCACCCTTTCATCGGGCTGTTTCCATCATTTCACACTACAAATCTGAGGTAAATAAGCCGATTTTCCATTTTCGCCTTCTCTGGATTGCAAGTTCAGGATGAAGAGATTTTGTCAGAATTATTCTGTGTGCCGGGTCAATGCCCGGCAAGCTTGTTGAATTCTAAACAAATCTGAGTTATAACAATACTTTGTAATTTTATGATTGAACAGAAAGAATCCCTTTGGCATCATGACAGCCTTATACGGTGTCCTTAGTCAGGGGTAGATGATTCAGACTCCGAGGTTGTCGCATGGCTGATGATGGGAAATCTATAGAGCATATGAGTTTAATCCTATTTTGGCGTTACATTTCTTGGTTCAAAACCGAAGTTTTCGAATGTGCAAGAAATATGTTATCAGTCTGTTAAAGCTTTGTTTGGTTTTGTAACACAGTCCTCGTCCGCTATTGTATGCTGGAAGATTCTTTCTTATCTTTGCTGTGCAAAATAAGTTATGTTTGCGTTGAAGGAAAAGGTATGCAAAAATCCAAAGGCTTTCGTCATCCCTCTTGGCGATGGCGTCTGCCTCATCAATGACTCGTCCGCCAACTTTCATACCATGGACATTGATGCATACGCACAGGCCAAGGATGGAGCCTGGGACGGGGGTGTAGAGGAAAACTCGGACAGGCAAGTCTTGGGCCTGACCATGGATGAAGTACCTTATTTCCGGTATTAGCTAAGTCAATCTTAAATAGAACAGAATTATGGATAAAAAGAAGAAACATTACGTGAAACCCGAAACAACTGCGGTGGACTTGGATAGTGACAATAACTTTCTCTTAGGATTGCCAATATTTTCAACAGTAGCTACTTTAGCAACCGATTGCGCCAAGGAGGCCACTTGGATGGATTGGGACGAGGAAGATGAGAAAGCGAAGGAGGACTGGTAAACACTGCACTTATGAGGAAGATAACAATCATTACTTACTTTCTTAATGAAGGCGAGGTGGTATGGAATATCTTCCTCGACCTTCAACTTTATAGTGCATCGTATATGATCCGTTCTATCCCTTTGCCCCCCGGCTTAAGATGTGGTTAAAAATCGTCTGTGCGGGCAGCATGTTCTTCAACATCACCTCTCCACTCACATTCTACTGATTGGGCGAGACGCAGATGACCATCACTTGCCGCAATGAACAACGCTGCAACGCCAACGACATTCACCTGCTTGCCCTTAGCCGGCTCATTCTGCAGACACCGATAGGAGAGGGGACGGAACATATCCACTGCTTCTATTCCTGTCTCAACCGTATGCGCCGCGAGAGTGGCATGATAGACAAGGATCTTCTACACATATTCTATATCATCCTCGGCAAGAAAATGCGGCGGAGTGAGGCCTTGTCTTCATCCTACCGAATGAAGCTACACCAATCCTAAATAGCATTTGTGAAGATTAGTGGCTTTATCTCTTTTTTCTCGGATTTACTCCAGTCTTCACAAGAAACAGGTGGCTTTTTTATTCGATAGTGATTATTAAACAGTAAACTATTACGAACAAGGAAAAGAGAGGAACATCCAATATCCCTGCAATAAGCAGCTGTCTTGATGTTACATTATCAAATGTAATTTCGATGCTTTGCATTTATAACATATTGGTTTATAGTGAATTATTAATTGTTATAAAACGGTAACACACACAGGTGAGAGAGGATTAATTGTGCAAAAGAAATAATAACTTTGCATTTGAATAGCAAGATATTGACTTCTGTGGATCACTGAATGCTTGATTGTAATTAACGTGAGTTCGATGAATTATAAGTGCTTATAAATTTGGTGATTAGCGAAATTTGTTGTAACTTTATAGTGTTGAAATACAAAGAAATACAGACAAAAATCGCTATGATCACCGAGGACAAAATTACTGAAATTTATTGTATGGCAGATGATTTCTGCAAAGTTTTTGATGCGCAGATGAAAAAATACACGATACAGGCCCAGAATAAGCGCAAATATCACCGGGATTCGACATTGTCGAAGGCTGAGGTAATGGTTATCATGATTCTGTTCCATGGTTCGGACTATCGCAGCCTGAAGCATTTTTACTTGCAGCATGTATGTAAGCACCTGAGGCATTTGTTCCCAAAGGTAGTCTCCTATAACCGCTTTGTCGAACTTGAGCATGAGGTGGCCATACCTCTGGCCATATTTATCAAGAAGGTTCTTTTGGGTAAGTGCACGGGAATCAGTTTTGTAGACAGCACACCGCTTCGGGTATGCCGTAACCAACGTATACACATACACAAGACTTTCAAGGGAATAGCCCAAAGAGGCAAATGCTCCATGGGATGGTTCTTCGGCTTCAAACTTCATCTGATTTGTAATGAGAAAGGTGAGTTGTTGAACTTCATGATTACACCAGGTGATGTTGACGACAGGAAGCCACTGGACTACAAGGCATTCGTGGAAGTGCTCTATGGCAAACTTGTCGGTGACAAAGGATATATCGGCAAGGAATTGTTTCAGCGTCTCTTTGTGGACGGGATACAACTGATAACCAAACTGAAGAACAATATGAAGGGGACCTTGATGAGCATTTCCGACAAGCTCCTGCTTAGAAAGAGGGCCATCATCGAAACCGTCAATGATGAGTTGAAGAATATTGCTCAAGTGGAGCATTCGAGGCACAGAAGCGTCGAGAATTTCGTAGTCAATACACTGGCAGCCTTGGCCGCATATTGTTTTTTCCCAAAGAAGCCCACCATTGCTGTTGAACGTTCCATTGACCGTCAGCTTACTCTGTTCTAAATTCATCGAACTCACGTTATTGTAAGGTTACGGGACTGTCCATAGCAGAGATCAGTATGCTATAATCTTTGCAGTACATTTGCGAGATAGGCATTACCCCATGAGATCTGCAGATGAGCCCAATGCAGATCTTTCCTTTTGCGTTCTTTGCGATTGATACCCCCATTGATGCACGCATCAAAAATATTCTTAAATATCGAAGAAAAAAAGTGGAAGTCTTGGCTGATAAAAGAAAAACAGCTATCTTTGTAAATATTATAGACGAAATATATATATAGAAGATAAGACAATCTTTATTTATGATGCGTGGCAGAACTGTTCTTTTTTCTCTTTTTCTCATTTCTCTGTTTATGTGTTTGGCCGGATGCAGCAATGGCCATCGCCAACAGTTGAACGCTATCGCTCAACTGATAGAGAATGGCCAGAACGATTCTGCCTTGCACCAGTTATCCGTCCTTGAGCATCGTCATATGTCCGATGAAAACAGGGCTTTCTGCCATTTATTGATAGTCAAGGCTATGTACCGGGCCTATCGTGTCCTGCCTACCGATTCACTGATCAACAGCTCCATCGCCACTTTCCGTTTTCTGGGCTACGACTCGCTGTTGGCCGACGCCTATTACTACAAGGCAGCCATGGCCTCCGACCGCGAGAAGGGCGAAGGCTACGTCAAGGTGATGGGCTGTCTGCGGGCGGCGGAGCGCATCGCTGTGCAGCACCACTATGTCGAATTAGAGAAGAAAATTTATGACCGGGCCTCTTGCTATAATATAGTTGCAGAAGATTACAAGAAGGCTCTCTACTATGCCAAGAAACAGCAAGCGTTGGTGAGTCCGTCCGACGACAACTATTTCAAGACCTATGCCACCGACCAGTTGCTGAAGGCTTATTTCATGCTCGGGGAGAAGGACAGTGTGAGGAAATACCACCGGCAGTGCTGGGACATGAGGAAATATATCCCGGCAGACGAGATGCCCGATTATCTCAACGACCTTTACGTGACCATGGAGCTTATTGACCGGGACCGTGCCATTGCGTGTTTTGAAGATCTGATACGCAAGTATCCCTCCGCCCTTTATCTTGGCAATTTAGCCTGTCTGTACGACAAAGCGGGTCAGCGAGCCAAGGCGGACAGCTTGTGGGGGAAGGCGCTTCGGAGAGGCTCCCTCTATGACAAGTCGGGTATCCTCATCGACATGATTCACCGTAAGCAAGCTGACGGTCTCTATCAGGAGGCCATGAAAGCACAAGGAATGCTCAATGCCGTCAACGACAGTTTAGAGCAAAAATACCGGAACGACGACATGAGCGATGTCATCGAGGACACCACTTCGGAGCTCTATCATGGCGTCAGAGCGAGGAATATGGTGGTGTTCGTCTCTGTCATCGTGCTTATCCTCCTGCTCTCAACTTTTGCCATCAGCCGCTACCATCGCAAGTTGCATAAGCGCACCCTGATGTTCTACGAACTTTCCGACGAACTCTCGAAGACGTGGGGCACCATGGAGGAGAGCTTGCAAAAGGAGCAGGACAAGGTGAACATGTTGGAAGAGGCGTTGGATAAGCTTAAAGAGGAGCATTCGCAAACCTTCTCTCATGGCCGGCAGCTGTATGAGGAGATCAAGGCCGGTAGGTCGGTGTCGCTGTGGAAAAAGCAAGATTTCCTCGATTTCATCGACTATTACATGAGCGTCGACTTCAAGTTCCTTAAGTCGCTCCACGATAATTATAAGGGCTTGACGCCTTCAGAGATATTCTTCCACATCCTCTTTCACGAAGGCTATGATGATGCCGCGGTCATGAACATCCTCGCCGTCAGCAACACCGCGCTGAGGGTGAGGAAGAGCCGGATCAACAAGAAGAAGCTGAATAAAGATTCTTGAAGAGCATGTAATAGATGTGCAGTAGGTCGTCGTTGGTGAGCAGGCGTGCCGCCCTCATCTGCTGCATGTCCGCTTGACATGCAGCCATGCTGGCAGCGTTCTTGCCCCAGTTGGTGCAGCCCAGCAGTTCCTCCAAAGCCATTTGGCGGATGGCAAGTGAGTTCTCCCGTTGCTGTTTATGCGACTGTTGCGTCATCTGGCTCTTACTGATGCGGTAATAAGTCAGTGGGGTGTCGAGCAGGAAGAACGAGCCGCCGGCTTTGGAGATGTCCAACCATAGCTTGAAGTCGGGGGCAAAGGGTAGAGTAGGGTCGTAACCGATGCCTCTCTCCTGGAGAAAGGACGTGCGGATCATGGCCGTGGGATTACAGATGAAGTTTCCACCGAGCATTCTCCACAGCGGGTGCTCGATGAAGCCCGGATTCGTCATTGCCGTGATGCGGGTGTGGCTGATGTCTTCGTCCTTGAACACAGCCATCCGGCCGCCACATACGGTCAGATCCTTAAAGGTGTCCATTACCTTTATCTGACTTTCCAACCGGTTGGGCATCATCAGGTCGTCATGGTCGATAATGGCGATGTATTCTCCGCGTGCTTCAGCCAGGCCGGTGTTGAGGCTGGCTACATAGTCGTGAATTCTGCAGATGAGACGGATGCGGGGATCATCGAAGGCGAGCACCTCGCTCTGTGTACGATCTGTGCTCCCGTCGTCGACCACCACCAGCTCAAAGTCTTGAAAACTTTGCGACAGCACACTGCTGATAGCCTCCTTGATATACCGCTCGCCATTCCTTACGGTGATGATGACGGTTACTTTTCTTTTGTCCATATGAGTCGTTTGTTACGAAGAGACTTTCTCGCCATTGTCCTTTCGGCTCATGCTGACGATATCGCTGAAGTCACGGGTGAAAATCTCAGAATAATATTTCTTTAGTTGTTCAACGTCATGCTCGTTCTGCATGAATATCTTCAAGGCCTGCCAGTATTCCTCCGGGTAGTATTCTTTGATCCTGGCTAAGCGTCGTTCCTTCTCCGCTTCCGGGAATAGTGTCTCGATGATGAGCATGACATTGTACAAGAACTCTGTTGGTTTATTCGCATAGGGCTTATCGTTGTAGCGGTAGATATGTGCGATGGGTGTGTGCCTGAGCAAGAGGCAGCGGCCGCCGCTGAGCCATACTTTCATGCTGATGTATTGTTCGTCCATGCCATAGTTCTTCAGTCCTTCTAATCCCTTGAGTCGTTGCCAATAGGCTTTGGATGCTGCGTAGCCGGCTCCGAGAACGCAGGGAATCGGCACGAGGTCGCCCGCAGCCTTGTCCGCTTCCGATGGCGCGCGCCAGGAACAGCCAAGCAACGGGGCGTCGAAGTTGATGCGGGCACCGCAGACAGGGCTGTGACCGATTTGCAGTTGCCCGTCTTTCTTGCTCAGGAAGCGCGTCTGGCAGCATAGCAGCGCATCGTCCGAGCGCTTCAGCGCCGCTATGATCTCGCTCAGCCAGGTCTGTCCGATGAAGCGCATGTGGCAGTCGAGCAGAAGGAAATAAGGGGTGCGGCATAGCGCCACACCCATGTCACGACAGGCGGCTACCCCTTGTCGTGTTTCATTCTTGACGTATCGCGCAAAGGGAAACTGTCGCAAAACGGCCTCATAGTCAATGCCGTCGTCGGACCCGTCGTTAATGACGAGGATATCGCACTCGGACAAGTCGACGTGGCGCTGAAGGTCGGAGAGCGTGTTGTAAACCTCTTCTCCCTCGTTGAGAAAACAAGTGATGATGGTAATCTCTTTCATTTGTTTTCTATTTTACTACCAGTCTTCGTCCCACCCTTTGTCTTCTGACCATAGGTCCCAATTTGACTGTTTGGCAAAATCTTTTGCATTAGTTGTTATTACTTCATTCTCTGATCCGCTCAGCAGTGCTGCGGGCTCTACGATCCTGACGACTGTGGCTTGTGGCTTTACGTATTTTTTCTTGTTCATTATATATGTATTATTGATTGTTCATGTAAATGACCGGGTGCGTCTTTTGTTTACCAGTCGGAGCGATCTCCCTCGCTTTCCGACCAGACTCCCCACACCGATTCCTTGGCCCATCTCCAGACGGCTGTGGCAACAGTAGAGGCTGCTGTCTCGGGGAAGGTGGGCTTGGATTTGCCATCTGATCCGCCCATAAGGGCTATTTGCCCATCAAGATGAATAGCCTCGGTTTGCGGCTTCTGATAATGCTTTCTCATATTGAACTGTTAAGTGTCTTTTTTCACACTGCAAAGATAGAGCTCTTTATTTTAATGTACAATAGTATCACCTATGAGTGTTACAACGTAGTTGTATAACTTAAAGATCTGATATTTAGTCTTTTGCGTCTCTTGTATGCTTGCGATTTGCTCGAAAAATGTAACAAGCGAAGTGGCTGTAATGGTCTGAAGGCGACACGAAGATCGTGTTACATTTATTGATTACTATCGGAAAGCTAGTATAACATAATATATTGTCTATCAATATATTGCTAAGCTTCTTGCTCCGTAACACCTTCTTGGTCAGCTATTGCGCATCATGGGACAGCTTATTATCTTTGCAACTGAAAATCTTAAAGTACATAATCTATGAAGAAGAAAATGTATGTCAAACCGCGATGCACGGTTATACCGGTGCAGTGTGAAAGCTATCTTCTGGCAGGTACGAACGTTTCTGCCGAGGATTGGAAAATAGGAGGAGGTGAAGACTTGTCGGGAGAAGGAACGGAGCTCACTTCCGGTGAAGACTTGTCGGGAGAAGGAACGGAGCTCACTTCCGCCAAAGTGAATCTTTGGGAAGAGGAGTTTGGTAAGTAGGTTTTGTATGGTCACAAACAGAATGAAAAAGCAGCATTTATTACACTCTGCGTTCCTCATCTTTGCAGGAGCGTTATGGTTGTCGTCTTGCTCAGATGCTGTCCGTACTTTGGAAGAAACGGACGATGCTAAAACCACACTCACCTTCAAGGTAAGTGTGGACAATGACTGGCAGGGCAATACATCTACGAAAGCTCCACTGCAAGGCTACAGCATCGCGTCAGAAGAAGCCAATCAGCGCATTCTGTTGGCTGGAACATTGGAGAAAGGCATCAACTCGCAGCAATCGGCAATATCGGCAAATAGTGAGGTCAAGGCCATGACGCGGGCCATGATGATTGGTTCCGCTAATTTCTATTCCAACTTCTACCTCTATGGTTACGGTGAGGAACGGTTGAATGTACGTAAAGGAGAGGATGGTCGGTATATGACTCAGAGAAGTCCTTCAACGATCGCTTCCGCAGTCACGGCCATCGCGCCACAATATGATCAGAACTACACCGACGGAAGGCTCCATGTGAATTTAGCCGGAAGTACGACGGCACAGACGGATGTCATGGTGGCTACAGAGCGTGTAGAACCTAACAGCACGTGCATGAGCCTCAACTTCCGGCATATCTTCGCAGCTGTGAACTTCAAGGTGGGGAAGATGGGGTTTGCCGATGACGTGAAGATCAACTCCATAGCCATACAAGGCGTTTATACCCAAGGCAACTACGACGTGGCACAAGATGCCTGGAGCCTTGACGCTCTTGGCAATGAGCAAACAGATTTGAGCACCATCATCAGTTCCATAGACGCAGGCATGCAGGAAAACGTGATGCTTACCAGTGGCACAGCGGGCAACGCGTTTATGATGATACCACAGACCACACCTGCCGGAGCTAAGATTGTCGTCTCGCTGACCTACAACCATGAGAGCCATACGCTCGCTTTCCCCTTTGGCAACAAGGTTCTCCAGCAGGGATACACGTTGACCTTCGGCATCGGAAGCAGTAGTGATAGTTATGGCGGCTATGTGCTGTCCGTGACGAATCCGGCCAGCATCTATCCGTATGAGGGCAATACGCAAGACTTCGTAATCCAAAGCTATAAGAACGACAAAAACAGGACCCCGGTGAGTTGGAAGGTAGATGGCTATTCTCAAGATGGGGGAATAACATGGAGCTCTTCCATGCCAGAAGCCATGACGCTTGCGACAACTTTCGGTACAGGCACGCAGGCTGGTTATAGTGTCGCCGCCACACTGAGCAAGCCCAAGGAAGATGGCGTGACTCTTATGACAAGGATGCTGCGTGCGGCCCCTGCCGTCAACGATTATGACCTTTCCTTGCATGATGTCAATGGTAAGAAGATTTTGCGCTCCACAGCCAACACCTACGTGGTGAGAGCCGGAGGCACCTACTTGATACCCTTGGTCATCGGCAACACGATTAAGAATGGTACAACCCATATCTTCAATGGGAAGTACGCCAACACTTTTGTCAATTGGCAAGGCCGACAGGTGACAAAGGACAACTACAAGATTACAGAGGCTACGGGAGCGAAAGTCTTGTGGTGCGATGCCGGTGACAATGTTGTGTCAGACCTACAAATAGTAAACGGTGACGACGGGCTCAAGTATCTGCGGTTTAAGGTGAGCAAGGACAACCTTGCTCCAGGGAATGCTTTATTAGCTGTCACGACCCAGGACGGAGCCAACGAAGTGACCATGTGGAGCTGGCAGATATGGATGACGTGTGCCGACCTCTCTTATTCTATTCCGGTGAAGGGGTTCACGCAAAACAAGCGCACCTACCAGTTCTCGCCGCTGCCCTTAGGAAGCAAAGGCAATAGCAGAAGACGTATCCTCCTGCGTGTTCGACAGAATGAGAGCGGGAAGACGGCTATCGTCACATTAGACCAGATGCTCGACTTCGGATATTACGACGGCACTTACTATCAGTGGGGTCGCAAAGATCCGATTCCGCGTTCCATGCTCAATGGCTTTACCAACCAGAAGACGCAAGCCTCGATCAGCACAGCCATCATGCATCCGGACTGCTTCTACTACACTTATCGCAACTGGTGCTCTGCGTTTCATCGGGATCTATGGTCAACAGGTAAAGTTGGTAATGGAGAGTGGGAGCAGAACGGAAAGACTATCTACGACCCGTCACCGGTTGGCTACAAAGTTCCCACGAAAGCAGCTTGGAGTATTGTCGACAATAAAATGATGTGTCAAAAAGGAGGCTATGGCTATTGGTTCTACACATCAACTGCGAAAAGTCGTGGAGAGATGATATTCATCCCTATGGCAGGATATGTTGATTCCGGGTCGGCTTCAATCAACGCCAATGGATCGCAATGCCTGTATTGGAGCAGTGACTCTCAGAGTGCTACCAATGCGGGCAGCGAAGCATGGGGCACTTTGCTCTATGATGGTACCTATGAAACAGTTTTGCACGTCATGGCGCGCGGATGTACCGTCATGCCTATCCTCGACACGGATGAATTGAGCTATCCTGGAGTTTCATACTGGAAATAGATGTTCGATGTCGTATGATGAAAAACTCGGATGTGGTGGTCACCCTATGTGGTGCCCACCAACCGAGAAAATAATGTAATCAAGAAAGTTTTTATAAAATAAAGATATCAACATGGTAAAGAACAACAAAAATCAAGAAAAGAGTAAGAAACTCTATGTCAAACCTTGTGTTGAGGTTATCCCTTGTGCTCAGACTCTATTAGATTCGCTGTCTATGAAGGTTGGTAATGAGGCAGCATCGGGGGGAGGTGATGCGAAAAGGGGAATGACAGGAGAGTTCAACACGGAAGTATGGGAACCCGTAAATAAAGATAATGTCTGGGACAAATAGGAATAGCTATGGTTACAATATCTTCATTCTGCCAATATGTTAAAAAGCGTCATATGATAGTCGCTTTGCTGATTCTTATTTTTTCATTTCCGACTTGTATGCTTGCCGATGAGGACGATTGGGGTACGTCTCTGTATTGGCAGGGCTATATCGCAACAGATGGAGCGTATGAGTATTGGGGTCGATTATACTATACTCGACTTGCTGGAGGAGGTGCTACCATAACAGGCATCAGTTTCTGCCGCACGCCCCCAGATGGTTGCACTATCACCATTCCAGAGACAGTATGCTGCAATGGCTATGTCGATTCCGTGTACGTTGTAAATCGTCCTGGTAAGTATTCGTCAGCAAAGATTAATAACGAAAATTGGCGTAACACGCTATTGCGTTGGAAGAATGCGCCAAATTCCTTTGCGCTCTCGTTGCCTGGGACACTACACCGTTTATGTCCATTTATTAAAGCAGCCAACTATAACTCCTATGATACCTGGGTTCGAACTATGACTGTACCCAGCTCTGCCATGACAAGTTTGATCGTTCGCGATAATAACAACGCACGTCCATCTGCAAATCTATTTATCGATGACCATGCATTCTACGATGCTACTTTCAGACAATATTTCTCGTCTCTCAAGTCGGTGACTTTTGGTAAGAATAGTGTAAATTCTATTGGTCATCATGCTTTTGATCATTGTCCTATCACGGCTATCTCACAACTTCCTGAAGGATTGGTGTTCGTTGGAAGTTATGCTTTTGGTACACTTCATGTGGTCCAGGATCTCCATCTTCCGACAACACTCACGTACCTTGGCGATTACGCATTTGGCATTTTCGGTTCTGGGATAGATCCGAACTACGGATGGTTTTTCCACAATCAGCTGATACTTCCTTCAAGTTTGAAGTATATCGGTACGGCAGCTTTCGTGGGCAGCCGAATGGTAGGAATGCATGTTACTATACCAGAGGGTGTCAAGTATATCGGCGGATTTGCGTTCGGCAATACTTTCATTACATCTTTGTCCATTCCCTCTACTGTTACTGAAATCCGTGGAGGAGCGTTTCGAGACATGAAAATGTTGCAAACAGTAACGTTCAAAGCAAACCAAGGCTTGGCGATTATCGGAAATAACCTCTTTGCCGAGGATAATTATCTTCGGTATGTTGACATGAGTGAAGTGAATCCGCCGCGGATATACCCATTCAAAATTACACGCGGGGCAGGCTCGCCGTTCTCCGGTCTGAAAGCTTATACGGTGGTTTATCTTCCCTCTGCCGCTTCTTCTATAGAAATTCCTTCTACAGAAGTGAACTTTGTGAAGTATGGCGATGATGGGCAATGGCAGTGCCCCAACTTCGTTGTCTATGATTATTCCAAGGATTATGATTTGGAAAGTTTTGACTATTCAAGGTTCATTTCGAGAGACGGTACTGGTTTTCATTATGCCCCAAACTCGATGACAGAAGAAGAGAAGGCTGAGGTCGATGAATGGAAAAAAAGTTTTCCTGCCAAGAGAGGTTGTGACTACGAGCTTCCTCATCCTTTTGTCGCAGCTAATGCCGAGTATTTACGCGCACTCAGCTCTATGCAGCGTGGAAGGATCATCACGGTGACGCTTCCTTACAGTACTACTGTTAGTGAAGACAATGTGAGAGCCTATAAATTGGTATCAGAGATGGAACTTGAAGGGTCTAAAGACAATAAGGGATTGTGGTTCTTGTCAATCGATGATGAACGCTTGTCATATTCTTCCCTAACTCAAGAAGAACGGAATGGGTGCCTTACGGCCTGTCATCCTTATGTATTGAAGGTACTGACTACGCCCACATCAATCACATCCATAGACGGCGAAAATTATGCCAAGCTCTTTGCCTCACAAAATGCGTCGGTTCTCGCATCGGACGACGATTATTTTGAGGTAGATCCTACTGACGGCTCTTCGGTGTGGAGTTCTGTGGGTACTACTGTGAATATTGATCAAAGAAACGCTTCCGACTATCATTTTTATGTATTGAGCAACAGTGTGTGGCAGCCTGTGTGTAATTGTATCAGGAATGGTTATGTTCATTCCATGCGTGCAGCTATGCAGTACAAAGGTACGGGTCAGGCTAAGTCTTTCCCCAAGATGCTCGACTGTGATGATCCTTTCACTCCTATGTTTACTGGCATCGAAAGCATTAGTGCTCCATCGAAGTCTTCTGGTGAAGCTATCTATACGCTTGACGGACGCTATGCTGGTACTTCACTTTCTTTGTTGCATGCTGGTGTGTATATCATGAATGGAAAGAAAGTCATTAGAAAAAAACGATAGACTTGCAGATACAAAAGCCGTGACAGTGTTACAATTTCAAGCGAAATAAGATTGACATGTTGGTGTAATGTACTTTACTTCAACATGTTAGTATGTGTGTTGTTTTGTAACGCTCAATTGCTGAAAGCTTGGTTATGCGATATGGTTTGTGTATTTTTGT
>CAMCBZ010000010.1 GCA_945873145.1 uncultured Prevotella sp.
TCCATGGGGAGCTAAAGTCTGTACGTGACTATTTTCCAAAAACTTATTCTCGATTCAGGGTGACGCATTGACGGAGTCAGTGAATAACTGTTTAGTTATATAGAAGCCGACATGTAGGAGGCACGGCATCTTGCCGTGCAAGGGGGTGCGGCGGGGACGCCACACCTCCTACTACGAAGGAGGAATTTCTTCCTTGTTCTGTTGCCATCTCTTTTAAGCCTCACCCCCCACCCCCTCTCCAAGGGGAGTGATATGCTGCAAGGGACGATAGAAGTCTCGCAAAGCAGCCAAGGAGATTAGGACGGTGCTGGTGTAGGGGCTGCCCGCTGCATACGCAACCATATATTGAAGGCAGGAAAGACTCGCACGGGGAACTCTTATATGCAATAAGGTGTCCATCTCTGATACTCTGTGGCTCTGTGTGAGTATTGCTTCAAGGGCGACGCGGGACGCGTCGCCTCCTACTGTGCAACAGTTTTTCCGCCATGGAAATCGTTTGCATAAGAATTTACATGATAATCCTATTGACTTATATCAATAATTGCGCTTTTTCTTTAACTTTGTAGTCAGATAACCATTACTACATCTTAGATCCAACGATCACACAATATTCATTAAAAACCCACGCATGAAACACTTTACACGAAGGGTCTCTACACTGGCGCTCTCCGCTCTGCTCTTCAGTCAGGGCATGATGGCAGACAGCTTTGTAGGCGGCCGAACAGACTTCCGCGACGAAAGTATCTACTTCGTCCTTACTACCCGTTTTTATGACGGTGATCCAGGCAACAACGTGCTCTGCTGGGACAACCAGGAAAGTCAGATATCGACCAAAGACCCATGCTGGCGTGGTGACTTCCAAGGACTCATCGACCGGCTCGACTATATCAAAGCCCTCGGCTTCACCGCTATCTGGATCAACCCCGTCGTGCAGAATGCCTCGGGATATGACTACCACGGCTACCATGCCTCCGACTTCTCTAAGGTCGACTGCCGCTATCAGAGCAGCGACGGCAAGAGCTCCGGCGACGTGATGTTTAAGAAACTCATCGATGCCGCTCACAAGAAAGGTATCAAGATCATCCTCGACATCGTCCTCAACCACACCGGCAACTTCGGGGAGGCTCATTTCTGCCCGGAGTTCAAGCGCAGTGAGAAGCTCACCACCCAAGGCTCCACGGGGTGTATGACACCTGTCGCCTCCGTCCTCGGTGCCGACTACGACGGCCTCAAGCCCGCAGACCAGTATCAGCGTCGCCTGGCGATGATGAAGAACACCGACAATCAGAACCACGACACCAAGAACTACTGGCACCACTATGCTGAGTTCAACTGGGACGAGCCGAACCGCTGGTGGGCACAGATTGCCGGTGACTGCGTGGATCTGAATACCGAGAACCCCGCTGTCTCAGACTATCTCGTGAAATGCTACGGCGACTTTATCAAGCTCGGCGTCGACGGCTTCCGTATCGACACTTCCGGACATATCGCCCGCCTGACGTTTAACAAAGCCTTCATCCCGCAGTTTACGGAGCTCGGCAAGCAATACGCCTCGGCACGCAGCCTCTATGGTGGCCAGGAGGCAGGCTCACCATTCTATATGTTTGGTGAGGTCTGTGCACGCTACAGCGATGTCGTCTACCGCGACCAGCCCAACCTCTCACCTTATTTCTATACGTGGAAGTCGGACGCCACCGTGGCCTCACAGTGGAACAGCGACTCCACATGGTGGGCTCAGCAGGAGGTCTTGCCGGGCAGCAGTGACGCGCAGGTCCTCGGCAACATGAAGCTGTGTCTCCAGGACAATGCCAACAGTGAACCCAACAGCAACAACGCTGTGATGGTCAACGGCGCTTATCATACGCCCGACTACAGCCAGTCCTCAGGCTTCAATGTCATCGACTTCCCGGTACACTATAACTTCAACAACGTCGGATCGGCCTATAATCTGGCCACCACAGGGGACAAATACTACAACGACGCCACTTGGAATGTGGTCTATGTCGACTCCCACGACTATGGTCCCCAGCCCAGCGATGGCATCCGCTTCTCCGGCGGTACCAAACAGTGGGCCGACAACCTCACATGGATGTTCTTCTTCCGCGGCATTCCCTGTCTGTACTATGGCTCTGAGGTAGAGTTCCAGGCCGGTAAGCCGATTGATAAAGGTCCTAACGGTCCGCTCTCCAACACCGGTCGTGCCTACTTCGGTCAGAACCTTGAGGGAACGGTCAACGCTACCGACTTCGGTGTGTTCACCGCTACGGGTCAGGTTGCCAAGACCCTCAACCATCCGCTGGCCAAGCATCTGGAGCGCCTCAACCGCATCCGCCAGGCTGTGCCCGCGCTGCGCAAAGGACAGTATACCACCGACGGCTGCACGGCCAACGGAGGCTGGGCATGGAAAAAAGCCTACAAGGCTGACGGCGTGGACTCCTACGCCTGCGTCTGCATGGACGGCGGCGCTACGTTCACCGGCATCCCCAATGGCACGTATAAAGATTGTGTCACGGGCGACGTGCAGACGGTCACTAATGGTACGCTCACCGTGTCCTGCCCCTCGAACCAGGGCAACGCCCGCGTCTATGTCCTCAACGGACCGGGTAAGATCGGTGAGGACGGACCGTTCCTCTACACCACAACCGCCGCCAGTGCCGACAACAGCGCACTGGCTGCTGACCCGGGTACGACATGGAACGACATCGTGGCTACGACACATCCCTCGGCTACGCTCTCACCCAATGGCGGCTCGTTCACCTCTGACACACAGACGGTGACCATCGACCTCGTCAATGCCACGAGTGGCTGGTACCAGATCGGCGACGGCGAGAAAGTGACTATCAATGGCTCCTCCGCTACGTTTACCATCGGCGGCGACATGGACTACGGTGATTCCAAGACCGTGACATGGAGCGCTACTGGTGAGGGAGACGAAGGCACAGAGACGAACAGCGAGACGGTGACGTTCACCAAACGGGATCCCAACAGTGTCATCACCGTATGGGTGGAATCGGCCACAGCTCCTTATATATATGTATGGTATACAGATGCCGACGGTAAGACACAGGAGCCCAACGGCGCCTGGGCCAGCACCAAGGCCATGACGGCCACGACCTCAGGCTGGTACTCCTATGTAGCTCCTGCCGGGGTGGATAAGTTCAACTTCATCCTGCAGAAGAGTGCGGGAGGCGAGAAACTCACCGGCGACGTCACTGACGTGACCTCCGATGTCTACTATAAAGTAGAAGGCGATGGTGCTGCCGCCACCTCTGACCGTCCGGGCAGCACGTCTAATCCGGATCCGACCCCGTCTGCCAGCGAGCCTTATCTCGACAGCAAGGACGAGATATCGGTATTCTTCGAGACCAGTGGGTCAGAGACACCGTATGTGTGGGTATGGGACAGTAGTAACAACTACAACGCCAACTCTACTTGGCCGGGCGATGCCATGACGCTGCAGTGCACGCTGGCCTCGGGTGCAAAGGTCTGGAAGTGGACCTACACTGGTACGCTGACCGCCATCCCCACGGGTATCATCTTCTCCCACGACGGTGGCAATAAGTATAACGGCACTGACGGCACCTTCACCAACCACGGCTATTATACCGCCTCCAGTCCGCTGAATCCTACCAAGGAGATCACGAAGGTGAAGTCAACGGCTACGGGCATTAGCGGTGTCACCAAGACCGTTGCCCATTCCTGCCGTATCTACAACCTTCGTGGCGAGTGTGTAGCTGTCGTCGGCAGCCTCAACGATGCCGAGTACACGCTCCGCAGCGGCATCTACGTCTGCAACGGCAAGAAGTTTGTCGTAAGATAAGCACAACGAATAAAAAACTATAATAAAAAACGGAAATGAAGAAGATTTTTAGAAGACTCGGTATTCTCTTTGCGTTCATGCTCTTTTGGCAGGGCGCTATATTCGCCCAGATGGAAACCATCCAGCAGGGAACCATTCTCCACTGCTTTGACTGGAAGTACACGGACATACAGGCATCGCTGCAAAGTATCAAGGATGCCGGTTTCACGGCTGTGCAGACATCGCCGGCACAGTCGAACTATACGGGCTCTACGGCATGGAACACCCTGTACCGTCCGCGCGATACGGAAATAGGGCCTAACTCCATCGGTACAAAGGCAGAGCTGCAGGCGCTCTGCAACGCCGCTCATGCCATGGGCATAAAGGTCATCGTCGATGTTGTCGCCAATCACACCGACGGTAGTCTGGACTGGGTGGCTGACTACTGGAAAAATACCGACCTGTACCATACGTCCGGCTCTGTGTCGAACTGGAATGACCGAAACCAAGTCGTTCACGGCGAAATAGGAATGAAGGACCTGAAAACGGAGGATCCACGCGTTCAGGAGAAGTTCAAGACATACGTCCAGGCCCTGAAGGCTGTCGGCGTTGATGGCATACGCTGGGATGCTGCAAAGCATATCGGACTGCCTTCTGAGGGCGATAACTTCTGGAAGGTGGTCATAGACAAGGATATGTTCAATTACGGGGAGATACTGAACAACACCGGCGGAGATGACTCCAAGCTCATCCCGGAGTATATGCAGTACATGAGCGTTACCGATACCCCATACGGAACCAGCAACGTCCTGGGCTCGGCAAAGAATGGACAGGCTACTCCTTATGGCTATGGAAACTATACGATGTCATACAATACCAACAAAGTCGTCTACTGGGGCGAGAGCCATGACACATACTGTAATAACGGTGATGCCTCTTACGGCGTCTCACAGCAGGTCGTTGACAGAGCCTATGCCGTGGCGGCGAGCCATAACGATATACCGGCTCTTTACTTCTCGCGTCCGGATGACAACAGTACTACCGACGGTCCGTCAGCACAGGTCCCACAGAAGGGGTCGACGCACTTTACAGCAAAACCGGTGGCAGAGGTAAATCTCTTCCATAATGCCATGGACGGTAAGGCTGACTATTATACTGCCAACGGCTCCGTAGCGTCGATAACCCGTAAGGAGGGTGGTGCCATTGTCGTCAACTTTGCCGGAGCAGGAAGCGTCTCTATCGCCAATGGTGGCGGATACGCCACTCCGGGAACGTATACTGACCGCGTTTCGGGCAACACATGGACGATCACAACGACTACGATCAGCGGAACCACCGACGCTTCGGGTATAGCAGTACTCTATGGGGCTCCGTCCAATGACGCGGGGATGACGGTCTCTCCTGAGGGAGGAGTGTTCACCACTGATACAAAGGACGTTACGCTGACACCAAACGCCAATACCACTTCTTATTGGTATCAGGTCGGCGACGGCGAGAAGACAACGGTTTCTGCCAATACGACCTCTACGGTAACCATCGGCGCAGGCGTCGACTACGGCACGGACATTACCCTGTCATGGGGTGCTGCAAACAGTGAGGGCAAGGAAAAAACAGGCTCTGTAACGTTTACTAAGCGTGATCCCAATGCAGCTGTCAGCGTTTTTGTACAGTCATCCACTGCGCCTTACATATATGTATGGTATACCGATGCCAGCAATAATGTCGTAGAACCTAATGGGTCGTGGGCAACCATGAAGGAAATGCCTGCATATACGACCGGATGGTATGTTTACACTGCTCCGGAAGGAGTGTCGTCGATTAATTTCATTCTGACGACGAAAGCGGGTGCCAGCGACGCTGACAAGCTTACAGACGATATCAAAGACGTTACTTCCGACGTGTATTATAAGGTCAGTGACGGGACTGCATCGGTAACGGATAATCGTCCGGGTAATGACAACTCTTTTGAGCCGGAATTGGAGAGTGCCGACGAGAACTGTGTATTCCTGGAAAGCAGTACTAAATCGTACATCTACGCTTTCAGTACTGCCAATACCGCCATCGTAGGTGCTTGGCCGGGAGCGCAGATGACAAAGGTGGGTGAGACTTCTGCTGGAGTTCCTGTCTACAAATACACTTTCTCTGCCAACCAGATGACAGACATGCCTTCTGAGACAGAAAGCACGGGATCAGCTGGTATTATATTCAATGATGGAAATGGCCATCAGACGGACAATCTGTCTTTCCACAACCGGGGATACTATGTTGACGGTGCTTTCACCAAGACCATTACAAAGGTGAAGTCAACTCCTACCGCTATCATCAGTCTCAATCGGCAGACGTCTGAGGCTCATGAAGGATACTACACGCTTTCCGGCATACGTCTGAAAGAGAATCCCACTCGCTCGGGTGTCTACATCCGGAGCGGTAAGAAGATTGTCATCAGGTAATACAAATTGCTTTAAACAAACAGGGCCGGCAATTGCCGACCCTGTTTCATTTCAAGAGGAAGCCCATATACAACGGCAGCGTGAGGATCCCGTCCTTGAGGCCAACGTTATAATTGCCGAGCTTGATGGCATGATGAACATGATATTTCTCGGGATGGGATAGGATGGTACGTGTGCTCTTGGTATTCCCGTCCTTGGCCTTTACCTCCAGGAGAACGCATTCTCCGTTGTACCTAATCACAAAATCAACCTCCAATCCACTGTCTTTTCGGAAATAATAGAGCTTGCGACCCGTTTTGTGCAACATGTCCGCAATCACATTCTCATAGATGGCACCTTTGTAACCGTATAGATTGCCTTGCAAAATGTCGGCTTGCGTGCCGTCTTCGAGCATAGAAACGAAAAGTCCGGTATCGGCCATGTACACTTTAAAAGTCGTTTCGTCGGCATTGCCGTCAAGGGGAAGTTCTGTGATGTGCAGGTTATAGCACCGGCAGATGATACCCGCATCCTCTATCCATTGCAGGCTACCCAAGAACTGTGATGCCTTTCCGCCTTTCTGTACGACGGAATACTGGAATTTCTTATTCTCTTTTGCCAATTGTCGTGGTATGGACTCAAAGCATTGTCTGATGCGTGGCTTGTCGGTCTCAGGAGCATATTTCAGCATATCCTCCTTGTAACCTCCAATGATGTCACGCTGTATCTGCAACACTTCGCCCATGTTTCTGTTCTGTACGAAATTCGCTACCGCCTCGGGCATACCACCTACGATGATATATTGTCGTACAAGTTGCGACAGACGCTGGTGGATCGCGTCGTTGACAGGCTTCACCTCGTCTTTGCAGGAAGTGATGTAGCTGATGATGTCATCATCTATTCCCATCGCCCAAAGAAACTCCTCGAAGTCGAGCGGGTACATCTCCTCATTCTGTTCATACCCCACGGGGATAGAAGCCTTGCTCCCATGTGTGCCGTAGCCCTTCACCCCGAGGAGAGAGCCGGTAGCGATGACATCATATCTACCATCGAGCTTGAAGAACTTCAAAGCCGATCGCGCATCAGGACACTCCTGTATCTCGTCCAGAATGATACAGGTATCTTTGGGATTGAACCTGGCTGAAGGTATCATAGCAGAGAGGTTCATTGTGATATCATCGACTTTTTTCGATTGTTTGAAGGCAAGTTGAAAGTCATCATTCTCCATGAAGTTGACATAGACAACATGGGAATAATGAGCTTCGGCAAAGTGCATAACGGTGAAGGTCTTCCCGCATTGGCGGCAACCTTTAATGACCAGTGGCTTGTGACCGTCCTTTTCTTTCCATGCCACAAGGGTCGTCTCTATCTTTCGCTTGAGTGTATCCATATAACAGAAACAACGTGATAATGAGGTAATTATTGTTGCTGCTTCCTATTTTTCAAAGGAGTTTTTCGTAATAACGTCACTTTTTCAAGGGAGTTTTTTGCTGTTCTGTCACTTTTTCAAGGGAGTTTTTGTCATTGCACTGTCACTTTTCCAAGGGAGTTTTGTTGGGGAAGTGTTCGTGCATGTAGAAGTTATCTATCGCAAAGCCGCAAAGAACGCAAAGGGCTGGCGCATCCCCGAGAGCGCTAACCAGGCTTCTCTTTTTCTTTTAACGTGCCATCTTCGATGGCATCAAGAATATAACCGAATATCGAGAATATATATTCGTTATATTCGTTTATATTCTTTATTCCGCGTAGCGGTGCGTTTACCAAAAACTACCATCACTGGCTTTTAACCACATGTTTTGATAAAGTAAGTAGGAGGCGACGCGTCTCGCGTCGTAGAGGCCCTTGTGGAGATTGTATGAACCTGTGACGCGGGACGCGTCACCTCCTTTGTCAGCTTCCCATCATGGTGGTTAGGACGCCCCCCGTCTCCCTTCGTATTGCTCTCACCCCTTGGAAGTAATCACTCCCCTTCTCCTTGGGAGAGGGGTTGGGGGTGAGGCTGTAGAGGGGCTGGGGGTGAGGCTGTTTTTACTCTACTTTTATCCCCGCCTCTTTCAGTTCTTCTTTGATCTTTGCCTCACTGGTATTCTTGTTGACATAGGTGATGGCGAGCGTGTGGGTGGCTTTGTTGACCCAAGCGTCGTCCACTCCATCGATGAGAAGAGCGGCTTCTGCGGTCTGTCCGGTGGCTTGAGTGGCAAGCAGACGGAGCAGAGCATAGCTGATTTCAGCCGAGGTGTAGTGGTTCACCGGCGTGTAGCCTAGCGTGGTGAGGCAGTTGCGTACCGCCTGCTTTTCCGTGCGGTTGGCATCGTAGCGTACAAACACCCACTGCTTGTCGACGTGTGGCACCACACTGTCGACGCCCTGGATGCGGTAGAGTGCCTCGCTGATCTGCTGCGCCTTGCCTTCGTCGGAGAGCTCAGCGAGGTGGAAGCCAATGCCGCGACGGATCACCTCGTGCGGATCGTAGGCCGTGAGACGGTAGCGGGTGTGGGCAAGGCGGCTCTTGAGTGAGTCGAGACAGGTCTTAGACTTGTCGTAGGTGATCGTCGCCGTACGCCGCTCGAGGTTGAAGTTGATGTCGCTGACACCGGGTTCCTGTGTGACAGCCATCATCACTTTATGTGCACAGTCTTCGCATCTCATCTGTTTGATGCGGTAAGTCTCCGTCACAGTCTGCGACCATGCGCTGATGGCGCAGGTTAGTGTCAGGAGAAGGGAAATAAAGAGTTTTCTCATTGGATGTAATTGAATTGTTAGCATGAACATTTAAAATCTCAGTCCGATGGCCACGCTTGCCCTGCTGTTGTGCTGGCTGTTGGCGGCATGGAGATAGCCGCCGTCGAGACGGATGAACCACATCGAGGTGCGGCCTTTGATGGTGATGGGCTGCTGATAGGTTAGGGCGAGGCGTGCTCTCCATGAGTTGACCGTATAGTAGTCGTTGAAGTCGGCTGTCCACACCTGCTCAGCATAGGGCGCGGAGACGTCGGCGAGGTTGAGACGGTTGTCAAAGACCTGACGCAGACGGAAGGCAGCGTCCACCCAGAAGCGGTTGGCAAAGAAACCATGACCGGCAGAGAGCCCGTAGTCGGCATAGTGGTGGGCAAAGGACGAGGCGGGCAGATGATACTCGTTGTGGACCGAGCGCAGGGTGCCGTCCACGCCGATGTATCCGTTGATACCGTGAACCGACGCACTGTTGAGACGGTAGCCAAGCGCGGCGTCGAGCAGACGCACGCGGTAGCGCTTGTTGTAGGTCATCTGGTTGACATAGCTATAGGTGTTGTAACCTGTCAGAGAATCGGTGGTGATGGTGAGCCGCTGGCGGTATTCGTCGGCATAGCCCTCCTCGTATTGCAGACGGGCGTGGACGACGTGGAGCCACCGCGGCGTGCGCCATGTCGTCTTGTTGGCTATGGCATAGCGATAGGAATGGTAATGTCCGGGTTGGTATTTATAGGTACCATAGACGCCCTCACTGCCGCGGTCGATGCCGGCCTCGGTGAGTGAAGACCAAGAGGGCGACTGCCAGGCACAGGAGAGGCGGAAGCCAAACTCATGGTCGACGTACTCGCGCATGTAGCCGTTGTAGCCACCGACGACACCGTTGGCGTTTTCCATACCCGTCATCGTGTAGTATTTCAGGTTGGGATCAGTCTGCACGGTGGTGATGTCGGGAATCTTCTCCTTGTAGCGGCGGTAGTGTCCTTCCAAGCCCAATGTAGAGTGGCCGATGGAGTAGGTCAACGACGGCGCGAGGCGATAGTCGAGCATCTCGCTTCTCGACCGTGGGTCGCGCAGACGGCTCAGGTCGCCGAGCTGATAGTCGAGGCGCAGTCCGAAGCGCCAAGGGCCGAAGGCCGTGGTGCCCACCGCTGCCGTGAGACTGATGTCCTGCCGGTCGTAGCTGCCAGCCACCTCACTGCCTGAGATAAACGGGTTGCTGTTGTAGGTACGGCGCACATCGCTCCACCGGCGGTTCTTCGTACGTCCCATGTCGAAGTCGAACTTCCCGTAGCCATAGAGATAGCGTCCCAGATGCTGATAGCGCTCGGTGAAGAAGCGGAGTCCATTGTCCTGGTTGCCTTCCTGCACGCGGTGGAAGTCGTTGCTCTCGTGCCCTGCCTCCATCATGGCGACACCGCGGTCGACGCGGTCGTCGAGGGTGAGACCAGCCGCATTGGTAGTGGTGGACCAGAGCGAGGCAGCGTCGGCGAGACGGTAAGCAGACTCATCAATCGTCTGAGCCTGAAGAGTCGTAGGGAGGAACATCGTGGCTGAGGCCAGAAGTCCAAGGGTGAGCGTCTTATGATCAATATTCATAGTTGCGTGGCGTTAGAGTGGATGAAACCGCAAAGTCGTTGGTGGAGTTGTTGGTATCCTGTAGGATATACTGTCCCTTAGCTCCCTTGCGTGTGGATTTCTTGCGGTAGACGGTCTCGCCGTTGTAGCCGCTGGCAGAGTGGATGTAAGTGGCTCCGGCATCGATGGCGGGCAGGAGGCGCTTGGTGGCCATGTCGATGGCCCCCGTGTTCTTATATTTCAGAATGTCCACGCCGTCGAGTATTTGTGATATACCGGCGGCGAGCCACTGGCTGCCCGAAGTCTTGCCATAGTTGTAGACTTTCTGCCAGGAGCTCACGGCGGCAGTGCTGTGGAAGAGCACCACGCCGGTGGGACCACCCTGCCCGATGTTCATCTTCGAGATGGCGCTGAAGGCCGTGTAGACCAGTTCGAGTGCCGGTGTCGACGGGTTGTTGAGTGTCTTGCCCTGTGCGTCCTTTGCCTCATAGTCAGCGTCGATGAGGCTGAATGTCGTGCCGACGTTGGCCGTGTGGTCAATGGCACTGTTGGTGATGACCACCGACTGGCCGGGCTCAACTAAGTGAGGCGTCGTGGCAGGAATGCGGAAGAGCTGCTTGAGCACGACCACAGAGTCCTGAAAGACCGAGGCAATCTGCGTGAGGGTATAGGCCGGCGAGGCATTGGACTCGACAAGACCGAGATACATGCCCGCGATGTCCACAGCCTCGTCGCCCTGGTTGTAGAGTTCGATATACTGCGCAGCGAGATAGTTCTTCTTGTTCACGTCCTTCATGCCGGCATAGAATACCTTCGAGATGACGAGCGAACGGGTGATGGTGAACTGTGTGACAAGGGGCAGCGGTGAGGCTTTTGTGTCTGTCGTGAGCAGTTGGGAATGGCTGCTGCCGGCCACGATGGCACCGTCGTTGACCTCGTTGTCACCGGTAACCTCGCGATACTCACTGGCAGAGATCGGCCACGACACCGAGATGGTGTAGACGTCGGGGATGAGTCCCGTGAAGTGCGCGATGCCATTAGCGTCGGTCACGGCGGTTGTCTCACCGCCACCTTCACGTGTCAGCGTCACGGTGTGACCGCCAAGGGAGAGCTGTGCGGTGGCATCGGTGGGCTGCTCCACGCGTATGTCCACGTTGATGGCCTGGGTCGTGTCGCTATAGTCGACGCAGCTGACCATGAGGGTCAGACACAGCAGCAACAGCGTCCACAGACCTGTATGTTTCTTGTTGTTCATCTGCTTATATATATAATATGGTATAGGGTATCTGTTGATTATAAGTTGAAATAGAGCTCCACACCATAGCTGAAGTTGTTGGTGTTGCGCTGCATGAGCGTACCGGAGTTGTTGCTGGCTACTTTGTAGGGTTCGTAGAAGATGACGTTGTTGACATAGAGCGATAGTCCGCCGATGTTGCCAAGTTGCTTGGTGAGACGTGCCGAGAGGTTCCATGTCGGTTTGCTCTTTGTGGGCACGTTGTCCTTATAGTCGAGTGCGAGGTCAGCGACGGCGAGGCCTTGTGTGCCTTGGGGCAGGGTAGAGTAGTAGTTGCCCGAGAGGTCGAGATAGCCGTTTTGCATGTCGGCGGTGATAGCGTGGTATCCGAGCTTGGTGTCGATCAGCCCGATGGCCTGCTTGTTGGCCATGTAGCTCCAGCGATAGGTCTGCCAGATGGCTTGTCCGGCGAGCGACGCCACCATCTTCAGCGACGGAATATTCGTCACGATGCGCACGGTGCTCACATACTGACGGTAGAGGTCATAGTCCAAGCCGGAGGGATAGACCACTTTGAAAGGTGTCAGTCCGTATGCCGAGTAAGAGGAGGGCAGCAGTGCCGTCTTGACGTTGGCGGTGTTGAGATCCGTGCTGTAGGTCTTGGTCTCAGAGAGTGCGCCGCTGTAGTAGAAGCTCGTGTTGATTGCCCGGATAGTGCCGAGGTCGAAGTCAAACTCCAGTCCTTTATTAATTGTGGTATTGGTATTACCGATCTTTCCCGTGGTCATGAACACGATGTCGGTGCGTGCCGGGTTGGCATAGTCTACGGTGGTGGCGGCTCCCGGCGTGATGATGAGTCCGTGAGCAGCGTCAAAGACCATGGAGGGGTAGGTGAAATACTCGGTAGCGGAGCCGAAGCCGTTGGGTGTCTTGTCGTGATAAGCCAGCACGCTCAGCTTGCCGCCCCAGGGCAGTTTCACGTCCACGCCTGCCTCAATCTTCGTTGTGGTAGCGTTTTTCAGGTCAGTGCTTCGCTTCACGTCATACATCTGTGTGTGATAGACAAGGAGCTGCTGCACGGCAGCGTCGGCTCCCTGCGGCATGTAGTTGATGGCCACGCGGTCATCATATTTCTTGTCGGGATAGAGATAGCTCAGTCCCGGTGTCTTGCTGTTGAGTCCGATGCCGGCACGGAGCGCCAGCCATTTCGTCACGTCGAACGAGAGGTTGACGCGTGGGCTGAGTGCTGTGGTGCTGAGATTGGAGAAAGGCTGTTGTGCCGTGAAGCGCAGACCGACCTGAGCCCGCAGGTGGTTGACAGGGTTGGGCGACCACACGAAGTGGTCCTCGACAAAGGCGGCGAGCTGGTGCAGGCCGGGGATGTCGGAATAGGCGCGCGGACGTCCGTTGGAGTTCGGGCGCAGCGGATGGCTCTCGTCGAGGTTGTAATAGCCGCGTCCGTCGTTCCAGTCGTAGTGGTATTCGGCACCGACTTTGAAAGTCTGCCGTGTCTTGCCCCAGTGGAAATAGAAGTCGTCGGCAATCTTGGCGAAAATGTTTCCGGGTCGTCCTTCCGTCTTGCTGGTGGCGAGATAGCTCTGTGTGGCCCAGCTGACGGGGTGATAGCCGGTCTCCATGGCTGTGATGATCGGCAGCAGACCGCCGGGCACGGTGACGAAAGCCGTGTTGCGGTTGTCCTGCCAGGCATAGCTCACGCCGAGTGTGTAGCTCAGGTTGCGTGAGAAGAGGCGGTCGAGACGTATTTTGCCGTTGTGGGTGAAGCCGAGCGAGAGGTAGTCGCTTTTCGTTTCCGGGCCGTCTTGGCGTGCATCGGGGTCGTTGCCGCTCCAGTCGCGTGTCTGAGCTATTCTCACACGTGTGTCGATATGCCATGTCTTGGAGACGTTGTAGCTCCACGCCATGTTGCCGTTCCAACGGTGATAGGACCGCGTGCGCAGCCGCGGGTCGCTCCATGCTTTGGCGTAGTCGACGCTCATGTTGAGGATGCCGGCGCGCCCGAGTGAGGTGCCCTTGCTGAGCGAGTAGTTCTGTAGCTCGGGATTGACTTTCGCCTTTACCTGCCATGGTGTGACGCCCGCCTTGGAGTGTACGATGACGAGGCCGGAGGAGAGGTCGCCATATTCGGCAGAGGGAATGCCACGAACCACCTCGACATTGTCGATGTCGTCGGCGCTGATCTGTCTGAGGTCCGTGCCGGTGAAGGCTGTTGCGCTGAACGGGCCTTGCGTCATGGCGCCGTTGTTGCTCATGGGCATGCCGTCGACGATGATGCTCGAGCCGAAGGCACTCGTGTTGTTGTTCACGAGTGTGCGCAGCTGCAGGTTGGACTGACTGGTGAGATCGGTGTTCTTGATGATCTGTCCAGGCAACAGCTGCATGACGTCAGCCAAAGAGGAAGCCTGCAGGTGGTCGATGGCCTGGCGCCCAATCTGACTTGTCGTACCCGTGGCGCTTTGCTTAGCGGTGACAACGACCTCTTTGAGCGAGAGGTCGCTGATGCGCAGTTGTATGCGCATGTCGATGTCTTTGGCGACCTTGACCTGTGTCGTGGAGGTGACATAGCCCACGTAGCTCACCACCAGCTGGTAGTTGCCTTCGGGCACGTTGGTGATCGTGGCCTTACCGTCCATGTCGGTCACGGCATTGGAGCCGAGCGGCTGTAGCTGCACAGAGCCCATGACGATCGGTTCCTTATTCGAGGCGTCTGTCACGCTCACAATTAGCTTGTGGCCCTGCGCCGGTCCGGCAAACGACGGGAGCGCAAGCGACAGCAAGGTGACGAACAGAAGTAGATAATGAATTGTCTGCTTTTGCATTGCTTGTGATTATAGATAGTGATTATATATTGGCAGTTAGGTCAATGTGCATTGACAAGATAGTTGTAACCTACGTTCCTACAATGATTTGACTAATACATTGCAAAGGTAAGGAAAAAGAATGAAAAGATTGTTGAAACAGCGCTATAAATGTTCATAAATACCTAATAATATGGATGCTTGTTTGCCGAAATCAGGCTCCATAAGCAAAAAACTCAGCCATAGATTTACGATACTGACTGATTATTTGTACTTTTGCACGTAAGTATTTCAATCATAGCATTATACCCCAAATAGATCCATGGCAAAAGAAAATACTGAATTCGTTGAAGACGCAGTCCTGCAAATGATGGCCTGCAATGTACGACCCTTCACAAAGGCCGACATTATAGAGTGGGGCTCTACCGTGCTCCACATCCGCTTGAAGAATTCGCAGAGCTTTCTGGCACGCTACGAGGGCAAGGTCATAGAGAGCATCGGAGCGAACAAAAACAATGTGGAGCGGTATTATCTCAAGCCGGAGGCATGGATAGAAGTGCTGAAAAACATACCGCAGAGATTCTTTAAACGGTGGCTCGGCGCGATCGAAGACCGTGGTGGTTGGCGTATTCAGAACGGTGAAGACATGAGTACGAGGAAAGACTTCACCGAGTCGTTCTATGCCTTTCTCCATGATCAGCCGTTTGAAGACCAGGCTTTCAAGGTAGGATGGCCGAAGTGGGCCGCCCCGGTCTTCATGACAGAGCGTAACGCGATGAATGTGATGTGGGGAACATTCTTCTATAAGTTCATCAACCGCCTGGCCGACATGCCGGAAAATGCACCGTATTTCAAGGAAACAAGTGAGAAGCTCAAGGACTTCCTGTTCTATATCCGCAAAATACGTATTCTCAATATGTTGCCAGTCAACGAAGAGTTGATACAGGATACGCTGATCGTTCCCGGGAAAGTGCTTACCGAGAAAAATGTGGAGCGCGACGCTTTTGTCAATCTCTATCTTCACTTTCTGCGTGACGGCAATCTGAAAGCGGCACTCCACTCGGCCGTTGGATCCAGTGAGTCTGTTTACGTGCTGCAAATGATAGAAGCTGTTCAAGCGAAAGACTATAGCTTGGCGGTTTCGATCTTTCAACGGCTCGTCAGAGGCACACGCGCGTACTTCCTGCCCGAGAATCCTTTGGCTAACTTCTATTACGCCATAGCCCTCTACCTCGACAAGACTCCCGCCGCAAGGAAGAAAACCGAGACGATTCTGCGGAGCAAAGAGATCGACAATAGTGATCTCGCCGCTGAGCATGTTATTCTGACGGCTAAGCTTGGGCTGGATGCATTGGACAACTTCATCGTAACGGATGCCGCCAACGGGCCTTTGGAGAATGCACTTTACTATTTTGCCCTGAAGCATTTCCATGTCGTGAAAAACAAGGAACTGTGTGCGCAGATCGACGCGTATGTTCAAAAACAATTAGAGAGAGGGCTGAATCTGCTCAAACTGGAGATGAGTGCTGACTTCGACTTTCTCATGGGCGATGTGGTTGCTTTGAAGAAGGCAACCGGTATGCATCCCTCGCTGCCTTACATCAAGGAGGTCGCGCCCTGGGAGAGAGTGCTCAACCAATTGCTTGAAGGAGAGACGGGGCAGGACAATGGCGCTGGAAAGAAGGCCAACGTGAGTACGGAGCGCATCAGCTATCTCCTCAACCGCAACTGTCTCTACGTGCAGCCACGGTTGCAGAAAAGCCGCGACGGCGTCACCTGGTCGTCGGGCCGCAACATCGCAATGGCTAAGTTCCGCGATGGCGGTGACCTGCCCTATACGCAGCAGGACCGTGCCGTGGCCTCGTTGGTGGTGGAATATAACTCGGGCTGGTATGGCAATACGTCGTATGAACTCGAAGGAGGTGCTGTCATCAACGCGCTTGCCGGCCATCCTTTCGTCTTTGACGATAAAGACCCGTCGAGCCGCATCGACATTGTTAAGGAAAAACTACAGCTGTCGGTGACACACAACAAGCAAGGATATACCGTCAAGAGCAATATTATCCTGAAGGATATGGACAGCTCCGGATATGCTGTCTACGAGGAGACACCACAACTGCTCAAGGTCGTGAAGATCACCGGCAAGCAACAGCTGTGCCTAAAGTTGCTTAATTCCATCGGTACCTTCCCGCCCGAGGCTAAGGACAAACTCACGAAGGTGCTCGAAGCTTTCTCGCACAATATGGTGGTCATGGGCGATCTGCTGAAAAACACCAACATCAAGACGGTGGAGCCCGACAGCCGCATCATTTTCCGCCTGCAGCCCAGTGAGGACGAGATCAACCTACAACTGCTCGTCCGTCCGTTTACGAAGTGTCCGCCCTATATGCGGCCTATGGAAGGCATGGAGATGGTCTCTACCATCTATCAGGGCGAGAGCCTACAGACACACCGCGACATGAAGGCCGAGGGCGAGAACCTCAAGAAGGCATCTCTGTTGTTGAAGCCCTTTGCGGACGAGCAGGAGGGTGATCACTGGTCGCTGTCTATCGAGGAGTGTCTCAACCTTCTCGACACGCTGCGCGAGCATCCCGACGATGGCATCGTGGAGTGGCCGGAAGGCGCTCGCTTCACCGTCAAGCGTGGCAAACTCGTGCCGGGGGCCATGCATCTTGCCGTGAACTCCATGGCAAGCTGGTTCGACATCTCCGGCAACATAGAGATCGGTGACGGAGAGAAGATGAAGATAGCGGAACTGATGGACAAGGTGCGGCAGGCCAAGGGCAACTTCATCCAACTCGGCGACAACGAGTATGTGGCTGTCAGCGAACAACTGCGGCGGCAACTGGCCACGCTCGACAAGATGAGCCAGCAACAGCGCGGCCATCTGCGTATCGCTACTTACAACGCTCCCGCTCTTGAAGACATGGAAATGGCTGGCATTGACCTTGAGGCTGACCAGCACTATCGCGACTTCATCCAGCGTGTCGAGGAGTCGGGCAACCTGAAGGTGCGCGTGCCACGAAACATCAATGCGGAATTGCGCGACTATCAGAAGGAGGGCTATGTGTGGATGTCACGACTGGCCTACTGGGGCGCGGGCGCGCTGCTCGCCGATGACATGGGACTGGGCAAGACGCTCCAGACCATCACCGTGCTGCTCAGCCGTGCCAAGGAGGGTGCTGCCCTTGTGGTGGTGCCCACCTCGCTTATCCTCAACTGGCGCGACGAGCTTGGTCGCTTTGCCCCGGGACTGAACGTGAAAATCCTTAATCAGGCCGGCGACAACCGCAGCGACATGGTCAAGGAGGCAGCAGCCTTCGATGTGGTCATCACCACCTACGGCCTGCTCATCAACGAGGAGGAGGGTCTTTGCGGCCGGGAGTGGAACACCATCGTGCTCGACGAGGCACATACCATCAAGAACCGTGACACGAAGATGTCGAAGGCGGCCATGAAACTCAAAGGCGATTTCCGCATCCTGCTCACCGGTACACCCGTGCAGAACAACCTCAGTGAGATCTGGAACCTCATGCAGTTTGCCAATCCTAATCTGCTCGGCTCGTTCCAGCAGTTCTCCGACCGCTTCATCGCTCCGATCGAGAAACTCCACGACAAAGGCACGCAACGTGTGCTGCGGCGCGTCATCTCGCCGTTTATCCTGCGACGGACAAAGAACGACGTGCTCAACGAATTGCCTGAGAAAACGGAAGTCACGCGCAAGGTACAGCTCTCGCCTGAGGAGTGGGCGCTCTACGACAACATCCGGCAGAAGGCACTTATCAACCTTGCGGACGGGGAGGCCACACCACTGCAAACGCTCACCGAGCTCACCCGCCTGCGTCAGGCGGCCTGCAACGCCCAGCTCATCGACAAGAAGCTGCGCATCCCGTCGTCCAAGGAGGCTGTATTCCTGGAGATGGTCGACTCGCTCCACGACAACCATCACCGTGCGTTGGTCTTCAGCCAGTTCACGTCTCATTTGGCGCTGATCCGCAAGGCGCTCGACAAGCGTGGCATCGAATATCTCTATCTCGACGGTGCCACACCGGCCAAAGAGCGCGACAAACTGGTTCGTGAGTTCCAGACGGGCGACATGCCGCTCTTCCTCATCAGTCTGAAAGCGGGCGGACTAGGACTGAACCTCACCGCCGCCGACTATGTCATCCACCTCGATCCGTGGTGGAACCCGGCTATCGAGGAGCAGGCCTCTGACCGTGCTTACCGCATCGGACAGCAGAATCCAGTCACCGTCTACCGTCTCATCGCCGAGGGTACCATCGAGGAGAAGATCATCCAACTCCATCAGAGCAAGAAGTCTCTCGCCGACGCGCTCCTTGAAGGCGGCGACCTCAGTGCCAAACTATCAAAGGATGAACTGTTGCAGCTGCTTAGGGAAAATAGTGTCAATGCGTAGAAGCCTCACCCCCCAACCCCTCTACAGCCTCACCCCCAACCCCTCTACAGCCTCACCCCCAACCCCTCTCCCAAGGAGAGGGGAGTGATTACCGCCAAGGGGTGAGGAAGTAGGAGGTGACGCGTCCCGCGTCATATCATCATAATAGTGGTTGCAAAACGCTTGATGCAGGTCAATAAGAACTATGAATATGCAGCTTTTATGCTAAAAGACTTCCTTTTCCTTTTGTATATTGATGCTAATTTTATACCTTTGCAAGCCGTAACCAATAAAGGAAAAGAATGTTAAGGATACTTATTGTCTTGCTTGTCGGCATCGTGCTGGGCTTTGCGCTGCGCCGTGTGCCACATATCCACAAGGTAGAGACAAGCGCTCATTATACTATCTGTGCCCTGCTTTTTGTCTTCGGACTGGGCTTGGGCTCCAACGACTCGCTGATGCACAACATCGGCTTCTACGGTCTCGAGGCCGTCGTGGTGGCACTGTTGGGCATGGCCGGGAGCTTTGGCGCGGCCCGTCTGTTCAACCATCTCATGCAGAAAAAGACGGAGGGCGAGGCATGAAAGGCAATCTTCTCTTGTTCGTTTCGCTGTTGGCCGGTATCCTCGTAGGCATGACGGGCGCCACGCCACAGTGGTTGCTCAATCCTCAGTTGCCGATGTTGCTCTTGGAGTTGCTCATCGTGCAGGTGGGTATGGGCATAGGCTCGATGGAGCATCTCGACAGGCTGTTTGCCGGATTCCATTGGGAGATGCTGTTGCTGCCGGTGTTCACCATTGCCGGAACCTTGTTGTTTACCGCCACGGCGGTGCTGTTGTTCAGTGGTCATTCGCTGAGCGACTTCCTTGCTGTGGGCAGTGGCTTTGGCTATTACTCGCTTTCGTCTGTGCTCATCAGTCAGGTCAAGGCCGGTGTCGCCGGTTCTGCTGCTGCCAACCAACTGGCCACGATCGCGCTGCTGGCCAATATCGTGCGCGAGATGGTGTCGCTGCTCGGCTGTCGTTTCGTCGCTCACAGAGGCAGTGGATGGGCTGCGATCAGTGTGGCGGGCATCTCGTCCATGGATGTCTGTCTGCCTTCCATCCTGAGCAGTACGGGCAACAAACGCTATATGCCCATCGCCATCTTCCATGGTCTCTGCCTGGAGGTCAGCGTCCCGATGCTTGTCACTTTCTTCTGTAGCGTGAATCTTTAGTGATATTGGTTGTTCACACAGAGACCGTTGGGCAAACGGGTATGCGTTAGTCCCTTGTGTTCTTTGCGCTTTTGCGAGAGATAAAACTTACGAGATGTTTTAGAGTTAACGCTCCGCTTCGCGGAATAAAGAAAATAGCCGAATATCAAGAAAATATATTCTCGATATTCGGCCATATTCTTAATACCATCGAAGATGGTGCGTTAATAAGAAAAGAGAGCATGGGAGTGTACGTATGTTCGTCGGACTATTATTATTACCGCAGCAGGTCGGTGTAGAGGGCAAAGTATTTCCATAGGGCAGGGGAGATGGGAGCCTGACAGATCTCTCCGTTCATGAGCATGCCAAGGACCTCAGCCTTGTCGATGAGGTGAACAGCAATGTCTTCTGAGGCATCGAGGTGGCGGGAACCTATCGGCTTCACACCTTTTGCGTAGAAGCTGTACATCGTATTGTCCTGTACGCCTCCTTGGGCGTATTCTGTGCCAAGAGCTGTCCACTGTCCTCCGCCAAAGCCTGTCTCTTCCAGCAATTCCCGTTGCGCAGCCTCCAAAGGTGCTTCGCCTTTCTCCACGATGCCGGCAGGTATCTCGGTGAGCACAGCCTTGACAGCGTGGCGATATTGGCGCTCCATGATCAGCTGGCCTTCTTCCGTCTCGGCGACGATGCACACTACGGGATCGAAATGGAGGTGGTAGAACTCATCAAAGACCTTGCCGTTGGGCAACTCCACTTGCTCGCTGTAAGCGTCGAGATGCGGGCGGTGGATGATGTTGTCAGATTTCAATACCTTCCATTTCATGTTGTCATCAGTGAAGTGGCAGGAGCGCAACTCCTTTGGCATCCAGATGCTGGTGGCGGTATGACCGGACTGTCCTACCTGATGGTCAATGGCTTTGAAGCCTAACTTCTCGTACATGCCTACCGCTTCGGCAAACTCGGGGAAGGTCTCCAAATAGGCGGTGAGGTAGCCAAGGAAACGGGCGGACTCCAGGGCTTTGACAAAGAGCTGGCGGCCGATGCCCTTGCCACGGCAATGGCGGTCGACATAGAACTTCACGATCTCGCACCATCCTTCAGGCAGGCCTTCGGTGGGATAGACACCACAGGAGCCGACAACGCGGCCTTCCTCGACAGCCACCCACAGCACAGAGCGGGCACACGACTGGAAGACTTCGTACTGTCGGTCGGTGTTGGGATCGTCGTAGACGGTGTGCCGCTTCTCCATGTTCAGCTCGTCAAAAGGAGCACGGATGAGAGCAGCCTCGCGGGCATTGTCCTCTTGTTGTATTCTTCTGATGATCATTCCCTATTGTGTTATTCAATTTTCTGTTACACCTTATTATAATAATGGCGGTACTCATTATTATATTGTGCCAATGAGAAAGAAAATACCCCATTCCTTGCAGGGAGGGCGTATGGTTGTATAGCTCTCTTCCCTGCCGTGGAATGGGGTATAATGGATTTTGGAGATGATTAGAACTCTACCACGAGCGCCTCGCGCGGTTGCAGGGTGATGTCGTGGGTGAGGTCGATCTTGCGTCCGGTGATGACATCGGTGGCTGTGGTGGCCTTGCCGATGACCTCAGCATAGCGGGCTACGGGCATGGTAGCCTCAGAGCGCTTGCCGTTGAGGATGGTCAGCGACGTGCGGCCTTGATACTGGCGTGCGATGACGTAGATACCCTTGAAGGGGATGAACTGTGTCTGCTTTCCCTTGCTGATGAGGTCGTTGCCCTGACGCCAGTGGAGCAGTTTGCTCTCCCACTGGAACATGGCGTTCTCGGCCTTGGTGCGGCCTTCGGCGGTGAAGCAGTTGTGCGTGTCGCCGGGGAAGCCACCGGGGAAGTCCTTGCGCACGTTGCCGTCGGTGACCTCCTTGGTGCCGTTCATCAGCACCTCAGTGCCGTAGTAGAGTTGTGGGATGCGATTCATCGTCAGCAGCAGGGCGAGTGCCTGTTTCAGTGCTGTGGAGTCCTTGCCATTGCCAAGGAAGCGGTCGGTGTCGTGGTTCTCGATGAAGGCCAGCACATGCGACGGGTCGGCATAGAGATAGTCATAGCAGAGACTGTTGTAGATGCGGTTGAGTCCCTTCCACCAGTCGTCGGTCTCTTCGTGCTTGGCCTGGCTGAGCTTGTCGAAGAAGCTGAAGTCCATGACAGTTTTGAGATAGCTGTTCATGTTGCTGAGCTTTGAGTCTTTCTGCCAGGCGGCGGTGTAGGCGGGCTCGGTGACCCATGTCTCGCCCACGGTGTTGAAGTTGGGATACTCAGTATCGAGCACTTTCATCCACTCTGCCATGGCCTTTCGGTCGGCATAAGGATAGGTGTCCATGCGGATACCGTCGATGCCGGCGGTCTCTATCCACCACTCACTGTTCTGGATGAGGTAGCGCATGAGATGGGGATTGCGCTGGTTGAGGTCGGGCATGGACTTGACAAACCATCCGTCAACGGTTTCCTTCATATCTTGCTTCGAAGCGTAGGGATCGAGCACCGGCGTGAGCTTATAAGAAGTCTGAAGGCCATAGTTGGGATTATTGAACCAGTCCTTCGTCGGCGGGTCGAGGTTCCAGGGATGGTAATCGCTGCAATGGTTGAAGATCATGTCCATCACCACCTTCAGTCCACGCTGGTGGCATTCGTCGATGAGCTGCTTGTATTCGGCATTCGTACCGAAGCGCGGGTCCACCTTGTAGTAGTCGGTGGTGGCGTAGCCGTGATAGGAGCTATTCACACCATTGTCGTTGGGCCAGTTGTTCTCTAAGATAGGTGTGAACCACAGGGCAGTGACGCCGAGGTCGGTGAAGTAGTCGAGGTGCTGCTCGATGCCGGCGAGGTCACCGCCGTGGCGCAGGCTCGGCTTGGTGCGGTCGCGGGCCTGGTCGCGCATACCTTTGACGACGTCATTCTTAGGGTTGCCGTTGGCGAAGCGGTCGGGCATGAGCAGGTAGAGCACGTCGGCATTGGAGAAGCCCTTGTGGTCCTCGCCACGCATGGCACGGTTCTTGAGTGTGTAGCGCACCTTCTTGCCGTCGAAGTTGAGTGTCATCTGTCCGGCCTTGGCCCCTTGCAGGTTGAGATAGACGAGCAGATAGTTAGGCGAGTCGAGGCGGACAATGGAGTCCACCTTCACGCCGGCGTAGTCGGTGGTGACCTTCTTGACGTTCTTCACATCCTTACCATAAACCATGAGTTGCAGGCTCGGGTCTTTCATCCCCACATACCAGTCTGTGGGGTCGATGCGGCTGATAGTGGTGGCGGCACTGGCCGTAGCCATCATCAGTCCCAGTCCTAAAGTCATGATTGATTTCTTCATATTTAATGTTTTTATTAGAGTATCATATAGTGTTGTTATTTGCTCACTACGATCATTGCACTCTGGCCACTGACCTTCACCGTGCCGCCTTGTAGGGTGGCGAGCCCGGCTTCGTCGATCTGTCCGTCCTGGCAGACCACACGATAGGTGCCCTCGGGCAGTGTGACGGTGCGTGCCTCACGGTTGCCGTTGAAGATCACATAGATGTTGCTCCACGTGTCGATGCCGGCAAGATCCTTGAGATGGAAGGCTACTAAGGCGGGCTGCGACGGCAGGAACTCCAGGTGCTCACGCACGGCGGCGGCTGAGCCGAGGCGGAAGGCCGGGTGATGGCGGCGCAGGGCGATGAGGCGGCGGTAGTAGTCGGTGACGGCGGGATAACGCTGCAGGTTGCCCCAGTCGAGGGCGTTGATGCTGTCGGGCGAGTTGAAACTGTTGTGCACACCCTTCTTGTCGCGCAGCAGCTCCTCACCGCTGAGCATGAAGGGTACGCCCTGTGAGGTGAACACGATCGTCTGGGCGAGTTTGTCGAGCGCTTGCAACTCTGATGACGTAATGTTCGGGATGGACGCCTTCAGACGGTCGACAAGACACATGTCGTCGTGACAGCTCACGTAGGCTATCATCTGTGTCGGCTCGGTAGCCCACGGCTCTTTGCTGTAGTTGACCTTGGAGTAGTCGACTTGCGGGTGAGCAATCATACCGGCGATACCCGCCTTGATGCTTTCCTCGCTGCCCGGCAGTCCGGCTAAGAACGCGGGCTTGTGGTCGTCGCTGAACGGCCCACGTACAGCGTCGCGCAGGTCGTCGCAGAAGGCGGCGATGCCCGGCAACTGTTTCATGTTGGCCTTCATGGCCAGCTGGTCGTTGGGCAGTGCGCAGCTGCCGGCACTCCACCCCTCACCATAGATGAAGATGTTCGGGTCGAGGGCGCTGAGCTCCTTGCGGATGGCATTCATCGTCGCGATGTCGTGCACGCCCATAAGGTCGAAGCGGAAACCGTCGATATGGTACTCCGTTGCCCAGTATTTCACGCTTTCGAGCATGAACTCGCGCATGAGGGGCTTCTCCGAGGCGGTCTCGTTGCCGCAGCCCGAGCCGTTGCTGGGCTTGCCGTCCTTGGTGAAGCGGTAGAAGTAGTTGGGATAGGTGCGCTGGAAGTTGCTGTTCTGCAGGTCGAAGGTGTGGTTGTAGACCACGTCGAGGATGACGCGGATGCCTGCCTTGTGCAGGGCCTGTACCATCTGCTTGAACTCACGGATGCGTGTGGCGGGTGTATAGGGGTCGGTGGAGTAGCTGCCTTCTGGCACGTTGTAGTTCAGCGGGTCGTAGCCCCAGTTGTACTGTGGCTTGTTGAGCTTGGTCTCATCGACAGAGGCGAAGTCAAACGACGGTAGGATATGCACGGCATTAATGCCGAGGCTCTTCAGGTATTCCACCGCCCACGGCTCAGACAGTGCAAGGAACTTACCCGGATGGGCAGCGTGGCTGGCGATCGAGAAGTCGCGGTGGTGCATCTCGTAGATGACGAGGTCTGCCGGCGAATGAGTGGTGAGGCGATGGTCGTTGGCCCAGCCGACGGGATCCGTCTGCTGCAGGTCGATGATGGCCCCACGCTGGCCGTTGACGCCGACAGCCTTGGCGAAGACACCCGGCGTGTCGCCGTTGCCTATATTAAAGGTATAGAACTGTCCCTTGAGGTCGCCCTTGACGGTGATAGTCCAACGGTTCTTGCCATCGGCCCGCATCTTCACCGTGCGCAGCGGCTTACCGCCGAGGCCATCGCTCCACAATGAGAGTGTGGGGCGCTTGGGACTATTGAGATAAAAAACAGTCTGCTTGGGACTGTAGGACATCTCGTGAAAGACATCCTGCGCCCAAGCAGACATATTTGTTGCCAACATTGTAATTACAGTGATGGATAGTTGTCGAAAGTTCATAGTGTGTTGCTTATAGGTAATGTAGGAAGTGAAGGAAAAGCAGAAGGGCTACCGGGCCGCTCTTTCCCCCTCCTTTGGGAGGGGGTAGGGGTGGGCTCTTTTACTTTGCCTTCAAACTGACAGCGAAGCCACCGCCGGGAGCTTCGGTGAACTTCAGGGTGTCGCCCTTCTTCACCGTACGCTTAGTGATGACGTAAGCCTTCGGGTTCTTGTCGTAGCTGGCGTTCTTAGCGTCGGCGTAGATGGTAGCCTCGTACTTGCGGCCCTTGTCGAGGAAGTCGAGTTTCACGGTGCTCTGGTGTCCGTGCTCGTCGCACTTGCCACCGAGGAACCAGTTGTCGGTGCCCTTGGCTTTGCGGGCGACGGTGATGTAGCGGGCAGGCTCAGCCTCGATATACTTACTGTCGGACCAGTCGACGGCTACATCCTTGATGAACTGGAAGGCATCGTTGTACTTGGCATAGTTCTCGGGCAGGTCGGCAGCCATCTGCAGCGGACCCCACATGACGAGGTAGAGAGCCAGTTGGCCGACAAGCGTCGTGCGCACATAGCTGGGGTTGTCGCTCCAAGTCTTCAGCTGTGTCTCAAGGATGCCTGGGGTGTAGTCCATCGGACCGCCTTGCAGACGGGTGAAAGGCAGGATGACGGTATGGTTGGGATAGCTGCCGCCGAAAGCCTCATACTCTGTGCCGCGCGCGCTCTCATTGCCGACGAGGTTAGGCCACGTGCGGGCGATGCCGGTAGGACGGGTAGCCTCGTGAGCGTTGACCATGATATGGTGCTTGACAGCCTCGGTGACGCAGTAGAGATAGTGGTTGTTCATCGGCTGCGAGAAGTGATGGTCGCCGCGGGGGATGATGTCGCCCACGTAACCGCTCTTCACGGCATCGTAGCCGTATTTGTTCATCAAGTTATAAGCGGCTTCCAGATGACGCTCGTAGTTGACCACGCTCGAAGAAGTCTCGTTGTGCATCATCAGCTTCACCCCCTTGGAGTGGGCATAGTCGTTGAGTGCCTTGATGTCGAAGTCGGGATAAGGAGTGACGAAGTCGAAGACGTAGTCCTTCCAGTGGTTGGCCCAGTCTTCCCAACCGACATTCCAACCCTCGACGAGCACCTCGGACAGACCGTTGGCGGCAGCGAAGTCGATGTATTTGCGTACCTCGGCGTTGTTGGCACCATGGCGGCCGTTGGGCTTCACCTTACTCCAGTCGATGCTGTCGAGCTTGATGGAGGGATACTCATCGGTATAGTTCCAAGAGTTCTTGCCGACAATCATCTCCCACCATACGCCACAGTACTTTGTAGGATGGATCCAGGAAGTGTCTTTGATCTTGCAGGGCTCGTTGAGATTATAGATGAGGTTGTTGGCCTCGGAGAGCATGTCGCGGGCATCGTCGCTCACGGCCACGGTGCGCCAAGGTGTATTGCAGGGCGTCTGCATATAGCCCTTCATGCCTGTGGCATCGGGTGTCAGCCAACTCTCGAAGACCATGTTCTTGTCATCGAGGTTGAGGTGCATGGTGGCATAGTCAATGCAGGCAGCCTCGTGGATGTTGATATACAGTCCGTCCTTGGTCTTCATCTGCAGGGCGGTCTGCACGCCAGTGGGCGAGAAGACTGCCACGGAAGAGTTGTTCCAGTTTACGGCATCGTGGAAACGAGAGCGGATCTCAGAGAGCTTGCTCTCCTGTGTCTCCTGCTCTTGCGTGTCGTAGTCGCCGGGCAGCCACCAGACAGTGTGGTCACCGGTCATGGCAAACTGGGTGTGCTCGTCCTTGATGATGAAGTAGACCAGTGAGTCTTGCTGAGGGAACTCATAGCGCAGACCCATACCTATATTATATACGCGGAAGCGGATTGTCATCTTGCGTTTGGTGGCAGGTTGCGTCAAGTTCACGGCCATCTCGTTGTAGTGGTTACGGATTTTGGCGTACTGCCCCCATACGGGTGTCCACGTCTCGTCGAAGGTCGATGTCGTGTTGCCGGTCTCTGTGAAACCGTCCATGAGACTGGTCTCGCGCATGCCCTTGCTGGCGTGCTTGTCCTTGGCAAGTTCCAAGCCGAGGTGAGAAGGCTTGACGACGGCCTTGTTCTTATAGGTCATCTCATAGGTCGGCACGCCATTGCCGGTGAGCGAGAAGGTGAGGCTGACGTTGCCGTCAGGCGACTTCACCGTCTGTGCCAAAGCTGACAAAGGCATGAGCAGTGCCAGTGAGATGATGCTTGCTATCTTGTTCATATCGTTTGATTTATAATTATCAAAGTTCTCCCTTCTTCTCCCCGAAGGTGTTGGTGCGTCCGCTCTGGTTGACGAGTTCCTTGACGTTAGACATGAAGTTGTTGTTAGCCATGAGGTCCTCGATGTTGAGGTGCATGCGGTAGCGCCAGTAATGCTTCGGATTAGCCGGGATGTTGATGCGCTCGGCGTTGGCATCGGGCAGGCGCAGCTTGTCGTCGATGGCGAGCCAGTCCTGGATGCTCAGGATGCAGAGCATAGAGGGCGAGGTGAGTTGACGCGAGACAATGTCGCGGGCCAACCAGCCCGGCAACGGATGTGGAGCAGCACCGCCACGATAGAGCATATTGTTGTAATAGTCCTGTGTGCGCTCGTAGTTCTCGTCCCACCACTGGCGCAGAGTCGGCATGTCGTGAGAGGAGAACGTGCAGACCGAGCGATAGGGATTGCGGGAGAGGTGGCCGAAGCGTACGTGCGGGTCTTTCGGCATGGACTGGATCTCCAATGAGAGGATGCGCAGCTCGTTGATGACCCATGGCACACAGTCGGGCACCATGCCAAGGTCCTCGGCACAGACGAGCATACGTGTGGCTTCGACCAGACGCGGCAACTTCTTCATGGCCTCGCGATACCAGAACTGGTTGTTGCGGCGATAGAAGTAGTCGTTGTACAGACGGTTGAAGGCTCCCTTGTCGTTGTCGTAGAGACTCTCGTAGATGAAGCTGAACTGGGCAGACACGCGTGGATGGAACTTGTTGGCATCCTTGGTATCACGCACGAAGAGCACATCGCTGATCATGGCATAGAGACCGTCGCGGATGTTGAGCTCGTCCTGGTCGGTGACACCGGCGAAGGCTTTCTCCACCTTGCGCTGGGTGTCGTACTCCGGTTTCATCTTGTAGCGCTCGTCGTCGAGGCGGTCGAGATATTTAGCCTTCACATCGTTGGCTTTCTCATGGAACATACGCTCCAGAGTCCAGTCTGTGATGAACGGATCGGTGAAACGCTCCTCTTGGAAGTTGAGGCCATAGCCGCGGATCTCGTCGGCGGTCATGCCAAGTGCGGGAGCGAACTGGCCGAGCAGACCGTGTACCGAGTTGATAGGTATCTCCCAAATGCGGAAGAAACCGAGTACGTGGTCGATGCGGTAGGCATCGAAGAACTTCGCCATGTTCTGGAAACGACGCACCCACCACTGACAACCGTCTTTGAGCATCTCGTCCCAGTTGTAGGTCGGGAAGCCCCAGTTCTGACCGTTGACAGAGAAGTCATCGGGCGGCGCACCGGCCTGTCCGTTGAGGTTGAAGTAGCGTGGCTCCATCCACACGTCGCAGCCATAGCGGTTCACGCCGATAGGAATGTCGCCCTTGAGGATGACATGATGCTTGCGGGCGTAGGCGTGGGCCTCGTCGAGCTGAGTGTTGAGGATGTACTGAACGAAATACCAGAACTCCACATTCTTATATAGCTTGCTGTGACCGTTGGAGAGCTCCTTTCGGTCGGCCTCGTTCCATGTGTTATGGTCGGGCCACTGCGAGAAGTCGGCGGTGCCATACTTGTCGCGCAACGTAGCATACTGGGCGTAAGGCACCAGCCACTGCTCGGTCTCGTGGAAGAACTCGTGGAATTTCTTGGAACTCATCATCTGCTTGCCTTCCTGGATGAAGAGCAGATGGAGATATTCGAGTTTGGCGTTGTTGACACGCTCGTAGTCGATCTGCTTCAGGGCGTTGAGCTCTTCGCGCAACTTCTCAAAGCGATTGCGCACCTTCTCGTCTTTCAGCTGTGGCAGTTGCGTGAGGTCGACATACATCGGATGCAGTGCGAACACGCTGATGCAACTATAAGGATAGGAGTCGGTCCACGTGTGTGTGATGGTGGTGTCGTTGATCGGCAGGATCTGCAGCACGCGCTGTCCGGTCTTGTCGATATAGTCGATCATCTTCTTCAGATCACCGCAGTCGCCCACGCCAAAGCTGGTCTTAGAGCGCAGGGAAAATACCGGTACAAGTGTACCGGCGACTTTGGTGTTGTAGATGGGCATATAAGCCTCGTCAAGATCATAGACCACGACCTCACCGTCTTTCAACTCCGGCAAGTCGATGGTGCGGTTGTTGCTGCACTCCCACAGTGGCGTGACGTCTTTCTTGCTGTCGAGAGCGGCGAACTTAAACTCCATCTCGCCCTCGGGGAAGTCGTCGGCATTGAGGTCCACGACCCACTCGTTGATGTTGTGCTCGGTCATCTCCACGGCTTTGGTAGAGTCCCAGGCGCCTAAGGCCTTGTTGCTGCCGATGATGGCAAGCCGCTCAGAGGAGCGCAGCTGGGGAGCACGCACGATCAGACGTACGGTCTTGCTGAATGATGAAGCGGGAAGCGTATGCAGCGTATGAGGGCAGAGGCAGTCCGTGAAAGCTGAGCTGTAGAGGTAAGAGTCCTCAGGGATGTCGGACCAATGGTCATACATCGTGTAGCTCTTGCCCTTGGAGGCATTGAGTTCCACTTTGTGATGCATGGTAGTCCACTCATGGCGGTGCTCACTGCCGATGGCGTCCACACTGTAATAGTATTCCAACACTTGGTTGGTATCGGGGATGGTCAGTTGACATGTCCATCGTGCACCGTCGGTGGTGCCTAGATGGTATTGCGCAACGGTCCCATCCTTCACAATGTTCAAGACCAGCTCTTCTCCGAAGACGGTCTTGTAGTCTATGCTAAATATTAAGTTCATAGAGCTTTAGGTTTTTATTTTGTTTATCTATTTAGGCTCAAAATTACTAAAAAAGAAACAAGAAAGGGTAGCGGTTTTGCACAAACCGATGAAAAGAATGCGCAAACGATTGCAACACCTTGCTTGTGTTTTGAAGCCGAGCGCTTGCTTCCGTTTTTCAACGTGTGAAGTCAGGAGCTGTGGGTTGTCGGGATTAACGTCAAATGCTGATGGAGTAGGGAGGAAAAGGGGCGCTATTTGTTGAAGAACTGGATGCAGAGGCTGAGGCTTTGCCCGTCGGTAGTCAGTGCGTAGCGGCTGTGCTCTCCTGTAATCTTATCACCGAGCCAATAGCCAAAGAGCGTGCTGCCCACACCGATGGCTGCTCCTGCTGTGACATCTTGCCAGGCATGGCGGTTGCGTGCCACCCGATCGACGGCCACGCCTGTCGCCACGGCATACCCAGCCACGCTGATCCAGGGAGAGACATGACGGTATTCCTTGTCGAGGATGACGGCTCCGGTGAAGGCCAATGCGGTATGGCCGCTGGGAAAGGAATGGTTATCGGTCCAGTCGGGTCGCCGCTCATGGATGCTGTGCTTGAGCGCCCAGGTGGTGCCGACGGAGAAGGCGTAGGACATAGTTGTGTTGACAGCTAACCGTTTCCAACTGCTCTCGCTCTCCACACCACACGCCTTGAGTGCATACGCTGCGGCGACGGGCACGAAACGCAGTGCGTCGTCGGGTCCGTCGCCGTGGTAGACTCGCTGTGCCCAGGTGGGCACGGCGAGCAAGAGAGATAGGGCTAAGCCCAGAAGTCTATTCATCTTTGCTAAGTTATGATAGCGAGAGTATCAAAGGAAGCCTATCGTTAAGTTGTTCTCCTTCTGGGAGAAGTACAGGGGTGAGCTTTCTCCCCTCCCTTGGGAGGGGCGGGGGTGGGCTTTTATTTCTCCTTGATGGCGCTCACGCTCAGCGCACCGAGTACGAGCGCGACGCCAGCCACAATCATCATGTGGCTCTGCACGCTACCCACAAGTGCCAACAGCGTGCCACCGATGGCGGCAGCGACGATCTGCGGGATGCAAATCGTGCCGTTGAAGAGTCCCAGGTAGGCGCCCATGTGGCCGTAGCCCTGCAGGGCATTGGTGACAAAGGTGAACGGCATGGCAAGCATGGCGGCCCAAGCACAACCGATGAGCAGGAATGGGATGAACAGCAGATACTGATCATGGATGAAAGCACAGGAGGCAAAGCCGATGCCACCTAAGAGCAGACTCACGGCGTAGGCAACCTTGCGGTTGGTGAACTTCGGCAGGATAGGAGCCCAGATCACGGAGCCGATAGCCTGTACGGCAAAGAGGATGCCTACCCAGTTGCCGGCTGCCTGGTAGCCCTCACTGGTCACGTCGGTGGTGTTCCAACAGTTGGCGGCTACGGTGCCGTTGGTGTATGTCCACATATACATAAATGCAAACCAGCAGAAGAATTGCACAAGGCCTACCTTCCAGAAAGTGGCGGGAGCGTTCTTCAACAATGTCAACCAGTTGCCACTGCCTTTCTCTTCTTCCTTGACGGCTTCCTTCACGCCGTTATATGCTTCGTATTCCTTTGGATTCCATTCCTTTACCTTGGCGACGGTGTAGATGACGCAAAGGATGAGGATGGCAGCTCCGACATAGAAACTGTAGATGACGGAGTCGGGGACGACACCCTTGGGCGCGGTGTTGGCAATGCCTAAGAGTGCAAAGACAAACGGGAAGACATAGCCTACCAGTGAACCGGCGTTGCACAAAAAGCTTTGGATGGAATAGGCAGCTGCCTTCTGCTTCTCGTTGACCATGTCACCTACAAGCATCTTAAACGGCTGCATGGCCATATTAATAGAGGTGTCGAGAAACATCAGCGCGATCAGACCGAAGGTCATGGCGGTAGACACGGTCATGCCAAATGAACCGGAGTTAGGCAGCAGACACATCACCAGTACTGCAATGGCGGCGCCAATAAACAGATAGGGGATGCGGCGACCGAAGCGGCACCAAGTCTTGTCGGAACAAGTACCGACAATTGGTTGTACGATAATGCCCATCAACGGCGGCAGTATCCAGAAATAACTGAGATTATGCGGGTCTGCGCCTAATGTGGCAAAGATCCTGCTGATGTTTGCACTCTGCAGTGCATAGGCGATCTGTACGCCGAAGAACCCAAAGCTCAGGTTCCACAAGCCCCAGAAAGATAGATTTGGTTTTTCTTTCATATCGTGATTCTTTTGATTGTTCGTTTATAGTATCTATAGTATCTATAGTTTCTATAGCGTCTATAGTCAATATAGTTTCTATAGCTTCTATAGTGTCTGTTGTTTATCTTGTCGTGCCACGGATGATCAGCCTCGTGCGCACAACGCGCTTGATGACCTTGTCCATGGGTATCTCGCCTTCTACCTTGCTGATGAGGATGTCGGCAGCCTCTTCGCCAACGAGTACGCCACGCTGCTCCACGGTGGTGAGCATCGGATCGCAGGCCACGGCACGCTGGCCGTTGGTGAAGCCACAGATCGAGATGTCCTGCGGCACACGGAAGCCCATGCGCTTGGCGGTATACAGAATGCCAATGGCGGTGTCGTCGTTCACGGCAAAGAAGGCATCGGGCTTCTCATCCTGCGAGAGCAATTCTGGGGTGATAGCCTCGGCGTCGGCACGGTTGTCGCAGATGCGGAACATCTTCTTGTCGGGCTCCAGACCGTAGCGCAGCAAGGCATCGCGGTAACCGTTGTAGCGGTTCTTAGAGATCTCCAGTGTCATCGGCGACATGTAGCAGGCGATATGGCGGCAACCAGTCTCTATGAGATGACTCACGGCGTTGAACGCTCCTTGATAGTCATCGACGACGACGCGGCTGCAGTCCACACCGGTGCAGATGCGGTCATAGAACACCAGGGGCACGCCGTTGTTGATGAGCTTCTTGAAATGGTCGTAGTTCATCGTGTCCTTGGCCTGGCTGACGATGATACCGCAGACCTTGTTCTGATAGAATTTATCGCAGAGGAGTGTCTCGCGGTCGTATTGCTCAGCACTCTGTCCCACCATGATGGTATATCCGCGCGACATCGCTTCCTGCTCGATGCCACTAAGTATCGAGGAGAAATAGAAATGCTCGAACTGTGGCACGATGACACCGATGATTTTCACAGGCTTTGTGCGACTGTTGCGCAGGTTCTCTGCAATCACGTTGGGGATATAGTTGTGCTCGCGCGCGTATTGCTGGATACGCTCGCGCTGCTCATCGCTGATGCGGGGACTGTTTTTCATTGCCCTCGACACAGTAGCCACCGACACGCCAAGAGCTTTGGCGATGTCTTTCATGGTGATAGGTGCTGGTTGTTCCATGTCAAATTTAGGTTGTATGGCAGACTTGTCGCATAGGTTTTGCATGGCCGTGGCGGACGTGCAAACCGTCTGCGCCGTATATTTGCTCTGTATATAACGCTTTTACTTGTTTTTTCGCACACTATATGTGCTTGCAGTGCAAAAGTAGCAAAAAAAGCAAGAGCCCTCCTATATGCGCCATGATTATTTAAGGAATATTTACGCAAACGTTTGCGCAAGCGGTGCGCGGCTCGCAGGTCAGCGGCGGTCTGCGCTGGTTAGCACAAGGGTTGGCGCTGGGTAGCACAAGGGTTGGCGCTGGTTAGCTCTGTTCTGTACGATGCTGCTGAGCAGCATCAAACTGAACCCAGCGCACCCTTGCCTTTCCTTTTCCTGCCTTCCCTGCCTTCCCTTCCCTTTCTTTTCCTTTTTCTGCCTTGCCTTTCCTTCCCTTTCTTTCTTTCTTTCTCTTCTCTTTTTCCTCTCTTTTTCCCTTTTTCCCCTTTTTTCCCTTTTCTCTTACAATTTTTGCCCGCAATCCTTGTCGCCTATTTCTTTTTGCCTTATCTTTGCAAAAAACCGAAGAAACAATCATTGCCTATGGACGAAGAGACGCTGAAGAAAAAACTGAAGTACGCTGGACCGAAGATCGCCTCCATGAACCGGCGCTTGGAGGGCCACGACTATCAGGCACGCCAAATCTATCTGATCACAATGTGTGTGGAAAGACGGCGACCACTCTTCGGTGAGGTGGTTGGCGACGTGCACCAACCCTTAGGTGCTCCCGATGCTCCGCGTCTGTTGCCCAGCGCCCTCGGCGAGACCATCATCCAGAACTGGCAAGGGATGCTGGCACGGGTACCGCAGATGAAAGGCATCGCCTTTCAACTCATGCCTGACCACTTCCATGGCATTCTCTTTGTCACAGAGCACCTCTCCTGCTCCTTGGGTAAGATACTCAACGGCTTCAAGGTAGGCTGTAGACATGATTACCTTGCACTTTGCCCTGATGAGTACACCGCCGATAAACAACGTCAGCATCAGGATGAACACCGAAAGGATCGCCGTCATGGCATCCTTTATGAGATCAACTACAATGATAAGATACTTCTTAGGGAAGGACAACTCGATGCCTGGATACGCTACGTCATGGACAATCCTCGCCGGCTTCTTGTCAAGCGCGAGCACCCGGAGTTCTTCCGTGTCCAGCGATCGCTGACATGGAAGGGCATGACTTTCTCGGCTCTTGGCAACCGCTTCCTCCTCCGTAAACCCTTCCTCATCCAAATACAGTGTTCACGAAGTCTCACAGAAGAGCAGATAGAGGCGGAGAAGGCAAAGGCGCTGGCACTCTGTCGTCAAGGTGCTATCCTCGTCTCGCCATCGATTTCCCCGGGTGAGAAAGCCATCATGCGGGCGGCTTTCGACGCGGGCTTCCCGGAGATCATCCTCAAGGACAACGGCTTTGCTCCTTTGGCAAAGCCGTCGGGCAAGAGCTTCGATGCTTGCGCCCTCGGCCAGCTGCTGTTCCTTGGTCCCACCTATCACAGCAATGAGCACAAGTCCATCAGCCGCTCGGAGTGCCTTGGACTCAACGAGATAGCATGGCGGCTGTGCAAGTAGCCTGCCGTCCCCTGCTCTTTCTGGCCGCCCCGTTTGCTCCGTTCAGTAAGACGCTGCTGAGCAGCGTCCTGCTAAACCCAGCACAACCCGGAAGCCATCACACCCGGGGCGCAGCAGTGGCATGGCGGGCAGAAATCCGACGGCCATGAGCACACAAAAAGAGGGCAGCCCCAACAGGAGCTGCCCTCTATAGCAAAATATGATAAAGCGGTAAAAACCTTACTTCTTCGTCAGCGTGCAGTAAGCCTGACCGTCAGCCAAAGCATGGAGCACGATGTCGTAGGTGCCTTCCTCGGTAATCTTGATGTTGGCACCACCCTGGGTCAAGGCATCGGTTGTGCCACCCCAGTTGATATCCCAACCATCGTTGGCGCGGAACTTCAGATCGCCGGCTTTCAGCGTAGCATCCTTGAGCACCCAAGTATGGCTGTCCTTGTCGTAGGTCATAGGCGTTGAGGCATCCCAACCGCTTGCCGTGGCATCACCAATGATACCGATGGTCGTGATGGCTGTCAGCGTCATCTTCTTGGCAGCAAGGTCGAGCTCAACCTGATAGTAACCTTCCGTATAGCCGTCGGGCAGAGACATGTTGGCAGCATCTTTAGCCGTAGAGAAGCCTGCGCCATAGTTTGTACCATCCCAATTGGTTTCTGTGCTGAACTTGAAGCCGTTGTTGTTCAAGTACATGAAGCCCTTGTAGTAGTTGCCGTCGGTAGAGGCCAGCATTTCCGTCTGCTTCCATCCGTTGGCACCGTCGCCGAGGATGAAGTAGCCATTGGCATCCACATCAGGTGTCTTCAGCGGTGTCTCGTTCTGCACAACACTGCCCAAGACCTGTACGGCCGTTCCGTTCTTAAGAACAGCAGCCGTCGTGACATCCACGTTGAGCTTACGCTGCTCATACTTCTGGCTCTTGAGCTGCTGTTTGGCAGCCTCGTCAAGATCCTTAACGCTGACGCGCGCTGTCTTGCCATCGACGAGGCGATAGGCAATCTTGCCACCATTGAGGGTGACATTCTTCACGATGAAGTTCTTTTTAAGTGTTTCGTCTTTCGGGAGGCGCATGGCCGCACCCCCCTTGCGTAACTAATTAGTAACCTGTATTCTGCTTGAGGTTCTCGTTGGCATTACGGTCAGTTGCCGGAATAGCGTAGATGTTGTAGTGACTGTCGAAAGCCTGTCCGTCTTCTACACCACTTTCCCATTGCCACTTGTAATCGCTCTGACCACCGAACTTACCGAAGCGAATAAGGTCCATGCGACGACGCATCTCCCAACCGAACTCGCGGCTCCATTCATCAAGAATGGTGTCAAGGTCTGCAGAAGTAAGGCTCGAAGCATTGGCACGTGTGCGGAGCGCGTTGAGCTTAGCGAGGCCGTCCGTAGTGCAGGAACCACCGTTGATGCGGGCGTCAGCCTCAGCATAGGTGAGGTAAGCCTCAGCCACACGCATCATAGGAATGTCGTTGTCATTGAACTTTCCGGAACCATCGTGCAGCGCACCGCCATCGGAGTGTAGGGAAAGGTATTTAATATAGAGGTAACTGGCACCGTTGCTCGATACATCGCTGATGCTGGGCTTACGGTCACCGTCGGTGAAGAACAGCGCACGATCGTCCTTGGCAGCCTTAGCCACCTTGTCCGGCGTTCCAACGCTCAAGGCTGTGGCCCCACTCGGAATGAACTTGGATATGAACTGGGCTCTTGGCAACATACCACCCCACGCCTCAGAGGAACCTGTGGGGTAAGAAGCATTAGTCGTTGCTGTCGTCATACCGGCCACGAAGAACAGACCTCCATATGACCGCGTGGTTGCGCCATCACAGATTGCGGGCAGGATATTTTCCTTCTGTGCACCGTTGGTGTCGTTGTCACCCATGAAGAGCATCTGGTAGGCAGTGTATTTGCCATTGCCCTGTCTGAGCAGGCCCCAGTTGCTGTCGTCGATGACACGCTTGGCATATTCCTTAGCCTTTTCCCACTGAGCAGTGCCGGTATAGACCTCAGCATTGAGATAGAGACGGGCAAGCAACAGGTTGGCTGCGGCTTTGCTGGCACGTCCGTAAACCTCGGGTTTGTCAGCCAAAACGTCGGCTTTGTCGTCACCCTCGCCCAACACGTCCTTCAGCTCACTCTCGATGAAGTTGTAGGCTTCCTGGCGCGTGGCCTGCTTAGGCTTGTCGGTGTTCATGTCGGTCACCATAGGCGGGTTGCCAAACAAGTCCATCATATAATAATAGAAGTAGGCGCGCATGAAACGAGCCTCGGCACGCTTCTCGGATGTGGAGGCATCGGAAGCTACTTGCGAGAGATAGAAGTTGCAAAGCGTAATGCCGAACATTGTACGGTAGTAAAGACCCTGCGGATGGATTTGAGTGTCCGACCAACGGTTGTAGTTGAGGTCGTCGGTATTGTCGTTCGGGTAGATCCAGAGGGCCTCGTCGGTAGGCAGCTCGTTCAGATAGAACAGCTCGCGGGCGAAGCTCGACGTACCCTCGTCAATACCGTCAATATCGGGAGACTGAGGGTTTGCTTCAGGATCCTTCTGACCTGTAAGTACAAGATTGGCATAAATCTTATTGAGCACGGCATCGTTGTCCGGTGTCGAGACCTGCTGCGGGTTGATGTTGTCCACATCAAGGTCGCCGACGCAGGAGGTCAGGCCTCCAAGCGTCAAGGCCATGAATGCGGCAGGAATTATATTTTTAATGATACGTTTCATGATGATGTTTGCTTTAAGCTATTAGAAAGTGAGGTTCACACCAAAGATGACTTGGAACGGACGCGGATACATGTTACTGTCGAAACCGCTCTGCACCTCTGGGTCAATGCCCTTATAGTTTGTGATGGTAAACACGTTCTGCACGGTAGCATAGACACGTCCGCCTATGCCATTGTAGCTTCCGCACTTGAAGAGATTGTTGAACGAGTGGCCCAAGGTGATGTTGTCCATCTTGAGGAACGAGGCATTCTGAACGAACATATCGGAGAAAGCCTCATTACCAGTATCAGAGAAGCCGAGGCTAAGCGCATCCGTCAGGCGGTTGCTCAGATAACCCAAGCTATAGATAGAACCCTTACCGGTATTCATTGAGCCGGAGAGAATGTTGTTATAGACATAGTTGCCAAGGCTGGCGCGCATGGTGAAGCCGAGGTCCCAGTTCTTGTAGATGAACTTGTGGGCCATACCCATCGTTACGTCCGGATCGGGCTTGTAATAGTAGTAACGGTCGGCATCGCTGATGACACCGTCGTTGTTGCGGTCAACGAACGTATTGAAGACGGGGTTGCCGTCCTTATCGTACACCTGCTGATAAACACGGAAGGCACTGCGGCTGTGACCCACGGCATGAGCCATCACTTTACCACCGGAACCAATGGTACTGCCGGTCTCCACATAGTAGCTGTCGCCTGTGCCACTTGTCAATTCGTCAATCTTGTTCTTGTTGTAAGCTACGTTGTAGTTCATCTCCCATGTGAAGTCCTTCGTTACGATAGTACGAATGGTTGTAGCGAACTCGAGGCCCTCGTTGTGCAACGAGCCGACGTTGTCGGTCTTGGCGTTCTTGAAGTTACCGCCGGCGGCCACATACACCGCATTAATAAGGTCGGTGGTCTTGCGGTAGTAGTAGTCGAGGTTGAAGGTCAGGCGGTTGTTGAGCAGGCTCAGATCGATACCTGCGTTCCATGTGGTGGTCTTCTCCCAAGTGAGGTTCGGGTTATACACATCAGGGCGATAGGTGACACCGTCGTTGCCCAATGGATAATAGGTATAAGCCTGGTTGGGCGTATAGGTAGGAATCCACGTATAGTCGCCAATACCTTCCTGCTGACCGGTTTTACCCCAGCCGAGACGGAGCTTGAAGTCATTGATGGCCTTGACATCACGCAAGAACGGCTCATCATTGATACGCCAAGCAAGAGCCAAAGAGGGGAACAAGCCCCAACGACCATCTTTGTGGAAACGGGAAGAACCATCATCACGCAGCGTGAAGGTAAGCATATACCTATTTAATAAGGTGTAGTTCATACGACCGAAGAAAGACACGATGAAGTTCTCTGACTTATAATTCGTTACTGTCGTATTGGATGAAATTTCACCATACTTTTCACCTGCCTTATGGATCGTTACGCCACTGGCATTGACAATATCGTTGAGATAGGTGCCATAGTTGGCGTAATCGCTCGACGTGTGGTAGTGCTGGTACTCGTAGCCGGCCATGATGTCGAAGTGATGGTCAGGCGCGTCCTTGGTACCCTTGCCCAGCCAGTCGTGGCTGTACTGCGCGTACATGGAGAGCTGCAGGTTGTAAGTGCTTTGCTTCTCCCAACCTGTATAACCGAAGTAGTTGTGGTCGCGGCTCGTACGGTCGTAGTCGGTCCACTGACGGCCATTGGAGAGATCCATGCCGGTGTTGACATGCAACTGCAAGTCCTCAAAGCCATGCACCTTATAGTTGGCCTCGATGTTGCCCACCAACGAGCGCGAGATGGCGCGGTCGTTCTTCTGGTTGAGCAGAGCCACCGGGTTGGAGGTAGAGTTACGGTTGTAACCCCAAGGCCATGAGGGGTCGCCCACCTCAGAAGCCATGTACCACTGGGTGTAGCCACCGAAATATTTATCCCTTCGACAACACACCCAAAAGAGCCTTCCTGCGAGACCTCTTCGTCTTTTGCTGCTATACCGGTCTGGCTTATATCGACCTCAAGCGTCTGCGCAAAGAAAACATTGTCCACAACCCCGTTGACCATCAGCTTTGGATACACACCCACCGTAAAAAGACTGGTACGGAAGTCAACGTCAAGCTACTGCCCATCGCACTGGACATCCTTGCACACCGAGGCGCCGACAGCGGTTCGGAATATCTCTTTGATGTGCCTTCGCTGGCGCGTGCAACAAAATGCTAAAGACGATTGTCAAGAAATGCAATTTGCATAAACATGTCACCTGGCATGTGGCGCGTCACACCATGGCTACCGTCATCTGTCTGTCCAACGATATGCCCATAGAGGTCGTCGCAAAACTCTTGGGACACAAAAACATTCGCAGCACACAGATTTATGCTAAAATCACAAAACAGAAACTCAGTCAAGAGATGCACACGTTGCGCCAGCGTCTGATCACCAAAGAATCCACCGACACACGCTTTGCTATCAATGCTGACGATGTTCTGAACTTACGACAAGAGGCGCTCCAGCCCTCAACCGATGGCGGAAACACGATCCAACGCTCCGCACGCATGACCACCACACGTATGGCCTCCCTGCTTCACGCGCCCTTGCGCTCGGTGGAGTCAATCATTATGGAGCTCACTGGCACTGCCAGCGCTTCGGTCCAGTATGCTCTCGACACCGTGCTCGCTGTGGCACTGCTCATCGACACGCCGGAGGCTGACGAGTTTGTCAAAGCCATCAAAAAACGTATCAACAACAAGGCTTGACTCTGCACAATGTCTGGTATTATTCAGCTCCTTTAGAAAAAGACCCCACGAGAACATAGCTTCGACCTCACAAGCACACTGCTTCTTCCCCACAATAACATAGTTTCCTGGCTCTCTCTACACCATATTATATATAGTCCCGCCACTTTCTTTCCAGTTAGAAGAGCGTATTTTGCTTCCGTCTTTCTTTTCTTTCAAAATACAAATCAGCCGGGCATCTCGTGCAAATACGTGTGCAACCGTTAAAAGTACCAGTGAGCTTTATACACCATTGCAAACGTTTGCACGTGAAAAAGCGTGTTTTTACCGGAAAAAATCAACAAATATAAGTTAAAGAAAGTACTTTTGCACACGAAGATGTAGCCTAAGACTGCTCACGCAACCTATATATGTAATAAGGAGGAACCTAAACAGCAGCCACGTGACCACGGGATGGCCGAAGGCAGACATCAACGGATAGATAACTAAAAACAATGCAATAACATTAACTTAAATTTAAAGCAAATGAAGCAGGTAAAAATCAAATTGCCGCTAAGGACTCTCGCTCTTGCAGGCGGTCTGTTCCTTTCCGCTACGGCCTTTGCTCAGTCTGGTGCTGTCAAGGGTCAGGTCAAGGATGCTACCGGCGAGCCCGTCATGGGTGCTACCATCACTGCCAATGGCAAGACGGTGGGCATCACCGACATGGACGGTAACTACAGCGTCAACGTAGCTCCGGGCACCAAGCTCACATTCACTTACTTGGGTATGGCTCCGCAGACGGTCACTGCCGGCGACAACATGGTCGTCACGCTCAAGGCTGACGAGAAGACGCTCAGCGACGTCGTCGTCATCGGTTATGGCCGCGTCAAGAAGGACGACCTCACCGGTTCTGTAACAGCCATCAAGCCAGATGAACTCTCTAAAGGTATTACCAACAACGCATCAGACATGCTCGTCGGTAAGGTTGCCGGCGTGGATGTAGAGACATCCGGCGGTGCTCCTGGTGCTGGTGCACAGATTCGTATCCGTGGCGGCTCGTCACTGAACGCCTCTAATGACCCGCTCTATGTCATCGATGGCCTTGTCATTGATGGCAATACTGCTACCGGTACCTCTAACATTCTTGCAGGTATCAACCCGAACGATATCGCAACTTTCACCGTTCTGAAGGATGCTTCCGCTACTGCCATCTATGGCTCGCGTGCATCTAATGGTGTCATCATCATCACCACAAAGAAAGGTCAGGCCGGTCAGGCTCCTAAGGTCAACTACAATGCCAATGTGACCGTCTCTCATACGCAGAAGCGCTACGATGTGCTCAGCGGTGACGAGTACCGTGCCCTGATGACCAAGCTCAGTGGCGCTGACATTCTCAAGTCTCTCGGCACAGCCAACACCGACTGGCAGGACGAAATCTTCCGTACCGCTATCTCCACTGGTCATAACCTGTCTATCTCTGGTGGTCTGAAGAACATGCCGTATCGTATCAGTGCAGGCTATCAGTATGATGAAGGTATCATCAAGCAGTCCGACATGAACCGTTGGAACAGCAGTGTGAACCTCTCGCCGCACTTCTTCGATTCTCACCTGACATTCAATATCACAGCTAAATACACTTACGAGAAGGACAACTGGACCGGTAATGGTGGTGTCGTAGGTGCTGCTCTGAAGATGGATCCTACACGTCCTGTCCGTAGCGACGACGCTATCTTCCAGCAGTACACTGGCGGCTACTGGCAGTACACACAGGGCGCTAAATTTAACAACAAGGACTGGGCTTATACCACCAACCCGAATGCTCCGGGCAACCCTGTCGCCACCCTCGGCCTGACAAAGACCTTGGCACATACCAACGATGTATCGGGTAACATCGAGGCTGACTATAAGATTCACGGCTTCGAGGACCTGCACTTGCACGCCAACTTCGGCGGGCAGTACACCAACGCCCGTCAGTCGAGCAACAACTCCATCTATTCTCGTGAGAACAACTACTATGGCTGGGACGGTATTACACGTACCTATAAATATAGTATGACCGGCAACGCCTACGCTGAGTACGCTCACGTATGGGGTATCCACGACTTCGATATCATGGGTGGTGCCGAGCAGAGCCACTACCACCGCAGCGGCTGGAACGCTGGACAAGGTCTCGACTGGTACGACTCCAGCAACCAGAAGCTCGCTACGCCAACAGCACACAACGCTGCCGTTCGCGACGAGCAGGCTTGGGCTACTCACAACTCCATCGTCTCTTACTTCGGTCGTTTGAACTACACCTTGGCTGAAAAGTATTCTCTCACCGCTACGTTCCGTGCCGACGGTTCTTCCCGTTTTGCCAAGGGTCACAAGTGGGGCTACTTCCCATCAGCCGCTTTCATGTGGCGCATCTCTTCCGAGAAGTTCTTCAAGGACATGCCTTGGTGGAACGACTTCAAGCTCCGTCTCTCTTACGGTATCACCGGTCAGCAGGAGACAGGTGGTAACATCTCCGACTTCTACTACATGCCCCTCTACGTCGTCAGTAATCAGTACGCTATGTACCAGTTCGGTGAGGGCGACAACGATAAGGGATTTGTCAGCACCCTGCGTCCGCAGCCTTACAACCCTGATCTGACATGGGAGAAGACCACAACCTATAACGCCGGTTTCGACTTCGGATTCCTCAACAACCGCATCACTGCCAGTGTTGATGGTTACTACCGTAAGACCAAAGACCTGCTGCAGAGCGTGATTATTCCTACCGGTACCAACTTCGCTCCTGAGCTTTGGGAGAATATGGGTTCGCTGAAGAACTACGGTGTTGAGTTCTCGATCGATGCCAAGCCCATCGTCACCAAGGACTTTACATGGGATGTCAGCTACAATGTAGGCTGGAACCACAATGAGATAACCGAGCTCGCCGGTGGCGGCAAGGACTACTACGCTTGGTCCGGCAATACTATCTCTCGTGGTAACGGTACCCGTATCCAGGTGCAGAAGGTGGGTGAGCCGATGAACTCCTTCTTCGTCTACCAGCAGGTTTACGATAAGGACGGCAAGCCGTTGGAGGGTGTCTTCGTCGACCGTAACGGTGATGGCATCATCTCTGAGGCCGACCGCTACTGCTACAAGAGCCCGGCAGCTCCTGTCACCATGGGTCTGACCACAAAGCTCGTCTATAAGAACTTTGACTTCTCTACAAGCTTCCGTGCTTCTATCGGTAACTATGTTTACTACGATAACTTGTCTAACAACACTTATATTAGTGCCACAGGCTTGAATAGTAACAACGCCTTCCAGAATACGACTCCTGATGCTGTCGCCCTTGGTTGGTCCGGTATCAACGATGTCACAGGTCAGCAGACACAGCACTGGCTCTCTGACTACTTCGTGCGCAATGCTTCATTCCTGAAGTGTCAGAGCATCACGCTCGGTTACAGCTTCTCTCACCTTTGGGGTGGCGAGGCCAGTGGCCGTGTGTATGCCACTTGCCAGAACCCGTTCATCATCACAAAGTATGACGGTCTTGATCCTGAGGTTCCCAGTGGTATTGACAGAGACCCGTATCCGCGTCCATGGAGCCTGCAGGTCGGTATGAGCCTGAATTTCTAATATTAACGGAAAATAAGAATCTTCTAAAATGAAACATATATTAATTAAATCAATAGCTGCTGCGGCACTCACGCTCGGTCTGACCACCGGGTGCTCCGACGAGCTCAACATCTCGTCTATCGACCCACAGTCGACAGCCACTTCCAATGAGCAGGGCCTTCTGGGTAAAATGTATGGCATGCTCGGTCTGTCAGGCCAGAAAGGTCCTGACGACAATGGCGACATGACCAACATGGACGCCGGTGAGACAGGTTTTTACCGCACTACCTTCAATCTGGAGGAGCTCGGCACCGACGAGCTGCTTTGGGCTTGGCAGAACGATGCTGGTATCCCTGAGGTTACCACTATCAGCTGGAACTCTTCCACGGGTCGTGTACAGTGGGCCTACAAGCGTCTGATGTATGATATCACACAGTACAACTTCTTCCTCTCTGACGTGCCCGACGACGAAGCGCACAAGGGTGTCCGCGCTGAGGTTCGCTTCCTCCGTGCCCTCCACTACTGGTATCTTCTTGACCTCTTCCACAATTGTCCGTTCAAGACTGACTTCAACCTGTCTACCTATCCTGAGTACAAGACGGGTGCCGAGATGGTGAAGTGGTTGGATGAGGAGCTCAAAGCCATCGAGCCGCAAATGGCCGAGATTGGCGCTTACAACAGTGGCGACAACTACGGTCGCGCCGACCGCGGTGCTGCGCTTCTGCTTCATGCACGTCTGTGGCTCAATGCTCACGTCTATGACCCGACTATCACCACCAAGGAGGCCATGAAGAAGGCTAAAAGCTACGCTGACCAGCTCGTGGGCAAATATTCTCTCTCCAACACGGAGAAGAACGGCTATAGCGGTTACCAGCAGCTCTTCATGGCCGACAACGATGTCAACCATGATGCTATGAAGGAGATTATCTTCCCGATTCGTCAGGATGGTCTTCACACCATGACCAACTCCTGCGGTATGTATCTCGTCAACTCCTTCCGTAAAGCCGGTATGCCAGACCTGGGTACCACCAACGGCTGGTCTTGTAACTTCTCCCGTGCCGCCCTCGTCCGCAAGTTCTTCCCGACGCTCGACGACTGTCCGCTCTCTACCGAGGCTGCTCCAGATGGAGCCACAGAGGCTGAGATCAAGGCCCTCGACGAGCAGGACGGCTCTTCCACCAAGCAGATTGTCGCCAAAGCTGGTGACGACCGTGCACTCTTCTATGGTGGCCGCGGCGGCGGTGTGAAAAAACGCAGAACAGAGAAGATCTCTACCTTCACCGATGGTCTGTCTATCGTGAAGTGGGACAACCACCGTTCTGATGGCAAGGCTGTTCACAACCCCGGTACCGACCGTGTTGATGTCGACGTGCCATTGTTCCGCTACGCTGAGGTACTGATGATTGAGGCCGAGGCCAACTTCCGCTTAGGCAACAAGGGTGCAGCCTTAGGCTATATCAACCAGCTGCGCGACCGCGCTGGCGCACAAGAGTTCCAAGAGTCAGATCTCTCTTTGGAGACCATCTGCGATGAGTGGTGCCGTGAGTTCTATGCTGAGGGCCGCCGTCGTTCCGACCTTGTCCGCTTCGGTGTCTTCGCTGGCAATAGCCGTGCGCTCAATGGCAACATGTATGTTTGGGACTGGAAGGGGGGCGCAGCCAACGGTCAGATCGTTGACGCTCACTTCAACGCCTATCCTTTCCCGGAGACGGAAATCACGGGCAACCCGAACCTCAAGGGACATCAGAACCCGGGTTATTAATAAATAAGGTGTCTGGTTCCAGGGACTTTCCCCTGGGACCTTCCTAAAAAGTCAATTTAAAACAGAAACAATGAAAAACATCATAAAAAGTTTGGTGCTCCCGTTGCTGGCGCTTGTGGCCATCCCCATGCTGACGGCTTGCTCTGAAGACAGAGACAGCAACCCGACATTGCAGGACGCTACTACATTCCATCTGAACACGCCTGCCATCGCACAAGGTGAGAGCACATACGACCTGGCCAAGGGTTCCACGCTGAACCTCACCTGCAGCCAGCCTGACTATGGTTACACAGCGCCTGTTATCTACCAGGTGCAGGTGTCTATCGATCCCAACTTCAAGCAGAACACCGAAGCAGGCAAGGGTGTCGAATATAAGACCCTCGCAGCCTCTTATACCTCTGCCAACATGAACGTTGATGCCGTTGAGCTCAACAATGCTGTCGTGAAGCTCTACCAGAATGCTAATAATGGTGCCGACCCCACGGGTCAGAACATCCCGGTCTACATCCGTCTGCGTGCTCATGTCGACTTCACCGACAACACCTACATCAACTCTAACGTCATCGAATTGCCTCATACGCAGGTCAGCTATGTCGCTTCTACACCGACACAGATGTTCCTCTCTGGCGCTTCTATCCATCATGGCAATGAGGCTAAACAGATGGGATTGATCTACGGTGAGACAGAGTACTTCTACTGCATGATTTATGCGGATGCCAACACTTCTGTCCATTTCGGCGATGACAACACCACAGCTAATGGCTACAACAATGTGAAGAACATCGTTGACAATGGCAACGCTGGTCTCTCTGCTGCTGCCGATGGTGGTATTCAGTTTGCCAACGCTGGTTGGTACATCATCGTCGTCCAGGCTCATGCTGATCTTGCCAACAACAAGATGGAATACACCTTCCGTACGGAGGCTCCGAAGGCATACGTCATTGGTGCAGTAGCTGGTGGCGATTGGGGTGATCCTACTACTGGCTGGGAGCTGACAGCACCTGACAATGCCGACGGCGACTGGGTATCTCCTGCCTTCGCTGGTGCGGGTGAGCTCCGCGCTTACATGAAGATTCCTGGATGGGATTGGTGGCATACTGAGTTCACTATCTACAAGGGTAAGATTTACTATCGTGATGCCAACCTCGTCGATAACTGGGCAAAGAACAAGGGTGCCGACTACTCTGTCACCTGCGCTGCTGGTCAGAAGATGTACATCAACTTCGACACCGACGCTGCATACGTAAAGTAACAATAGCTTGGGGGCGTGAGGCTCACCCTTCACGAAAAGGTGAAGGCTGCGCCCCCTCTTGATAAACTATTAAAGAATACAACAATGAAATTGAAGAAATATTTCCTTGGTATGGCTGCCGTGCTCGCTGTTGTCGGCATGAGCTCCTGTAAGGGCGACTACGATGACTGGGCCGACCCACAGACCAACGCACAGGAGAATGCCATCACCATTCCGGGCTTCACGGCTTCGACAACGTCTACAGAGGAGAATCCTCTTAACCTGAACAACGTGCAGCCTGTTAAGGACAGTGTCACGCTGGCTACGCTGCAGGTACCTGCTGACTATGCCTATAGTTATAAGAATGTCCGTGTCATCCTCACACCGACAGGCGCTGACGCCAAGTCTACGACGTCCAAGACGATAGACCTCAGCAATAGCTGCAACGCTGACAGCGCTACTATCCAACAGTTCGTTTCCGACAGCTATGGTCTGAAGCCAGTGGCTCGTCCATTCTCTGCCAAGATCTTGGCTTCCGCCGTTACTGGTAATGACTATGTGTTAGTTGACGCCGGTACTTTCAATGTCTACATCACACCAAAGGCCCCTGTACTCTCTACAGTGGGTTACTATTTTGTTGGTAATGTGAAGGGCGCTGTCAAGGCTGATGGTAGCTATGGATGGAATGAGAACGATACACAGTTCAAGTATGAGCTTGGCGGTGCTGATCCCTATTCGAACCCCGAGTTCACCATCCGTATCCCGGCACAGCAACTGACCTATGGCGACCATCTCGAGTTCAAGTTACTTGACTTGGCTCATAAGGGTAGCTGGAATGCTGGCACCGTACTCTCCGGTGATGGCCACACCACTTCGCTCACAGAGGATGTCAAGAATCCGGTTAAGACTAAACTCTTCGACAATACAAATGGCAAAGGCAGCAACATCCAGTTCGCCGGCACTACCAAGCAGTACTACATCATCCATGTCAACCTCCTTGACCAGACCGTCTATGCTACGGCCGAGGATGTCCCGCAGCTCTTTATGACAGGTAGCTACAGCGGCTACAACTGGGGCAAGAAGTGGATGGAGCTGACTCAGGTCAATGGCAACGATAACCTCTTCTGGACCATCAAGTACTTCGACAAGGACGAGCAGTTCAAGTTCGCTCCTGTAGCAGATTGGAAGGGTGACTTCGCTCCTACATGCGATGGCGGTGACCAGGCTAGCCACTTCTCTACACCTGACAATGTGAAGTGCGACAAGGCAGGCTGGTATCTCCTCGTTGTAGACCGTGATAAGCACACCTTCAAGGCTTACACTCCTAAGGTCTACCTGATGGGTGAGACTTCTGCTGACGGTTGGGGTAACCGTACTGCCGCCGACCTCTTCTCTACACCTGCCACCAGAGACGATAGCTTTGTATCGCCTGCACTGAAGAATGACAAGCCTGTACGTATTTATGTTGAGATTCCTGAGACTGACTGGTGGAAAGCCGAGTTCGGCGTTGCCGCCAACAAGTCCATTCAGTATCGTGGCAACAGTGGCTCAGACGGTGCATCCTTCACCTCTGGTGCTGGCAAGAAGGTCTATCTGAACTTCAGCACTGAGACGGGTGACATCAAATAAGCGTCCGGCTTCATCCTATAGCGCATATTTCCGATAATATTCCGCTATATATAATAATGAGGGCAGCTCCTTTCGGGGGTTGCCCTCTTTTCGTGCTATTTCGTTATCAATTTATTAGAATAAACCTGTGATAATTGTTGCAAGACTCAAAGTTTATGCTTAACTTTGCGAAGTGATAAAGTGTTGGATTATGGATATAGCTCTGAATTCTACGGATAATTATTGGAACCTTCTTAAACATCTTAGTTCTGATGTTAAGTTGGAACTTATAGCTCGTTTGAGCAGATCGTTGCAGAACGATAAGGCTGAAAGCAAGAGCGAGAACGTCTCTGCTTCTTCTTTTTATGGCGTTTGGAAAGATTCTGACTTTCCCATGGATGCAGATAATATGGTATCTGAGATAAAGAATTCACGGTCTTTTAATAGGAGGAATATTGAAGCCTTGTATGATTAAATATCTCTTGGATACAAATATTTGCGTCTTTCTCCTTCGTGGTAAATATCATGTCGATGAGGTTATCAATGAACATGGGTTGTCGAACTGTGGTATATCGGAGATAACCCTTGCAGAATTGAAGTATGGTGCTGAGCTTGGACGCCAAAAGGGTATTGGCTATCGAGAGCAAGCGTTAGATGCTTTTATTGATTCTATTCAAATAATTCCAATTATTGATAGCCTTGATTTATATGCTGAAGAAAAGGCTCGCCTAAGGTTAGCGGGTACGCCTGCTAACGATGACTTCGACTTGTTGATTGGTTGTACTGCGGTCCATCATCATTTAGTAATGGTTACTGAAAACACAAAGGACTTTAGAAATATTCGTAATATTCGATTAGATAATTGGGTTCAGAGAAAATAGAATATAGTTATTATCATGCAAACGTTTACATGTTAAATCGCTTTTTGACGTAAATCAATGCAATGCAAGTTGCACAGAATATCGTAACTTTGCCATGTCTATTATTATATGAAGCAAGCATTACTATAAGATTTACGGTAAAAACAGATTTAATATGAAGAAGATTCTCTCTACTTTTGTGGCTCTTCTCTCTGCGGCCAACATGATGGCACAGGGATGGCCAGCAAACTATGGCGGTGTGATGCTGCAGAGCTTCTACTGGGGCAGCTACACTGAGTCGTCATGGAGCAGCCTCACTCAGCAGGCCGATACGCTTTCCAAGTACTTCAGCCTCATCTGGGCTCCACCTTCGGGCTATCCCAACACCACAAAGAACAACATGGGCTACTATCCCATCTATTGGTTCAACCAGAACAGCGCCTTTGGCACTGAAGCTGAACTGCGCACGATGATCAAGACCTACAAGGATAAGGGCACGGGCATCATCGCGGATGTGGTTATCAATCATAAGAACGGCCCGTCGAGCTGGTGCTCCTTCGCCAACGAAACGGTCACTGGTCAGAACACCGGCAAGACGTACTCCGTGACTTGGGACAACACCAACTATAAGCAGATATGCAGCGACGACGAGGGCAACACCAACAAGAGCTCTGAGGGCTACGGCAAAGTAAAGGGCAACAAGGATACTGGTCTCGGCGACGGTGGCTGCCGCGACCTCGACCACACCAGCACCACCACGCAGAAGAACGTGGAGACCTACGAGGACTTCCTGCTCAACGAGATGGGCTACGCTGGCTTCCGCTACGACTTCGTCAAAGGCTACGCTCCTTCCTATATTAATATGTATAACACAGTCGCTAAGCCCATCTACTCCGTCGGCGAGTACTGGCAAGGCTCGGTGACCGACACGAAGAGCGGCGACCATCCCTTCGGAGGCGTGAAGGACTGGGTGGATGCTACGAGCAAGACGAGCGCTGCTTTCGACTTCCCGATGAAATACTTCATCCAGGATGCCTTTGGCAACAACAACTGGAGTAAGCTCGTCAACTATGCCAATGGAAAGACTACATTGATGGGCACCAGTGGCTACGCTCAGTATGCCGTGACCTTCATCGACAACCACGATACAGGCGATCCACACGACAATCCTTCTCCTCTTCGTGCTAACATCGCAGCTGCCAACGCTTATATCTTGGCTATGCCGGGCACACCATGTATATGGATCAGCCACTGGACAGCTTACAAGACGATCATCAAGAAATGTATTCTTGCCCGCAAACTCGCAGGAGTCACCAATACCAGTACAGTGGAGCAATCCGTTGGCTCATCAGCCGGATACTATGCTAAGGTGAAAGGTACTAAGGGTGAGGTGCTCATCGTGATTGGTGCGCCATCGGTCAGCACCACTGGCTTCCAGTTGGCTTGCGAGGGTGAGAACTTCAAGTACTATGTCTCCAATGGCCTCGACATCAGTGGCATCAATAGTATCAAGGATGAGGTAAGCAGCTGGAAAGCACCTTCTTTCTGCAAGGTCAACGACGGTGAGATATGCGCCTTCTTCGAGGTGCCGAGCTCATGGTCAGGCTATGCAGCCATCAAATGTTGGGCTTGGGATGCCAACGGAAACTACACTGGTGGCAGCTGGCCGGGTGCTACTTGTACGAAGGTCGGTACCACCGATGCAGGAAACGCTGTTTACAAATGGACATGGGATGGTTCATTCACCGGCACGACAGCTTCTACCCCCTCTCACATTATTTTCTCAGGGTGGAGGTCCTCAACAACATTCACGGATACCTATAAAATTGCACAGCAGAACAACCAAACATTCAAGAACGGCAACTATTATGGCTTAAGCACTGTTCTTGGCAATGTCATCGATGCCACTACCGGCATCAGCAAGATCATGACAACAACGAATACTGTTGATGCTCCAATGTATAACCTTGCCGGACAGCGTGTAGACAGCAACTATAAAGGTGTGGTGATACAGAATGGAAAGAAGGTAGTGAGAAAGTAAAAACCCTTCCCTAAAGCCCTTCCCTAACCCTCCCCAAGGGGAGGGAATGGCAATACCCGCAAGGGCGTATTTCGGTTTTGATGTAGGGGCGGCCCGCCGTGGCCGCCCTAACACCGCAAGACATATATTATATATTACTGTCAAGCGTGTTAGGGCGGCCACGGCGGGCCGCCCCTACGGCGTTACCCCCTACAGTGTTGGGACGGCGATACTGCTCTACAGTGTTGGGACGGGCGTAGCCCTACAGTGTTAGGACGGGCACGGTTGCACAAACTTTAGTACAGCAGTACCAGGCCGGCGAAGGCGGCATAGCCAATCATACGGATGGGATTGATGTGGAGCCAGTAGGTACCCACAAACGTAGCGACGAAGAGGGCTACGCTGATGGAAAACTGCCAGGGATTCTCTGCCCACGAAGAGAAGTTCTCTTTGTCGATGAGCATCAGTGTGGCGGCAGCCAACAGGCCGACGACTCCCGGGCGCAAGCCTAAGAAGATGTGTTGGACCACTGGTGTCTTCATGTATTTCATGAACATCCTTGCGATGACGATCATCATGATGAATGATGGCAGTACGAGCGCAAAGGTGGCAACGGCCGAACCGAGTGTCGACATGATCATGCCGTAGCCTGCATTGTTCACGGCTGTGTAGCCACAATAGGTAGCTGAGTTGATGCCCACCGGTCCCGGCGTCATTTGTGAGATGGCGACGATATTGGTGAATTCGGCTGTCGACAGCCAGTGATGGACGTGCACCGTCTCGTTTTGAATGAGAGAGAGCATGCCGTAGCCGCCACCAAAACCGAAGAGTCCGATGAGGAAGAACGTATAGAAGAGTTGTAAGAAGATCATAGGTTATTCGTTGGTGAGATATTTGCCATAGACATACCCGCCCAGTCCCGTGGCGATGATAATCCAGATAGGGTTGACATGGAGTCCCCAGATGAGCAGTGCCGAGGCAATGGGAATCCAGCAGTTGGACAGGGTGATATGGGCACTCTTGGCCAGTGTGAATGTCGGTGCGGCAATGAGCGCCACCACGGCGGGACGTATGCCGCGGAACATCGCCTCTACCCAGTGCCACTCCATGATGTGATGGAGAAACATGGCGATGGCAAGGATGATGAGAAAGGAGGGTAGGGCAGAGCCCAGCGTGGTGCACAGCGCACCCTTCTTGCCCTTGAGCTTATAGCCGACAAAGGTGGCCAGGTTGATGGCGAACACACCGGGACAACTCTGTGCCACGGCGACGTAGTCGATAAACTCCTCCTTCTTGATCCAGTGGTACTTGTCCACGATATCAGCCTCAATGATGGGTAGCATGGCGTAGCCGCCTCCCAAGGTGAAGGCTCCGATCTTGAAGAATGTGGTAAAGAGCAGAGAATATGAACTCATCTGATAATGGATACTTACTTTTGTGTAAACGCTCCGCTTGGCGGAATAGAGAATATTACCGAATATATATTTGATATTCGTTTATATTCTTAATGCCATCGACGATGGCACGTTTAAAGCTATAAAAGTCCCCGTCACACGTTTCTTTCGGAGCGTGTGAGGGGGACGATCTGTTATTGCTTACTTCTTGCAGTTCTCAATCCACTTGCGTGCATTGACGAAAGCTTCGATCCACGGCGTGACATCGTCGTTGCGATGCTTAGCCGGATACCATGCGTTCTGCCAAGGGAAGATGGCACGCTCGGGGTGCGGCATCATGGCCAGATGGCGTCCGTCGGCCGAGCAGATGCCAGCCACGTTGTAGTCCGACCCGTTGGGGTTGCCGGGATACTCAGCGTAGTTGTACTTCGCCACGACGTTGTAGTGATCCTCAGGTTCGGGCAGATAGAAACGGCCCTCGCCGTGAGCCACCCAGATGCCGAGCTTGTCGCCGCTCAGACTGCCGAGCATCACGCTGTTGTTCTGTGGAATGCTCAGTCCGAGGAACTGGCTTTCGAACTTCTGGCTGACGTTGTGCGTCAGGTGCGCGCGGTGCTTATGCTCCGGGTTGATGAGGTTGAGTTCCACCATCAGCTGGCATCCGTTGCAGATACCGAGGCTCAGCGTGTCCTTGCGTGCATAGAACTTGTCAAGAGCTTCTTTAGCTTTCGGGTTGTAGAGGAAGGCACCAGCCCAACCTTTAGCCGAGCCGAGCACGTCGCTGTTGGAGAATCCACCGCAGAACACGATCATGTTCACTTCCTCGAGCGTCTCGCGGCCGCTGATGAGGTCGGTCATCATCACGTCCTTCACCTCGAAGCCTGCCAGCCACAGCGTGTAGGCCATCTCGCGCTCACCGTTTGTGCCTTTCTCACGGATGATGGCAGCCTTAGGACGTGCAGCCTGCTGAGCGTTGTCTTTCCAACGGTCGGGGTTGAGGCCGAGCGACTCGAAGGAACCCTTGAAGTCTTTGCCGAACTTCATCTCCAGCGGTTGCTTCTTATAGTTGAGATAGCGCTTGCGTGCCATGCCATTCATGCTCTGGTCGCGGTCGAGGAGATAAGAGGTACGATACCAAACGTCGCGCAGCGCATCGATGTCGAATTCATGGCTGTAGTCGCCCTTGACCACGACGATCTTGCGCTCGTGTGGTGTAGGATAAGCGATCTTGGCATAGCCAATGCCGTTGTCTTCGAGATACTCGCGCAGCTCCTTCTTGTGCTGGTCAGAAACCTGGATGACCACGCCGGGGTTCTCGGCGAAGAGCATCTTCACGATGTCGTCGCTCTCAGGCTCCACGTCGTGGAGGTTGACATGCAAGCCACCCTCTGTGTTGGCGAAGGTCATCTCCAGCAGCGTGGTGATGAGACCACCGGCACTCACGTCGTGACCGGCCATGATCCATCCCTTGGCGATGAGCTCCTGCACGGCATTGAAGCAGTCGGCGAAATATTCGCTGTTCTTCACTGTCGGCACGTCGCTGCCGATGCGGCCGAGGCTCTGCGCGAAGGCCGAGCCGCCGAGTCGCTGCTCGTCGAAGCTGAAGTCTATATAATATAAGGAGGAGTTCTTGTCGTTGACAACCACGGGGCTGACGACCTTCTTCACGTCGCTGACCTCTGCACCACTGGTGACGATGACAGTTCCCGGTGCGATGATCTTTCGTCCGTCGGGATATTGCTGGCTCAGCGAGAGAGAGTCCTTGCCCGTCGGCACGTTGAGCCCGAGCTCACAGCAGAAGTCGCTCAGAGCCTGCACACCGGCATAGAGGCGGGCGTCCTCACCTTTCTGGCTACGGCACGGCCACATCCAGTTGGCGCTGAGGTTGATGTTCTGTACAGGATAAGGATGGTCGTGGTCAGTGGCGATTGGTGCCCAGATGATATTGGTCAAGCTCTCTGCCACGCTGAGCACACTGCCTGCGGCAGCGTCGGCCATGCCGGCCTGAGGAGCATGACCCAGTGCTGTGGCGATGCCCTGCTTGCCACGGTAGTCGAGAGCCACCACGCCACAGTCAGACAGTGGCAACTGTATCTGGCCCTGCGTCTGCTGGCGGGCCACCTTACCGGTCACAGAGCGGTCGACCTTGTTGGTCAGCCAGTCTTTGCAGGCTACGGCTTCGAGCTGCAGCACGCGGTTGAGGTATTCGTCGATATGGTCGGCCGAGTAGGTGACGTCCTCATAGTGGTGCTTGACAGTTTCGTCGACCATCACCGTCTTGGGCGAGTGACCGAACATCTGTGCCACGTCGAGGTCGAAAGGCTTCACGCCGTCGCCCTGCACAAAGCTGAAGTGAGCGTCGCCTGTGGTCTTGCCGACGACATACAGCGGGGCACGCTCGCGCTCGGCGATCTTCTCGACGTGCTCGAGATGCTTCTCGTCGATGAGCAGTCCCATGCGCTCCTGACTCTCGTTGGCGATGATCTCCTTGGCAGAGAGTGTCTTGTCGCCGATAGGTAGCTTGGTCATGTCGATCTCGCCACCGCAGTCCTCGACGAGCTCAGAGAGGCAGTTGAGGTGTCCGGCGGAGCCGTGGTCATGGATGGAGACCACCGGGTTGACGTCTTCCTCGACGAGGGCACGCACGAGGTTATAGGCACGCTTCTGCATCTCCGGGTTGGCGCGTTGTACGGCGTTGAGCTCAATGCCGTTGCTGTAGCGGCCGGTATCTACTGACGAAACGCTACCGCCACCGAGTCCGATGCGATAGTTGTCACCGCCGACGACGACGATGTCGTTGCCGGTCTGTGGCTCCTTCTTCAGGCAGTCGCGTTTCTTGCCGTAGCCCACGCCGCCAGCGAGCATGATCACCTTGTCGTAGCCATAGACCTCACCGGCCTGCTCGCCCTCGACAGGCTTGCCGTCAGCAGTCGTGGCGGTGTCGCCCGTGGTGCTCTGATACTCAAAGGTCAGCAGTGAGCCGGTGATCAGCGGCTGACCGAACTTATTGCCGAAGTCCGAGGCACCGTTGGAAGCCTTGATGAGGATCTGCTCCGGTGTCTGATAGAGCCATGGACGTGGTGCGATCTTGTCCTCCCAGTCGCGTCCGGCTGTGTCGTTGTCGGTCTTCAAACGCGGGTAGCTGGTCATGTAGACCGCTGTACCGGCGATAGGCCATGAGCCTACGCCACCGCCCATACGGTCGCGGATCTCACCGCCCGTACCCGTAGCGGCACCGTTGAACGGCTCCACCGTGGTGGGGAAGTTGTGAGTCTCGGCTTTCAGCGAGATGACGCTCTCGATAGGCTTCACGCGGAACCAGTCGCTCGTGCTCTGGTCTTCCGGTGCGAACTGCTCGATCTCGGGCCCCTGTGCGAAAGCCACGTTGTCCTTATAGGCCGAGAGGATCTTGCCCGGATTTTCTTTCGTGGTCTTCTTGATGAGTGCGAAGAGGCTCGAGGGGCGCTCTTCGCCGTCGATGACAAACGAGCCGCCGAAGATCTTGTGACGGCAGTGCTCAGAGTTGATCTGTGCGAAGCCGAAGATCTCGGAGTCGGTCAGCGGGCGTCCGTTTTGCTTTTCTATCTTATGGAGATATTCTATTTCCTCAGGACTCAGCGCGAGGCCCTCCTCCTCGTTGTACTTCTCGATGTCGTCGACGTGCTTGATGGGCTCAGGCTCGTGGTTGACGGTGAAGATAGTCTGGTCCAGACCTTTGTACATACGCTGGAGCATGGGATCGTGCTCGGCGTCCTCGCTTTTGACGGGGAAGTACTCCTCAATACGCGAAATGCCGGTGAGACTCATGTTTTGCGTGATCTCAACGGCATTTGTGCTCCATGGTGTAATCATTTCGCGGCGTGGTCCGACGAAGAAGCCGTCCAGCTTCTCGTCGCTGAGCATCTCGGCGTCGCCGTAGAGCCAGCACAGTTCCTGCTTCTCCTGCTCACTGGGCTGGTGGTCCATCTCAGTGGCAATGACAGTCTCCTTCGGAGTCTTAAAGAAAAGAATCATAGTCTCTCTAAAGTTTTATATGAAAGATGTTGTAATATTACAAGTGCAAAGATACAAGAAATTATCCATAAATCACAATCTGACGATTCAATTTTTAGGGTTGTAGTATGTATTTCTCCGGATTTTCTATATCCTATTCTATAAATGTATCAGCAATTTCTCTGGAAGCAACAGTTTTGGTGACAAGCTTTTGTAAAGTTCGTTGAGGTCTGTATCACTGGTGAACTGTACCGACCCCTCCCTTTGGGAAAGGTGGGGCTTTCCACAACGTGTCTATATATAATATGGTGTATAAAGCTAAATAAAGTGTGCTTTTCTTTGTTAATAATAGATTATTTACTATCTTTGCAGGTGAAAATAATCAGTAAGAAAGCGTATAGACGCCGATATGGCATGTTTATGCTTTGGAATATAATTTTCTACAGCCATGAGAATAGCAAAATACGACTATGAGGCGATGCCGCCGGAGACGCGCAACCTCTATCTGTTGATGATGGACAAGACCGCGGGCGGTCAGACCGCCTTTGCCCAGGAGATTGGCGTGCGCCAGCAGACACTCACGCGGCTTTTCCGTCCCGACCCACGCAACGGGCGCTACCCTGCCATCAGTCCGGATATCAAAGAGAAGGTCTGCCGGCACTATGGCTTGGACCAGTCTTTCTTCCTTGCCGAGACAGAGGGCAGTCTGCGCAACACCGATCAGACACGGCCGCGTATCGACCAGACTGCATCGGCGGGAAAGCTCACTGAGGAGATCGATGTCTCCTACGAGCGCTATCCGGTCATCAAGCAACTGCCTGACTACGACTTCACCATCCTGGTGAAAGGCGACAGCATGGAACCGGAGATCAAAAGCGGTGACGAACTCGCCTGCCGTGTGGTGACCGATGCGAGTTTCATCCAGTGGGGCAAGGTGCATGTGCTGGATACGGACCAGGGCATCGTGGTGAAGCGCATCTACGACGACAAGGATGGACTCAAGTGCGTGTCGGACAATCCCAAGTATCTGCCTTTCACGGTGCCGAAAGACCAGTTGCGCAGCGTGTGCCTGGTAGTGGGGCTCGTGAGGTTCTGAAGCAAAAGAACAGCAAGGATTCCATGTGTTTGCAGAGCGAAACAAAAAAATCGCTGGAATGCCGTGGCATTCCAGCGATTGCTGTCTTGTAGAAGTAGTCTGTCAGAAGGCGAGGTGACTACGGTCAGACTGCTATGGCTCGCCAAGATAGTAGAAGATCCATTTGACTTGCGCCGGTGTGAACGTACGTTGATGGCCGGTGTAGCCAAGGTCTTGCAGTCGTCTCAACAGGTCGGGACAGTGCTCTGTCCATTGCCGCAACTTTCTCCAAGCGGCTCCCGGGGTGTCCTGAGGGCAATACATCATGGCGAGTTCCGTGCGTCCGTATGCCCGCGCCTTCATTTCTGTTTCTGTTTTTGTTTGTTCAATCATCTTTTTTGTGTTTACTAGTATTAAGGGTTGTTGTTGATAACTCTCTTCGTTCATATATTCTCCATTTTGAATGTCTTATGATTAGTCAATGCGTAAGTCTGTAGAGAAAGGTGATGCAAAGATATAAAAAGATTGTGAATACAACAAATTAAAAGCAATAAAAATATCATTTACAAGCAATATTTCGCTTTTACGAACTTGCTTCCTTTGGAAACATGTTGGTGAAAGGACAAAAACAAAAACACCCCGCAGTCATCGCGACTACAGGGCGTGGAAAGTGTTCACAAGAGAGATTACATACTAATATTGTGTGTTTTCAGGATCCCAGTTTGCCCAGCCTGCTGTCCAGTCAGTACCATCGGCGAAGGCTCCTGCCGTTTTTGAGAGTTGCAGGTTGGCCTCGATGATGCTCTTGATGCCGCTCCAGGTCATAGCCGTCCAGTTGAGGATGCTGTTGTTGTTGGCAGCGAGCGTGAAGAACGAGGTGGAGAACGACGGCTTGGAAGCGTCGGTGGTTTTCGTATTATAGTCGTAGAGCCCATCGGTGTAGACTTTGTTGAAGTCAGATCCGGTGATGGTCATTCCGGCGAAGACATTGTTCTGCAGTTTCATCAAGCCTTTCTTGGCAGCGCCTTGTGTGTCTCCTTTCTCGTTGTCGAGGATGATGCCGACAGGCCAGCCGATGAAGACGCTGTTGAGCACGTTGAGGCGCGAGTTACGACGGATGTGCATGGCAGCCTGGAATTTGCCCATTGACGAGCCGTTGCCTGGGTTCATGCCGCCGCCATTGATGTAGTCGGTGGTATTCTGGAAGTTGGCGTCGAAGGTCTTAGGCCCCAGGATGGTCATATACTTCAGTGTAGCAGTCGTGTAGGGCTCTGCCGTAGAACCGCTGGCATTGTTGTCGCTTTCGAAGCTGTTGCTCTGTGAGGCATCTGCAATTTTGGAGTCACGGACGCTTAGTCCATAGGTTACGCTGCCGGCGAATCCGTTGTCGGTGTCGAAGTCATCGTCCCATCCGCGGTAAGCGATGAGGTGCTGGCAGTTCACCGTGCCGCCGAACCACTCGTAGGAGTCATCATTGGAGTAGCTCACCTGCACGTGGTCGATGGTCGTTCCGGCTCCCACGGATCCGAGAGTCAGACCATTGATCTCCTGGTCTTTTTGGAAAGGATAGCCAGCGAACTCAATGCGCACATACTCCAGGTCGCCAGAGTTGTCGTTGGCATCAGTGCCTCCGTGCTTGGTGCGGGGACCGCCCTCGATCTGCTGGTTGAGCACGCCGTTGTTGTTAGGAGCCTTTCCGCAGAGGATGATGCCGCCCCAGTCTCCGGGCTTCCGGCTACCGGCAGCCATCTCAGAGGTGAAGACGATCGGGCTTGTCTGTGTGCCTTTGGCGATGAGCTTGCCGCCTGGCTCGGCGATGAGGGCAGCCTTGGTGTCCTTGTCGCCCTTGATGACGGTGCCCGGCTCGATGGTCAGTTCAGCACCGTCAGCGATGTACACCCATCCTTTGAGCAGGTAGGTGCCTTTCTTAATAGTCTGCTTGCCCTTGAAGACGAAGTTCTGGTCGCCGTTGCCGATGACGACACCGTTGGCATCGTCCTTGCCGTTGTCGTCGAAGAGAATGTGGTCGCAGGCTTTGAAGCCACCGTCGGTGGACCAGTTGTAGACGACAGACGTTCCGCCGTTGTTGCCGCCGTTGCTGCCGCCATTGTCGTCGTTGTCACTGCTGCACGCTGTCATCGAGGCAGCGAGGGCCAGGATGCCCATGCATCCTAAAAACATCTTTGTTGTTTTCATCTTATTGTTGTTAAGAGTGATTATTTTTCCTTTATAGTTTCGCAAGTTGCTATAGACTCTATAGCTTGAATGTCACCGTGGCCTGCAGGTTGCGCCCGGGCTTGTAGCGTCGGGTGACCTCCTGGACTTTCTTGCTGCTGCCGCCTACGCTCACCGTAGTGAACTGTTTGAAAGTGATGTTTTGGTTGAGCAGGTCGCGGGCGGCGAGCTTCAGCTCCACATGTTTGCCGAAGCGCTTGCTGACGGTGAGGTCAAAAGCATCGCGCGGCATCTCGTAGCTGTTGGGCACTTTGATGCTTTTGTCCATGCCTTCGGAACGTCCCACACCTACGATGCGTTTGCCGATGCGGTTGTAGAGCAGTGCGATGTCGAGGTCGAGCGGCTGGCTTTTGTAGAAGAGTCCCGTGTTGATGAGGTAGGGTGACTGTCCCTGCATGGCGCGACTTTCCTCATTGCTGCCCGGCTCAAAGTTGACGCGGCTATGGATGAGTGAGCCGTTGAAACTCCAGTTCAGGTCGGGCAGTCCCATGAAGGCGAGGTTCTTGCGGATGTCGAGCTCCAAGCCGTAGTTGTTGGCCGAGCGGGCATTGGCATAGGAGTAGATGACATCGGTGCCGCCCGCCATGGTATAGACCCACTCGATGGGCGAGTCGAAGTGCTTGTAGAAGGCTGCTAAAGATATCATCTCGCCGCGGCTGGGATACCACTCATAGCGCAGGTCGAGGTTGTCGACATAGCAGTTCTTCAGGTTGAAGTTACCCTCTACGTTGCTCGCCAGGTCGAAGTCGTAGTAGACCGATGGCGAGACCTCGCGAAATTCCGGGCGGTTGACGCTGCGGCCATAGCTGAGCCGGATCTGGTTTTTCTCGTCGATCTTATAGGTAGCGTTGGCAGAGGGGAAGAGGTCGCTGTGACGATAGTAGTGGCTCTCGTGGCTCGTCTCATAGGATTTGCTGTTGGAGATGAGTTCCATCTGGTTGTATTCAAAGCGGACACCGGCATGGATATCCAGTCTGCCAAAGGGGAGAGCAGCACTGACATATCCAGCCCCCAGTGTGTTGTGTCCGCTGTAGTCATTGATCTTGTTGACATCTTCGAGCAAGTAGAGCTTCTCTGCACCGTAGTTGTCGGCATTGCTCAGCAGGCTTGTCATCTCCATCGAGCGGAACCCGCTGGGCAGGCTGTTGCCTTCGGCGTTGTACCAATACATGAAGTTGCGGGTGGTGTATTTGCGGGTGCGGTACTCGCCGTAGGCACCCACCTTCACCTTAGGTTGCCAGTCACCGAAGGCAAACTGATGCTCGTCGTTGACATTGACAGAGACGATATGCTCGTCGAGAGAGGTCCACTCGCGCGAGATGTCGTTTTGATAGAGCCACACATAGTTGTCGCTCTTGCTGTCATCCTCGTTGTAGAGAATGTATTTACGACGGTCAGGCAACCGGCGATTGGCATACGCATAGCCGACGCTCCAATCAAGTGCATCGCCACTGAGGGTATGGCGGCCGGTTATCTGACCGGTATAGGTTGTTCTGCTGCGATAGTAATACTCTGCCGAGCGCTCGGGCTCTGACTGAGCGCTGAGGCCTTCACGCCATGTGTAGCGGTTGTTGCCGATCTGGTTGAAGATGTTCTTGAGCTGATATTTGTTCTTGCCGCTGGCGCTGAGCAGGGTCATGTTGAAGAGTGCGCCGAGACGTACGTTGTGGTTGTACTGGTTGTCGGTGGAGAGGCGCAATGGGTTGGAGCGGTCGTTTTCGGTGTCGTAGGCTCCATAGAAATTGTTGAGCATGTCGCGGTAGACGCGGTACTCGTTGGTGTAGTTCACGGCGGCGATGGCACCGAGCTTTCCGGCGGGCAGTGTCCAGCTATGGCTCCAGTCGACAGCGAGCTTCAAGTCGCCCCAGGGATGTTGGTTCTTCACTGCCCAGTCGTTGTTGAGGTGGTTGTCCGAGAGGCTGTACATGGTGTTGCCGCCGCTGTTCTTTCCGAGGTTGGCCAGGGTAGCGTCGATACCGCCGTGGAGCGAGCGCAGTCCGTTGTCGAAGCCGAGGAAGTCGGTGCGGCTCTGCTTGGTGGCAAGGAAACTCTTGAAGGCAGACGCACTGTTCCAGTTGCCGCCCACAGAGACGTGAAAGGCATTCTCCAAGGGAATCTCTTTGGTATCGATCATGATGAAGCCGCCTGTGTAGTCGGCGGGATATTCCGGCGTCGGCGACTTCACGATGGTGAGGTTGTCGATCTGATTGCTTGGAATCATGTCGAAAGAGAAGGCGCGCTGGTCGGCCTCACTGCTGGGCACGGCACCACCATTCATCCACACATTATTATATCGTTGGGCCAGGCCACGCACCATGACGAATTTGTCGTCGATGAGGCTCACACCGGGCACGCGGCGGATGACTTCGCCGGCATTGGCGTCTTGGGTGAGCTTGATATCCTGGGCCGAGATGTTGCTCACGATGACGGGACTGTTTTTTACTTCGGGCACGGCGGCCGTGACAGTATTTCTTCGTTTCACACCGGTCACCGTGACTCCTTTCAGTTGCTGTTCATAAGGCTTCAGCGCGACGGTGAGAACGTCTTCTGCTGCTGAGGCCTTTGAGAGAACCCCGTCAATGGTTGTATTCTTGTACCCCACGTATTTCACCAAGAGGGTGTAAGGCGTGGTGGTCGAGAGATGGTCAAAATGAAATTGTCCGTCGGTGTCGGTGACAGTCTTCGTGTCAGTGCCTTGCAGGCTGACGACCGCACCGATGAGCGGTTCTTTTGTTTTGGCGTCAACTACACGTCCGACGATGCTCTGTGCCTGGGCGGTGGTGGTGGCTATCAGCAGCACGGTGGCTGCTATTCCCCTTTGTAGCTTTCTCATTGTTACTGTTTGTATCCTTACTTATGTTTTCTGCTGCAAAGTTAGTAGGTTGATGTTTCCTTTTGATGTCCATACATTTACAATGGATAGACGTAAGTACTACATTCTTATGACAACAAAAAAGCCGTGCCCGGCAGTCTCTGCCGGGCACGGCTACAACGATTACACAATTGTCAAATATATATTATAGGAGGAATCCTATACCGAGCTATTGAGGATCCGTTAGTTCTCGATGAACTTCTTGGCGGCACGCAACTGGTGGCGCATGATGTTGAGGAACTCATCGGTCTCCTGCAAGATGTTGAGGTAGACGAGCGATACCTGTAGCATCTTGGTGTCGGACGACTGCTGGATATGGTCGATGAGACCCTTGCGCAGCGTCGACAGTTCGTCGCGGCAGAGATCAGCCTCTGAGAGGATGTCGCGGTAGTCGTCGTACTTACCATTGGAGATCATCTCCTGCGTCATGTGCATGAGGTCGTTGACCTTTTGGCGAACGGGCTGGAACTCATGGATATATTCCTCGGGTATCGGATTGAAGTTGTTGTCGACATGCTCGCGTACCGGTTCCAGCATACGACGCAGGCAGTAGATGAACTGCTGGTCGGAGTTGGCACCGAGGTGGAACCAAGTATTGCGCTCGATAGCAATGTCCTGTGGTGATTTCTTCAGTCCGAGCATTTCCTGACGGCGGTATTTCTTCAGGTTGTCCTGCTCCTTATGGAGTGACTTGCGGCACCGGCCGAGCTCACGTGCGTTTTGTCCGGTGAAGCCGTCCATGATCTTGTTGAACATGTCAAGCGCATAGTGATTCATATTGCATTGCGTGCTGCTCACACGCTTCTGCAGCATATCCCAGACAAGCTCGGGATCACGGGTGCGCATCATCAGGCGGAAGCTGTCCTCGTCCTTGGCCTCCTGTTCTTTCTTCTTCTTGTATTGTTGGTTGCTGTGCCAAAGCAGATAGATGACGAGTACCATGAAGCCCACTTGCAGTACGATACCGCCATACCACATGGTCAGGGCCACCAAGGAACAGGTGATGAAGGCGACACCGGCTGTGATAAACCAGCCGCCGATGACGCTCAGCACGCCGGTGACACGGAACACGGCACTCTCACGGCTCCAGGCGCGGTCGGCAAGACTCGAACCCATAGCCACCATGAACGTCACGTAGGTGGTAGACAATGGCAACTTATGATTCGTTCCGAAGGTGATCAGCATGGAGGCAATCACCAAGTTCACGGCGGCACGCACCACGTCGAAGGCGGCTTTGTCATCGACAAGCTCCACCTCGTTGGCGTTGAAACGGCTGTTGATCCAATTGCGCAGGGAAGCCGGGAAGAGATGTGCTACGCTCTCCACGCTCCACTGACAGAAGCGGACAATGGCACGGGCAGCCTTGGATGAACCGAACATCTCGTCGCCCTCGTCCTGACGGGCCAGGTCCACGGAGGTCTTGATCACATTCTGGGCTTTCTTGGAAGTACCCATTGCCACGATCATGATGATGCCGGCTGCCATCAGATAGAAAGGAGGAGTCTTGGCACTCTCCATCAACGATTTCATCATGAACGTGTCTACACCGGCACCATGGGCGTTGGCGGCATAGTCCTGATAGGAAGCCAAACCGGCCAAGGGCACACCGATGAAGTTCACAAGGTCGTTACCGGCAAAGGCCATGGCAAGACCGAAGGTGCCCATGAGCACGACAAACTTGAAGATGTCAACGCGGCACAGATGCAGGACTTCCATGACGATGGTAGAGCCAATGAATGTATAGATCAGCAGCAGGTTGATGTTGCTGTTGATATAGTCGCGCACGCTCTCGCTGACGTAGGGACTGTTGCCGACACCTTTCATAAAGATGAAGTAGGCCAGCACGGTGAACGAGATGCCACCGAAAATGGCGATGGCGTAACGGCTGTGCTTCTTGTAGTTGAAGGTGAAGACGACGCGGCTGATCCACATCACGATCATGCCGACGACGAACGAGATGGCCACACTCACGAAGATAGCGATGATCACGCTCAAAGCTTTGTCTGAGTTGAGCAACATGCCATAGTCGAGACTTGGGTCGCCCATGATCTTCAATGTGGAGATCATAAACGCACCACCGAGGAGCTCGAAGACCAGCGACACGGTCGTAGAGGTGGGCATACCCAGTGAGTTGAACACATCGAGAATGATGACATCCGTGACCATGACAGCCAGGAACACGGTCATCACCTCATGAAAGGAGTACCTTGCCGGCATCATGATGCCGTGGCGCGCAATGTCCATCATTCCTGAAGACAGCACAGCTCCCAGCACCACAGCCACGGAGGCAATGATGAGCACCGTGCGGAACGTTGCTACACGGGCACCCACGGCCGATTGCAGGAAGTTCACCGCATCGTTGCTCACGCCCACGAACAGGTCGAAGACTGCCAGACAGAGCAGGAAGATGACGATACACAAATAAATTGTTTCCATAAAATATGAGTTATATTCTTTTTGTGCGCAAAGTTACAACGTGGATGTTACAAGCGGTTTAAACACATATTACAATGCTGTTCATATGTGTTACAATCGTGTTACAGGCGGTGCGTGACAGCTCTTTATCGCCTGATACTTTGCTTAGGTTGAGTTTGGGAAGGTATGGGATGCAGACGAATCAAAAAAAGAAGAGAGACGCAATAATTTGTGAATGCGGAATGTTGGATTATGAATTATTTCTTGTAACTTTGCGCTTGAATCCACAATGAATTGAGAGGGAAGAAAAGTTGATTTTATCGAATGGCGAATATTATGGAAGACAATGACATATTTTTGAAGAGTGTGGAGATGATGACGCGTGTCTCTGACGACGAGCGCAGGATGGCTCCGCAGGGCGATGCGCCTTTACCATCGGTCGACGCACTGCGCGAGATGGTGGAACTGGTGAAGATGGTCGTCTTCCCCGGCTTCTTCGACAAGCGGCAGATCGACAGCGACATCCGTTCTTACCATATCGGCGTGAACATGGAGAGACTCTGTAGCCTCATGCGCAAGCAACTGACCTTGGCTCTTTGTGCCGATGGCAGCGATGAGCACAGTGCTGAGACGGAGGCCGCAGAGAAATCCTTAAAGCTGATCGGACAACTACCGCTCATCAAGCATCTGCTCTACACTGACGTCGAAGCTATCTTCGACGACGACCCGGCAGCGTCCTCGCACAGTGAGGTCATCTTTTCCTATCCGGTCATTCAGGCCATGATTCACTACCGCTTTGCTCATGTGCTCCATGAAATGGGCATTCCTGTCATTCCGCGCATCATCACCGAACAGGCACATGCCAACACAGGCATCGACATCCACCCGGGCGCAAAGATCGGAGAGTACTTCTCCATCGACCACGGTACGGGTGTGGTTATCGGCGAGACGTGTGTCATTGGCAACCATGTGCACCTCTTTCAGGGCGTCACGCTGGGGGCTGCTCACACGGAAAATCCTTATTACACGCTCCATCAGCAGCCCAATGAGGGGACGCGACGCGACCGGTCCCGGCTTGTGCCCCGCCATCCTGTGCTTGAAGATCATGTCACGGTCTACTCCAATTCTACTTTGTTGGGACGTATCACCATCGGCCATGATACGGTCATCGGCGGTAACGTATGGCTCACGCACAGTGTACCGGCCAACTCAACTATCATGCAGAGCAAGGCTATGGACGTGAGCTTCACCGGTGGACTGGGAATATAAATCAAGCAAGATGCTGAAACATTCATGATATAGAATCATTAATACTGTCTCGTGTATGAAGAAGAAGAGTGTTATCAATGAGTTGCGTGACTACCTGATGATCACGATAGCTATGGTTTCCTATTGTATCGGGTGGAACGTGTTTCTGTTGCCCAACAACATCACCACGGGCGGCGTGCCGGGTATCTCCTCTGTTGTATACTGGGGTACGGGCATTCCGGTGCAGGTGACTTATTTTGTTATCAATGCCTTTTTGTTGATTGCTGCTCTGAAAATCCTGGGATGGAAGTTCTGCGTGAAGACGATCTACGCTGTGGTGGTGCTGACTTCACTGACCGCCTTGGCGCGCCATAATCTTGCCGACACGCATCTGCTGTCCGACCAGCCGTTCATGGCAAGCATCATCGGCGCCATCTTCTGCGGCAGCGGCGTGGGACTGGGACTGGCCAACAATGGGTCTACCGGCGGCACGGACATTGTGGCGGCCATTGTCAACAAGTATCGTGACATCTCTTTGGGGCGTGTCATCATGCTCTGCGATATTGTCATCATCACTTCTTCTTACCTTGTACTGCACAACTGGGAACAGGTCATCTACGGCTATATGGTGCTGATGGTCACCGCGTTCTGCATCGACCAGGTCGTCAACTCCATGCGCCGCAGTGTGCAGTTCTTTATCATCTCGGACAAATATCGCGAGATTGCCTCGCGCATCGCGGTCTATCCTCATCGTGGCGCTACGGTCATTGAGGCACATGGCTTCTACACGGGTCATCCAGTGAAGATGCTCTTCATCATGGCCAAGCGTCGTGAGAGCAATACGATCTTCCAGATCATCAACGACATCGATCCCCGTGCTTTCGTCACTCAGACCAATGTCATCGGTGTCTATGGTGAGGGCTTCGACAAGTTCAAGGTGCATAAGATGACCAAGAACGGCTATGAGATCATCAATCGCGAGAGAGCTGAGATAGAAAAACTTGAGGGACAAAACTAACTACGCACGTTGGGATAAACACGTAATGGGGGCTATGCCATGCGGCACAGCCCCCATTACGTATTATATATTAGGTGTAATCCATCAGTGTGTTCCGTTCTTTAGGGTTAGAAAATGACTTAGCTGTAAAGGTACTATTGTGCCAGAATAGGATAAGAATTATTAGTTTTGGCATTTTTTGTCTGAGATGTTTGGCCGAATCGGGCCTTTTATGTATATTTGTGGCAAAATATATAGGTTATGGCACAGGTAATAATAGGAAGGAAGAAAGAAAAGCAGCTGCTGGAGGACATCTATCACTCAGGGGCACCCGAGTTTGTTGTCGTCCATGGCCGTCGGCGAGTTGGCAAGACATTCCTCGTCAGAGAGCTGTTCTCCGATCGAATGACTTTTTACCATACAGGACTTTCACCGGCAGAAAGAGAGAATGAGGCCAAGACAATTCTTCAGCGCCAATTAGAAGTGTTCTTTGCCTCATTGGTTGCTTATGGCTATCAGGGACCGATGCCGTCTAACTGGATAGAGGCTTTCAATAGACTCAGAGCGTTGTTAGTGCAGAAAGGAGGAGAAAGGCAGGTGGTCTTTCTCGATGAACTGCCATGGATGGATACTGCCAGATCTGGGTTTATGTCTGCCTTTGAGCATTTTTGGAATGGTTGGGGAGCTGGGCAGAGCAATCTCATGCTTATAGTATGTGGATCTTCTACATCATGGATCAATGATCATATCATTAATAACCATGGCGGACTCTACAATCGCATCACTTCCGAAATAGAACTGCTGCCTTTCACGCTAAAAGAGAGTGAGGAATTCTACAATAGCCGTGGCATGATGATAGACCGGTATGATATGTTACAGGCTTATATGATATTCGGCGGCATACCTTATTATATGTCTTTGCTGCGAAAGGGACAGAGTTTGGCTCAGAACATTGATGAACTATGTTTCTCAAGAAGAGGACAGTTAAGCGATGAGTTTGACAGACTCTTCAATTCTCTTTTTGTTAACCCAGAAGACAACAAGGCACTCATCAGATTACTGTTCCGCCGAAAATCGGGGATGATGAGGTCTGAGATTGCCAGTGCTACAGGAGGCAGCAATGGACGGCTGACAACTTTGTTAAAAGGCCTTGTCGCTGGCAACTTTATATCTACCTACAGGAACTATGGTGCCAGTAAGCGGGAAACCTATTACAAGTTGACAGATGCTTTCTGCCTATTCTATCTCAGCTTCATGGACGGTGGAAAAACTACTGATGAGCATTTCTGGAGTAATAATCTGCTGACTGGATCTCTCAACGCATGGCGTGGACTGGCTTTTGAAAATCTGTGTTTCGCTCATATCGCTCAGATTAAGACCGCATTGGGCATAGCGGGAGTCCATACCGAAACGATGCCGTGGAAAAGTAAGGCTAAAGAGGATGGGGCACAAATAGACATGGTCATTGACAGGGATGATCGGGTTATCAACGTCTGCGAAATGAAATTTTCTACCGACGACTATGTCATCACACGTAGGTATGATCGTGAACTGCGTCATAAGCTGACACTGTTTGCGGAAGAGACGAAGACTCGGAAGAGTCTGCACCTTACACTTGTCACTACTTATGGGCTCAAACGAAATGAGTATTTCGGTAGGGTACAGCGAGTAGTCACTATGGACGATCTTTTCTGTTAATCATATATGATAATGGGGGGCTATGCCACGCGGCATAGCCCCCCTTCTATATATAGGTGTAATCCTTACTTGTTGTTGCTCTCTTCAGGAGCCTTGTCGATGAGATCCATGAACTGGTCGAGCTTAGGTGTGATGATGATCTGAGTGCGGCGGTTGCGCTGCTTGCCTAACTCCGTGTCGTTACTGGCCACAGGATTGAACTCACCACGGCCACCGGCGGTCAGACGCTTAGGAGCTACGCCGAAGTGGTCGATGAGATACTGCACCACGCTGGAAGCACGCAGGGCGCTGAGATCCCAGTTGTTGCGGATGTTCTTCATGGATGGAGCGGCAGTGTTGACAGGCACGTTGTCGGTGTTGCCCTCGATGAGCACGTCATAGTCCTTGTAGTCCATGATGATCTTTGCGATCTTGCTCAGTGTCTCCTGAGCGCGGTCGTTGATCTCGTAGCTGCCACTCTTGTAGAGCATGTTGTCGGCGAGACTGATGTAAACTACGCCTTTGAGCACTTGCACGTCGACCTCTTTCATCTCCTCCTTGCTCAGCGAGCGGGTGAGATTGTTGGTGAGCACCATGTTGAGCGAGTCGCTCTTGCTCTTCACCTCCACGAGGTGACGGATATACTGGTTTGACTCGTTGATTTGGTCAACGAGCTTTGAGATGTTGATGTTGTTGGCGCTGGCATTGCTGAGGCTCTTGTCGAGTGAGCCTTGCAGTGAGGCATAGTCTTTCTTTGCCTGAGCGAGCTGATCCTCCAAGGAGCTGACGCGAGCCTGAGAGGCAGCGAGCTTCTCTTTGGCATCCTGATAGTTGGCAGTCAGTTCACGGTTCTCGGTCTGACAGTTGACCAAGTCTTTCTTGCTGGCGCAGCTGCTGACGAGCATGGTGCCGGCGAGCAGAGCTACAATAGCGATGTTAGTCTTCTTCATATCTTATAGTTTTTATTAATTAATGTCGTTTCATATATTGCGTAGGCTCGAAATTCTTTAAACAAGAGAATGCCGTCGAGCCATTTTATTGCAAATATCGTTATTATGACGCAGAAAAGAAAGGGAAGTTGCGTGAGGTTAGTTTATTTTAACCACATAAGTGCGCTTTTTAGTTTCTTTTGGTAAGAGATAGCCGTAAAAAAGAACATCCACGCATCGGGAGAGCCGAAGCGTGGATATTGCTTTGGGATAGACTTATGGTTTCACCTTCGCGGCTTTCATGTCGCGGTAGAGTCCGTCGACGATAGAGTCGGCCAGCGAGATGTTTGGCACCATGATCTCGTCACATCCGAGGTGCTTGCTCACGTCGAGGAAGATGCGGGCGGCCGGGACGATGACATCAGCACGGTCGTCCTTGAGGTTAAACGAAATCATGCGCTCCTCGATGCTCATCGGCTTGAGCATGGAGTAGAGACGCTGCAATTCAGCGATGGAGAGTTTTTTGTTTTTACTTTCCTTGCTGATCTTGAACAATTTGTTGATGTTGCCACCGGAACCGATGATGTGGATGTTGGGGTAGAGCTTGGCATAGCCTTGCAGATCTGCCTCCATCGCTTTCCATGCTTCGGGTGTGACGCGGTCAGAGAGCAGGCGCAGCGTACCTATATTATAGGAGTGGCTCTCGGCGAGGGTGCCGTCGTGGATGAGCGAGATCTCCGTGCTGCCACCGCCCACGTCGACGTAGGCAAAGTTGCCCTCATTGGAGTCGGTTTTCTCCACGAGGTTGTTGACGAGCAGCAAAGCCTCGTCGGGGCCCTTGACCACCTCCAGATCAAGACCGCTTTCCTTCTTAATCGTTTTGATTACCTTCATGCCATTCTCTGCATCGCGCATGGCCGACGTGGCACAGGCGCGGTAGGCATCGACGCGGAAGACCTTCATCAGTTGTTTATAGGCCTTCATCATGTGGATCATCATCTCCTCACGCTCTTTCGACACCTTGCCGAGCGTGAAGACATCTTTGCCCAGACGTAGAGGGACACGCACGAACATGAGCTTACGCACACGCTCCAGTCCTACAGCCTCGTCGTCGAAAGCCTTGATGAGCAAACGGGCTCCGTTGGAACCAATATCAATAGCTGCTAACGTACATTTCATATCTTTTTCTTTAATTGTGTGGGTAGAGTGATGCAGACTTCCTTCTACTCGTTGTGTTCCAAATAATATTTGTAGAGCTCTTCCTGACTGCGGAAGAATTCGCCCTCTTGCAGCTGGTCGGTGCCCTTGCCGTCGATCAATCGGCCGTTGGCAGTGTCGCGCAGACCATATTCCACCGTACGCCGCAGGTCCTCTTTGAGATCCTCGTCATAAACTGGTGTCATCACCTCGATGCGGCTGAGCAAGTTGCGCGGCATCCAGTCGGCTGAGCCGAGGAAATACTTGTTCTTGCCGCCATTGCAGAAGATGAGGATGCGGCTGTGCTCAAGATACCGGTCGATGATGCCCACGATGTGGATATTGTCAGACACACCCGGTATGCCAGGCACGAGAGAGCAGTTGCCGCGGAGCACGATGTCGACCTTCACGCCGGCTTGCGAAGCCTGGTAGATCTTTGCCACCACGTCGGGGTCGGTGATATGGTTGATCTTGATCTTTGTCCACGCTTCCTTGCCCTCTTTGGCGTTCTTGATCTCCGTGTCGAACATGTGGAGGATGCGGCTCTTCATGGCGTTGGGCGAGACGAGCAGTTGACTAAAGCGCACCTGCTGGAATGGACGGTCAATGAATTGGAAGACCTTTGCCACCTCTGTGACGATAGACGGGCGGGCCGTCATCATCAGATAGTCGGTATACACCTTGGCGTTGCCCTCGTGGAAGTTGCCGGTGCCCACGCAGGCGATGTCGCCTTTCTTGCTGCTGATATAGAGGAGTTTGGAATGGATCTTCAGTCCCTCCACGCCGAAGATGACATTTACGCCTTCCTCTTGCATGCGCTTGCTCCACTTGATATTGCTCTCCTCGTCGAAGCGGGCGAGCAACTCCACCACGGCTGTCACCTTCTTGCCGTTGCGGGCTGCGCAGATGAGTGCCTTGACGACCTTGGAGTCCTTGGCCAGCCGATAGAGCGTGGTTTTGATTTCTTTGACCTCTGGCTTCAGTGCCGCCTCACGCAGCACACGGATGTAAGCGTCGAAGCTATGGTAAGGAACATGGATGAACCGGTCTCTCTCACGGATGAGATCCAAGATGCTCTGCTCAGAGAGAAACTCCGGTTTCATCAGATGCTTCCATTTCGGATACTTCAGATCGTCGTGACCGCAGTCGGGGAACTTCATCAGATCCTTATGGTTTTGATAGCGTCCGCTGGCCAGCGAGGTGTCGAGTTCCCGTATGTCGAGTCGTTCCAAGATTTTCTTCTGCATGCTCTGTGGCATGTCGCGGTCGTAGAGCACGCGGATCGGTTCTCCACGTTTACGGCTGTCCACGCCAATGGCGATGCGTTCCATTGTACCATAGTCAGCGTCATTGTCCACTTCCATTTCAGCATCTTTGGTGAACTTAAAGCTGTAGGCACGGTAATAGCTTGGCCTGAGTCCGATGAAGATAAATGGCAGGCAGAAGCGGATGACATCGTCGAGATACATGATATTGTCGTATCCGTCGGAAGCCGGAATCTTGATGAACCGGCCAAACGTCTTGTCGGGCACCTTGATGATGGCATATTTCGAGCGGGCATCCTTGATGATCGTCTTCTCTACAATCAGATAGATGCGGTTATCCTCCAAGGTACTCAGGTCTTTGATCTCGCTGAGCCAGATAGGGTTCGTCGAGCCGTTGAGCTTATCGTAGTAGAAGTCTTCGAGCCATTTCTTCTGCTCGTCGTTGAGTTGCGTTTCGTTGACCATCCTGATCTTATGCAGTTCCAGTTCGCGGAACACCTGTCGTGTGGCTTCGGTGTACTCCTTGCTGTAGCTCTCGTTGAGCATGTTGATGGTCTTGATCGTGCGCTTCACGTCCTGCTTGGTGTGCTTATCCACGTCGTCGCTGGCCAGGATGCGGTTGAGCGAGGCTACACGCACCCGGAAGAACTCGTCGAGGTTGTTGGAGTAGATGCCTAAGAACGACAGTCGCTCCAACAGAGGCACGTATTCTTTCTTGGCTTCCTGCAGGATGCGGTGGTTGAAATACATCCAGCTCACGTCGCGTTTGACGTAGAGGTTCTTGAGTCTGTCTTCCTTTGTCATGTTGCTATGTCGTTTGATGCTTGTTGAGGCTGAGAATGGTCTATTTCTTGTTGTCTTTCTTAGCGGCCTTATTGCTTTTCTTGGCAGCTTTTTCTTCTTTCTTTCCTTTCTTTTTCTCTTCTTTTGCCTTCTTGCTGTTGTCTTCGTTGTGTCCTACGACCAGATAGTTGATGTCGCCGTCGTTGAGGTGCAGAGCCTTGCGCAGTGCCTTGACCATCTCGTCGGGCACTGAAATGTCGTGCAGTTCATCACAGGAGTCAAAGGCCTTGCGGCTCACCTTTTTGGGAGCGCCTTCAAAGACCACACGCTTGAGTTTGTCGCAGTCGCTGAATGCATAGGGCTCGACCGTCTCCACCGATGCCGGCAACACAATCTCTTCCAGAGCGTCGCAGTCAGCGAAGGCTTCGCGGGCAATCGTCTTTAATCCTTTGGGTAACGTTACTTTTTTGAGATGCTTCTTCCTGGCGAAGGCCATGTTGCCGATGGTCTCCACTGTGGCGGGCACAACGACTTCTTCGCGGTCACCACGTGAATAAACCATCTGTGTACGGTCTGCATTGTATACGCCTTTTTCGTCAAAAGCGAAGTCTTCACTGTCTAGCTTCTGTAATGCCAAAGTCAGAATGGCTGTCTCGAGCTTGCTGTCTTTCTTTGACAACTTTGCAATTCTCTCCAGTAACTCTTTCTTGTTTGCTTTCATATCCTTATAAATTGATTGCATGTACCCAATACTTTTGCAAATTTACCAATTATCTTCAACACAAATTGTTCATATGTATTACAATGTTGTTACGAATTTGTTTCAAAGGATATTGTCATGCTTTTGTAACATCTGTGTCACCTTTTCTAAACATAGGCGACGTAACTTTGCCAGCGTAAACACGAGAATGAAACAATTATGAAAAAGATTCTAACGCTTGTGCTGTGCTGGTTCGCCACGTTCGCGGGGTGGGCTCAGGATGTGGACATGACGCCACAGATTCATGGAACCCTTCGTGGTAAGTATGAATACCAGACCCAAGAGGGCGAGGGGCGTTTCGAAGTGCGTACGGCGCGTGTCAGTGTCACGGGTAAATTACTGCCCGAGGTTGAGTATAAGGCTGAGATCGACCTATGTGATGAGGGCGCGATCAAAATGCTCGACGCCTACACTCGCTTGAAGCCTTGGCGCTATTTCCAGTTCACCATTGGACAGATGCGTGTGCCGTTTACCATTGATGCGCATCGATCGCCCGACCAGCAGTATTTTGCCAACCGCAGTTTCATTGCCAAGCAGGTGGGTAATGTGCGTGATGTGGGTGCGATGGCCGCCTATACTTTCCACGTAGGCTTCCCGATCGTGCTCCAGGCAGGACTCTTCAATGGTTCGGGACTGACGGGGCAGAAGGACTATTGGACCAAAGGCACGAATTTCTCTTCCAAGGCGCAGTTCTTTTTTCCGTTCCATACCGACTTGGTGCTCAGTGCCCAAAAAATCAGTCCCAACCACAACACTATCATGATGTATGATGCGGGCGTGACTTACCACCGTGGACCCCTCCTTTGTGAGGCGGAGTATCTTTTTAAGCACTACTCCCATGACTTATATAAAAATGTGCATGCCGTGGATGTCTTTGCCAACTACGATATTCCGGTCAACAACAAGCGAAGCCTGATCAAGAAGGTCTCGCCGTTGGTGCGTTATGACTTCATGACGGATCACGCCGATGGCACTGCCTATGACGATGCGGGCAAGATGACCACGACAGACTATCAGCGCAGTCGTGTGACGGGAGGTGTGACGCTCAGTCTGGCCAAACCCTTTGTCTCGGACATTCGTCTGAACTATGAAAAGTATTTCTATCGTCACGATGGCATAGCCAAGACTTCCGAGAAAGACAAAATCGTCATAGAGTTCATGACACACTTCTAAGACAATGAAAGAGAATTGTGCTTTAAAAGACACACCCATGACGGAAGAAAGAAAAAATGATTATCTTTGCAATATAACTTTGTATAAACAATAACAATGGAAGAAGAAAAGAAATACAAGATACTGGTCGTTGATGACGAGGATGATCTTTGCGAGATTTTGAAGTTCAACCTAGAGACTGAAGGCTATCAGGTCACGACGGCTCCATCGGCAGAGGACGCACTGAAACTCGACATTTCCAGTTTTGATTTGTTGCTGCTCGACGTGATGATGGGAGGCATGTCGGGCTTTGCCATGGCCAAGCAACTCAAGGCCAATCCTTCGACAGCCGGTGTTCCCATCATCTTCCTGACCGCCCGCGACACCGAGAACGACACGGTTACCGGGTTTAACCTTGGAGCTGATGACTATATCTCCAAACCGTTCTCCTTGCGTGAGGTACTCGTGCGCGTGCGCGCCGTGCTGCGCCGTACCTCTGAGCACCAAGGCTCAGAACCTGCCGTGCTGCGCTATCAGGGACTGGAAATGAACCTCGACAAGAAGACGGTGAGCATTGATGGTGAGAACGTACCCTTTACCAAGACCGAGTTTGAACTGCTCCATCTCCTGCTCGAGGAGAAAGGGCGTGTGTTCTCACGCCAGGAGCTGATTGACAAGGTATGGCCGAAAGATGTGCTCGTGCTGGACCGCACGGTCGATGTCAACATCACGCGGCTCAGAAAGAAGATCGGGCGCTTTGCCAAGTGCATCGTCACCCGACTGGGATTTGGTTATTATTTCGACGCATAAAATCATTTCAGACAATCGACTCAATATATAAAAGATATAGAGCGAATGGACAAATACTTCAAAAAGGTGAGGTCTGTCTCGGTGGGAAATAAGTTCTACCTGGCGGTTCTCTCTTTGTTTCTGATCTTCGCGGTGGCTTTCATCGTCTTCCAACAGGCCAGAGAAAAACAATATAAAATAGGGCTGCTGGAGGAGCGGCTCGAAAATTTCAATGCCCAGGTGCATGAGGCGATACACGGCAAACAACAGCTCAATGTCGCTGCGCTCCATGACGTGGTGAGCAGTTTCGACAATGAGGAGTTGCGTGTCACGTTGGTAAGCAAAAGCGGGCGTGTGCTTTACGACAACTTCCGTGGTGACTATGCCCATATGCCCAACCATGCTTCACGGCCGGAAATCAAGGAGGCACTGCTCAAAGGTCACGGCACGTCGCTGGCCCGCCACAGTACGACGCTCGACCGAGAGTATTTCTATTCTGCTACTTATTTCAAGGACGATGGTCTTGTCGTGCGCACAGCTTTGCCCTATGACAACAATCTGGCGAAGAGCTTGCAGGCCGATCAGCACTTCATCTGGTTTGCCTTGATCGTCTTTGCACTGCTGACGCTGATACTCTATCGTTTTGTCCATCGCCTGGGCACAAACATCACCAAGCTTCGCATCTTTGCCTCGCGCGCTGACCACAACGAGAGCCTAGAGACAGAAGACTTGGCAGTCTTTCCCGACGATGAACTGGGAGAGATCGCCGAACGTATCATCAAGATCTATAAACGATTGCAGAGCACGCGGCGCGAACAGGACATCCTCAAGCGACAGCTCACGCAAAACGTGGCGCATGAGTTGAAGACGCCCGTGGCCAGCATTCAGGGCTATCTCGAAACCATACTTGAGAATCCCCATATCGACGAGCCTACCAAGGAGATGTTTCTCAAACGATGCTATGCACAGAGTGAGCGACTCACCTCGTTGCTGCGCGACATCTCCACGCTCAACCGGCTCGACGATGCGCCTAACATGCAGAACTTCGAGGATGTGAACATCTCGGAGATGGTACAGAACATCCAGAAGGAGACGGCCTTGCAGTTGGAGCAGCGCCATATGACATTCCATAACTATCTGCCTGGCGAACTTATCGTCAAAGGCAGTCAGTCGCTGCTATACAGTGTCTTTCGCAATCTCACTGACAACGCCATCGCCTATGCCGGCGAGGGTACGTCGATCACGATCACCGCCGAGCGCCATACCGATTACTGGACGTTTGTCTTCAGCGACAATGGAGTAGGGGTGCCGCCCGAACATCTCTCGCGGCTCTTCGAGCGCTTCTATCGTGTTGATAAGGGACGCAGCCGCAAGATGGGCGGTACGGGCTTGGGACTGGCCATCGTCAAGAATGCTATTCTATTGCATAAAGGTACTGTCAACGTGCGCAACAACCCTGATGGTGGTCTTCGCTTCACGTTCACTATAGCGATATAAATATGAGGCTGGGTCTTTCCTTTTGTCAAAGGCTCAGCCTTACTTTATCTTGTGAAGGGTACTTGCTTATCTTGTGAAAGACACCTGTCTTTCCATTCCGTTCATTCCTCTTACCGTCAGCCTATATATCTGCTCCTTTACGAAGGGGTAACGCCGGAAGTCGGCGAACGTGGCGATGGCCTTGCCGTCAATGGCCACGATGGTGTCGCCCTGGCGTAGGCCTGCCCGGTATTCGGGGCTGTCCTTCATCAGCAGGCCGACCATGGCACGCCCGTCTTTGTCCGGCACATAGGCGACGGTATAGGTCTTGTTGTTCACCTCCACGCTGTCACCACCCTCGTAAGGCTGGAAGAAGATCTTGCGGCGGAAGCCGTTGATGGTCACCGTGCCATAGCGCAGGATGCTCGCCCCGATGCGGCTGGCGCCCTGTGTGGTCATTGCTCTTACATCTTTGAACGAGAACGTATCCCATTTCAGTCGGTCGAGTTTCATAAACACCACCTCCGACGAACGCTCAGCACCTAACTGTCCGATGGTGAACGAGCCGTTGACGCGTTCCTCCACCTGGCTCTCCACATTCTTGCTCTTATAGGCGTGCACGTCGAAGCTCTCCTTGTTCATCGTGAAAAGCTGGCGGGAGCCCGTATCGAAAAGCACCTCGTCGGTATGGCGCTTAAACGGACTGACAAGCACATAGGGCACGAACCATTTCAGCCGATAATGCAGCCCCACGCCGGGCTCGTGGTCGAAGTAGTCGCGGCGGTCGGTGAGGATCATCCAGCCTTGGCGTGCGTCGATCTTGCAGCACAGTCCTTTGTTCAGCAGGTCAAAGCCGAGGATGGCGTCATAGGTGTGGCGTGTGGTCTGTGGGCGGAACACTGAGGCCACATAGTGCTGCAGAGTCAGCCTGCCGATGGTCAGCGGCGGCAACTCCACCACTGCCACCGTGTCGAGATTTCCGGCGGCGTCGCGACTGACGACATTGCCCAACGGACGCAAGCCTTGTATGCCACAGCCCATATAGACCGAGCCTTGACTCGATCCCGTGTCAAGGTTGAAGCGGCAGGGGCGCCCGCCTACTGTGCCCATGATGTATATCTGATCGTCAACAATCTCTATGGGAATCGTGTCGACGAAGTTCTGCTGGGAATAGGTGAAACTGGTGTCGTAGCTGTGCATCTGTGCCTGTGTGTACAGACAGAGCAACAGGCCGACCAGCAGGATGATGGTTCTTCTCATTTTAGCTTGGCGTTTACTGAATGGCAAAGTTACAAAATAAGTGTTATTGGCGTTTGTCCTTTTGATGTTTTTTCGTAATTTTGTTGCCAAAACACGATAACGATGAAAACAGAATTTGAGAAGATGCGCTCCCAGGAACTCTATCGCATTGACGACCCTGAGGTGGAACGGAGCTGCAACGATACCAAGGAGTTGCTCGTGGCGTTTAACCAGACCACGCTCACCTCGCCCGATTACCGCGCGTTGTTGCGGCAAGTGGCGCCAGGCATCCCCGACTCGTCGACGATCTGCCCGCCTTTTTTCTGTGACCATGCCAGTAGCAACCACATCGGTGAGCACGTGTTCATCAACTACAACTGTACGTTTCTCGGCGGAGCCATCATCACTATCGGCGACCATGTGCTCATTGGTCCTAACTGTCAGTTGCTTACGCCCCAGCATCCCATGAACTATCTCGACCGGCGCAAGCCGATGGAGACGTCCTATCCGATCACCATTGGCGACGACACCTGGCTGGGCGGTGGTGTCACCGTCTTGCCCGGCGTGACCATCGGCAAGCGTTGCATCATTGGCGCCGGTGCCGTCGTCGTGCACGACATTCCCGACGACAGCCTTGCTGTGGGCAACCCTGCTGTGGTGAAGCGCCGCCTCAATAATGAGGACACAAAGCCAGTTTAGACATAAGTCACTTATCTTTCGACAGAAACGCATATTTGTTTTTAGACAGAAAGACATATTATTAGGTCGGGAGAAGTAAGGCACTCATCATCTTATTTCTTAGACAGAATGAGTTTAGTCTCTCGCT
>CAMCBZ010000011.1 GCA_945873145.1 uncultured Prevotella sp.
CTTAGCAGCGTCCATGCCGTTCTTGATGTCACGGTAGGCATTGGCACTCAGCTCGTAGGCGCGGCGGTCTTCGGTGGTCATCTTGGCAATCTCTGCAGTCTTGAAAAGCTTTTCGAAGACACGACCTTGCAAGGCCAGCGGACGGCTCATCAGATTTTGGAGATTCCTTAAGCAATAAATCCATTTCTCCAAAATACTGTCGCACTCCTCCAAGGTTTTATGGAAATTGGCGAGTTCCACATAGATATAGGTGAGCTTGTCGTAGAAGATTTCGTGCGAATCCGTATCCATGAGCTTCACTTCGCGGAAGATACTGCTGTCGCTGTGCTTGTCCTCGGGGAAAGTGAAGTTCAGTATGCCGATGGTGTATACGTCGTGGAGTTCATAGTTCCAGCTACCCCGCTGCGCCTGCTCTGCGATGGGGAATGTGGAATAGTAGATGGAGCGGTCTTTATAGAAGTCCTGGTATACATTCTGCATCTCCACGATGATGCGCGCGCCAGTATCCGTTGTGCAGTATACGTCAAAGACAGCGCGGCGGGCTTCCTCGTTCGTGCCGAACTTCTCGCTGTTTTTATAGGTGATGTCAGAGACGACAGGATCACCATTGAACAGCGCATTGAGGAAGCTCATCAGCAAGTCCTTGTTGAAAGGGGTGCCGAAGATGCGCTTGAAACCAAAGTCGGTCAACGGATTGATGTATCTTTCTCCTGTGTGTATCATGGCAGCGATTGTTTTTGTTACAAAGATAGGGGTTTCTGTTGACAATCGCAAACTTTCGACCTAACTTTTTGCCATCAGCATAGTAATTTCTACCTTCCCTCATTTTGATTTGTCGGAATAAAATGCTATTTGTGCAAATGTAAACAGCAGTTTATATAAGCGACGGTCTACTTTTAAAAGGAAGTGAGAAGGCTGAAATCTTACCAAAGAAGCCCTTGCACACTATCTGTACGACTTTAAAGGCCTTTCATTGCAGGATATGTAAGATAACTGAAACAAAATCAACGAGAAATTTGGTGGAGCGCAAGAAAAGTAGTAACTTTGCAAGCAATTACGCTCCAAGGGTCGTGAAAGACCCGCAACGTGATCATAGAATTCTATAACAAAACGAATAATTAAAGAAATGAAAAAAGGTATTCATCCAGAAAACTATCGCCCCGTCGTGTTCAAGGACATGTCCAACGGCGATATGTTCCTCACACAGTCTACATGTAAGACCAACGACACTGTAGAGTTTGAGGGCGAGACTTACCCAGTGGTAAAGGTAGAAATCTCCAGCTCTTCGCATCCGTTCTACACGGGCAAGAGCAAGCTCGTCGACTCGGCTGGTCGTGTGGACCGCTTCATGAGCCGCTACGGCAAACTGAAGAAGTAAATACCAAAGCCAACAGAATAGAAGCGCGATCATACGTAGTTGCATATACGTTTGATTGCGCTTTTTTCGTTTAAAAACATGAGAACATGATCCAAAAGAATAGAAATGGTTATAAGCGTCACGCCTGCTGGATGTGGCTTGCAGCCTTTGTCTTTGCCCTTACCCTCCCTGTCTTCTCTTCTTGTTCCGGGGATAATGACGGAGAAACGGGCACCGCTAACGCTAATGCCAACAATGCTCAAGTATTCCCGGAGTATGCCCGCATGGAGATGCCACACGTCAAAGACGGCAGCCGCATCATCATACACCGCACTGATGCCTTCGGTGTCAACTATATCGTGGAATGGGACGACGGCTTGCGTGCGCAGCGCTGGACATGCTACCGTCTCGACCCAAAGAACAGCATTAAAATTGGTAGCCGCAAAGAGTGGTGGCACGGGAAAGATCCCTTTGCCGAAGACGACTTGATACCTGCCGCTTACCGCACGACATTAGCCGACTACAGTCAGATGACTCCGCACTACGACCGTGGCCATATCTGTCCGTCTGCCGACCGTCTCAACTCCAAGGAAGCCAACCGCCAGACTTATCTGCTCGGCAATATCCAACCGCAGCTCAACGGCTTCAACACCGGCGTATGGCTCTATATGGAGAATAAGATCCATGGCAACAGCCATGACAAGATCGAGGGTTGGAACCGCGACAGCTTCCGCGACACCTTATATATATGTAAGGGTGGCACGATAGACAACAACAACTACACCCGTTCCAACACAGGGCTTGTCATCCCCAAATATTTCTTTGCCGCCATCCTGCGCATCAAGAATGGAAAGTACAACGCTCTCGGCTTATGGTTTGAACACAAAAATGACCATAGCACAAGTCTGAAGGCTTATGCGTGCAGCATCGACGAACTGGAGAAGCGCACAGGCATCGACTTCTTCTGCAACCTTCCCGATGACCGTGAACGCGTCATCGAAGCAGCCCAGCCCAACGATGCACTGTGGGGACTCAACTAAACGATCAAGAATTTGAGAATTAAAGAATTTATAATTGGCTGAGAGTTATGAAAAGGTTTTCTATAACTCATCGCACAAAAGAAATTCTCTAATTCTCAAATTCTTGGAAATATCTTCTAAACGTCTTACGGTCTTTCCTTCAACTGATCACTTCTTCGCAGTCATCACCACCTTCCAGTGGGTCTTACCCTTGTCTGCGCCACGCGTAGCAGCCTTAGCATTACCATTGTAGCGGTCGAACCAGAAATCATCGACCTCTGCACCATCCGAAGACCACAGATAGCCGGTGAATGTGCGGTCGTTAAGATTCAGATCGTCGTAGGCGACACGCATGACATAGTCCGTGGTGGAACCGCCCTCGTGAACTTCCTTATAGGTGATGTAGATGTCGCCCGTCTTCGGATCGATGTACCAGGTGAAGTCACGCTGCATCTGCTTCTCATTCGTCTGTGGGTTGTAGTCATACTGTGTACCCGTACCCGAGATAGCCGTGTTGCTGTATTGCACAAACTCGATGTCTGTCGAGTAGTCGATACTGTCAACGGCCACACCCTGATCATTGACTTCATAAGCTCTCATATCACCTCGCCACTGCCCATTGAGCGTTTGCGCCATGGCCACGAAGAAGTCCTGGTTATTGACATCATCATCGTCAGGCCGATTGTTATAGTTTTTGCCCCACGTCCAGTCATCGTACCAGTAATCCGGATCATCATCACAACTTGTGAAGAGCATTGGCATGGCAGCTATCGCTGCCACAGCCATCATTATCTTAAAAGCTTTCATATCTAAGAATATTTAATCCACCTTATTTTATCAGCCTTATTCTACCTTTCCGAAATGTCTTACCGGCTTTGCTGTGCTATCTGCCTGAGCACGAGTGCCGATAACATTTTTCTTGGCATAGCCACCATAATAGTCGTCGTAGTAGTCATACCCCCAATCGGTATAGCTGTTCCAGTTGGGTGAGGACACCTGGACAAGACTAAAGTCTACGGTCTGGTTACCATAATAGATAGTGCCTTCAAAGCGACCGCGATACAGTCGATAGTCGCGAATCTGTACTGATGTACCCTCTTCTACGAAGTACACATTGATGACACCGTTGGACACTGTCCACTGAATATGATTGGCTACTTGATTGTTGCGCCACGGCGAGTTCTGATAATAGTCGATCCAATAACCCGTTCCCGAAGAATAGGTATAAGGATCTTGCACAAAGCAGATCTCAGAGGACAAAGCCTGATAATGATAATGCTGACCATTATAATTATAATCTGTACTTACTTTCATATCACCTTGCCACGTTCCTTCAAGCGTCATGGCGATATCGCTGTCGTCGTCGCAGGAGACCAGTGTCGTAGCTGTCAGCGCGAGGAGCAGCATAGAGAATATTGACATTAACTTTTTCATTGCCTTTTCATTTTTATGTTATCGATGCCGCAAAGTTAACGCATTTCTGTTAAACGGCAACGGGAAATTGGATATTTGTGAGAGGGATTTCCCTACTATGCTAAGAGAATTCCGCTATTAATTAATCAAAAATAACCGGCAAAAGATGGGCTATCTCCATTCTTTTTTGTACTTTTGCCTTGCATTGTCTCCAAAAGGCAAGATGCGAAAACATAAGATTGTAAAACATAACAAAGATAAAGCCAAGAATAATAACAACAATGAGAACGGTTTACGAATTCAGTGTGAAAGACAGAAAGGGTAACGAAGTGTCCCTGCGCGAATATGCCAACGAGGTACTGCTCATCGTCAACACAGCCACCAAGTGTGGTTTCACCCCTCAGTACGAGGAACTGGAGAAACTCTATGAGAAATACCATGCCCAGGGCTTCGAGATCCTCGACTTCCCTTGCAACCAGTTCGGTCAGCAGGCACCGGGCACCGACGAGAGCATCCACTCTTTCTGCAAGCTCACCTACGGCACCGAGTTCCCACAATTCAAGAAAATCAAGGTCAACGGCGACGACGCCGACCCGCTCTATAAGTTCCTCAAGACACAGAAGGGCTTCGCCGGTTGGGACGAGACACATCCTATCTATCCCATCCTCGACAAGATGCTCACCGAGGCTGATCCTAACTATAAGGAGAACCCCGACATCAAGTGGAACTTCACCAAGTTCCTCGTCAACAAAAAGGGACAGGTGGTGAAGCGCTACGAGCCTACGGAGAAGATCGACAACATCGCCAAGGACATCGAGGCGCTGTTATAATTCCCACCCTATAAAAGAAAAGGAGAACAACATGAAGACAAAGTGCTTAATCATCGGCAGCGGACCCGCCGGCTACACAGCAGCCATCTACGCCGGACGCGCCAACCTCAACCCGACTCTGTACACAGGTCTGCAGATGGGCGGCCAGCTCACCCAGACCACAGACATTGAGAACTTCCCCGGATTCCCCGACGGCATCGATGCCAACGAGATGATGGAGAACTTCCGCAAGCAGGCAGCACGCTTCGATGCTGACATCCGCGACGGTGTGATTACCGATGTGGACTTCAGCCAAAAGCCTTACGTGGCTACCACTGACCGTGGTGAGAAGATTGAGGCCGACACGATCATCATCGCAACGGGAGCCTCAGCCAAGTACCTCGGCCTTCCCGACGAGGAGAAATATCGTGGACAGGGCGTCTCTGCCTGTGCTACCTGCGATGGTTTCTTCTATCGCAAGAAAGTCGTCGCTGTCGTGGGAGGCGGTGACACAGCCTGCGAGGAAGCCACCTATCTGGCCAACCTCTGCAGCAAGGTGTATATGATTGTGCGCAAGCCTTATCTGCGCGCCTCCGAGATCATGAAGAGACGTGTGGAGGACAATCCCAAGATAGAGATTCTCTACGAGACCAACACACTCGGACTCTACGGCGACAATGGTGTGGAGGGTGCTCATGTGGTCTATCGCAAAGGCGAGGCCGACGAGAAGAAATACGATCTGCCCATCGACGGTTTCTTCCTTGCCATCGGTCATAAGCCTAACACCGACATCTTCCGTGGCAAACTCGACATGGATGAGGTAGGATATATCAAGACACAGGGCGACACGCCACGTACCAACATCGAGGGTGTCTATGCCGCCGGTGACTGCGCCGATCCCACTTACCGCCAGGCTGTCGTAGCTGCCGGCTCAGGCTGCAAAGCTGCACTGGAAGCTGAGCGCTATCTGCAAGGAAAGTAAGCAGAGGACATCATACAACTAAAAAATGCCATACTGTTCAGGTCGGTCGACCGGAGCAGTATGGCATTTTTTTATTATGATAGGATTAACATCTTTTCTCTCCAAGGTGAATTAACGCCTTTTCTTTCCAAAGAGGTCTGAGTGAGTACCGGTTGTCAAGTTGATATTTCATTACTTTAAAACTGTATCAAACAATTCATCAACAGAGTTCCATTTTGTGACTCGACCCGCCTTAACGTCCTCACGAGCCAGATCTAAATCAGACTTCTTGGGCGTGACTACAGAAATACTACCAACACCTCGAAGCATTTGTATTGCGTTCTTGATCTTGTTAAGCAGTGCAGAGTCTTCAATTGTAACTATCAATTTTGGCGAAGTTATTGTATTTGAAGATGTACTCATAGCGATTTCTTTTTTACAAATATAGCTCAAATTATTGATTCCGCCAAACGAACTATAGAATTATTTCCTTTTTTCTTTGCGAGTTTAACTCAAAACTCTTATTTTTGCAGAAAAAAACAAGAAGCATGAATACTTTACAACTCAATAATAACGACGCTTCAATGGTGGATGCCATCTTCACCATAATTTCTCATCTTGACAAGAGCCTCCAGAAAAGACTCTTAATAAAAATAGAAGCTCTTCTTTCACCCAAGGAACATACGGAAAAACTTTCCCATGATTCAGCTATTCAATTCCTAAAAGAGAACGCTGTCAAGGGTGGTGGACGGGTTCCTTGCGATGATGATGGGAAAACAGCCTTGACAGACCTAAAATACTAAAGCCATGAGAATATTCTTCGACACAAATGTCTTTTTAGATGTTCTTTTCAATCGGCAACCTTTTGCTACAGCAAGTCGAGAAGCTGTATCCGGAGCTATTGAAAAGAGGTACGAAGGGGCTATTTCCGCTCTTACGATTGTCAATGCAGGCTATATATCAAAAAAATATGGATTATCACAAAGTGAAGCAAAAAACAAGATAGCATCACTCTGTCAATACCTAACAGTTTTAGATTTAAAAGGGAGTTATGCCACAGAATGCCTCAAAACCACATGGGATGATTATGAAGACTGCATTCAATATACTAGTGCAGAGCATTACTCATGTGACATAATAATTACACGAAACCCTAAAGATTTTGCAAATGCGAAAATCAGAGTCTTACCCCCTGATGCATTCCTTTTTGATCAATAACCTACCATGCGCACGTCTGCTTTTCTGACCCTGTTGTTCCTCAGTCTCCCTGCCAGCACGTTGCTCGCACAGAGCCGACACCACGGCAAGCGACCGAGTAAACTGCAAATACCCATAGACAGCCTCAACGTCAACGGCACGTCGCTGGGCTCTGTCGACGTGGTGACCGAAAGCCATATGAACAAAGGCTTGGTCACCAACCCGCTCAACGCCCTCACGGGTCAGGCTGCCGGCGTGAACATCACGTCGGGCGAGAACCGCATGGCACAGCTCAGCTCAGTGCGTGTGCGTGGTACCACGTCCATCACCGGCGGCAACGACCCGCTCGTGATCATCGACGGCGTCTACTCCGACCTCAGTGCCCTGTCGTCGGTCTACCCCTCAGACATCGAGAGCTTTACCATCCTCAAAAACGCCGCCGAGACCGCACAGTTCGGTTCGCGTGGCGCCTCAGGCGTCATCGAGGTAAAGACTAAGCGCGGCAGCAGTGCACAGTTCCATATCTCCTATGACGGCAACGTAGGCTTCGAGTCGAAATATAAAACCATCGACATGCTCGACGCTCCAGGCTATATCTCCACGGCACAGGCACTCGGACTCTATTATAAGGATGAGGGCAGCAACACCAATTTCCAAGACGCTATCACACGCACAGGCTACATCGCCAACCACCATGTGGCCTTCAGCGGCGGCTCCAAGGAGTCGAGCTACCGGGCCTCGCTGAGCACCATGGACCATAACACCATCATCCGCACCAACTCCTACCGCAACTACGCCGCCAAGGCCGACCTCACACAGTGGGCCTTCGACGACCTGCTGAAGATCGACTTCGGCGTCTTCGGATCTTCACAGAAAAACCACGATCTCTTCAACCCTTGGGAAGTCTTCTACAGCGCAGCCGCACAAAACCCGACCATCCCTGCCACAACCAACGCCGACGGCTCTGGCGACAAGAACAACACCGCAGAGCAGATTAACCATCCGATGGTGCTGCTGAAGAAGAAGAACGATACCAAGAGCCTCAACTTCGATGCTCATATCGACATGGACTTCAACCTCATGGGGATGATCGGCGGCAAGAGCGACGACAACAAGCCTTCGCTCCACCTGCTCATGCTCGGTGCCTACAGCTATAACTCTTTGGAGAACGCCACCTTCTGCCCTACCTGGATATGGGCACAGGGGCAGGCCACCCGTGGCGAACGCAAGACCGAGTCGTGGTTGGGCAATGCACAGCTGAAGTTCGCTGACACTTGGGGCGCGCACCATCTCTCCGCCACACTGCTGACCGAATATCAGAAGAGCAACACCAGCGGATTTTGGACACTCGTCAAGGGCTTCACCACCAACGAACTTGGCTACGACAACCTCGGCGCCGCCTCCACCGTCCCATACGGCGGCACGGGATCCGACGCCGACAGCCCTTCGCTGCTCTCGTTCATGGGTAGTCTGAGCTATACCCTCCTCGACCGCTACACCCTCGGTGCCAGCCTGCGTGCCGACGGCAGCTCGATGTTTGCCAGCGGACACAAATGGGGCACGTTTCCCTCAGTCTCTTTCTCCTGGGACCTGACCAAGGAGCCCTTCTTCCGCCCTCTCAGCCGTCTCTTCGGCATCATGCGGCTGCGCACTGGCTACGGACAGTCGGGAAACCTCGGCGGCATCTCGTCGTATTACTCTCAAAACCTTGTCAGACCCATCGGCACCGTGTCGGTCAACAACACACCCACCACGACCATGGGACTCTTCCGCAACAGCAATCCCAACCTGAAATGGGAGACACGCTCTACCTTCAACGTAGGCACCGACATCAGCCTGTGGCACAACCGTGTCGTGCTCACCGCCGAATACTACTATTCGCGTACCACCGACATGCTCTATCAGTACGATGTGCCCGTGCCGCCCTTCACCTTTGACAAACTGCTCGCCAACCTCGGCAAGATGAGCAACCAAGGTCTGGAGTTTGGACTCGGCGTCACCGCCATCAGCCATAAGGACATGGAACTCAACGTCAACCTCAACCTCTCGTTCCAAAAGAACAAGCTCATCTCACTCTCGGGCAACTACAACGGCTACCATCTGACGGCACCGGACATCACGTCCATCGGCTCGCTCAGCGGCGCAGGTTTCCATGGCGGCGAGAACAACATCGTCTACCAGATAGTAGGCCAACCCGTCGGCGTGTTCTACCTGCCCCACTGCAAAGGTCTGGTAAAGAACGAGAACGGATCCTATATGTATGACATCGAGGACCTCGACCACAACGGACGCGTCAACATCGAGGACGGGGGTGACCGATACGTCGCCGGACAGGCCACACCGAAGTGGACGCTCGGCTCCAACATCAGTTTCCGCTACAAAGCCTTCGACATCTCGTTGCAGATGAACGGCGCCTTCGGACACAAGATCTACAACGGCACGGCGCTGACCTACATGAATATGTCGAGCTTCCCCGACTACAACGTCATGAAGAAGGCGCCCGCCATGAACATCAAAGACCAGCGCGCCACCGACTACTGGCTTGAGCGGGGTGACTATCTCAACTTCGACTACCTCACCGTAGGCTGGAACGTGCCTCTGCGATCACGCTACATCAGCCGTCTGCGCCTGTCAGCCTCGGTCAACAACCTGGCTACCATCACGGCCTACAGCGGTCTGACACCCATGATCAACAGCTATGTCGTCGACTCCACGCTGGGCATCGACGACAAGCGGTCCTATCCCGTCTACCGCACCTTCAGTTTCGGGGTGAGCATTCAATTCTAAGTCTAAGCGTTTTTGTCAACAAGTAAACCGTCATTCATCATGATGTCCACTAAACGTCTTCTATTCTGTTTCGCCATAGCGGTTTCCCTCCTGTCTCTGTCTTCCTGCGTTGACGAGAACACCAAAGGACTGCTCCCTGAGGAGAAAGCCTACAACAGCAGTACAAATCTGTATATCAACACCGTTGCCACCTTATATAATTATATAGGAGGCAACAGCGACTCACAAGGACTCGAGGGCACTGTGCGCGGGCTCTACGACTACAACACCTTCACCACCGACGAGGCCATCATCCCCATCCGCGGCGGTGACTGGTACGACGGCGGCTTCTGGCAAAACCTCTACGAGCACCGCTGGACAGCCTACGACGAACCGCTCTACAACACATGGCTCTATCTCTACAAGGTGGCCATGCTTTGCAACCACAGCCTCGCCGTCATCAACGCCAACCGCAGCCTGCTCACAGACGACGAGTATCTGTCCTACACTTCCGAGGTGAAAGCTGTGCGCTGCTTGTTCTATTACGAACTCATGGATATGTTCGGCCGCATTCCTTACGTCACCCGGGACCAGGAGTCGTTTGCCGATGTCAAGCAGCAGGAGCGCAGTACCGTGTTTCACAGCATCATCGACGAGCTGCAGACATGTCTACCCTACCTCGCCAACGAGCACAGCAACCTAGAGGGTAACTACTACGGACGCATGACGCGACCCGTGGCTCAGTTTCTGTTGGCCCGACTCTTCCTCAACGCCGAAGTCTACGCCGACGATGACTGGACCGACAACCAGCGGCCCGACGGCAAGACGATGATCTTCACCGTCGACGGACAGACGATGAATGCCTGGCAAGCCTGCATCCACTACTGCAATGAAATAGAAAAAGAGGGGTATCAGCTACAGCCCGACTACGCCTTCAACTTCAGCGTGCACAACGAGACGTCGGTGGAAAACATTTTCACCATCCCCATGGACAAGATCAAATACCAAAACCAGTTCTGGTATCTCTTCCGCTCACGCCACTACGCTCATGGCGGCGCACTCGGCATGGATGCCGAGAACGGCACCTCGGCCACGCTCGCCACGGTACATGCCTACGGCTACGGCACCGACAGCCTCGACACGCGCTTTGCCATCAACTTCTATGCCGACACGGTGAAGGTCGACGGCAAAGTGGTGAAGATGGAAAGTGGCGAGCCGCTTGTCTACCAGCCTCTGGTGATGGCCGAGAACCTGACCTACTCGCCCTACGAGAAGACAGCCGGAGCGCGTATGGCCAAATACGAGATAGACCGCAAGGCTTACACCGACGGAAAACTACAGGACAACGACATCGTGCTCTTCCGTTTCGCCGACGTGCTGCTCATGCGCGCCGAGGCAAAAGTGCGAAACGGAGAAAGCGGACAGACCGAATTAGATGCTGTCCGCAGCCGCGTGGGTATGAACAGTCGGCCGGCAACACTCGACAATATACTGCGTGAGCGCTTGCTCGAACTGATGTGGGAAGGCAGCAGGCGGCGCGACCTCATCCGCTATGGCCTTTTCCACAAAGCCTACGACCTCAGGCAGCCGATAGAGGGAGAGAGCGATGCCCACACGACGGTGTTCCCGATACCCCAAAAAGTCATTGACCTCAACAACAAGCTGACTCAGAACAAGGGCTACAAAACAGAAGGATAATAGTTGGAAACTACCATGCTATAATGTGAATTTACATTGTTTGTAGATAGTCAAACAAATGTTTTACCTTTGATCAAACAAATGTTTTACTTTTGGTCGAACAAATGTTTGCCCTAAAGTAAAACAAATGTTTGACTAACAATAGCAAACGTTTTTGATCGCGTCGCCCAACGTATTAGAGGGCAAATCTACCCCTACACGACAACAAAGATACATTCTTACAGGCTAAAAAATTCGCCAATTCTTAACCTTACAATCGATTAGCCTGATGTCCCAAAAATATATTCAGCATTTTGCTACCGTTTTTCCTTATTTGATGTTCTTTTGAACAGTAATTAAGAACTTACAGCTTATAATATATAGCTTCTGAGAAATTTATTCCCCACAAATGGCAAGAAATTGAAGAAAATTGTGTAAGTTTGCAATCGGAATACAATCACCAACTACACATTGTACAAAAGAAAACGTTTATTATGAAGAGAAAGAAATTCCTTTTGGACGAGAAGGATGTCCCACGTCAGTGGTACAACATCCAAGCCGAGATGCCCAACAAGCCCATGCCGCCGTTGAATCCTGCTACTCATAAGCCGCTTCATGCCGACGACCTGGCACACATCTTCAATCAAGAATGCTCGCGGCAGGAGCTCGATCAGGAGCATGCTTGGATCGACATCCCCGACGAGGTACGCGACAAATACTGCTACTATCGTGCCACGCCACTGGTGCGTGCCTACGCGCTGGAAAAGGCACTCGACACCAAAGCACATATCTATTTCAAGAACGAGTCGACCAATCCATTAGGTTCCCATAAGATCAACTCCGCCCTGCCCCAGTGCTACTATTGCAAACAGGAAGGTGACACCAACGTGACCACCGAGACCGGTGCCGGACAATGGGGTGCTGCGCTTAGTTATGCCGCCAAGCTCTATGGACTGGAGGCTGCTGTCTACCAGGTGAAGATCACGATGCAGCAGAAGCCCTACCGCTCGATGATCATGCGCACCTTCGGCGCTACTGTGGAGGGATCGCCCTCGATGTCGACACGCGCCGGAAAAAACATCATCACAGCCGACCCCAACCATCCCGGCTCCTTGGGTACCGCTATCTCTGAGGCCATCGAATTGGCTACCACCACACCGGGATGCAAATATACACTGGGCTCAGTGCTGAACCATGTCGCCCTCCATCAGACCGTCATCGGACTGGAGGCCGAGAAGCAGATGGAGATGGCCGGGGAATATCCCGACGAGGTGATCGCCTGCTTCGGCGGCGGTTCCAACTTCGGCGGCATTGCCTTCCCCTTCATGCGCCACGTCTTCGACGGCACGCACAAAGACACGAAGTTCATCGCCGCAGAGCCAAACAGCTGTCCAAAACTCACCCGTGGCAAGTTTGAATATGACTTTGGCGACGAGGCTGGCTACACGCCTCTGCTGCCGATGTTCACCCTGGGCCATGACTTCAAGCCGGCCAACATCCATGCCGGTGGCCTGCGCTACCATGGTGCCGGCGTGATCATCTCACAACTGCTCAAGGACGGCTATCTCGCTGGCATGGACATTCCTCAGCTCGAAAGCTTTGCCGCCGGTGTACTCTTCGCCCAGACCGAGGGCATCATCCCGGCACCCGAAAGCTGCCACGCCATCGCCGCCACCATCCGCGAGGCCAAGCGCGCCAACGTGGAAGGCAAGGCTCCCGTCATCCTCTTCAACCTCTCGGGCCATGGCCTCATCGACATGCCGTCGTACATGAGCTACATCAACGGTGATCTGGCCAACTACACGGTGACCGACGACGAGATCGAGAAGAACCTCGAAAAGGTGCCTCTGACCATTGATAAGTAAACCGTAAAAGACAAAGACACAACGGATTAGCTTAAAATGTGATGAAATCTCATCACGTGACGACCGGCACAGGATTGCGTGGCGGCCGACACATGAAAACACGACGGCCGTCACGCAAAAACGTGACGGCCGTCATTCTTATTCTACCAAGTGATTTCAGTGGTGGATCTTCTATCCGTTCACCTTCTTGATGATGCCCTGGCCCTCTTCCACTGCCTGCATGTTGAGCGGAATCAAGTCGTGATGGCGCTCAGGCAGCGTCTTATAGAGTGCCTTCTGCAAACCGCCAGTGCTGACGATCGGACAAACTTTGAGCAGTCCGCCAAGCACAATCATGTTGAAGACCTTGGAGTTTTTCATCTCCGCAGCCTTGTCCATGGCGTCAATGCGATAGATGGTGATGTCGTCGCGATGAGGTGTCTCGGCGATACCATAACCGTCGTAGATGAGGATGCCACCGGGTTTCACCCTCGGCATAAACTTTTCAAGTGAGGGCTGGTTGAGCACGATGGCCACGTCGTAGTGGCTGAGAATCGGCGACGAGATGCGGTCGTCACTGACTATCACCGTCACGTTGGCCGTACCGCCACGCTGCTCCGGTCCGTAGGCCGGCATCCATGTCACTTCCTTTCCCTCCATCAGTCCAGAGTAAGCAAGGATCTTTCCCATAGAGAGCACGCCCTGGCCACCGAAACCTGATATGATAATTTCCTTTTTCATTGTCTTGCGTTATAATCGTTAAAGACTATTTCAAGCCTGTGGTATCCTTGAAGTCGCCTTTATGATATTCCTCAAACATATATTTACGCATCCACTCGTTGGCCTTCACAGGACTGAGATGCCAACCACTGCTACAGGTCGAGACGATCTCCACGAGCGAAGAGCCCATGCCTTTCATCGAGGCTTCGAAGGCCTTGCGGATGGCTTTCTTGGCCTGCATGACCGAAGCCACGGTGTCCACGCTCTGTCGGGTGACATAGCAGGTGCCGCGCAGCTTGGCGGCCAGCTCGGTGATGTTGAGCGGATAGCCGTGCAACTCAGGATCACGGCCATAGGGGCAGGTCGTCGTCTTCTGCCCGATGAGCGTTGTCGGAGCCATCTGTCCACCCGTCATGCCATAGATAGCGTTGTTGATGAAGATGATGACAATGTTCTCGCCACGGTTGAGTGCATGGATGGTCTCTGCCGTACCGATACAGGCCAGATCGCCGTCGCCCTGATAGGTAAACACGAGACGGTCGGGCCACAGACGCTTGATGGCAGTGGCCAAAGCTGGTGCACGTCCGTGGGCAGCCTCTTGCCAGTCGATGTCGATATAGCGATAGGCAAAGACGGCACAGCCCACCGGTGAGACACCGACGGCCTTCTCCTCCATGCCCATGTCGGCAATTACCTCAGCCACGAGCTTATGCACGACACCATGGCTACAGCCCGGACAATAGTGCATCGGCACATCGTTGAGCAGTTCCGGTTTCTGATAGACAACGTTTTCCGGCTGAACGATTTCCTCCCTATTGATTTTTTCACTTGCCATTTTCTTTCAATTTTGCTTTAAGTTCTTCAACGATCTCCGTCGGGTCGGGCACAATGCCACCCAGACGGCCGAAATGGCTCACGGGCACTTCATTGCCCACGGCGAGCCGCACGTCTTGAATCATCTGTCCGGCATTGATCTCTGCCACAAGGATGTGGCGCTTACCTTTCGCCATCTCAGCCAGTGCTTTGCTCGGGAACGGCCAGAGGGTGATAGGACGGAACAGTCCTGCCTTGATGCCCTCCTCACGGGCGAGCTCCACGCTCTTCTCCGCGATGCGGGCAGCGCTGCCGAAAGCTACGATCAGGCAGTCAGCGTCTTCGCAGTGGTCGGTCTCAAATCTTACTTCCTTCTCCTCGATCTCATGGTATTTGGCCTGTAGGTGCAGATTACGCTGCTCCATGACTTCCGGTTTCAGCTCCAGAGAGGTGATGATGTTGGGCTTGCGGTTTTTCGTGCGTCCGGTAGTTGCCCAAGGGCATTCCTTGATGACTTCCTCATCGGTGCGGCGGGGCTTGAAAGGCGGCAGCACCACCTTTTCCATCATCTGACCGATGACGCCGTCGCTGAGAATCATGGCCGGATTGCGATAGCGGAAAGCCAGCGTGAAAGCCAGATCCACGAAGTCAGCCATCTCCTGCACGGAAGCCGGGGCGAGCACAATGACGTTGTAGTCACCATTGCCACCACCGCGCGTAGCCTGGAAATAGTCGCTCTGACTCGGCTGGATCGTGCCCAGTCCTGGGCCGCCGCGCTGTACGTTGACGATGACACCTGGCACCTCGGCACCAGCCATATAGGCGATACCCTCTTGCATCAAGGCCACGCCGGGACTCGATGAGGTGGTCATCACGCGCTTGCCGGCACCACCGCCGCCATAAAGCATGTTGATCGACGCCACCTCACTCTCTGCCTGCACGACCACCATGCCGGTAGTCTCCCAAGGCTTCAAGGCCGACAGCGTCTCGATGATTTCTGTCTGGGGAGTGATGGGATAGCCAAAGAAACCGTCCACACCACAACGTATGGCAGCGCGGGCGAGTGCCTCGTTGCCTTTCATCAGTGTTACTTCCTGTTCCATGATTCCTTATTTCTGGGTAGAGGCCATAGGCTCTGCCACTTCTATTCGCTTACGATAAACCGTGATACATCCGTCGGGACAGACAATGCCACACGAGGCACAGCCGATGCAGTCGTCGGGACGGGCCGCCACAACGTAAGGATAGCCGTGGGCATTGACTTTTCGCTCAGCCAAAGCGATGACATTCTTCGGACAGGCAACCATGCACAGCGTACAGCCTTTGCAACGGTCCACATCAACGACAATGGCTCCAATGTTTTTCTTCATAACTGAAATGAGTATTATATATAGGTTAAGGACGATGTTCTTAGCACGCACAGAGCACGGCTAAGGATTATAGATGTCCTTACAATAAAAGTTCATGATGTCTTCCAGCATCTTCTCCGCCACCACGGCGGGACTGTTGGGATCAAGGGCAATGGCCTGCAGATAGCAGTTCATCGCGGCGGGGAAATCCCCTTGTCGACGGTGTTCATTGCCCTGATGATAGTATTCTTCGGAACTCATACTTCTTTTATCTCGCTTTTTTTGCATTACAAAAGTATAGATAATCCTACAAGCAACATGCATGAACGCTGACATTTTAAGCTATTTTTATATAGTTTCTGCCCAAACTTGCACATATCTATAGATACGTGCAAGTTTTGTTTCACAACCCGCAACAAAAGAAAACAAAAAGAGCCACTTCTTTTCGTCTACAACCAACGGAACGAAAAGAAGTGGCAAAAATCAAGAATTGCACATATCAAACGATTTTGTGCGTATTTTCGGCTACATTGAAGACTTCAACAAGAGTGCTGCATATTTACTTACACTTCATTGCTTTGAGCACCTGTACGGCCTCTGCCACGCTGGGCACTTGGGCAATACGCACTTGCCGGTGGCCGCGACTGTCCTTGAAGGTACAGCGACGCGGATTGTTCATCACATAGTGGATGATGCTGCCAAACGTCTTGCTCTGATAGTAGGGGCTGTCGGGCTGCGAGACAAACTGCATGCTCATCGTGCCCTGTTTGAGGATGATCTTCTCACAACCCTCGTCTTTGCCCAGTCGGCGTAGGGCCACCACTTGCATGAGCTCCTCACCTTCTTGCGGCACGGGACCAAAGCGGTCGGTGAGCCGCTGACGGTAAGCTGCCAGATCGTCGTCGGTCTCGATGTTGTCAAGCTCTCGGTAGAGCAGCATGCGCTCACTGCTGCCCGGCACATAGGTCTCGGGGAAGTACATCTCCAGGTCGCTCTCCACGGCGCAGTCCTCGACAAAGTCGCTGGCCTTGATGTCTTCGCCGGCTTTGAGTTCTTCGGCATAGAGATCGCCGAGCTCCTCGTTTTTCAGTTCACTGACAGCCTGGTTGAGAATCTTCTGATAGGTCTCGTAGCCCAAGTCTTCCATGAATCCGCTCTGTTCGGCACCCAGCAGATTGCCCGCGCCGCGGATGTCCAGATCCTGCATGGCAAGATTGAAACCGCTGCCCAAGTCGGAGAAGGTCTCCAGAGCTTCCAGGCGGCGGCGTGCCTCAGGTGTCATCGCGCTGCGTGGCGGAGCCAGCAGATAGCAGAAGGCCTTGCGGTTGCCACGGCCCACACGGCCACGCATCTGATGCAAGTCCGACAGTCCGAAATGGTTGGCACCGTTGATGATGATCGTGTTGGCATTGGGAATGTCGATGCCGTTCTCCACAATCGTCGTAGAGAGCAGCACGTCGTAGTCGTAGTTGACAAAGTCGGTGATGACCTTTTCCAACTCTTCGGGCGGCATCTGACCATGGCCGATGACCACTCGGCAGTCGGGAACATACTTATGGATGAGGTCTGCAATCTCCTGAAGGTTGGAGATGCGGTTGTTGACAAAGAACACCTGACCGTTGCGACTCATCTCGAAGTTGATGGCGTCGGCGATGACCTCATGGCTGAAAGTGCACAGTTCGGTATGGATGGGATAGCGGTTGGGTGGCGGCGTGCGCATGATGCTCATGTCGCGGGCTCCCATCAGACTGAACTGCAACGTACGCGGAATAGGCGTGGCAGACATCGTAAGGGTGTCGATATTGCTTTTCAGCTTCCGAAGCTTCTCTTTCGTGGACACGCCGAACTTCTGTTCCTCGTCGATGATGAGCAGTCCGAGGTCGTGCCACTTCACGTTTTTGCCCAGAAGCTTATGCGTACCGACGACAATGTCTACCTTACCGTCGGCAAGTCCACTGAGCACATCCTTGGTCTGCTTGGCGGTGCGGGCCCGGGAGAGATACTCCACGCGTACGGGGAAATCCTTCAAGCGCTCACGGAATGTCTTATAATGCTGATAGGCCAGCACTGTCGTAGGCACAAGCACAGCCACCTGCTTGGAGTCGCACGCGGCCTTGAAGGCGGCACGCACCGCCACCTCAGTCTTGCCGAAGCCAACGTCACCACAGACAAGCCGGTCCATAGGACGCGCCCGCTCCATGTCGGCCTTGACATCCTGCGTAGCCTTGAGCTGGTCTGGTGTATCCTCGTAGAGGAAGCTGGCTTCCAGCTCGTGCTGCATGAAATTGTCGGCAGAGAAGGCAAAGCCCTTCTCATGGCGACGCTTGGCATACAGGCGGATGAGGTCACGCGCGATGTCCTTGATGCGCTTCTTGGCCTTCTCCTTCAACCGTTCCCAGGCTCCGGTGCCGAGGGTGCTCAGCCGTGGAGGCTCGCCCGTATCACTGCCACGATACTTCGAGATCTTATAGAGAGAGTGGATGGAGACATCGACCTTGTCGTTGTTCTGAAAGATGATGCGGATGACCTCCTGGTATTGCTGTTCGCCCGTCTTGCCATTGGCATTCTGTATGGGCACGCGCACAAGGCCACCGAACTTGCCGATGCCAAAGTCGACATGAACCACATAGTCGCCGATTTCCATCTCTTGCAATTCCTTCATCGTCAAGGCCATCTTGCCCGCACGGGCACGGTCGGACTTGAGATTGTACTTATGGAAGCGGTCAAAGATCTGGTGATCGGTGAAGAAACACACCTTCATGTCGTCATCAGCAAAGCCCTCGTGCAGGGTCTTGTCCACGGGCGTGAAGACGATACCTGAGCCCCGGCCGGCTGACATCGAAGAAGCATCGCCACCGCTCATCTCGTCGAAGATGTCCTTCAGACGCTGTTGCTGTTTGCGGCTATCGGCGAGGATATAGAGATGGTAGCCGCGCAGGAGATAGTCCTCGAACGACTGCCGGAGCAAATCGAAGTTCTTGTGGAAGAGTGGTTGTGGCGTGACGTGGAACGTAAGAACGGCATGTGCGTCAGTGGCAGTGTGGCCATAGACGACACGGCGGAGCTCCTGTATGTCCTCCTTCAACTGCGAAGGCGTACAGAGCACGCTCTCACGGTTCATGTCGCGCTGTATCTCGGCCCGCTCGACTTCCGTCGCGTCTTCGAGCCGCTCGGTGAGTGCCTGAGAGGAAAACCCCTCGTTATAGACGCGCTCTACCGTGTCGCAGATGAAACTTAAGTCGCGGCAGACGAGGACGGCGTCGTCGGGAACGAAACGAAGGAATGGCACCTTCTCGGTAGTTTCCTTTGCCAATTCAGGCACAATCTCCACTTCCTTGCGCCGCTCCTTGGAGAGCTGATCCTCAACGGAGAAAGACCGGATGGTGTCGATCTCGTCACCGAAGAAGTCAATACGGAACGGCAACTCGCTGGAATAGGAATAGACGTCAAGGATACTTCCACGCACAGCAAACTGTCCGGGCTCATAGACATAGTCCTGCTCGGTGAATCCGAGATCGCGAAGTCTGTGTTCCACCTCCACGATGTCGATCCGCTGTCCCACGCTGAGCGAGAGCCGGTGGTCGTCGATATGTTTTTGCGAGACCACAAGTTCTGCCATGGCCTCAGGATAAGTGACGATGAAGAGTGGCTTGTCGTGAGCCGTATGTTGCTGTCGCGCCGCAATCTGGGCGAGCACCTCCGTGCGCAGGATCTCGTTGGCGGCATCCCGCTGTCCGTATTTCACGGCACGCCGATAGCTGGAAGGGAAATAATAGACATCGTAGTCGGCAGGCTGACTGCTGTCCGTGCCCGTCTGACTGTCCTGTGAAGGATTGTTTTGTTGCTCGGCCTTGATTTCCTCCGCGACTTTCTTTTCCGCCGTGTTGAGCACAGCGGGCAGGAGATCGTTGTAAAGGTAACCGGCTTCGTCAGCATCCTGCATGACGAAAAGAAAGGTATTGTCCAGCCGTGGGGCAATACCTGCAAAAAGAGTCGGCAGTGCCGACCCTACAATATCCTTGAGGAAAACGCTCTTGACAGAGGCGTCTTCCAAGTATTTGACCAATGCGCCGGCTTGCGGCAACCGGCCATAGAGTGTCTGTATATCGTGTATATCCATGTCTTGGCCTACCCTTTGATCTTGGGGTACTTCTTGAACCAGCCGTCAAGGCGCAGACGCATCACGCCGAAGAGTGCCTCACTGAAGATGCCGCCACTCATCTTGCTGGTGCCCTCGCGGCGGTTGACAAAGACGACAGAGACTTCTTTGATCTTGAATCCTATCTTATAGGCGGTGTACTTCATCTCTATCTGGAAGGCGTAGCCCTTGAAACGGATGTCGTCGAGATTGATCGTCTCCAGCACACGACGGCGATAGCATACAAAGCCGGCGGTGGTGTCGCGGATGGGGATACCCGTGATGAAGTTGACATAGCGCGAGGCAAAGTAGCTCATCAGCACACGCCCCATGGGCCAGTTGACCACGTTGACACCGGTGACATAGCGCGAGCCCACAGCCACGTCACCGCCCTCGTCGTGACAGGCGGCATAGAGACGGGGCAGGTCATTGGGATTGTGGCTGAAGTCGGCGTCCATCTCAAAGATATATTCATAGCTCCGCTGCAAAGCCCATTTAAAACCGGTGATGTAGGCCGTTCCCAAACCAAGCTTGCCCGACCGCTCGATGATGAACAGCCGGTCGCCAAACTCGTTGTCGATCAACCGATGGACAATGGCTGCTGTGCCATCAGGACTGCCGTCGTCAATGACAAGGATGTGAAAGCACTTCTCCAAGGAGAAGACGGCACGTATGATGTTTTCGATATTCTCTTTCTCGTTGTAGGTGGGAATGATTACGATAGAGTCACTTTCATGCATGATGATATGTATTTTCCGTTACTGCAAAATTATAAAATTAAACGCAAAGTGCCAACAAATTGGCGAAATATATCCGGCACTACTGGTCGTCGTTGCGTACGTAGCCCTGATATTCTGGCACCAGCCCGCTCATCACTGCCTCGTAGCTCTTGTCCTTGAGGTTGTCGATGTTCTCGCGACCCTTGCCAATGGGCATGATAGGCTCGTGGATGGTCAGCTTCAAGGGATGCCAGCGCACCCAACGCCAGTCGCGTGTGCGCGGCATGACATTAAACGAACCATTGATTGTCAGCGGACAAACCGGCAACTGAAGTTCGTCGGCCAGCATGAAGGCGCCACGGCGGAAGAGACCCATGTGACCGGTGAACGTGCGGGCACCTTCGGGAAAGACCATCAGCGACATGCCTTCCTTCAGAACTTCACGCGCCTGATCATAGGATGCCCGGATATGCGAGGGGCCACTCTTGTCGACAAAGATCTGATGGGAATACTTACAGGCAGGCCCAACGAATGGTATCTTGCCGATGCCACGCTTCATCATCCATTTGAAGTTGCGGTTGAGGAAACCATAGATGAGAAAGATGTCGAAGGCTCCCTGGTGATTGGCTACGAAGACATAGGACTGCCCCGGTTTGAGATGCTCCCTACCTTCCACCTTGACTGGCAGCAGCAGCAGACGTATCGTAAACTGGCTCCACCATTTACCGGGATAATAGCCCCAGAAGTGACCATTACCCACTCGACAACCGACGATGGTCAACAGTGCCGTAACAACGGTGTCTATCAAAAACAAGGGGATGACGCAAAGTTCATAGAGACAGTATAAGAATTTTTTCATCGCTGTAAGATCTTCTTTCTATGGGTTAATGTTTTATTCGATGTAATGTGATGACATTGATCTCGGGAGGTACGCCAAAGCGGAAAAAGACAAGACCGCCGATGCCTGCCGAGACGCACATCATGCTGCCGTCGCGCTGATAGAGTCCGTCGTCCTCGGCATAGACCAGTCTGACCGGGCTGATGCCAAAGAGTGCGATCTGTCCGCCATGGGTGTGCCCGCTAAGCGTCAGTGCCACACGATGGCTGGGTACGATATGGTCGTCCCAAGCCCGCGGGTCATGCTGGAGCATGACGACAAAGGCCTTCTCTCCCACTCCATTCATCGTGCGGGAGAAATCACAGCTGTCGGGCTTGAGGAAATTCTGCTCACCGGCCACCACGATGGAATCGCCGCCACGATGGAGCGCAACATGACTGTTGAGCAGCAACTTCCATCCCATGCGCCGTTGCAGGCTGATGACGAGGCGGCGGTTGGCAGCCTCCACATCGGGGCGGTCGTGGGTGTACTCACTATAGTCGTGATTGCCCAGCACGGAGACGACGCCATCACGAGCCCGCAGCTGCCTGAGCAGCGGCATGACGGGAACGATCTCCTGCGGACGGATGTTTTGCAGGTCACCGCCAAAGGCGATGAGGTCGGCACGTTGGGCATTGATGCTGTCAATGTCTCGTTGCAACAGCGCACGGCGTGCACCAGTGAAACTGCCCACATGGGCATCAGAGAAGAACACGATGCGGTAGCCGTCGAAACGCTCGGGAAGATTGGCAAAATAGAGGTCGTTGCGCTGTACGGTCAGTCCTTTGGTTCCTAACGTGGATCCATAGATGAGGATGTACCAGTTAATAAGGATGAGCACCACCGCCACGACATTGCCAAGATTGACTCGACTGTGACGCCACCGGCTCCATAGCAGGCCTAATCCGGAACAAAACGCGAAGATAGCTTTGGGACATACGATCAGACCCACGAGGAACATATAGACGTTGACCCACGTAAGGTCGGCAGGAACGAAATCGCGAATAGAGACCAGACCTATCGTATAGATAAACATCACCATTCCCGGCAGCCACCACAGCAGCCTCAACCACCATCGGCCATGATAGCGGCTCCGCCAATAGTGCTGATCAAAATACAGATCGGGCAGCACGATGGCAAGCAGGATAGGAATGAAGATTCGTGATATCATATATGATCTGACTTATGTCTTGTTCAACGCTTCATCAGACTCACACTGAGAAAACGTCGCATCAGTTCGACGGGAACTCCACGACGCCGGGCATAGTCCCGCAACTGGTCTTCACCGATCTTTCCCAAGTCGAAATAGTGGGCCTTGGGATGCGCAAACATCAGTCCGGAGACAGAGGCATGGGGATGCATCATGCCACTGGCCGTCAGGCGTATGCCGATACGCTTCATGTCTAAGAGGGAATCGATGATAAAGTTCACGCTGGTGTCGGGCATTGAGGGATAGCCCACTGCAGGACGTATGCCCTGGTAACGCTCGGCGTGGATGTCCTTCATGCTGAGGTTCTCATCCGGCGCATAGCCCCAGTAGGTCTTCCTCACCTGCAAATGCATCAGCTCGGCCGTTCCCTCTGCCAAGCGGTCCGAGAGCACTTGGGCCAGCATACGCCGATAGACATCTTCGTCGCGGCTGTGGTTCATCGCCTCGTCAACAGTCGTGGCAAACACCCCGACCTTGTCGGGCTTGCCCTGGGAAAGCGGACGCACGAAGTCGGCCAGACAGAGATTGGGCTGACCGGGAGCGGAAGGGCGCTGCTGACGCAACATCGGCAAACGCATGCCGCCCAACAGCAGGTCATCGCCGTCGCTGTTGGCATCGAACAACTCAAAGACGGCATGCGTCTGATGCTTGCCCTGCCATGCGTCGAGCAGTTCATTGGCGTCGGCATAGAGGCTGGCCTTGTCGGCTTCACTCTTCCCACTCATGCTCCAGGCATGGTCGAAATAGAGCCAGTTGATATAGGGCCGCACATCGGAAATATCGTAATGAAGTACCATCGTCAAACCTCCTTTCTATTCTTCTTTCTGTCTGAACCTTACGGCCTCGCCACGACTGTTCTCGTCAAACTGTCCTTGGTCGTAAACAAGATGGCCATTGCAGAATGTCTGCTTCACTTGCCAGTCAAAGGTCTGTCCCTCCATGGGCGACCAGCCGCACTTGCTCTGGATGATGTCTGAGGTGACTGTCCACGGACTCTCGGGCTTCACGATAGCAATGTCGGCCTTATAGCCTTTACGCAGGAAACCACGGTCGCAGACCGAGAAAAGCATGGCGGGATGATGGCACATCAGCGTCACAAGCTTCTCGATGCTCAGCACACCTTCATCGACCAACTGCAACATGGCGGGCAAGGAGACCTGCAACATCGGCATGCCGGAGGCGGCACGGACACAGCCTCCTTGCTTCTTGCTCCACTCATGAGGAGCGTGGTCGGTGGCGATCGTGGAGATTCGGCCATCAGTCAGCGCCTTGCGCAACTCCTCGCGGTCGGCCGGCATCTTGACAGAGGGATTGCATTTGATGCGAGCCCCAAGCTTTAGCGTGTCGGCAGCTGTGAACCAAAGATGGGCGATGACGGCCTCAGCAGTGATCTGAGGCAGGTAGTTGTCCTCGCAAGGCTCAAAGAGTTGCAACTCACGGGCTGTGGTGAGATGGGCCACATGCAACCGCGTGTGATGCTGCAACGCCAACTGCACAGCCAACGCGGTACTGCGATAGCAGGCTTCCTCATCGCGGATGATGAAATGGAAACGGACATCGGGATCGTCGCCACAGACGAGTTTGAAACGCTGCATATTCTTTGCGATGATGCCGGAGTCCTCGCAATGGGTCATCAACGGCAGGTCTAAGTCGGCACAAGCCTGGTAGATCTGATGCAGCGCATCCATCTGATCCACGAGCATATTGCCCGTAGAGGCACCCATGAAGAGCTTGATGCCAGGGATACGTGTGGGATCGAGCTGCCGGAAAAGTTCTACATTGTTGTTAGTGGCACCGAAGAAAAAACTATAGTTGACGTGACTCGTCTGTGCTGCTCTTGCGAACTTGTCGTCGAGCGCGTCCAATGTTGTCGTCTGAGGCTGGCAGTTGGGCATGTCAAAGAAGGTCGTCACTCCGCCGAAGGCAGCGGCTCGCGACTCACTCTCGATGTCGGCTTTCTGTGTCAGTCCCGGCTCACGGAAGTGGACATGCTCGTCGATGATGCCGGGCAAAACGTAGCACCCCGTGGCGTCTACAGTGTTGTCGTAGTCTCCACGGGGTGTCTGCTCATTCTCTATAATGTCTTCGATGCGGTCGTCGTTGATGATGAGGAACCCTCTGAAGGAGCGTCCCTCGTTGACGATGGTTCCGCCTTGTATCTTTGTTCTCATTATTTATATATAGTATCAGTCATCTTCCTCCTCACTCTCTTGCGATTACTCTCCTTCGACAGGAGCCTCCTCGGAACCCTGTTCCCCTTGCTCTGTAGCCGGCTGAGCCATCTCGTTGGGAGTCGGGCCGTCTTCCGGTGCGGCTTGCTGTGCGGGTTGTGGTTGTGCGGGAGCGCTTTGCATACCATTCATGATATTTTGGTTTTGCTGAGCAGCCTCGTAGTATTCCTTGACCATCGGATCGTTTTTGAACTTCTCCGTGGCCTTGCTCATGATATCCTCAATCCACGCGTCGAGCATAGGCGCGTTGTAGCGGTTCATGCAAGTGTTGATGAAGATATACGGCCCCAGCACGTTGTCGAAGTTATCCTCCACGAACTTAGTGACCAGTTTATCCATTCGCTGATTGATACGGTCGTTTTCCGCAGCCAGCTTAGCGTTGACCCTGTTCATGTTCTTACCGTTCATGATAGCCTGATCATGGACATGAACGAGTTCAGCACTTTGGTTCATCAGCTGCGTGAACTTCTGTCTGAATTTTGTGAGCTTGTCGTTGAGCGGTGTGCCAGTGACGCTTTCCTGGGTGTTATCTATTTTCACTTGGATATCTCCACTCTCCAGCACTACCGGCAGTCCATTGTTCTCATCCAGCAGGATGCTTCCCACTCTGACGGAATCTACCGAACCTGCAAAATGGAACTGACCGTGCACCACATCACACGAGTCAAGATTCTTCAATGCCGTATCTTTCAGCACCTTGAGATATAGCTTCTGCCCATCGAGCGTAGAGACGTTCGTTGTTCCGGTGATACTATATGTATTGGCGCAAGATGTAAAGGCCAACAAGCCGAGCATGAAGTATAAAACTTTATTCATAGACGTTTCGTTCAAGCAACACAAAGATAATATGTATTTGTGACGCACAAAAGAAAATTAATGCTATTTAGTGAAAGCACTAACCTTTTATATTTTTTTTGGAGAGCAAATAATCGATTCGGTGCACAGTGTACACTTCGATGACAGCACCTATCAACAAAAAGACTACCCATTTGTTGTAGAGGTACGTTACATAGTCGATATAGTTGTGAAACAGGGGACGGAAAAAGCCATAGGCGGTATCAGCCATGAGCATACCTCCAACGATGAAGCAGAGACCTGCCATACTCTGAATACGCCTCAGCCGCTTCAACGCCAGGTCATCGCCCTGATAGGTCTGTTGGGCTTGCACCAGCGTGAAAAGGACGGCTCCCAACAGGAAGATCCAGCACATTAGCTCACGATGCCAGAAGAACACAAAGCATCCGGCACTAATCACCATCAACGCACCGCCCGCCATAAACAGGATGCTCAGCGCCTTACTGATTGGTTTGATAGAGTTGTTCATTGTCTTGTTGTATCTTGTCGCTGTCTATTCGCTGCGCATCCGTACTGAGGATGAAGATGTCCTCGTCGTCGGCCTTCATGAAGTAGCGCTCACGGGCAATCTTCTCGATAGCCTTCGGATGCAGTCGCAACTCACGAAGTTCACGTGTGGCAGCCTCGTTTCTCTCGTTATACATTTCTATCTGGTCGTTGAGCTCACTGATCTTCAACCGATAACGCACATGCATCAGCAGGCTGTTCTCATCGAGAAAGCCCACCAAGGCGACACCGATCACGATCGTGATCAAGTATTTGTAGTGCGCCATTAGACGGAATATCATGTTCAGTTTGGTATTCATGCACCAACGATTTCAATAGAAATTAATTGCAAAGGTACTGCAAACGCAGATAAATACAAAATAAAACCGGAGTTTTGTTTTGCCTTTCACTTAAATAAATGTATCTTTGCATTATCTAATCGATACACATCAACAAACAACACATTATATATATATGAGTAACTATATCGTCTCCGCACGCAAATACCGTCCAATGACCTTCAGTTCGGTCGTGGGTCAGGAAGCGTTGACGACTACACTGAAAAACGCGGTCAAAAGCGGTAAGCTCGCTCACGCCTACCTCTTCTGTGGACCACGAGGAGTAGGCAAGACGACATGCGCACGCATCTTTGCCAAGGCGATCAACTGCGAAAATCCCGCCGAGGACGGCGAAGCCTGCAACCAGTGCGAGAGCTGCAAGGCGTTCAACGAGGGACGCTCGATGAACATCTTCGAGCTCGACGCTGCCTCCAACAACTCTGTTGACAGCATCAAGACGCTCATGGAGCAGACACTCATCCCGCCCCAGAACGGTAAATATAAGGTATTCATCATCGACGAGGTGCACATGCTCTCACAGGCAGCCTTCAACGCCTTCCTCAAGACGCTGGAGGAACCACCAGCACACGTGGTGTTTATCTTGGCTACGACCGAGAAGCATAAGATTCTGCCCACAATCCTCTCTCGCTGTCAGATCTACGACTTTGAGCGTATGACCGTGCCGCGCATTGTCAACCATCTGAAGATGGTGGCAGAGAAAGAAGGCATCTCTTATGAGGAGCAGGCATTGGGTGTCATCGCGGAGAAAGCCGACGGCGGTATGCGAGACGCACTGTCTATCTTTGACCAGGTGACGAGTTTCTGCCAAGGCAACATCACCTACAAAGGTGTCATCGAGGATCTCAATGTCCTCGACAACGACTATTATTTCCGCATGGTCGACCTTGCACTTGAGAACAAGGTCAGCGACATCATGCTCTTGCTCAACCAAATCATCTCCAAGGGCTTCGACGGTTCTGGTGTCGTGCAGGGTCTTGCCACCCACATCCGCAACGTGATGATGGCCAAGGATGCTCAGACGCTGCCGCTGTTGGAGACCAGTGACGAGCAGCGCCAACGCTTCCAGCAGCAGGCTGCCAAATGTCCGACACCCTTCCTCTATCGTGCACTGCGCATCCTCAATGAGTGCGACATCAACTACCGCCAGAGCAGCAACAAACGACTGCTCGTGGAGTTGACACTGATCCGTGTGGCACAGATCACACAGCCCGACGACGACAGCGCCGGTGCGGGGCGTAGCCCCAAGATGTTGAAAACCCTGTTTAAGCTTATCACGAAATCACCGGCCAATACGGTCCCGCAGGTAACCGGGTCGGTGAAGACCAACCGCAAGCCGGCAACACCTGTCGGTGCGGCCTCTGACGCCCCTACGACAACAACCCAACCGGCAACGGCTACCGTCGCCACTGCGGCCACGGCAAATGCAGGACAACCCGCTGCCACTGCTACACAGCAACCCACGATGGTCAAAGGACCTCATCTGAAGCTGAGCAGCATCGGCATGACCTTTCAGTCAATGCTGCATCCCGAAAAGAAAAAAGAAGAGGCTTCCCCACTCGACGCACCGGAAAAGACTACCGGAGAGGATACGGCAAAGCGATTCACGGAAGAGGAACTTGCCTTGCAGTGGGTACAGATGTGCAACCGCATGCCTCAGAAGTTTGTGGGACTGGCATCCAGACTGAAGAACATCACTCCGCACATCACGGACTATCCCAACATCGAGGCGGTCATCGACAACGAGATTTTCCTCAGCCAACTCAACGAGATCAAGCGGAAGATCTGCCGCACGATGCAGGTGACGCTCCACAACGACAATATCCAGCTGACCCTGCGTCTCGCCGACACCGCCACTACCAAGAAAGTATTCACCAAACGCGAAGTCTTTGATAACCTGAGAAAGGAGAACGCCGCGTTTGAGAAGCTAAGAGTCTCATTGGGGCTGGAGCTGAGCTAATCTTTAAAGTAGACAAGCATGCAACAGCTATGAAGAGTCTTTTGCCTTTAGATCATTACAATAAAAGTAACAGCCCTAACCTACATAATTCATGGACATTCATATGAATTATCATATTCATGAATAATGCAGGCAAAAGAACAAAATGCTATTCTCCATGAATAAGCCCGGCCAAATAACGACGCATGGATCAACCGCACCCACGGAGTTAAGAGAGATATAATTGTCGCTGGAAATTGTCGTAAACCTGCTTGGCTGCCGCTACGCCGCCTAAGGCCGAGAGGCCGGTGTTGATGTCGCGGAACTTCTGCTCGATCAGTCCCGGCAGGTTGTTGCGGCGCAGCTCCTTCTCGCCGTTCTCCACGTAGGCGACGATGATGTAGTTGACGAAGCTCTGCTGTGCCGGTGTCAGCGTGTCGACAAAGCCCTGCGTCTTCTGGGCGCGCTGCTTCCGCTCGATGGGGCTGACAGCGTAGGAGATATATTCCAGCACGTCGAGCAGGTCGGCATTGTCGGCGTCGATGATATGCCGCACCTGGTCGAGCACATCGGTGTCGTAGCCTGCCTGCCCCAGTTTCTCCAAGAGCGTCTCGCGCGTTGCCGGGTCGGCCCATTTCTGTTTCAGGTCGTCGATGGACGAGTAGAAGTCGGGCAGCTTGCCATACATCTCCCTGATGAAGTCCTGCGCCGGCACGGGCTTGCCCTCCGGACTCCAGAACATCACCTCGCTCTGATAGCGGATGGCACGCCGCTTGCCGTCGGACAGCGCAATGACTGTCGTCTGCTTCTTCGGCTTTCCGCCGCCGGGCTCACCGCCGCCGTGATGGCCTCCGCCACCGGGCTGGCCGGGATCGGGTTTCTTGCAGGTGCAGGGGTTGTTGCCGCAGACGGGACATACCGCCTCACCGTCCCACTGTGGTTGGGCGAAGTGCTCGTAGGCCTTGACGAAGTCGAAGACGGTGAAGAAATACTTGCCGTCGTAGAGTCGCGTGCCACGGCCGATGATCTGTTTGAACTCTATCATCGAGTTGACGGGGCGCATCAGCACGATGTTTCTCACGTTCAGCGCATCCACGCCGGTGGAGAGCTTCTCGCTCGTGGTCAGTATCGTGGGGATGGCCTTCTCGTTGTCCTCAAACTCGTTGAGGTATTCCTCGCCCTGTTCGCCGTCGTTGGCCGTCACGCGCACGCAGTAGTCGCTGTTGTAGTCGCCCGTGCGCTCCTGATGATATTGGTTGATCATGTCGCGGATGACGGCAGCATGGGCTTGGTTGGCGCAGAAGACGATCGTCTTCTCGCCGGGGTCGCCCATCTTGTCCATGAACTGGCGTACGCGGCCGCGGTCACGCTCGGCGATGGCGATGTCGCCGTGATAGAAGTTCTGCTCGGTATAGGTCTTGGCGGGATCCACCTCGCCGGCCAGCACGGTGTCGTCGGGCGTGTAGTGATATTCGTCGATGGTCGACTTCATGTTGAAATGGCGGAACGGTGTGAGAAAGCCGTCGTCGATGCCCTGTCGGAGCGAGTATTCGTAGGCGTGGTAAGAGAAATACTGATAGGTGTTAACGTTCATCGACACGCGCGGCGTAGCCGTCAGTCCGAGTTGCACGGCAGAGGAGAAGTACTCCAGGATGCCCCGCCACTCGCTCTCGTCGTTGGCGCCGCCACGGTGGCACTCGTCGATGATGATCAGGTCGAAGAAGTCCTTGGGATATTGTCCGAAGTAAGGCACCTCGCCCGCCATGAAGGTCTGGAAGATGGTGAAGAACACCGAGCCGTTGGTGGGCACCTCACCATTCTTGCGCACCGAGCCCGGCCGGATTCTCACCAGTGCGTCGGGCTCAAAGCCGTTGAACTTGTTGAAGGCTTGGTTGGCGAGGATGTTGCGGTCGGTGAGGAAGAGGATCTTCGGTCGTGTGCCGGTCTGGGCCACGTTCCATTGTGTCTGGAACAGCTTCCAGGCGATGTGGAAGGCGATGATGGTCTTGCCCGTTCCCGTGGCCAGGGTGAGCAGGATGCGCTTCTCGCCGCGCGCGATGCCGTCGAGCACGTGGTTGACGGCAATCTCCTGATAGTAGCGCAGCCGCTTCTCGCTGTCGCTGTAGAAGGGCTGCATGCGGAACAGGTCGCGCCAGTGGTCGGTCTTGCCGAACTGCCGCTGCCAGAGTTCGTCGGGCGAGGGAAACTGCGCTCTCTCCCGTTCGCCGCCTTGCGGGTCGCGGTCTATCTCGTAGATATGGTCACCGTCGGCGGCATAGGTGAAGCGGATGTCGAGCGTGCTGGCATAGTCCTTGGCCTGCGCCACGCCTTCCTTGTATCCTACCTCGTCGCTTTTGGCCTCCACGACGGCGAGCTTCACGTTGCGGTAGATGAGCACATAGTCGGCCTTCTTTGGTTTGTTTTTCACGGTCTTGCTCACCTTGCCTCGTGTAAAGCGGTATTCCGTGGTGACATAGCTGCCGTCCACCACGCCCCATCCCGCAGCTTTCAGCTGTGGGTCGATCTTGTGAAGTCGTGTATCGCTCTCGTTCATAGCCTGAATGTTATTCTTCTTGTTCGTAATAATAGGAGTAGTCGATGCCTTTCATGAACAACTCTCTGTCATCGATCTTGTCGGTGAGGGCATTACGCAACAGTTGCTTGATGCGCGAGGCGTCTGCCACGCTGAGGGTCATCGCCTCCAAGTAGTCGCTTTTGTTGATAAGGCTCCAGTCCACACATTTCTTCAGATTTTCTTTCAACATCAGGTCGAGCCAGATTCGCATACTGCGTCCGTTGCCCTCCATGAAAGGGTGGCATACATTCATCTCCACATATTTGTCGGCAATCTCATCGAATGTGGTCTCGGGCATTCGCTCTATCACCTTCAGCTGGTCTGGAAGATACTGGGCCAGGCAAAAAGTGAAGCCACCTTTGGAGATGGTCTTCGTCCGTATTTGTCCGGCGAAGTCATAGAGTCCTCCAAAAAGATAAGCGTGGATCTGTTGCAGTCCCCGCACCGTGCCCTCGGGTATCGTATCGAGCAGGTTGCTCTCAAAGAGCGTGTAGGCTTTTCGCCGACTCTGTCCGTCAATTGTGTTGTCGCTGTATGTCAGCCAGTCAAGAAACGCCAACGCTTTGTTGTTGGGTATATGGCTGGCAAGAAGTTTGATGCCCTCAGCATCCATGACATCGGTAAGTCTATGCTTGCCGTCGGGTGCTGTCATCTTCAACTGGTTAGTGGCACTAACCACTTGTGGTGCTTCTTTCCGCAATTTGGTCTTCAGATACTTCCAGTAGCTTCGTGTCTTGGCATAATCATCCTGGTCGTTGATGGCCCCTACGACGTCAAGCACAGAGAAGTACCACTTTGCCGCCTTGTCATCCCACACGGCGCGCACCTCATGGTCTTTATAGAAACGGATGGATATTTTGCTCATGTTACACATTATATTTATATGGTGTTGCCATCATCCTATTCAAACGTCTGACGCAAAATGGACTGCTTCAAAGCAGCGCACTCGGTGAGGGTGCGGGAGAGGTTGGATTCTAACAGTTCTATTTTATGATATATGGTCGACAATAAAGAAACTATTTCTACTTGCTCTTCTATGCTTGGATATATTATTTTGATTTGCTTTATAGTTTCTAAGCTTACGTTTCCTTGTCCAACCATTCCTCCTTCATTAGAAAAAAATTGATCTCTGAAATATTTAGTCCATGTATAAAACAACAGAAACGTTAAGTTGATTTCTTTGTTAACACGAAGTCGCGCTACTCGCTGGTTTAACAGAAGATTGTCACAATCTACAATAGCTGTATATCCGTAATCTCCTTTTGACTTAGTTCCTGTCTGAGTTATTATAATGTCACCTTTCTTCAAAATAGACTTGTTAACCACAACTGATGCCAAAGAATCTGGCATAAAAACAGGAGCAACATGATACAATATTATACCACGTTTTACATTTCCAATACGCAAGACTTGGTACTTGCCATTCGGTTTAAATTCAGAGCTTTTGAAAGCATAGCCACTTCTAACATCTGCTATATCACGTATTTTCTTTTCTTCCCACCCTTCTTTCGGCTCCATCATTTTAGCCAAAGCCGATTGGAACAGAGCCTTGGCTTCATTGAGAGCGTCTTCCGCATTCTTCGCCACAGCATCTATCTTCGCAAAGGCGGCATCGAGATAAGAGACGATGCGATGCTGCTCGGAGAGAGGAGGAACGGGGATTATAGTTTCCTTTACTACTTTCTGAGTAAGGCTTGGCAATGTCGTACCAGTGTCTTTCTTTGACCAATCTTGGCTTTTGACAAAGTAGTATATATATTTTTTGCTGTTACCATCTTTGGCTGTAATGCCAAAGGCAGTATCTACATTCCAAAATTTAGTCTCAATATAAAGAGGATTGTTGATAGTTCCTTTTCTTCCTAATATCGTTGTCCCCGATTCACACAAATAGCTATTGCCATAGCCCATTATATTACCACCACTTCCATAGATAGGATATTCGCCATGAATGTCCTCAACTTCCTTTTGATTCTTTCCATGGCTAACGGTAGCTACTTCCCCCAACTTCTTATATTCCCATCCTTCTTTCATAGCATCTCCATGATTTGTTTGAGCAAGTCGGTATTCTCCTTATTCAGGTTAGCGAGCACAGAGGCGATTTCCTGCGGTGTGCGCTCATCTACCTTTTCCACCTTGTTTGGGTTCTTCACGCTGAGGTCGTAGCTGTCGTCGAGCGCAGCCGTGTCGAGACTCCATGAGTGCTCACTCTCCGCCTTGGTGGGCTGGAGGGCGAGGAAGTCGGCGAGGTCGCCCTCTGTGAGCGGATGCGTCTTGGTGAAATGTTTGTCAAGCTGGTAGTACCATACCTTACGAGTGGGCTCGCCCTTGCGGAAGAAGAGCACCACGGTCTTCACGCCCGTTCCCGTGAACACCCCCGACGGCAGGTCGAGCACCGTGGTGAGGTTGCACTCGGTGAGCAGCTTCTTGCGCAGCGCCACGCTGGCATTGTCGGAGTTGCTGAAAAAGGTGTTCTTGATGACGATGCCGGCGCGACCGCCCGGCTTGAGCATCTTGATGAAGTGCTGCAGGAACATATAGGCCGTCTCGCTGCTCTTGATGGGGAAGTTCTGTTGGATCTCCTCACGCTCGGCCCCGCCAAAGGGTGGATTGGCGCCGATGACGCTCACCTGGTCCTTGGGCTGGATGTCGGAGAGCGGTTCGGCGAGCGTGTTGGTCTTCACCACGTTGGGGCTCTCGATGCCGTGGAGGATCATGTTCATCATGCCGATGATATAGGCCAGCCCTTTCAGCTCCTTGGCATAGAACGTATGCTTCTGCAAGGTCTCCTCGTCGGTGGTGCCCGGCCGTGCGTGGTCGTGCATATAGAGGTAAGCCTCGCAGGGGAAGCCGCAGCTGCCCGCAGCACCGTCGTAGAACGTCTCGCCGATCTGTGGCTTCAGCACGCGGATGATCGTGCGGATGAGCGGACGGGCGGTGTAGTACTCTCCACCGTTGCGCCCCGCGTTGCCCATCTGCCGCAGACGCTCCTCATAGAGTGCCGACATCTCGTGCTTGTCGTCGGCCGTCTGGAAGTGGAGCTGGTCCACCTGCTCGATGACGCCGCGCAGCGTGTAGCCGCTCGACAGCTTGTTGGCGATCTCGGTGAAGATGACGCCGACCTTGTATTCGATGGTGTCATTGACGTATTTGTCCTTGAACTTCGAGAGGTAGGGCCACAGCTCCGTGTTGACGAAGTCGAGGAGGTCCTGGCCCACGAGGGCGTGGGTATGGTCGTAGTTGCCCTCGGCGTCGCGTGGCATGGCCCATGCGCTCCATCGGTATTTGCCGTCGATGAAGCGGTGGTACGCCTCACCGGTGAGCTCAGCCTTGAGCTCGCGCGTCTGCTCCATGTCGTCGAGATACTTCAGAAACAGTATCCACGAGCTCTGCTCCACATAGTCGAGAGCCGTGGAGCATCCCGCGTCTTTCCATAGGATGTCATCTATCTGTTTGAATACACCTTCAAAGTTCATTGCTGTCGTCGATATTTAATGATACTTACAAAGGTAATCATTCTTTGTTGAATCAGCACCCTTTCATCTAAAAAAATCCATCAGACAATAGCTTCCGCGACTTTTTGCCCTCTTTTTTACCCTCAGAAAAGGTAACTATTCAGCTGACAAGTAGGAGGCGCGACGTCTCGCCGTGCAAGAATGTGCGGCGAGGACGCCGCACCTCCTACTGCAAAGCCAGTGAATAACTGCTTAGTTATATAGAAGGAGACTACGCCATCCAACGGCTAACGGCCATAAGCGCAGACGGTGCAAGCATGCAACACCGACGCTTACCGTTCAGACAGAAATCCCACGCAACCCTTGCGGCTACGTGGGATCTTTTAGTTGATCACAGCGCCTCATCATCGGGCTTGTTCACGCTTGAGCGGGGCGTGCTCTTCTTTCCCGAATGAAGATGCAACTTCTTGCGAAGCAACCAGCGCTGCTTTCTCTGCTCATATTCCTCGCGATGACGCTCCAAGAAATTATCTGCCATGACTCGATACTCCTTATTTGTATATTCTCGCTAATTGGAATTTACTCCTTATTTATATATACTCCATTTTATATAGCTACTTAGAGACTGATGGACTCTATCCGCAGTTTCAGGATACCGGCGGGCACCTTGACATCCACAACATCCCCTACCCGCTTGTTGAGCAAAGCCTGTGCTATCGGAGACTTAATGGAAATTTTTCCCTCACGCAGGTTAGCCTCATGAGGACTGGCCAGCGTATAGCAGAGCTTGCGATCGTGAGTCAAGTCGGCAAGTTCCACCTTGCAGAGCAACTGCACGCTGTCGCCGTTGACCCGGTCAGCATCGAGCACACGCGCATGAGCCAAGACATTTTGCTTGAAGCGGATGCGGCCGAGCAGACGGGAGTGCTCACGCTTTGCCGCACGATATTCGAAGTTCTCGCTCAAGTCGCCCTTGTCACGCGCCTCAGACACGGCATCAATCGCCTTGGGCAACTCCACCTTGATCATATGATTGAGCTCGGCTACAAGTTCATCGTAGCCTGCTTGTGACATAAATTCCATGATAAACCTTTGTCTTGAATGATATTATTTATTGTGCAGTAATGTATTGCGGGGTTAGGGCAGCCACGGAGGGCCACCCCTACGACGTCACCGCATCCGCATTAATATTGACGTCACCGCATCCGCATTAATATTGGCGTCACCGCATCCGCATTGATATTGACGCAACCGCATCCGCGTAGTTATAGCGTCACCGCCCCCGAATCAATGCCACCCTTTACCGGCGCTTGCCTTTCTCAACATTCCGTTTCGTGCTGGGTTTTCTCTCGCCAAGCTGCTTGCTGAGCGCATAGGCGTGATAGAGTCCCAGCTCGCCGGCCTTGCTGAGATCTTGCTGAGCCATGTGGAGATTACCACTATAGTAATAGGCCAGTCCACGGTTGTAATAAGCCTCAGCCAGACGGGAGTCTATCTGCAGCGCACGTGTGTAGTCATCGATGGCATGCGCGTAGTTCTTTTGGTCGACATAGAAGTTACCACGATTATAGTAGAGGTAAGCATTCTTGGGAGCCAGCTGGATCGCCACGGCATAGTCGCCCTCCACCTGCGAGGTCTTCATGCTGACGTTTTGTCCCTTAGAAGCCTCATAGTCGTTGAGCATCAGCTGGCAGATAGCGCGCTCGGAACGACCGAGAACACTTTGCTTCTCCATAGCCACATAGTCGTCGAGGTCAGAGAGTGCGTCGTTGTAGTTCTGCAATTCGGCGTATGCCACAGCACGCTGCAAAAGCAGGGCCGCACGTTGACGCGGATCTTTCTCCTCCTTGATACCCTCCGAGAGGTTATCGACGAGTTGGAAGATCTGCTTGGAGCTCACGTCGTCCATCTTCTTGCTTTGGTTGCACGTCAGATAGAGACGTTTGAGCGGCTGCATCTTGTTGTTGAACTGCTCCAGCGTAGTGTCGAAAGCCTTGCTGCCGTTGACCGTATTGACATAATTGAAATACGACAGACGATAAGACGGCAGCATTGCCACCTCTACTGCATTGTTCTGAATGGCGCCACGGATGTCGCTCTTATATTCATGCTCGACAGTCTGCGGCTGATCCTCCACAACGATGTCATTATATTTACTGATGTCGATCTCGGACCGCTTGCGCACCTCTCTCAGCTTCTTACGACTCCACCGCTGCTGGATGCCGACATGCTTATCCATCTGAGCCTTGAAGATGCGGAACTCATCGAGTTCGGCCTTCGACGTCATTCCCAACTTGCGATAGCATTGCGCACGCTGGGACAGCCCCGTCCAGAAATTGGGGAACTGACTGATGACGGCAGAATAGTCACGGATAGCCGAGCGCAGGTTGCCGAGCTTGTCGTTGAGCAAGGCACGGTTGTAGATAGCCATGAAGTTCTGTGGCTCCATCCTCACCACAAAGTCGAAGTCCTTCAGCGCACGGTTGTCGTCACCAAGCTGCAGGCGCAGCAAGCCACGATTGTAATGAGCCAGGAAGTTGTTGGGATCCAGATCGATAGCCATATCATAGTCAGCCATCGCCCCGCGCAGGTTGTTGAGGTTGAGTCTCACCAACGCACGGTTGACATAGTTGTGCACGACTTTCGGACGCAGATAGATCAGCTTGCTCAGACAGGAGTCAGCGACAGCCCAGTGTTTGCGGTTGAGAGCGATGGCCGAGCGCGTTGCCCACGCATCAACGTTATACGGGTCGATGGTGAGGCTACGGGCCAGCCAGTGGTCAGCCTTCATCGTATCCTTCTTCTCCAAATAGATTTCCGCCTTCAACGAATAAGCCGTCGCCGTCTTTGACCACCGCGAGATGATCGTGTCAGCGTCCTCCAAGGCATGGTCATAGTCCTTGACGTTCAGCCGGCAGATCGCCCTATTGGTCCAGAAGCTGGTCACCGAGGGATTGAGATGGATGGCCCTGTCGTAGTCTGTGATCGCGTCAGCATATTTCTGCTGGCGGATGCGCGACATGGCACGAAGATCAAAGATCTGTTCGATATAAGGGTTGAGGTCTATGGCATGGGACGCATCTTCCTCGGCACCTACATAGTCGTCGAGCGAGTACTTCGCAGCAGCACGGTCGTACCATGGCAGCCACAGATAAGGCTTCAAAGCCAAAGCCTTGTTGAAATACTGTATCGACAACACATAGTCCTCATAGTGCAGTGCCACCTCACCGGCGGTGATGAGACGGTCCACATTATATTGCGCATTGGCGTGAGTCACAAAGAGCCACACCAGTGACAAAAGAAACAATCTGACCTTGTTCACCTTAATACCTGAGATCCTGAAAAACGTTATGCTTTACCTCTTCTTCTACTTCTTGTGAATCGTCTTCACACGATAGCCGCAGCGGAACTTGCCCTGCATGATGCCGCGGAGCTTGTTGCGGATGAGCTGCTTGCGCAGAGGTGACACCTTGTCGACATACATCACGCCTTCGAGATGGTCAAACTCATGCTGCATGACACGGGCCAGATAGCCGTCGACCCACTCGTCGTGAGGAGTCATATTCTCGTCGAGATACTTCACGTGGATGCGTTTCGGACGTGTGACGTTCTCACCGAGACCGGGAATCGACAGACATCCCTCCTCAAGCGTCTCCTTCTCCTTGTCGTCATATTCAAGGATATGGGCATTCACAAACGCATGGCGGAAGCCCTTGTACTCAGGGAAATCGTCTTTCAGCACATCCAAGTCGATGACAACCACACGGATGGACTTGCCGATTTGAGGAGCAGCAAGACCCACGCCACTGGCATTGTCAAGCGTCTCAAACATGTCACTGATCAACTGCGGCAGCGATGCGTCGCTTGGGTCTATATCCTGAGCCACCTTGCGGAGCACAGGCTGTCCATAAGTATAGATGGGTAATATCATATTCTTCTTTGTGAATTCATAAAATCTTGCAGGATGATGGTGGCACTCACCTCATCCACGAGTCCTTTGTTCTCTCGTCTTGTCTTTTTCTTCACGCCTCCTTCGATGATGGCCCGATGCGCCAATACCGAGGTAAAGCGCTCGTCGTAGTAGACGATCGGCACCGCCGGCATCTCCTTGCGCCACCGCTTCACGAAGGCCTCCACGCGCGCCAGATTCTCAGACGGAGCGCCATTGGGCTGAGTAGGCTTACCGATGACGATCTTCTCCACGTTTTCCTCAGAGATATACTTCTTCAGGAAATCCATGAGATCTTTCGTCTCCACCGTAGCCAGACCATTGGCAATAATCTGCAAAGGATCAGTGACGGCAAGCCCCGTCCGGCGCTTGCCGTAGTCGATGGAAAGAATTCTTCCCAATGTGTCTAACTGTTTGGGAAATTATTTCTTAAAAAGCAACCAAGCGTCGCTCTTCGGATTGAACTTGCTACCACGGATGGCGTCACGGCTCTGCACGGCACTTGCCTTATCATCTGAGGTAGACGCGATGACACGGTACATGTTCACCTGAGGATTATAAGCGATCTGAGCGTCATAGCCGCCCTGCTTCAGTGTGCTCTGCAATCCCTCGGCGTTAGCCTTCAAAGAGAAAGAGCCCACTACGACACTGTAGGCCTGCAGGCCCTTGCCGCTGACGACAGTAACGCTCTCGCTGCGCACATTGGCATTGTTGACATTGGTCACAGTAGTCTGGTCAGCCTGCTTCTCAGCCAGCGGAGTCACCACGGGAGCCTCGTCCTGCACGGGCTTCTGCTGATTCTGCTGCTCTTCCTGAGCCTTAGCCTTCTCGTAGGCCTTCTTATAGGCGTCTTCTTTAGTTCCACAACTGGTAAAAGCGAAAGCAAGGCACAGTGCTGTGCTTAATAACACATATTTTCTCATTATCTTCTATTTGATTTTAATATTATTGTTCTGTTGACATTCTCACTCTTTACGTCTAAAGGCATTCAACCTTTTATTTTGCGAAATTACTAAATTAATTACGAAAGCATCCTTTTCGTGCACATAAAGTTTGTTAAATCAGTGAATCATAGGCTATTTAACAAAAAATATATCTGCAAAACATGCCATTACGGAAAAAAAATCATATATTTGCAATAGATAAATTTAAAACCACAAAACACTAAGTTTATGAAGACATTAGGTTATATCTCAGCTTTCTTGGGTGGCGCCATCGCCGGTGCTGCCATCGGTCTGCTGCTCGCCCCGGAGAAGGGCTCAGACACCCGCACGAAGATCTCCGACGCTGTTGATGATTTCTGCAAGAAACACGACATCAAGCTTGCACGCAAAGATGCTGACGATCTTGTAGACGACATCAAAGACGCCGTAGACAGCACGAACGCATAGGCCAAGCGGTTTCCGCAAACCGTAGCAAGCCCATGCACAATGGACGAACACTAATATAATAAGGAGTAAATTGAAAATTCCGTTTCTAACCCGGCGAGGCCAGCGCAAGCAAGACGATGCGTTGCACGAGCCTCGCCAAGGTTTGTTTCATCAAGACTTCCACATGTTTTCCAACGACCAAAACATAGAGACCATCGCCCAACTGGTGGAGAGCGTCAAGCACTACGCCAGTCTGCAAGGTGAGAATGTGAAGTTGGAAGTAGTTGAGAAGGCCGTCAGGGTGCTCACCGTCGTGGCGATGACCGCCATTCTGTCCCTGATACTGATGTTGATTCTCATCTACCTCAGTTTTGCAGCTGCCTTTGCGCTCACTCCTCTCGTGGGCTCTGTAGCTGCCTTCCTCATCATTGCGGGCATCTATCTGGTGATACTCTTGCTCTTCCTTATATTCAGAAAGAGATGGATTGAGCGTCCGCTTGTCCATTTCCTCGCGTCCATCTTATTAAGCAATTAAATCATGAACAACCATACCACAGACTTTACCACCTACCGCAGCCTGGAAGAGATCGCCATGCGCAGAAGCATCCTCAAAGAGCAGATCGACCAGGACCGCAAGAAGATCCAGCAACAATGGCAGTCGCTGTTCCGCAAACCCGAGGGCTTCAAGAGAGATGCCACGCCTTCAAAGCGCATTGGCAGCCTCGTCAACACGGGTGCCGGACTCCTCGACGCTTTCCTCTTGGGATGGAAGCTCTACCGCAAATTCAAGAAGTGAGCTACGAGGCTACAACTGTGCCAAATACTGTTCAAAACATTAAAATACAAGCCCAACCTTGTTAATAAAGGTTATTATATCATCATTTATGGGTGGATTTGGAACAAAATTCGAGAAACATTCGTAACTTTGCACAGTGTTTTTCATAGTATTAGATTTAAGGTTAACAAGGTTGGAGTACAGCGGTACTCCTTTTTTTATGCCCATACGTCAAGTACATCCTTATTTTCTCATCTGAGAATCTCTCTGCTTGCAGCATTTCTACAAGCAATTTTCCCCTTCAAAAACACGTTCTACACCTCTATCTTCATGCCGTCGTACGGAAGCAGGCAGCCTTCCGGCAGTCTCGCGTTGGCCTCGTCATAGAGTCCCACGTCGTGGGTAAGATGGATGATAAAGGTTCGGCGCGCGCCCAACTTCTTTCCCATGGCGACAGCGTCGGTAATGAGCTGATGACTATGGTGGGGCTTTTCCCATCTGAGTCCATTGACAACCAGCGTATCGACGCCCTCTAAGAGGGCCAACTGACTGTCGTCAATATCCTTCATGTCGGTGATATAGGCCAGCGAACCAAAGCGATAGCCCAGGACGGGCAACTTGTCGTGCATCACCTCGACAGGCAGCACGTCGATGTCGCCCACCCGCAACGGCTCTTCTTTGTGCAGCGTATGGAGCTCTATCTTCGGCACGCCGGGATAGAGATGTTCCGCGAAGCAATAGGGAAAATTGTGTCTGACGGCCTTCACGCAGGGCTCATTGCCATACATGGGGATGTCGCCAAGACGACAGAAAGGCCGCAGATCGTCCAATCCGCCCACATGATCGTAGTGGGCATGAGTGAGCAGCACAGCGTCGATCTTGCGAAAAGGCAGCGGCAACAACTGCTGACGGATGTCAGGACCGCAGTCGATCAGGATGCGCGTGGACGCAGTCTCCAGCAACGCCGCCGTACGCAGACGGTGGTCACGCGGATCCTTGCTGTCGCAAACCGCACAATGACATCCTATCACCGGCACGCCGTTGGAGGTACCGGTACCCAAAAAGGTCAACTGCATCTTTGCCATCACTTTCCTTTCGCGCCCTACTCTATCGAATGTTTACTTCCGGTTTCAATTCCAAGCCGAACTTTTCTCTGACATCAGCCTGGATGGCATGCATCAGCGCGACGACATCCTCGCCCGTAGCACCGCCCAAGTTGACGAGCACCAGCGCCTGCTTCTCATACACTCCGGCGCGTCCGAGCTTCTTACCTTTCCATCCACATTGGTCGATGAGCCAACCGGCCGGGATCTTATAGTGTTTCCCGCTGCCCGGCTTCTCGTCGGGTGCGTCGAAATAGCGGAGGTCAGGATGCTCTTCCTTCACCCGCTCAAAGGTGGCCTCATCGACAATCGGATTCATGAAGAAGCTGCCGCCATTACCGAGCACGGCGGGGTCGGGCAGCTTAGCCTGACGTATGCGGATGATCGCATCTCGGAGCTGTTGTGCCGTCAACGTTTCGACAGCGATGTGGTCATCTTCCAGCACACGGCGGATATTGCCGTAGTCCAGTCGCGGGCTGAACACGGATGAAAGACGATAGACCACCCACGTGATCAGATACTTGTCGCGCCACTCATGCTTGAAGCGGCTCTGACGATAGGCATATTCGCAGTCATCGGCAGGTATCGTCACCTGCCGGCCGGTAGCGATCTCCACAGCCTCGACGCTCACCAGCGTATCCTTGGCCTCTGCGCCATAGGCTCCGATGTTCTGCACAGCGGAAGCACCGCACTGTCCGGGAATGAGACTGAGGTTCTCCAGTCCGTACATCTGATGCGCCACAGCGTAGGCTACCACATCGTCGAACGTGCACCCGGCCCAACAGCGCAGTAGCGTATTGCCCTTGTCGTCGGTCTCGGCATGCACCTCAAAGCGCTGCTCCGGACTGACCACAAGGCCCTGGAAGTCATGAGTGAGCAACAGATTACTGCCACCGCCCAGGATCAGCAGAGGCCGGTCGGCATGGTCACGGATATAGGCAGCCGCCTCCACGGCATCGGCCGTAGAGGAAAACTCAAGATATTCATCGCACTGCTGGTCCATCCCGAACGTGTTGTGATGGAGCAAAGGATAGTGTTGCTGTATTTTCATTGCCGTCGTTTCTTTTCTGTCAATCATAAAGTTCTGTTCACTGCTAAGCAGCTAACAGCTGAACTTAACGAGTTTCCATCGCTTGCCAAACCGGCGGAAGACATAAACCACCTCATTGCTGTTGGCAATGCCACGGATCATAAACACCTTGTAGTTGGTCTCCTTGTAGGTCTGACCATATATAATATTGTAAATCGTACCGCTGGGCAGGATGCCGGGCTTGAAGTCAGGCCACTGCTGCGGCATGATGATACCCGTCATATTGGCATTTTCGTTGGTAGGATCGGGTCCGGAGAACTTCACCTCGTCGGCCATACTTCTCATTTGGAAGGCAGAGTCTACGGCAAAGTGCTGGTAGAACTTCAGGAAGCTGGCGTTGTCGTTCTGATACATCGGTTTATAGTTGACCGACGTGAGCATCCATTTGCCCTGAATGCGGTTGAAGAGGAACTGCTGCACGGTCTTGAGATGGAAGAAGATTTTCTCCACCACCACGTGGTCGATCGTCGTATCCTTGGCGAGCTTCACCTGCCGCTCATTGTCCAAAATCAGCGTATAGTAGTCCTGGTGCATGAAGAAATGCTCCATGCGCCAATGTCCCTTCTCGATCTTCTTCTCCAGCTTGCCGTTGCGATACACGGGCAACGGGAAGACAATGCGCTTGAGTTGCAACTTACGGTTGGCAGCGAAGTTAAACACGAAATCGTCGAACAGCTCATCAGCTGTCTTCGGCATCGGCGTCTGCGAAATCAGGTTTTCTGTAGAGTCCTCCCCCGTTGTGTCCGTGACAGCACTGTCAGACTGTATGGAATCAGTCTGCTCCGGCTTCTTGTTGGTGCATCCGTAGGGTACAGCCAATGACAAGATGAAAGCAAGTAAAACAACTGATAATATTATTCTTCTCATAAAATCATTCATAAGCTTTGGCAAAATTACATATTATTTTTTAGATAAGAAGTATTTTTCCAATAAAATTAGTACCTTTGCACTCAGAAAGATAAAATTTACAGACGATGATACTAGACAAGATAGATCAACTTCTCAAAGAAGTATCTCAGCTGTCTGCTAAGAACGCAGACGACATCGAGCAGCTCCGACTCAAGTATTTGAGCAAAAAAGGTGAGATCAATGCCGTCATGGCAGACTTCCGCAATGTGGCCGCTGACCAGAAAAAGACCGTAGGCATCAAGATCAACGAGTTGAAAAAAGCCGCACAGGACAAGATCAACTCACTGCGCGAGCAGGTCGCCTCTACCGATACCGGCGACAACCACGAGGACTTGACACGCACGCCCTACCCGATCGCTCTGGGTACCCGTCATCCGCTGACCATTGTCAAGAACCAGATCATCGACATCTTCCAGCGCATGGGCTTCACGCTCTATCACGGTCCCGAGATCGACGACGACAAGCACGTGTTCACGATGCTGAACTTTGCCGCTGACCATCCCGCACGCGACATGCAGGATACTTTCTTCATCTCACAGGACAAGACCGACGTGACCAAGAACGTGCTGCTGCGCTCTCACACCTCCGGCGATGAGGCTCACTATATGGAAACCCACGAGCCGCCTATCCGCGTGCTCTGCCCGGGACGTGTCTACCGCAACGAGGCTATCTCGGCACGTGCCCACTGCTTCTTCCATCAGGTCGAGGGACTCTATGTCGACAAGGGCGTGAGCTTCACCGACCTCAAGCAGGTGCTGCTGACCTTCGCCCGCGAGATGTTCGGTCCCGACACGAAGATCCGTCTGCGTCCATCTTACTTCCCCTTCACCGAGCCGAGCGCTGAGATGGATATCTCCTGCAACATCTGCGGCGGCAAGGGCTGCAACTTCTGCAAACACACGGGATGGGTGGAGATCCTCGGTTGCGGTATGGTCGACCCGCACGACCTTGCTGCCTGCGGCATCGACCCGGATGTCTACACCGGCTATGCTTTCGGCATGGGCGTGGAGCGTATCACCAACTTGAAATACCGCGTCAACGACCTGCGCCTCTTCTCCGAGAATGACAAGCGTTTCCTCGAAGAGTTCCAGAGCGCGTTCTAAGCTTCATCCTATACACATTATATTTTAGGCACACCCGAAAGGCCGGTTTCGCAATAAGCCCCTTCCCGGTGTGCCTTTTCTTTTGTCTCACCTCTAACCCGCTTCCTCCGTTATGCCCCACCGTCTCCAAGATTTAGAACAGCGCACCGCTCTCCTGCGACAACAGCTCAGCCGTCTGCGACACAAGAGCCAATGGTTCACCGTGGCACAGATCGGCCTGTTTCTCGCTGCCTTCGGCATGGTGGCCTGCGCCATCACCTATCAGCCAAGAGTCTTATACGCTCTCTTGGCTGCCATACTCTTCGCCGGCTATCTGCTGCTCCGCCGCACCGATGGCCGCAACAGCCGTGACATCGAGCAGCAACAAAGGCTGATAGCGGCCTACCAGCGCGAGATCAGCTACTTCCATGGCGACTACAATTGTTTCGACGAGGGCAAGGACTTCGTCAATCCCTCCCATCCCTTTTCCTTCGACCTGGATCTTTTTGGCAAGGACTCTCTCTTCCAGCGCCTTTGCCGAACTATCACTGTCGGCGGCCGCAATCTGCTCGCACAGTGGCTGACCAAGGAGACTGAAGACGGGAACCGCATGGATTTCATCGCTGGCATCGGACAGAGACGACAAGCCGTGGAGGAGCTCGCCCGCCACGACGACTTTCTCATGAGCATCAAAGCATCAGGACAGCACAGCGACAAGGCCGAGGAGCGACTGCTGCGCACCGATTGGCTCGCCGACGCACTCACGGGAGCACACGCCCTGGAGCTGCCCAAGCGTTGCACACCCAAGTTGCTACAAGTCATGAGAGGCGTTTTGCTTACCGGCTTCTATCTGTCAATCGTCGCGGCGCTGACCGGTTTTGTGTCTGTCATCCTGCCCATCACATGGGGCACCCTGCACCTGTTCTTTGCCACCATCTTCCCGGGCAATAGCGTCCGTCGCATCATGACGACGCTGCAAAACATCCACACGCTGTCAGAGGGGCTTGACCGTATCATCCGGCTCACCCTCGCTGAAGAGTTTCACGAAGAGGTGAACAAAACGTTGCAGACTTCCTTGCGGCAACAGGCTGCGAGCCTCGCTGAGATGGAGCAGATCCTTCAGAACATCGACAACAGAAACAACGAGGCGGGCATCCTGCTCTTCAATGTGTTTGCGCTGATCGACCTGAACATCGTCCGCCGCTTCAAGTTGTGGCAGCAGAGCAGTGCAGACTTCGAGGCGCTCATCCGATCGGTGAGCCTGCTCGACGCGCTGGTCTCTCTCGCCTCTTACCGACAGAACGAACCGGCAACGACGTGGCCCACTTTCGTCGACACGCCGTCGATGGTCTTCGAGGGCAAAGGACTGCGCCATCCCTTCCTGGGCATGAAAGCAGTCGCCAACGACGCCATGCTCCAGGACCGCAACTTCTATATCATCACGGGAGCCAACATGGCCGGAAAGAGTACCTATCTCAGGACGGTAGGCATCAGCTGGGTCATGGCCATGGCGGGGCTACCCGTCTATGCCGAGCATCTGACGCTCTCGCCCTACCGGCTTTTCACGGGCATGAGGACGAGCGACGACCTGACGCACGGCATTTCTTACTTCAACGCGGAACTGCTTCGGCTCAAACAACTCATCGGCGTGCTCGACGACACGCCCACGCTGGTCATCCTCGACGAGATACTCCGTGGCACAAACTCTAAGGACAAACTCCATGGTTCCCAAATCTTCCTGGAGTATCTCTCACGGCACAATGTGACAGCAATCATTGCCACCCACGACCTCGAACTCTCTCAGATGGCCGAGGATCATGGCGACCGCTTCCACAACTACTGCTTCGAGATCTCCATCGGCGAGCAGGTCTCCTACGACTATCGCATCACGCCCGGCATCGCCAAGAACCAGAATGCCACCTATCTATTAAAGAAGATGATCGCGGAAAAAGATTAGACGAGGACTCACTCAACCACGCGACATCTGCTCCTTCTTGACAGCAGCGCACAGCGGCAAGGTGAAGACGACACACAGTGCGGCACCCGCCACAATCACCAAGGCCGACGAGACAACCACATCGCCCATCGTCACCAACGGCGAGACCAGAGCACCCGCCACAAACGTGGAGGCCCCGAAAACGGCACTGGCCAGCCCCTGCACCACGCGCAAGGCATTGAAAACAACTATAGTTGGAGAGAATAAGATAAGCAACGAGGCCACGGAAAAAAGCACCATCGCTCCCACCAACAGTTTCTTCCGCCCGTATTTATCGGAAAGCGGACCAATAAGCACCTGTCCCACGGCCAGTCCAACCATTCCAGCGGTCAGCGACATGGCTACGGCAGAAGGCGAAGTAGCAAAATAGCTTGCCATCTCGGGCATGAACGGTAAATAGAAATCGGTGATAAACGGTCCAAATGCTGTCAGCATGCCCAACGTGACCGTTACGAAAATGCTTATCTTCTTCATGTTCCTGTTTGAATTGTCTTCTCTTATCTGTTTGCAGCTGCAAAGTTACCACTTTTTCCTAATTTTTGAAAAGCTCACGTTTGCTTTCATCAACTTAAGGCCGTTACTCCTTCTTGCCCGAATCTGTAACATCCCTGTTCCTCATTATTCATGAATATTATCTCTCACATGAATGTCCATGAATTGGCCACAAATTTCTCATAAACATAATAATTTGTGAATAATTTGTGGTTAATTGATGATCATTCAATGTTCAAAACAATAAGATTGAATCTTCATAAATTATCCAGCTACGAGATTGCCAGCGGAAGCCCATGGCGCGACAAGAAGAGACGGAGCTTTCGATGTTCACCTAAAATTATTGACAAACAACCTTCACTCTAATCTTTCATTCTAGAGAGGAAAACTTCGCCCAAACCACATCTTCCTCACTTGAAAGACACAAAAAACAAGCGTCTCAACCACAAAAAAGTGAGATGATCGTATGAAAAAGGCCTTTTTACACGCTCATCTCGGCTGTTTTACAAGATGAAATAAGCGTGATGACGAAAAATTCTCTAGAGAATTTTTCATCAAAAAGCCTTTCTGACACAAGCACCCTATTGTCAAGAAAGTACAAGTATCGGATTATCAACTCATTGCAGAGATTTGCGAAAATCGCGAAAAAACGGCCCAAGACGCCTCTTGCTGGAAAAGAACGTCAAAAAAAGCCCCGTTTTTTGTCACTAATCTCAACAATACGGAAACAGCTACATATAATTATGTGGTTATTCAACCTATAAATTTGGTCTTTCAGATAAAACTTTGTATCTTTGCATAGTTTTAGTCTAAGACAATTGATCATGCAAAAACCCGTAGTCATTGCCGGACCTTGTGTCATCGAGTCTGCCACTTTGCTCGACACCGTAGCGCAAGAGCTTGTCAGACTCAACGCCAAATATGACATCGACATCATCTTCAAAGCCTCTTTTGATAAGGCCAACCGCACCTCACTCCACTCTTTTCGTGGACCGGGACTGGAGCGCGGACTGGAGATGTTGGCTGATGTGAAACGCAAATATCAGTTGAGAATCACCACCGACATCCATGAGGCATGGCAAGCAGAGCCGGCCGGTGAGGTGTGCGACGTGCTGCAGATCCCTGCCTTTCTCTGCCGGCAGACCGACCTGCTCGTGGCTGCTGCCAAGACGGGACGCATCGTCAACATCAAGAAGGCGCAATTCCTTTCGGGACGCGACATGCGCTATCCAGTGGAAAAAGCACAGGACAGCGGTGCCAAAGAGGTATGGCTCACCGAGCGCGGCAATTGCTTTGGCTATAACAACCTTGTCGTGGACTTCCGCAACATCGCCGACATGCGCGACATCGTGCCCACGGTGATCATGGACTGCACCCACAGCGTGCAACGCCCTTCGGCCGGAGACGGCAAGACGATCGGTGACCGAAAGTTTGTACCCAGCATGGCACTTGCAGCAAAAGCGTTCGGAGCCACCGGCTATTTCTTCGAGACACATCCCAATCCTGATGAGGGACTGTCCGACGCAGCCAACATGATCGAACTGAACAAGCTCGAGGCTACCCTTCTGCCGCTTTTGAAATAAGCAAGCTAAGACAAAAAAAGCACCACCATCATTCAGAGGAGAACAACAGATGAAAAAAGAGATAAAAACAGATAAAGAGATAAAAACGGAAAAGGTGAAAACCACACCCGAAGAGCGACTGCATCATGCCAGAGAATATGCCGCACGCTGTCTGCGTGAAGAGGCTAAGGCTGTCCTTGATCTCATCCCCCAGCTCGACGAGAACTTTGAGAAAGCCGTTGAGATGATGTATCACTGCCGTGGCAAGATCATCGTCACGGGAGTAGGAAAAAGTGGAAATGTCGGCGCCAAGATTGCCGCCACACTGTCGTCCACGGGCACTCCGGCCTTTTTCATCAATCCTCTTGACGCCTATCACGGCGACCTCGGCGTGATGACTCCCGACGACATTGTGCTGGCCATCAGCAACTCCGGTCAGACTGATGAGCTGCTGCGCTTTGTGCCGATTCTGTTGCACATGCACGTCCCCATCATCGGCATGAGCCGCAATCCCGAGTCGCTGCTGGCCAAATATTCTGCGATTCACATCAAAGTGTTTGTTGATCACGAGGCGTGCCCGCTGAACCTTGCGCCCACATCCTCCACGACGGCAGCATTGGCGATGGGCGATGCTTTGGCCATCGCGCTGATGCAGGTGCGTGACTTCCGTCCCCGCGACTTCGCACAGTTCCATCCTGGCGGTGAGCTCGGCAAGCGCCTGCTGACCAAAGCTGAGGATGTCATGCGCACAGAAGACCTTCCGATCATCCCCGAAGACATGAATCTCGGCAAAGCCATCATCGATGTCTCGAAAGGCAAACTGGGCATGGGCGTGTCGCTTGACAACGACAACCGCGTCATCGGGCTGATCACCGACGGCGACATTCGCCGAGCCATGGAGAAATGGCAGGCCCGTTTCTTCGACCACACGGTGAGCGAGATCATGACACGCACGCCGAAAATCGTCTCACCAACGACAAAGGTGACAGAGATACAGCGCGTCATGCACCAGTACAAAATCCATTCGGTGCTCGTCTGCGACAAAGAGAAGCATCTCTTGGGCATCGTAGACTCCTATGCCGCATCGCTGCTCAACCAGTAAAGAGACGAAGAACCCACACACAGGACACCGCCGGCTCGACGAGAGTCTGTGTCAACTATAAGAGTTTTTGTATTAGTTACTTAGATTATTTTGAGAGAATTATCCTTTAAGGTATTAGTGTGCCTCACGTTGACAGGCATAGCGCCCTGTCATGCCCAAAGCTATTCGTCCCAGCCCGAGCGACAGCGTAGCGACTCGATGCTGGTCAGACAACTGAGAGAAGACGGTATTTCTTTCTCCCACGACAACAGCGTGACGCTGCTGATGACCGGACAGGAGAAATTCGACGATCTGTTTAAAGCCATCCGACAGGCACGCTCCTCCATACATCTGGAGTATTTCAACTTTAGAAATGACTCCATTGCCCGTTGCCTTTTCGACTTGCTTGCCGAGAAAGCAGCTCAGGGCGTAGAGGTCAGAGCCATGTACGACGGTTTTGGCAATGACAGCAACAACCGTCCCCTGCGCCGTAAGCACATCAAGAAACTGCGTGAGGAAGGTATCGAGATCTATGAGTTTGATCCGATCCGCTTTCCTTGGGTCAACCATGTCTGGTCGCGCGACCACAGAAAGATTGTAGTCATCGACGGAAAAATCGCCTATACAGGCGGAATGAACGTGGCGGACTACTACATCAAAGGCACGAAGCAGGTGGGATCCTGGCACGACATGCACTGCCGCATTGAGGGCACTGAGGTCAACACGCTTCAAGAGATCTTCCTGCGCACATGGAACAAGGTGACGGGACAAAACATCCACGGGCCACAATACTACCGTGGACTGGGCGACGTGAGCTACTTCCACGGGCTGAAGCGCGACACCTGCGACACGGCAGGAAGCAAGATGGTCGGCATCATCAACCGCGAGCCGCACACGTCAAACGAAATCATACGGGAGTTCTATACCCACGCCATCAACGATGCGCAGGACAGCATCATGATTATCAACCCCTATTTCACGCTGAACCACAAAATCAAGAAAGCACTGAAAAAAGCTGCGAAACGTGGCGTGAAGGTGGAGATCATGCTCAGCGTGAAGAGCGACATCCCCTTGACACCGGACTGCGGATTCTACAATGCTCACCAACTGATGAAGCATGGCTGCACGGTGTGGATGTATAAGCCCGGCTTTCATCACACCAAGATCATCATGGTCGACGGCCGCTTCTGTACGGTAGGCTCCGCCAATCTCAATGCCAGAAGTTTGGCTTGGGACTATGAGGAGAATGCCGTGATCATCGACCCGTGCACAACAAACGAGTTGATACAACTGTTCAACTCAGAGAAGAAGGACTCTTTCCGACTGACGGAAGAAGCCTGGGATGCCTGGCGTACGCCTTGGCAGAAGTTCCGCGGCTGGTTTGCCCACCTACTGGCAAAATTCCTGTAGGTTACCGGCTAATGCCTTCAGTCCGCTGGCTTAGCTCCCGCGGACTGCTGGCTATATATTGCTGTAGTTTTCGTACTCTACTCCATAGTCTTCCTTCCGCTATTCTCCTACTCTTTTAACCTTTTTACCCTTTTACCTTTTTACCTTTCTTAGATGCTGTTGACATCAACATATCCGTGCATGACAGCATAGATCGTCAAGGCCGACACGCTGCGGCGGCCGAGCTTGGCGACGATGTTTTTGCGGTGCGTGATGACCGTCGTCAGTCCGATATTGAGCTTGTCAGCTATCTCCTTATTAATATAGCCCTTGACGACAAGTCTGAGCACGTCTATTTCACGCTTCGATAATTTCTTCTCTACCGTAGGCACGGACTGCGGTGGCAAATGCTGTCCGTGTCCATGAGCACGCTGCTCCAATGCCAAGAGTTGTCTGACCAGCTGCTTTTCGGGCAGATGACAACAGATACAATGAAAACCTGTCGGTTGTGCGGCCGGGTCATCAGTAGGCGTGAAGACTATGGTCTGATACCTCCGCTGCATGAAGTAATCACGGTTGTTGAGCAGTACCGCCTGGGAAACGAAGAAGTGCACAAAATGTTCCTCACCGTCTTGCAACAGTTCTTCCAAGTTGTTAAACGTATGCGTCTCCATGATCGGCATCACCTGATCGAGCAATGTCTTCATGCCGATCAGCGCAAGCGTGTCCTCATTGATTACAGCTACTTTGGGATGTTCCATGATTGAAGAAATAAAAAAAGGCCCGCCATTAGCTTCGGAGTATACTCTGAAACCAATAGCAGGCTTGTATGTTCATCGATGATGATTACTTGGCATAGGCTACACTGCGTGTCTCACGGATGACGGTGATCTTCACCTGACCGGGGTAAGTCATCTCGTTTTGGATCTTCTCTGCAATCTCGTTGCTGAGTTTCGTGCTGTCCTCATCGGTCATCTTGTCGGCGCCGACGATAACACGGAGCTCACGTCCAGCCTGAATGGCGTAGGTCTTCGTCACACCTGGATAGCTCATGGCGATGGCTTCCAAGTCATTGAGACGCTTGATATATGCCTCGACAATCTCGCGACGAGCACCCGGACGGGCACCGGAGATGGCATCGCACACCTGAACGATAGGAGCCAGCAGCGTCTGCATCTCCACCTCGTCGTGGTGAGCAGCGATGGCGTTCACGATGTCGGGCTTCTCTTTGTATTTCTCAGCCATCTTAGCACCTAAGAGTGCGTGCGGCAACTCGCTCTCCTCGTCGGGCACCTTGCCGATGTCGTGGAGCAGACCGGCGCGCTTTGCCTTCTTGGGATTGAGTCCGAGCTCAGCAGCCATGACGGCACAGAGATTAGCTGTCTCGCGGGCGTGCTGCAACAGATTCTGACCATAGGACGAGCGATACTTCATCTTACCGATGATACGCACCAGTTCGGGATGGAGTCCGTGGATACCCAAGTCGATCACCGTGCGCTTACCGGTCTCAATGATCTCGTTGTCGAGTTGCTTCTTAACCTTAGCTACGACCTCCTCGATACGTGCGGGATGGATACGTCCGTCGGCGACGAGCTGATGAAGTGCCAGGCGGCAGACCTCACGACGGATAGGATCGAAGGCAGAGATGACGATGCTCTCAGGCGTATCGTCGACGACAATCTCCACGCCGGTGGCAGCCTCAAGAGCACGGATGTTGCGGCCCTCACGTCCGATGATGCGTCCTTTGACCTCGTCGTTGTCGATATGGAAAACGCTGACCGAGTTTTCGATGGCCGTCTCAGTGGCTACACGCTGGATCGTCTGGATGACAATCTTCTTAGCCTTCATGTTGGCGTCGAGCTTAGCCTGGTCCATGATCTCATTGACATAACCAGCCGCATCCATCTTGGCTTTGTCCTTCATGCTCTCCACAAGGCGCTTCTTGGCTTCCTCGGCAGAGAGTCCGGAGAGTTCCTCCAGCTTGGCGCGCTCCTGATCCTGCATCTTTTCGAGCTCAGTCTGACGCTGAGTGATGATCTTCTTCTCGTTGTCGATGCGAACCTGCCCTTGTTCCACCTCCTGTTTGCGGCGCTGGAGTTCCTCCTGACGCTGGTTAAGGGAGATCTCGCGCTGTTTCAGGCGGTTCTCGTTTTGCTGGATCTTCTGGTTGCGCAACTGCACTTCCTTCTCCAACTCACTTTTTTTATTCAGGAACTTCTCCTTGACTTCAAGGAGCTTTTTCTCTTTGATCACGTCTGCATCCTTCTGGGCAGCATCCAAGATCTCGTTATATTTACCTTTCGCGATATGGCGGAAGTAGTAAAATCCGGCCAGCGCGCCCAGTGCCAGGGCGACGACGGCAGTAATGATGATACCTATCATGTATTATTAATTGTATATTGTTAGTTGATTAGACATATAATTATTTACTCTCCTGATCGTTTTGCTTCCCGCTCCCGAGAACATCCTCAATTTCCGAAGTAAGCTGTTTGAGCAAATCATTATATGGCTTGGTGTCATTGCGCTGAAGCAACTCTTGCAGCCGCAGTCCTATGTCGATCATGGCAAAATAATGGATTTCCTTATCTGTCTTGAATCGCTTGAACTGGCCGTAATACGCATTCAGACGCTCATTGATCAACTCCGCGTCACGCCGATACAGTGCTTCGTCTTTCCGAGGCACAGTCACACTGATATCTGTATCGTAGATATGAAGCCTTATGGTGATCTTTTCAGTTTCTTCTGTCATTGTCGGAACTTTCGCTGCTCAGCATGGTGATGCATTTGTTGACATCACGGATGAGCGATGCCAGAGACCGTTTGGCGTGGTCCATGTCCATGTCGCTCACTTGCAGCATACGAGCGGTTTTCAACGTCTGATAGTCACTCTCCGCCTTTTTCAGCTGCTCTTGCAACAGGCTGATGGAAGCATCTCTATCATCGATCACGGTGTGCAGACGCGCGTTTTCCTTTTTCAGCTCCTCGTATTGAAGCATCAGCTGCCTGACACGTGTCACAAATGTATTGATTATCTTCTCATTGGCATCCATGACTATACTTGTTTTGCAAAATTATAGATTTTTAGTGAGAACAGCAAGCTTTCTGAAACATTTTTCTCAGAAGACTGGCCTTTTCCTCACAATTACTTCTTCTTCTCATCCTCATCCTTTGGGCGCGGCTCTTTCTTGGCCAGCATCATCACCTGATAGGTGAAGTCGGTCACCCACTTCTGCGTGAAGTTCAAACGGGTATTGAGCTTGCGCACATTCAGCACCGATTTGATCACACTCGGATCCTTGTAGTCGTTCTTCATGAAGATGTCGCTGACGGTCTTTTCCGTCATGGCGTAGATGGTCTTCTTGAAGATAGAAGGCACACGCAACTTGAACTTCATCAGGTTGCCCATGAGCATCATCAGATCCTGAGTGAAGCTCTGGAACTGGATCATATACACCTGCACATCCTGCAACTTCTTGCAGTTGCGGCGAATACTCTGGTCGATCTCCTTGAAGAATTGCTCGTCGGTGTGGTAGATCTCCATCATCATCTTGCGGCAATGACTCTTTTCGCCAACTCCCAATTTGTTGTTCTGAGTGGGTACGTGCAATGTCGACTTAAACACTCTGAGGTCGGGCAGCATCGCCAGATTGCTGATGCCTAACTGAGCGGCAAGAGTTGCCTGAAAGTACACACGCACAAGCGTCATGTAGTCTTCCATGCCGCCTGTCTTGCTCTCTTGTTCCTTCCTTCCAAAAAGCTTGGAAAATATTTCCATCATGTATGAATATTCTTTAGTTGATTGTTGTTATTTCAAAATCTTTTGCAAAAATACAATTAAATAGCGAGAAACCAAAATTATATTGCATGAATCTCGGTTTAATTGAAGATAATTTATTAACTTTGCGCTCAAATAGAAATATTTAGAAAATGAAAGGTATTGTACTAGCGGGAGGTTCTGGCACCAGATTGTATCCCATTACGAAGGGAATCAGCAAACAGCTTATCCCTATCTTCGACAAACCGATGATCTATTATCCCTTGTCGGTACTGATGTTGGCTGGCATCCGAGAGATTCTTGTCATCTCCACGCCCTATGATCTTCCGGGATTCAAGCGGTTGCTGGGCGACGGTAGCGATTATGGTGTTTCGATCTCCTACGCTGAGCAGCCACATCCCGACGGATTGGCGCAGGCGTTTATCATCGGTGAGAAATTTATCGGCGACGACAGTGTCTGCCTCGTCTTGGGAGACAACATCTTCTATGGCGCTGGCTTCACGGGACTCTTGCGCCACAGCCGTCAGATGGCTGACGAAGGAAAAGCCACTGTCTTTGGATACTACGTCAATGATCCGGAACGATATGGTGTGGCCGAAATCGACAAAGACGGGAACTGCCTCAGCCTGGAGGAGAAACCGGCTCACCCAAAAAGCAACTATGCTGTCGTTGGCCTTTATTTCTATCCCAACAGTGTGGTGGACATCGCAAAGAATGTCAAGCCCAGCCCACGTGGAGAGCTGGAGATCACCTCGGTCAACCAGACTTATCTCACCGAGAGCAAGTTGCGCGTAGAAGCACTCCCTCGCGGATTTGCATGGCTTGACACCGGCACACACGACAGCCTGTCTGAGGCCAGCACCTTCATAGAGTGCATAGAGAAACGACAGGGACTCAAGGTGGCCTGTCTGGAGGAAATCGCTTTTAAACAAGGCTGGATCAGCAAAGAGCAACTGATCAAAGAGGCCGAGCCAATGGCAAAGAACAACTACGGCAAATATCTGCTGCAACTGGCACAAGACATTCGGCAATAGAATAAAAAAAACTGTTGAGAAACCAACATCAAAGATAAAAAATAAATATTCACAATAGTAATTATCAGCTAAATGGAACAGAACTTAAATGCAGAGCCTGAAATAACGGCTACGACTCAGCCCGAAGAGACTCGGTCTATGTTCAGCTTTGCAAACATTTACACTGCTGTCATCCTTAACTGGAAATGGTTCGTCCTGTCGTTGATTATTTGCATCGGACTTGCTGCAGTATATCTTCGCTACACGACACCTATTTATCAGGCATCTGCCAAGTTGCTCATTAAGGACAACGATCAAGACGGTGGCGGTCGAAGTGCAAACATGCTCAACTCTGCTACGCTGGGTATGATTTCCAATTCTAATGGTTTCGACAATGAGTTGGAAATTCTCACCTCACACTCCCTTGCACAGCAGGCTGTTAGAGACCTGAAACTCTACGTCAATTATTACCACGTAGGTAAGGTCAAAGATGTGCTGATGTACAAGACGCAGCCCATCAATGTCGATGTTGATCCCTCACACTTGGAGAGACTCAACGCGCCGATCGACCTGAAGATTGAGCGTACGGGCAACAGCTATCACGTCACCGGTACCTACTTCGTACCCGTCAACGACGACCAGGCTAACGGTCCGTTCAGTATCGACAAGACATTCTCTCAGCTGCCTGCCACTATTGGCACACGTGCAGGTATCATCAGTTTCAACGCCAACACGGTGGTGCCGATGAAGGACGGCGATGTGATGAAAGTCAATATCCAGTCTCCGAAATTCGCTGCAAATAAATATGTAGGCGAGCTCAACGTCTCTCAAACTAGCAAGACCACAACGATCGCACAGCTGACTCTGAGCGATGAGGACCCACAGCGCGCCATTGACTACCTGCAGCAACTCTCTATCTGCTACAACAGACAGGCCAACGAGGACAAGAACGAGGTGGCGGAGCGTACCGAAGAGTTTATCAACGGACGTCTGGAAAAGATCAATGCGGAACTCGGAAACACTGAGGGACAACTCGAAAGCTACAAGAAGCGCAATGGTATGATCGACCTCAAAGCCAATGCTACCAGCGCCTTCTCTAACGCTGACCAATACTCTCAGAAGCTCTCCGAGGCAAACACACAGGTAGCTCTGCTCGATGAAATGCAGAACTATATGGACAACCCCAACAACCGATTCCAGCCGCTGCCCTCTAATGTTGGTCTGAATGATGATGCCGCAACAAGCCTCATCAGCAACTACAACCAACTCGTGCAAAGACGTAACCTGCTGTTGCAGAGCGCCAGTGAGAACTCTCCTTCTGTGATGCCCTTGACTACACAGATCGAGGACATGGATCGGGCTATTCGCCGTGCCTTGAAGCAGGCTCGCCGCAACCTCGATATCCAGCGCAACTCGGTGGCCTCACAGTATGGAAAATACCAGGGCCAAGTGGGAGAATCGCCTGAGCAAGAGCGTATGCTGACACAGATCGGACGCCAGCAGGAAGTCAAGTCTGGACTGTACCTGATGTTGCTGCAGAAGCGCGAAGAGAACTCTATCTCCCTGGCTGCCACTGCTGACAAAGGAAAACTCATCGACGGTCCGGCTCTCGGCGGCAAGGTAAGCCCCAAGAGCAGCATGATCCTGCTTGCTGCCCTTATCATTGCTTTAGGTTTGCCGGCAATCATCATCTTCCTGCTTGAGTTCTTCCGCTATAAGATTGAGGGTCACGAGGATGTCGCTAAGCTGACAACACTGCCAATTATCGCTGATGTGGCAGTCTCCACAGAGTCTGCCAAGACCAAAGGTGAGATCGTCATCCACGAGAATCGTAACAATCAGATGGAGGAGATCTTCCGTTCGATGCGTACCAACTTGCAGTTTGTGCTCGAAAAGGATGAGAAGGTCGTCATGTTCACATCCTCTACTTCCGGCGAGGGTAAGACCTTTATCACGTCTAACCTTGCTGTCTCCTTCGCTCTTTTGGGCAAGAAGGTGCTCTTGGTGGGATTGGATATCAGAAAACCACGACTGGCAGATTTGTTCGAAATTGACGACCATCAGCATGGTATCACCAATCTGTTGGTGAAGAACGATCCTACTTGGGAGGAGATCCAGCAGCAACTAGTACCGTCTGGCATTAACAACAACCTGACCCTGCTCATGGCTGGTCCGACACCTCCAAACCCCTCAGAGCTCGTATCGCGTAAGAGCCTTGACGACATCTTTGCCGAGCTGCGCAAGCACTACGACTATATCCTTGTTGATACCGCACCTGTGGGTCTGGTAACAGATACCATCGAGATTGGTCGTATCTGCGACGCCACTGTCTTCGTCTGCCGCGCCGACTTCACTCCAAAGGAGAGCATCGTCATGATCAACTCTCTCCACAATCAGAAGAAGTTACCGAAGATCAACATCGTCATCAACGGCATCGATATGTCGAGGAAGAAGTATGGCTACTACTATGGCTATGGACGATATGGCAAGTACGGTCGCTATGCACGCTACACCTACTATCGTCAGCACGGCACATACGGTTCCTACGGTAGCTACGGTTATGGCAGCTACGGCGGCTACGGCAATTACCAGAACAGCCGCTACGGCGACAAGAACGACACGTCAATTAAGCAGTAATCCATGGCAACGATCGCAGTAGATTTCGACGGTACGATTGTAGAGCACCGTTATCCTGAGATTGGCAACGAACTGCCCTTCGCTACAGAGACCTTGCGTATGCTCATCAAGGACCATCATCGGCTTATCTTGTGGAGCGTACGCGAGGGCGATCTCCTGCAGGAAGCCATCGACTGGTGTCACGAACGTGGCGTGGACTTCTGGGCTGTCAACAGGGACTATCCCGAAGAAGAGGAAAACAAAAACAACCACTTCTCACGCAAGATCAAAGCCGACTACTTCATCGATGATCGCAACATCGGTGGATTGCCTGATTGGGGACAGATCTATCGTATGATCACCGAGCATAAGACTTATGCACAGATCATACGGGAAAGCATGGGAAGAATTTCTTCTGATGACATCCCTAAGAAACGTCACTGGTGGCAATTCTGATCATTAAACAAGCAAATAAAAAAAGGATGCTGAAGCACATTGCTTCAGCATCCTTTTTTTATTTGATAATGTTTGAAAAGTCTTTGTATTAAGAGGTGGCTACAGTAGTTGAATATTGTATCCTACCGTTACCATCACCTGCATCTCTCGTGCTTTTTTGGATAACAACTCTTTGGAATAAGTGCTCTTAGACAGTCGGTTGATGGGATAATCAAAGCGTGCATTAACATTCAATTTACCAAAGTTAAAGCCAACACCTACCGGAACACTGCATGAACCCTCATGCAACTCATCCTTGATATCGGTACTCAGTCCTGCCAGCTCTGATTTGGCATTGACCAGCCACCCCACATGGAAGCCAGCAAAGACATAGAACTTGTCATTGAAATATTTTTGAGCCAAATAGTCGGTATTGATATAGTCAAGACGATAGTCATAAGGACCAGTCTTCTCGTTCTGATAGTACTGATACAGATCCTTGGCACCTAAGTGAGTGTAATTGGAACCGATGCTCACAGAAAACGATGGGGTCAGAAAGAACTGGACCTTGACACCTCCTGCCAAACCAACTTTCCAACTGTTCTCATTACCCATCATGCGCGACATCACTGTACCGGCGTATGGTGTCAGTATCACTTCGCCCTCTTCGTAATGGGTTTGCGCTGTCACTGCTCCACACATCGTTAAGCCAAGCAGCATGGCTATCATCCGTCTTCTCATGGTTGATGTATCTACTGTTTATATTCTTTTTGCAAAGATAATATATTTTTCTTTTATATCAGCCTTTTCAACATGAAAAGTAGAACACCTATTTTATATTCTCGCAAAAACTCGCTACCTTTGCAGAGAGAAAACTAAAATGACAATGGACAAGAAAGATCTGAAAATCATATTTATGGGTACACCGGAGTTTGCCGTTGGCACGCTCCAACGCTTAGTAGAGGACGGATATAACATCGTGGCGGTGGTCACGCAACCCGACAAGCCTGTCGGAAGGCACCAAGATCACCTCCAGCCCTCTGAGGTCAAACGCTATGCAACCGAGCAGGGCATCCCTGTCTTGCAACCAGTGAAGATGAAGGATCCTGCCTTTGTAGAGCAGTTGGCTGCTTACCATGCTGACCTGCAGGTGGTGGTCGCCTTCCGCATGTTGCCGGAGGTTGTCTGGTCCATGCCACGCTTCGGCACCTTCAATGTCCACGCAGCATTGCTTCCACAGTACCGTGGCGCAGCACCTATTAACTGGGCCATCATCAATGGCGAGACGATGACGGGCGTGACGACTTTCTTCCTTGACAAGGACATCGACACGGGACGCATCATTCTGCAGAAGAAATTCCCTATCCCTGATGATGCTGACGTGGAATACGTCTACGACGGACTGATGCACTTAGGCGCAGACATCGCGGAAGAGACGATCAACCTCGTGCTCGAAGGCGACGGACACGTTGACTCCACCGACCAAAATCAACTGACAACAACCGATAGTGAACTGCATCCAGCTCCGAAGATCTTCAAAGATACATGCAAAATCAACTGGTCACTAACTGCAAAGCAGGTCTATGACTTTGTCAGAGGCCTGTCACCCTACCCTTGTGCCTGGACTACCATGCAACCGGCAAACGGAGAAACAGGCAAAGCCAACACCTACAAGATCTTCAAAACATCCAAGACCGGTCTCGCCTGCACAGAGAAGCCCGGCACCGTCAGCGTACGCAAGAACCAACTGCTCATCGCCTGCTCTGACGAATGGCTGTCAATAGAGGAACTGCAGCCAGCCGGCAAGAAGCGTATGCCCGCCACTGCCTTCCTCAACGGCATCCACTGTGAGCTGACCTGCATCTGATCCTGCGCTGCACAGCCGTCTTTCCGGTACGTTCTGTTCGTCGAATTTAATTCGACGCCCCCCGCAACCGTCTATAGCCAAAGAGAGCCGCCCCTGTATGGAGCGGCTCTCTGTTTTCTGTCAAGCCTTGCTTAGATGTCCCAGCCCACTGCGGAAGCACCCAGCACAGCAGCCGAGCTACCGTCCAATCCGCTGACGAGGAACTTAGCCTTGCCCTTGAAGATAGGCAGCACATGCTCGTCGTAGCTCTTCTTGATAGGATCCATCAGCAGATCACCTGCCTTTGTCAGACCACCAAAGAAGATGAAGGCCTCAGGAGAAGAGAAGGCTGCAAAGTCTGCGCAAGCCTCACCCAGCATCTCACCGGTGAAGTCGTAAATCTTCTTGGCGAGTTTATCACCCTTACCGGCAGCAATACTCACATCAAGAGAGGTGATGTCCTTCGGATTCAGATCACGCAACAGAGACGGTGTATCTGTCGTATCGAGAAACTCACGAGCCGTACGGGCTACACCCGTTGCGGAGCAATAAGCCTCCAGGCAACCGTGACGGCCACAGCCACAGAGGCGTCCGTTCTCACGACGCATGATGACATGACCCAACTCACCGGCAAAGCCATCGCAACCATAGACCACCTTGCCGTCAATGACAATACCGGAGCCCACACCTGTACCCAGCGTGATATCGATAAAGTTCTTCATGCCTCTTGCCACGCCGTAAGTCATCTCACCGATAGCGGCTGCGTTGGCATCATTGGTCAGAGCCACGGGAATGCCCAACTCTTTGGAGAACATATCTGCCAATGGCACAATGCCGTTATGGCCCCAAGCCAAGTTTGGCGCAAATTCGATCGTGCCCTTGTAGTAGTTACCATTAGGAGCGCCGATACCCATTGCCTTGATCTTGTCAATGCCGCCTACCTGATCAATGATCACATGAAGCGCTTCTACAGAAGCCTTCACATAGTCTTTCACCTTGTCGTAAGCCTGGGTCTTAATAGCTGTAGTTGCCTTGATGTCGCCACGGCTGTCCACGATACCAAATACAGAATTGGTACCACCAAGATCCAGTCCAATGACGTAAGGCTTCAATAATTCTTGCTCATTCATTGTTTTTGGTTTTATCGATTGTGTTTCTGTTGCAAAGATAATAAAACATTTGAAAACTCTACTACTTTGAGATGAATTTTAACTGATACAGCAAAAAAAAGAGTCTTTTTACCATCTTCGGCAGATGCTTGACAAACTATTAAGACATATATTTTTCTAAAAACATTTGGATAGGACAAAAAGAATTGCTATCTTTGCTTGGTAAACGAACAACTATAAAATGACACAAGAAGAAGATATCAAAAACGCCGTGGAAGTGCTTCGCCGTGGAGGCGTCATCCTCTACCCCACAGACACGGTTTGGGGCATCGGTTGTGATGCCACGAATGCAGAGGCTGTAGCCCGTGTCTACCAAATCAAGCATCGCGACGACTCCAAGGCGCTCATCTGCCTCGTAGACTCTGACGCCCGACTGCAACGCTATGTGCGCAATGTGCCCACAGTAGCATGGGATTTGCTCGACGCCGTCGTCAAGCCCACGACGGTCATCCTCGACGGTGCCGTCAACTTGGCACCGAACCTTATCGCAGAAGACGGCAGTATCGCACTGCGCATCACCAAAGAGCCTTTCTCGCACGAGCTGTGCTATAGGTTTCAAAAAGCACTCGTCAGCACCAGCGCCAACATCAGTGGACAACCCGCTGCGCAAAACTTTGCCGACATCGCACCGGAGCTTCTTGATGCTGTCGACTATGTCTGCTTCTCACGCCGCCAAGAGCATAAGCCCCATACACCCAGTTCCATCATCAAACTTGGCCCACAGGGTGAAGTGACAATCATCAGAAAATAAGTTCGCAAAATACTGCTGATATATTCTCGGCTGTAGAAACACAGATGAATATTAGGCTACACTATTATATATAATAAGGTATAAGTTCTCTAAAGTAAGAAGAAAGTGACTTTCAATCAAATCCTCGAGTGGAAAAACCACAACCTGACAGAGCGACAGATGACCAGCATCCTGGCGTTCTTCATCGGCATATTCTCCGCTGTGGCCGCATACGTTCTGCATCAGCTCATCCATCTGATAGAGCGTCTGCTCACCGAGGATTTCCTGACCAATGCCGTCAACTGGCTTTATCTTGTCTTTCCAGTTATTGGCATCTGGCTCACCTCCTTATTTATAAAATATGTCGTCCGTGACAACATCTCACACGGCATCACCCGTGTGCTCTATGCCATCTCGACCAAGCGCTCATGCTTGAAGCGTCACAACTGCTGGTCGTCGGTGGTAGCCTCCGCCATTACCATCGGCTTTGGTGGATCTGTGGGTGCCGAGGCTCCTATCGTCTTGACAGGATCGGCCATCGGTTCCAATCTCGGACAGCTCTTCCACATGGATAAGCGCACACTGATGTTGCTGGTAGGCTGCGGTGCCGCGGCTGCTATCTCCGGCATCTTCAAAGCTCCTATCGCCGGTCTTGTCTTCACATTGGAGGTGTTGATGATCGACATGTCGATGGCTTCGCTGATTCCGATTCTGATTGCGAGTATCACCGCTGACATATTTTCTTATGTCTTCACGGGTACCTCTACCCTCTTCACCTTTACGCTTCAGTCGCCCTTCAGTGTAGACCGTGTACCGGCAAGTATATTGCTCGGACTGGTCTGTGGCGTGATGAGTCTCTATTTCATGCGTGCCATGAGTTTCTGTGAAGGACAGTTTGCCAAGATGAAACAGCATCCCTACCGCAAACTATTCGTAGGAGGTATCACGCTGAGCACATTGATTTTCTTCTTCCCATCACTCTATGGTGAAGGTTACTCGACATTAGGAACCTTCATTACCGGCAAGACTGTCACCGACTGGAGCCAGGTGATGAACGGCTCATTGTTCTATGGTCACAACGAGCTGTTGCCTCTTTATATCGGCCTCGTCATGCTTACCAAGGTCATCGCCACGTCTTCTACCAATGGCGCAGGCGGTTGCGGTGGAACCTTCGCGCCGTCATTGTTTGTAGGCGGGTTTGCAGGTTTCCTCTTTGCAAGGCTTTGGAATATGCAGCAGATTGGCGTTTACCTTCCCGAAAGCAACTACACGTTGTTGGGCATGGCAGGCGTCATGGCCGGTGTCATGCACGCTCCGCTGACCGGCATTTTCCTGATTGCCGAGATCACTGGTGGCTATCAGCTCTTCGTTCCTTTGCTGATTGTATCGGTGGTCAGCGTGATGTTTATCAGCATCTTTGAGCCTCACTCCATCTACGCCATGCGTTTAGCCCGTGAAGGCAAACTCGTCACCCACCACACCGACAAGAGCGTGCTCACACTGATGAGTATGGATTCGCTCATCGAGAAAGACTATGTCACCGTACAACCCGACATGCTGTTGGGCAAGCTCGTCAACGTTCTCTCCAGCACCGACTACGATTTCCTGCCCGTGGTAGACACGGCCGGACGGTTGATGGGTGAGATCGACATCAACAAGATTCGCCATATCGTCTTCCGCCCAGAGCTCTACCAGAAGTTCCGCGTAGCGCAGCTGATGACTCCTGTACCTGCCATTCTATATCGCAATGAGCCTATGGAGGATGTCATGCATAAGTTCGACACCACCAACGCGGATGCCCTTCCTGTCGTTGACATCAACAACTGTCTGCAAGGCTACATCCTGCGCACACGCATGTTGAGAGCTTACCGACAACTGGTGGCCGACTTCTCTGCCGAATAGACAGCAGGACTACAAAGCACACCGATTGCACGAAGAAAGAGACGAAATAACCTAATAGATGATGTTTTATCGGATAAAATTCGTAACTTTGCAAGCTATATGATGCCGTTTTTACATATTGATCTGTTAGAGCTCATCCTTAAGGGACTACTCATCGGAATCATCGCCTCAGCGCCAATGGGGCCGGTGGGTATACTCTGCATCCAACGCACACTCAACAAAGGGCGTTGGTATGGGTTCGTTACAGGCATTGGAGCTGCCGTGAGCGACATTATCTATGCACTCATCACAGGTTTGGGTATGAGCTTCGTCATGGATTTCATCACCAACCCTACCAACAAGTTCATCCTGCAACTTTCTGGTAGTGTCATCCTGCTGCTGTTTGGCATCTACTGCTTCAGAAGCGATCCACGGAAGAACATGCATAAGAGCAGTAAGAGCAAAGGAACTTTGTGGCATAATGCCCTCACGGCCTTTCTCGTAACCTTCTCTAATCCTCTGATCATCTTTCTGTTCATTGCTTGCTACGCTCAGTTTGCCTTTGTCGTTCCGCATCATCCGTTGGAGATGACGCTTGGCTACATGAGCATCATCTCCGGTGCACTGCTGTGGTGGTACGGCTTGACATGGCTGGTAGATAAGATACGGGCTAAGTTTGATATGAATGGCATTCAGATCATCAACCGCATCATCGGCGGTCTCGTCATCGTCTTTTCTTTTGCCATGCTCATCGGCACAGTGTTCAACCTCTACACCATTCATTATTAGCTGCGGCAACGACATGACGAACACCAACATCGGAGAATACGACTATAAACAGTATTTCAGAATCCCTCAATAGACATCTTTCATCAACAAAATCTTTCAAGCATGTATATCGCAAAGAAAATAAAGGAGAAATCCATTGCAGAATATCTGCTCTATATGTGGCAGATGGAAGACCTGATAAGAGCCTACGGTTGCTCTCTCTCACGTATTAGAAAGGAATATATCGACAAATTTGATTATACACCCGAGCAGAAGGAAGAGGAAGCCGACTGGTTTGGCAATCTCATACGCATGATGAACGAAGAAGGTTGCCGCGAGAAAGGGCATCTGCAAATCAATCAGGTGATCATCGGTGACCTCTTTGACTTGCATTGTCAACTACTCGACTCCAACAAGTTCCCGTTCTATAATGCGGAATACTACAAGGTATTGCCGTTCATCGTAGAACTGCGACAGAAGGGTGATAAAAACGTCAATGAGATTGAGACCTGCCTCGACGCTCTCTATGGCGTGATGATGCTCAGACTGCAACAAAAAGAGATCTCACCAGAAACAGATCACGCCATCAAGGAGATCTCTACCTTCATTGGCATGCTCTCGGACTATTACATCAAAGACAGAACAGAAGGCATCGACTTCGGAGAACAAGAATAATAATAAGATAAACGCAAATGAACATTTTGGTAACAGGTGCTAACGGGCAGCTCGGCAACGAGATGCAGATCGTCAGCAAAGCAAGTTCTAAGGATAAATATATCTTCACAGATGTCTGTGACGGTTATACTCACCTCGACATCACCAACATTGACGCCATCCGCCAAATGGTGAAGGACAACGATGTGAAATGTATCATCAACTGTGCAGCATGGACGAATGTCGATAAGGCAGAGACAGCAGGCGAAATCGTGGAAACGCTCAACGCTACAGCTCCTGAGAATCTCGCCAAAGTGATGAAGGAAGTAGAAGGTCTGCTCGTGCACATCTCCACTGACTACGTCTTCGGTGGTGATCCCTACAACAAACCATGCCGTGAGGATCAGAAGGGCACACCAACAGGTGTCTATGGCCTTACCAAACTGCATGGCGAGCAGAAGATTCAGGCTACCGGCGTTGACTACATCATCCTGCGCACCGCTTGGCTCTACTCCGAGTTCGGTCACAACTTTGTGAAGACAATGCTCAACCTCACTGCTACTCACCCTCAGCTGAAGGTGGTATTCGATCAGTGTGGCACGCCTACCTACGCAGGCGACCTCGCCAACACCATCTTCGACATCGTAGAGAACCGTAAATACGAAGGCAACAGCGGCATTTATCACTTCAGCAACGAGGGCGTCACCTCTTGGTATGACTTTACTAAGGCTATCGCTGCACTCGCCGGACACAACGACTGCGACATTCAGCCATGCCACAGCGATGAGTTCCCCTCACCCGTCACGCGCCCTGCCTACAGCGTCCTTGACAAGACAAAGATCAAGGAGACATTCCACACGGCTATCCCTTACTGGCTTGACTCGCTGAAAAAGTGTATGGCTAATATGAACGAAATCAAGAAGTAATCATTATATGAACGAAATACAACGTCGGCGCACCTTTGCCATCATCTCTCACCCTGATGCCGGTAAGACTACGCTCACAGAGAAGTTCCTGCTCTTCGGTGGTCAGATACAAGTAGCCGGTGCCGTCAAGAACAACAAGATACGCAAGACCGCCACTTCCGACTGGATGGACATTGAGAAGCAGCGTGGTATCTCTGTGTCTACTTCTGTCATGGAGTTCGACTATCTGCCCGAAGGCCAGGAAGGTGAACCCTATAAGGTCAACATTCTGGACACGCCAGGTCACCAGGACTTTGCGGAAGACACTTACCGCACGCTCACCGCCGTCGACTCCGCAATCATCGTTGTTGACTCCGCAAAAGGCGTGGAGGCTCAGACCCGCAAGCTGATGGAAGTATGCCGTATGCGCAATACGCCGGTGATCATCTTCATCAATAAGATGGACCGCGAAGGCCGTGATCCCTTCGATCTGCTCGACGAGTTGGAGGAAGAACTCCACATCCACGTGCGTCCGCTGTCGTGGCCGATCGGTCAGGGAGCTAAGTTCAAAGGTGTCTACAACATCTATGAGCAGCAGCTCAACCTGTTCAAGCCCAACAAGCAGCGCGTCACTGAGAAGGTCGCCGTGGACATCAATTCCCAAGATCTCGACCAGCACGTGGGTAGCCATGAGGCAGAACAACTGCGCAACGACCTGGAACTGATCGATGGTGTCTACCCCGAATTCGACGCAGAAGACTATCGCAAGGCAGAGACAGCACCCGTCTTCTTCGGTTCTGCTCTGAACAACTTCGGTGTACAAGAGCTGCTCAACTGCTTCGTAGAGATTGCACCGAGTCCGCGTCCCACCAAAGCTGAGGAGCGCATGGTGGAGCCGTCAGAACCAAAGTTCACTGGTTTCATCTTCAAGATCACAGCCAACATCGACCCCAACCACCGCTCCTGTATCGCCTTCTGCAAGGTTTGTTCGGGTAAGTTCGTACGCAATCAGCCCTATCTGCATGTGCGTTTGGGCAAGACCGTACGTTTCTCCTCCCCCACACAGTTCATGGCGCAGCGCAAGAGCACAGTTGATGAGGCATGGCCGGGCGACATCGTGGGACTGCCAGACAATGGTATCTTCAAGATTGGCGACACGCTCACAGAGGGCGAGCAACTCCATTTCCGCGGTCTGCCTTCGTTCTCACCGGAGCTCTTCAAGTATATAGAGAACGACGACCCGATGAAGTCGAAGCAGTTTGTCAAGGGTATCACGCAGCTCATGGACGAAGGTGTGGCTCAGCTCTTTGTCAACCAGTTCAACAACCGACGCATCATCGGTACCGTAGGACAGTTACAGTTTGAGGTCATCCAATACCGTTTAGAGCATGAGTACAACGCCAAATGCCGTTGGGAACCTTTGCATCTCTACAAGGCCTGCTGGATTGAAGCTGATGATCCTGCTGAACTTGACAACTTCAAAAAGCGCAAATATCAGTACATGGCCAAGGACACAGAGGGCCGCGACGTCTTCCTCGCCGACTCCTCTTACATTCTGAGTATGGCCCAGCAAGACTTCCCGCACATCAAGTTCCACTTCACCTCCGAATTCTAATTGGCTTTCAACAACGCTTAGCATCATGCAATCAGAGAATGACATAACACAGAACGACGACGCGACCACACCGTGGTACGCCTTGAGGCTATTCTCTATTAAGCAGCAAGCTATTGATGACGAGTTGAGAGAGAGAGGCTTCACGACATTCATCCCCAAGCAGGTTGTCGATTTCAGAGATAAGTCCAATAAGTTGCGCCACGAGCTCAGGCCCGTGGTACGCAACCTTATCTTCCTGAAGAAAGCCATGGACGAGAAAGAGTTTCGGAAAGAGATCTTCAACTTCCCATACAAGGTGTCTGTCATCAAAAAAGGACGTGACACCAACGAGATAGCTGAGATCTCAGCCAAGGAGATGCATGAGTTCCAACTGATGTGCGATCCGAAACTTGTCGAAAAGAAGTTTATATCAGAAGAGAGTGCCAAGCTCAAAGTGGGCGCTCCTGTTATTGTCACACACGGACCCTTGAAAGGCCTGACAGGCAAACTGGTTCGAAGCAATAAGAAATACTATCTTCTGAAAGACATACCAGGCATTGCTGTCATGCTCAAGGTCACACGCTGGTGTTGCCAACCATTAGAGGACAATGTCAAAACGAAGAATTAGCGTCAGCGGTCTCCGCTCACAACAGATGCACTTCACGCATATCATCCTTTAGCACCTCTTTCACAACACATAAAAAGCCGGACATCCTCATTGTTGGATGCCCGGCTTTTATTTTGTGCGAATATGATTTTTACTTCAGCTTACGGTAGCCGTAGACAGCACGGTCACCGAGTTCTTCCTCGATACGGATCAGCTGGTTGTACTTAGCCATACGGTCTGTACGGCTCATACTACCGGTCTTGATCTGTCCGGAGTTGGTAGCGACAGCGATGTCGGCGATCGTTGTATCCTCAGTCTCACCGCTACGATGACTTGTCACGGTATTGTAGCCATGACGGTGAGCCATCTCTATGGCCTCCAAAGTCTCGGTGAGCGAACCGATCTGGTTGACCTTGATGAGAATAGCGTTGCCTGCTCCCATTGTGATACCCTTCTCCAGGAACTTAGTGTTTGTGACGAAGAGGTCATCACCGACGAGCTGCACCTTCTTACCCAGGGCATTGGTCAGCTTCACCCAGCCTTCCCAGTCATTCTCATCAAGACCATCCTCAATGGAGTCGATAGGATACTTGTTGACAAGTTCCTCCAGGTAAGCGATCTGCTGCTCATCGTTGAGCTCCTTGCCATTAGGATCCTTCGGCATACCATTGCTCAGTTGCTTATAGTTGTAATACCACTTGCCATCACGCTGCGTAGCGAACTCACTGGCAGCGCAGTCCATGGCGATGGTCACATCCTTGCCCGGCTCATAGCCAGCATCCTTCACTGCGTCGACAATGCTTTGCAGTGCGTCCTCGATACCGTCGAGTTTTGGAGCGAAGCCACCCTCGTCGCCTACTGCTGTAGACAGTCCGCGTTTCTTCAGGTTCTTCTGCAACTGATGGAAGACCTCACTGCCCATGCGGATAGCCTCTTTCTCAGAAGCAGCACCAACAGGACGGATCATAAACTCCTGGAAGGCGATTGGAGCGTCGGAGTGAGCGCCACCATTGATGATGTTCATCATTGGCACAGGCATCACGTAGGTGTTGCAGCCACCGATATAGCGATACAGGGGCAGTCCCAATGCCTTGGCAGCTGTGTGAGCCACAGCCAGTGAAACGCCTAAGATAGCGTTGGCACCGAGTTTACTCTTTGTAGGAGTGCCGTCCAGAGCCAGCATCTTATAGTCGATAGCACGCTGGTCGAGCACATTGTCGCCCTTCAGTGCAGGAGCAATGACGTCGTTGACATTGGCCACAGCCTTCAAGACGCCCTTGCCGCCAAAGCGGTTCTTGTCGCCATCGCGAAGCTCCAAAGCCTCATTCTCACCGGTAGATGCACCTGAGGGTACGCTGGCACGTCCCATCACACCATTATCAAGAGTTACCTCTACTTCCACTGTTGGATTGCCACGTGAATCCAAAATTTCTCTTGCATGTACTTTTTCGATTACCATAATCTTATCGTTTAAAATTGTTCCGAATGCAAAGGTAAAGCTTTCCACACTTCCTTGCAATACTCAAAAATGATGAGATCTCTTCTCCTCTTCTTCTGAGCTTTCACCATCTTTTATTGCAAACGACATGCCAAGCAAAAGAAAAGAAGCCCACGTTTTAATCTTTCTTACATTTTATCTACTTATTTGGAAATTATTTAGTAACTTTGACCCAAGGCACGACACACCGTCTGCCACATATGTTACCGCCCTTGTCACACGAACAGACATATAATATAATAATGAGTCACTATGAACGCAAAAATTAGAAAAACACTTCTGACAGTAGGATTGTCGTCATCTGTCATGCTGTCTATGGCGCAAAACGCGTCCGCCACAGCCAAGACGACCAACCCACTTCTCATTCCCAGCACGCTGACCTTTGGTGCTCCAGACTTCAACCGCATCAAAGCCAGCGACTATCTGCCCGCCTTGGAAGCCGCCATCGCCCAGCAGCGCAAGGCTATCAACGCCATCGCTGACAGCAAACAGACACCGACATTCCGCAACACGATCCTTGCTTACGAGAATAGTGGGAAGCTCTTGGACCGTGTCTCCAGCATCTTCTTCTGTGTTGACGAGGCAGATAAGACGCCAGAAATCGCAGCGACAGAGAAAGCCATCATGCCTCAGCTCACACAACTGGACAACGACATCTCGTTCAACGAGAAGCTCTTCCGTCGTGTGAAATATGTCTATGACCATGAGTTCGCCAAGCTCAAAGGTGAAGACCGCCGGCTCTTAGAGGAGATCTACAAAGGCTTTGTCCGCAACGGTGCCCTTCTCTCAAAAGAAAAGAAGGCACGTGTCGAACAGATCAACAAGCGCATCTCTGACTTGCAACAGCAATGGGGCACACAACTCCAGGAGGCCACCAACAACGCTGTCGTCTGGGTCAACAGCAAAGAGGAACTCGCCGGACTCAGCGATGCCGACATCGCACAATGCGAAAAGGACGCACAGAGCCGAGGAGCCAAGGCACCGTACGCCATCGTCATCATCAACACCACACAGCAGCCCATTCTCACCAACCTCGACAACCGCGATCTGAGACGTCGCATCTATGAGGCTTCCATCCATCGCAGCGACGGCACGGGTAAATACAACACGCTGCCCATCGTCGTAGAGATGGCGAAGCTCAGAGCAGAAAAGGGCGAGATCATGGGCTATCCCAATTATGCTGCTTACTCATTGGAGAAAACAATGGCCAAAACACCCGAGAATGTCTATTCTTTCCTGAACAACCTCATCAAGGCTTACCGTCCGAATGCCGACAAAGAGACAGCCGCCATCGAGGCTTACGCCCGTCAGACCCAGGGCCCGGACTTCCACCTCCAGCCCTACGACCGTTTCTACTACTCTGCCAAGATGAAGAAGGCACAACTCAATCTGTCTGAGGACGAGGTGAAGCCTTATTTCAACATCGACAGCGTACAGGTCAACGGCGTGTTCTATGCCGCCCACCGGGTCTACGGTCTGAACTTCAAGGAGCGCAAAGATCTCCCCACCTATCACGCCGACATGAAGGTCTTTGAGGTATCAGACAGCACGGGCAAGCCCATCGCCCTGTTCTACAGCGATTACTTCCGCCGCCCCACCAAGCGTGGTGGTGCCTGGATGAGTTCCTTTGCCAAGCAGAGCAAAGCATGGAATCAGTTACCTATTATATATAATGTGTGCAACTTTGCCAAAGCACCCGAAGGACAGCCTTCCTATGTGACGTGGGATGAAGTGACAACCATGTTCCATGAGTTCGGTCATGCCCTGCACGGCATTCTCTCCAACTGCGAGTGCAACACACTCAGCGGCACGGCCGTGCCCCGTGACTTCGTGGAGATGCCGTCACAGTTCAACGAGAGCTTTGCCTCCATCCCCGAGGTCTTTGACCACTACGCCATCAACAGCCGAGGAGAGCACATGCCCGAGGCTCTGAAGGAAAAGATGATGGAGTCGATCAACTTCCAGCCGTGCTATGCTTTGGGAGAGAACTTAGCAGCCACATGTGCCGATATGGCATGGGCCATGCTGCCGTCGAACGCCGTCCCCACCGCCGCCCAGGCTACTACCTTTGAGCAGGAAGCACTGAAGAAGGTGGGACTCCTCGACACTCAGATACCTCCCCGCTACTTCACCTCCTACTTCAATCATGTCTGGGGCGGAGGCTACGCTGCGGGCTACTACAGCTACCTGTGGACCGAGGTGTTGGCTGACAACATCGCCATGACATTCAAGCTGAAGGGTGCTCTCAAGCGCACCACGGGCGACGAGTTCCGTGACAAGATCCTCAGCCGCGGCTACACCGTAGACCTGATGAAGGCGTTCACAAGCTTCACCGGCCTGCAGCAGCCCGACGCACAGGCCTTGCTGAAGATGAGAGGACTGTAATCCCTCTGATGACAAACATATAATGAAGCCATTGCACACCGCCAAGGTGAGCAATGGCTTTTATTTTTTCTTCCAAGCAAGCTACTGCCCGCGCGCTCCTTTCTGTGTAAAATCGTATTTAAATGGGGGTAGAATCTTCCGCCGAGTAGAAAAAGGGAATATGCGAGCAAAAGGGTTTGGAATTATTTTCTTAATTTTGAACCAGTCAACTAAAAGCCAATACTAATCAATCCATCAAAAAGAAATGACGCAAAGACTCTTGAATTCATTACAGACGACGGTGAAACTGCTTCTCTGTTTCTTGCTCCTGGCTCTCTGGTCTGAGCAGGCCTCAGCCTGGGACTACGAGGCTGTGAAGCGCATCGAGAGCGCCACCGTCTTACCTCAGCAGCCCGACCGGGAAGTGCTCGTCACCCATTATGGTGCCAGCCCGAAGGCCAGTGCCGCAAAAAATCAAAAAGCTATCAACCGTGCCATCGCCGAGATGTCGAAGAGTGGCGGTGGACGTGTTGTCATTCCCGCAGGTACGTGGCGCACAGGTGCGCTGCACCTGCTGAGCCACGTCAACCTCGTCATCAGCAAAGGTGCCACGCTGAGCTTTGTCTTCGACACCAAGCTCTATCCGCTCGTCAAGACGAGCTGGGAGGGACTGGAGTGTTGGAACTACAGTCCATGTATCTATGCCCGCGAGGCCACCGACATCGCCATCACCGGTGAAGGCACCGTCGACGGCGGCGGCAGCAATGCCACATGGTGGGCCATGTGCGGCAAGGAACGCTTTGGCTACAAGGCCGGTGTGACCAAAGAATCACAGAGTCTGGGCTCACGCGACCGCCTGCAGAAAATGGCTGAGGACGGCGTAGACCCCGACAAGCGGCGGTTCGGACGCGGCCAAGGCCTGCGCCCGCAGCTCATCAACGTCATGCAGTGTGAGCGCGTGCTCATCAAGGGCGTGCATCTGATCAACTCTCCTTTCTGGGTCATCCATCCTCTGCTGTCAAAAAGCATCACCGTCGACGACGTGAAGATATGGAACGAAGGTCCCAACGGCGACGGCTGCGATCCTGAAGCCTGCGAGAACGTTTTCATCAAAAACTGCTCGTTCCACACCGGTGACGACTGCATCGCCATCAAGAGCGGACGCAACAACGACGGCCGACTCTGGCAAAAACCCTCCCGAAATATCATCATCCGCAACTGCAAGATGGAGGACGGACACGGTGCCGTAGTCATCGGATCCGAGATTTCCGGAGGCTGTCAGAATGTCTTCGCCGAGGATTGCATGATGGACTCGCCCAATCTCGAGCGCGTGCTGCGCATCAAGACCAACAACTGCCGAGGCGGCATCATTGAGAACATCAACATGCGCAACATCAAGGTAGGACAGTGCAGTGAGGCTGTGCTGAAGATCAACCTCGACTATGAGCCCCGTGAGGCTTGCTATCGAGGCTTCAATCCTTTAGTGCGCAACGTGACGATGGAGAACGTGACCTGCGACAAGAGCGACTACGGCATCCTCGTCATCGGTCTCGACACCACCGTCAACGTGCAGGACATCACCGTGCGTAACTGCCGTTTCAACGGTGTGAAGAAAAAACCTGTCTCCGTCACCGGTCAGACCAGCAACATGGTCTATGACAACCTCTACATCAACGGCAATCTCGTACAGAACGGTGCTGCCAATCCTTACTCTTCCTACGCCGAGTGGATGACCTACTCCGAGATGCAGCGCAACCCGCAGCCCTGGCTGCTCGACTTCGCCAAGAAGCCCAAATGGAACTATGCTGTTGGCATTGAGCTCGAAGGCATGCTCGACACCTATCTCCGTCATGGCAGCGATACCATCCGCAACTATCTCGAAGCCTATCTGCGCCACATGATCGCTGACGACGCCAAGGTCACCGGCTACGAGAAAAACGACTATAACCTCGACAATGTGCGGCCCGCCAAGCTCGTCGAGCGGATGCAACAGCGCGACAAGGAAAAAACAAGCACGACAGTCTCTGCCGCTGCCCGCCAAGGCAGAGACCTGGCCCTGCAAGTCTTCTTCGACCAACTAAGCAAACAGCCCCGCACCACCGACGGGGTGTATTGGCACAAGGCCATCTATGCCCGTCAGGTATGGCTCGACGGCATCTTCATGGGTCTGCCTTTCCGCTGTCTCTATGCCAAGAATCACCTCTCGCCGCGCCAGGCCCACAAAGTCTACGACGATGCCGTGAAGCAGATCACCACCACCGACCGCCGCACCTTCGATGCCGCCACCGGACTTTGGAAACACGCCTGGGACGAGACCCACAGCGTGTTCTGGGCAGACAAGACCACAGGACAGAGCCAACACACCTGGGCAAGAGCGTTGGGCTGGTATGCCATGGCCATCACCGAGGTGCTCGACGTGCTGCCCGAGAACTATGCCCGCCGTGCTGAGTTGCAGCAACTGCTGCAAAAGGTGATGACTGCCGTGGTGAAATATCAGGACGGGAAAAGCGGTGTGTGGTACGACGTCATGGATGTCAACGACCCCCGCAACTATCTTGAGTCCACCGCCTCCTGCATGTTTGCCTACGTACTGCTGAAGGGCGTGCGCACCGGCAACCTTCCCAAGAGTGCCAACGTGGACGGCCGGTCGGTCGACTACCTCTCAGCCGGCATCAAAGCTTACGAGGGCATCCTGCGACACTTCATCCGTGTCAACGACGATAAAACCATTTCGCTCACCCACTGCTGTGCCGTCAGCGGACTGGGCCCCGGTCCCGGCCCTCTCGTGAAAAAGCCCAACTACAAGCGCAACGGCAGTTTCGACTATTACATCAGTGAGCCCATCCGCGACAACGACGCCAAGGGCGTAGGTCCCTTTATCTGGGCCAGCCTTGAGATGGAGGCACTGCATGAGTCTCAGAAGACGGCCGGATACTACATTGCCAAGCCCGGCGACGCTCAGTCGGTGCTCGACATCTTCCACACAATCGCCGATACTGAAAGCAAGTGCCAACGCATAAAAATATTTCTGCCCAATGGCGTTTATGACTTTGGCAACATGACGGAACAGACCTTTCCCGCCGACAGTCTCTCGATCATCGGTCAGAGCATGGACTCTACCATCCTCGTCACCCGCCCCCGAACAGAGCAGGAAGGTCTGGGACTGGCCGATATGTTTCTCAACACCCGCTCCGGGCTCTATCTCCAGGACCTCACGCTCAACAATGCCCTTGCGTATTACGAGGCTGGCAGAGCCGGACGTGCCGCTGTCATGCAGGATGCCGGCAACCACACCATATATAATAAGGTGAGGATGCTATCCCATCAGGACACCTACTACAGCAGCAACACAGCGATGCAAGCTTATTTCCGCAACTGCGACATCCACGGCACCGTAGACTTCATCTGTGGTGGCGGAGACATCCGCTTCGACAACACCACGATGAGCCTGGAGCCCCGCAATGCCGACGGCACCGGCCGCCGCATCATCACCGCACCGTCTACTACGACTCCTTTCGGCTATGTCTTTGACCATTGCCGCATCGTCGACTTGTCTCAGGGCAAGGGCTCGTGGTGCTACGGCCGCACATGGCGCAACCAACCCATCAGTGTCTTTCTCCATACCGTGCTTGACGCCAACGCTGCCGCTACGATTCTTCCCGAGCGTTGGGTCGAGAAGGGCATGAACGCTACCAACCCCTATGTTCTTGCCGAATACCTCACACAGAGTGCCGACGGCACGACGCTGTCTCCTGCCAGCCACACCATCAACTCTTACGATGGCCCCCACTCCACCATTCTGAGCGACAGCCAGGCTGCCAATTTCAGCTATGAGCGCATGTTCCCGACATGGAATCCCAAAGCGTTGACAGAAGATCTCACCGTATCGGGACTGCAAATCTCAAAAAACAAACTGAGCTGGAAGGCTACTCCGCAGGCCACTGCCTACGCTGTCTTCCACAACAATGTACTGCAAACGATCACCACCGCCACGTCATTTTCCGCCACTCCCGCCACTGGAAAGTGGACCGTGCGTGCGGCGAATGACATGGGTGGTTTTGGTCCCGAAGCCATAGCAAACGGAGAAAATAGTACTTTTTGAGGGGGAAAATCGTCCCAGAGGTGAAATTTTAAAAAAAGAAAAGGATATAGATAACAAAATTTTCCGTAATTTTGAATCGTCGCCTACAATACAGAAACCGATCATTTAAAAGAAAAACAATAACTAAAAACAATCGTATGGCTAACAATCTTAACAAAATGCGGGCCGCATTACTCACCGGTCTGCTCGTTTGTGCCGCTGACATCAATGCACAAATCGTCAAGGGTACGATCACCGATAAGTCGGGAGAGCCCATCATTGGCGCCACCGTGCAGGAGGTCGGCTTGCCCGGCAACGGCACCGTCACCGACCTTGACGGCAACTTCTCCATAGATATGAAGGGAGGAAAGAAGACGCTAAAGATCAGCTACGTGGGCATGAAAACCCAGACCGTGACGGTCGGCAACCGCTCTTCTCTCTCCATTAAGATGGAAGACGACGCCAACAACCTCAACGACGTGGTGGTCATCGGCTACGGCTCGGTGAAGCGTAAGGACCTCACCGGTTCTGTCGCCACTGTCGACAACAAATCGCTCGTCGAGGTGCCTGTGGCCAGTGCCGAGGAAGCACTGACCGGTAAGCTCGCCGGTGTGCAGGTATCCACTTCCGAAGGTTCACCCGATGCCACAGTGAAGATCCGTGTACGTGGCGGTGGCTCCATCACGCAGAGCAACGACCCGCTCTTCATCGTCGACGGCTTCC